>NZ_DASYDO010000069.1:0-123613 GCF_036499525.1 Luteibacter sp. | reverse complement strand
GGCTACGGCACTGATGACCACCTCATCACCATCAGCTACCTGATCTGCGCCAACCTCAGGCATCTACCGAAGAATCCCTGGCTCGACCCCGATCAACAGACCGCGGCCTGAAGGTCAACCACACGGATCGAGAGAGAGCCCAAATTGAGCGCGGTCCTCTCGGCGATCTGTGTTATGGCGTGCCTTGGGGTTTCGTTGTCGATTTTGCTCTCGGCGTCAGAGGCGGCTGGCATCATGATCGGCTCTCTCGGAGTCGCCTTAGGGTTGTTCATGGCTAAGCATATGTTCGAGTCGCACTCGATTAAGCTCGACGAGCAAGGCGTTGAGCAAATCATTGTGCTTTCTGGCCGACGCTTCATGGCACGCAGGCAGCTGAAATGGTGTGAGATCGACGATGTCTGTCGGGTAGGACTTGCCTATCATATGAAAGGAAATGGTGGGGAGGTCTGCGTGAATATGGCGGTCTTCTGGCATTGGGAAAAGGTGTCGGCATATGTCCTTGCGGGTCTTCCCGATAACGTCAGGGAACGGGCGGGGTTGTCCTGATTCCCTTTCAGTCAAAGCGCTTCCGCACTCTACCGACCTCACTACCGCACGATCACAGGCCATCGTGTCAGGAAATCGCTTAGTGTCAGGACGATCATGATTGCCAGCCAGGCGAAACCGAAGCAGGCGGCAAAGTGAACGGAAGGTCCGCTCTTGCGCAACTTCATGAAGAAGAACAGCACGATCGACGCCTTGACCGCGGCGATGGCAGGGCCTGCGAAGGAGTTCCACGTGCCGAGGTGGATGCGCGACACGACGATGCTGGCTAGCAGGAGCACGCCAAGGGTGATGAGCGCCACTATGTGGGCAAAAAGCGAGGGCGGCCGCTCATTCATGCCCGCCCCACCTGGTAATAGAGCGGAAAAACGAAGATCCACACGATGTCGACGAGATGCCAGTACAGAGCGGTCACTTCCAACGACGTGTGGGACTCGGGGCAGAAGTCGCCCTGCCGCGTACGCACGGCCATCACGAGCAGCAAAGCCACGCCAATGGCCACGTGTAGCCCATGGAATGCAGTGGTGACGTAGTAGAGAAAGAAGAACAGGCGTTGCTGGGATGCGAGCCCGCCTACTTCCTCGTAACGTATGCCGGGAATCACGGCGGCCTTGTAATCGTCGTAATACTCCAGTCCATGGATGACGAGGAAGGCGACGCCGAGCGCGGCGGTGGAACACAAGAGAAACACCGCGAGCCGCCGGCCCCCAAGCTGCACATCGCGGATCGCCAACGCCACGGTGAAGCTGCTGGTAAGGAGCACACCCGTCTCGATGCCGCCCAGCGTCAGGTCGGTGTGCCGGCTGGCCGAGGCGAAGGCGTCAGGCCAGAGCACGCGGCATACCGTGTACGCGGCGAACAGCACGCCGAAGAACAGTACCTCGGTCGCCAGGAACGCCCACATGCCCAGCGTCGCCGCGTCGCGCTGCTGCGCGGCGTCGTCGAACTGCTCGGCTGTGCGCGGGGCGGAAGCGTTCATGGGTGCTTATAGGCGTAGGGGCCGTCGGTGACGACCGGCGGTACGTCGAAATTGTGTGTGGGTGGGGGCGATGGCGTCGTCCATTCCAGGCCTTCCACACCCCAAGGGTCATTCGAAGCACGTTCGCCGAAGCGCAACGACCACAGGAAGTAACCGATGGGCAGCAGGTACGATGCGGCGAGCAGCACCGAGCCTGCCGACGACAATACGTTCAGCAGTCCGTATTCGGAAGGATATGAGTGATAACGCCGCGGCATGCCCTCGGCACCGGCGAGGAACTGTGGGAAGAAGGTGAGGTTGAAGCCGAGGAACATGAGGATGGCGGCGAACCGGGCCCACGCTTCGGAGTACATGCGCCCGGTGATCTTAGGCCACCAGAAGTGGATGCCGCCGAGATAGGCCATCACTGCACCGCCCACCATGATGTAGTGGAAATGGGCGACGACGAAGTAGGTGTCCGTGAGGTTCACGTCAAGCGCCGTGGCGGCGAGGAACAGCCCGGTCAGACCGCCCAGCATGAACAGTCCGACGAAGCCAAGCGCGTAGATCATCGGCGCGCCGAAGGCGATGTCGCCCTTATAGAGCGTGGCCGTCCAGTTGAACACCTTGATCGCCGACGGCACGGCGATGATGAAGCTCAGGATGGAGAACACGATGCTCGCATACATGGACTGGCCGGCGACGAACATATGGTGACCCCAGACCAGGAACCCGATTACCGCGATGCCGATGATCGAATACACCATGAAGTGATAGCCGAAGATCTTCCGCCGCACGCTGGCGGTGATGAGTTCGCTCACCACACCCATGGCCGGTAGCACCATGATGTACACGGCCGGGTGCGAATAAAACCAGAAGAAGTGCTGGAACAACAGCGGATCACCACCCAGCGCGGGATCGAAGATGCCGATGCCGAGCAGGCGTTCCGCCGCGATGAGGGCCAGCGTCATGGCCAGTACCGGTGTCGCCAGCATCATGACCAGGGACACGCCGTACATCGACCACACGAAGAGTGGCATGCGGAACCAGTTCATGCCTGTCGTGCGCATGGTGTGGATCGTGACGATGAAATTGAGCCCCGTGAGGATCGACGAGAAACCGACGACGAACACACCCACCACGGTCAGCATCACGTGGGAGTTAGAGAACATCGTGGAGAAGGGTGTGTAGAACGTCCACCCTGTGTCAACGCCGCCCAGCAGCAGGCAGGCGACCGTGAACACGCCGCCGGTCACGTAGAGGTACCAACTGAAGAGGTTGAGGCGCGGGAACGCCACGTCGCGCGCGCCGATCATCATCGGCAGGAGGAAATTGCCCAACGTGGCGGGAATGGAGGGAATGAGGAAGAACCACACCATCACCACGCCATGGAAGGTGAAAGTCTTGTTGTAGGTTTCCGCGCTCATCACGTCGCCCGCCGGCGTGGCCAGTTCGAGGCGCATGAGCGCCGCGGCGATGCCGCCCAGGAAGAAAAAGAACGTGATCGAGACTGCGTAAAGGATCGCGATTCGCTTGTGATCGTGCGTTGCCAGCCAGGACCGGAGCGTGTTGCCGTCCGTGAGGTAGCTGGGCGGGACGTGTTCAGCGGGCTGCATGGGGTATCTCCCTGTCCGTGCCACGGACCTTGAGGTAGGCGACCAGTGCGAGAATGTCTGCTTCGTCGATCCGGTCCTTGTAACTGGGCATCAGCGGCGCATAGCCCGCCGCAACCTCGCTGCCGGGCAAGGTGATCGCGTCGTGCAGGTAGCGCTCGTCGGCTAGCACCTGGCGGCCGTCGGCCAGTGGCACCGTGCTTCCATAGAGGCCGTCCAGACGGGGGGCATGCACGGAGGAACCAGCGTCGTGGCAACCCGCGCACCCGAAGCGGGTAAACAGCATCCGGCCCTGGTCGGCGAGCGATCCACTGGCATGGCTGGCCAGCCAGCGTGCGTGGCCCGCCGGCGTCTGGACGACGACGACCCCGCCCATCCGGGAATGATCGGTACCGCAATACTCCGCGCAGAAGAGGTTGTACGTGCCCGTGCGCGTGGGCGTGAACCACAGCTGCGTATAGCGGCCGGGCAGCACGTCCTGTTTCACCCGGAAGGCCGGAATGGACACATCGTGGATCACGTCCTGCGAAATCATCACCAGGCGAATGGGCTGGCCCGTTGCCACGTGCAGCGTGTCGATCTCGCGCTGGCCGTCGGGATGTTCGAATTCCCACATCCACTGCTTACCGACCACGTGGATCGTCGATGCGTTTGCCGGCGGCGTTCGCATGACGATCCAGAGGCGGATGCTCCAGACGAAGATGGCGAGGAACATCGCGAACGGCACGAGCGTCCAGACCATCTCGATGCCGAGTTCCCGGTGCGATTCGCCGCTGCGGTCCACATGGCGGCCGCGCCGGAAACGAATGGCGAACACCAGCATCGTGGTGAACACGCCCAGCACCACGACCGTCGACAGGCCGAGCATCGCATAGAACAGGCCATCGACCCGACCGGCGAAGCTGGATGCCTCAGGCAGGAAGGTCATGGTGTCCTCCTTCGCAGCCACAGCGCGCCGGCGGCCATGACGACGAGGAAGGCACAGCCCAGCGCCATCATGAGGCGCGACACCAGCAGGCTGTAGCGACCGGTGGCAGGGTCGTACCCGCAGCAGAGCAGGACGAGCCGATCGATGACGGTGCCCAGCCGCCCGTGTGAGGCGTCGACCAGCGCGAGGCGCAAGGCGTGCGCATCGTAGTCCACGCCGAAGAAGTACTGTGCCACGCGCCCGTCCGGCGCCACGACGACGAAACCGGCGGGGTGCACGTACTGGCCGTCGCGCGGGTCCCTGAAGTAACGGAAACCCACAGTATGGGTAAGCGTGGCGACGGACGGTGGCGCCGCCGTTGCCCAGGTCCAGCGTATCGCCTGGCCCTGGGGTTCCATGCGGGCGACCAGGTCGCGCGCCTCCCGCGCATCGAGTGCGGTTTCGTTAGGCGCGATGCTCACGAAGGCCACTTGGTAATCGGCGCCCACCCCCAGCGGTACCCGCGCTACGGCTGAGGCGATGCCGCGCAACGTGAGGTCGCAGAGGTTGGGACAGCGGTAATAGCCGAAGGCGAGCAGCAGGGGTTTGCCGTCCGCGATCGTCGCGAGCGTTTTTGCATGGCCATCCGCGTCGGTAAGCGGCACATCCATGGGCACCCGCGCACCGATATGTTGATCGAAGCCGGCACGCCGGTCGAGGTCGCGCGGCGGCGGAACGGCTGCGAAGGCGGGCGCGAGCAAGAGCAGCAAGAAGGCGGATACGAGGAGCCGTATCATGGCTTTCGATCTCCTTCCTTCGCCATCAGCCGCATCGCGCGTTCCACCGGAATCCGCGCGACGCCGCGTTCGCGATCGACCCAGCCCCACTCGTTCGCGTTGCGCTGCCGGCGGCGGAACATCTCCATGTCGCGGCGCGGTTCCGGCTGGAGTTTCGGTTCGCCGGCGCGGGGCGACGGCACAGGGGCGGTGACCCAGCCGCGCCAAAGGAAGAAACAGGCCACCAGCACGACCATGGTCGACCCCGCGAGCAGCGCTGCCAGGGACGCGAGCCGGCGAGTGGCGAGGCCCTGCGGTTCATGCGTCACGGCATCACCATCCATGCGACATGGCAGGCCTGGCCCAGCAACACAGAGGCGGCGGCTGCCCGCAACACATGGACCCTGGCCTTCGCCTTGCGCGAGAGAAGCAGCACGAAAGGCACGACGAGTTGGAACACGATCGCTGCGATTGCCAGCGCGGCCCAAGAGCCCTGCGTGCGGGGCAGGTACCAAGCGGTTTCGTACGGCAGGTCGGCCATCCAGGCGGTGAGGTAATCGATGCCGGCGAGATAGGCCCAGCCGAGGCAGGCGGCGAAGAGCAACGAGGCCTGGTCGCCGCGGAAGATGGGCGGCACGACCGAGGATTCCCGGGGTGTTCGCAAGAGTACGGCCGTGGACAGGGCCACCAGCAACTGGCCGAGCGCGAGCACCAGTCCTATCGCTGAGGATCGCCACTCGGGCGAGAGCGAAACGATCCAGTCGTTCGCGAACACACCGCAGGCGAACAGCCAGACGATCAGGCTCGCGGCGGGCGCACGCGTCGCCAGCCGCCACGCGATCGCCCACGCGACGAAGCAGCCGGCGGTCCGCCAGGCGAGGAACGGATAACTGAGGTACCAGCGCCGCGCTTCCTCCACCGGATGGTGGATCCATGGGAAAAGGTGTGGCGCGGCGATCAGCATGGGCGCGCTCGCAAGCGCGGCCAGGGGCAGTAACATGCGCAGCATTCTCCAGCGCGTTGCCAGGACGCCGCCCCATGCGCCGCCGGTGAGCCGGTGGATGGCCTGCCAGGCAATGGCGCCGACGCTCGCGCCGGTGAACAACAACCATGCCGCAAGCCATGCGTGCAGGATCATTGCCGGGCTCCCTCGCTGGGCAGGTCGCGGAGCCGTGAGAGGTCCTCCGGTTCCAAGCGGTCCACGGGTGCGTGGCGGCTGAACTGCAGGGCACGGATATAAGCGACGATGGCTTGCCGGTCAGCCGGCGCAATGCGATCCGCATAGGGATACATGACACCCCAACCACGGGTGATGACATCGTAAAGGTGCCGGTCATCGGCGTCGCGCAGCCGTTGCTCGTGGTAGCTCGGTGGTCCCGGAAAACCGCGCCGCACCACCATGCCGTCACCGTCGCCGCCCACACCGTGGCAGGGCGTGCAATAGATGGTGTAGCGATCGCGTCCCCGCTCGAGCAAGCCTTCAGTGACGGCCGGTGGCGCCGGCATCGCTTCCGGGTCGGAGGTCGGTACCGTGCCGCGAGGCGGTATGCGGGAAGCGACACCATCGGCGAACAGCGGGGCCTCGCCACCGCGCTCGTAACGCGGCTGGTCGTACATCTGGTGCATGCCGCGTTCGCAGCCGGTCACCGGCAGGAGGGCGATCAGCAGGATGGCTACGCGCCTCATGACGGAACGTCCGCATGACGTAACGGCTCCAGCGCGGCAACGTCTTCGGCCACCTGATGATCATTCCACCTCGGGTCGTCCGCGCGGATGAGCAGCAGGAATCCGTCGCGGCTCGCTTCCTCGAACCACGCCACGTTGAACTCCGGCCGGTAGAGAGTGGGCAGGCGGCTGCCCACCAGGAACGCCACGAAGCCGGCGACGACGGCGAGCAGGATGACGACTTCCACGGCCGATGGCATGAAGGCCGGCCAGCTCGCCGCAGGACGCCCGCCGACGTTGAGCGGATAGTCCACCGCGGCGGCGTGGTATTGCAGCCAGAGCATGCCGATACCACCGATCAGGCCGCCCGTGAGCATCGCGGGCGGAATGCGTTTCGGCGGCGACCCCAGCTTTTCCATCAGTCCGTCCACCGCATAGGGCGAAAAAGCTTCGAGCCGGGTGTAGCCGAGCGCATGCAGCGCGTCGACCGCGGAGGCCAGTTCGTGCGCGTCGTGCAACTGGAGAAGGCGGCCATGCACGCTCATGGCCGGGTATCCACGCGTTCGGCCGCGTGCCGGCGAAGTTCGGCGATCGACAGGACGGGAACGAGGCGAACGAAAATGAGGAAGAGCAGCGCGAACAGGCCGATCGACCCCAGCAGGAAGGCGCCATCCCATACCGTGGGGTGGAACATGCCCCAGCTCGACGGCAGGAAATCGCGGTACAGGCTGGTGACGATGAGCATGAAGCGTTCCATCCACATGCCCGTGAGCACCAGCAGGGCGATGACGACGAGCGCGAGGGGGCTGGTGCGTACCCGAGGCCACCACAGGGCCTGGATGGAAAGGCTGTTGCAAGCGATGGTGGCCCAGAACAGCCATGCGTACGCGCCTTGCATGCGATGGCGTTGCAGGGCGGTGTCGTACGGATCGCCGCCGACATATGCGGTGAAGATTTCGGCGGCATAACCATAGGTCACCACCCAGCCTACGGCGAGCATCATTTTCGCGAGCTTGTCGAGGTGTTCGTCCGTGATGAATTCCTCCAGCGCGTAAGCTTTACGCAGCGGCACGGCCAGCACGATGACCATCGCCGCGCCGGAGAACAGTGCACCGGCCACGAAGAACGGCGGGAAAATCGTCGAATGCCAGCCCGGCAGGAGCCCTTCGGAGAAATCCAGCGCCACCATGCTGTGCACCGAGAACACGAGCGGCACGGCCAGGCCCGCGAGGATCTTCACCAGGGTCGCATGCCGTTCCCATTGGCGCGCCTCGCCACGCCAGCCGATCGCCAGCAGGCCATAAAACACCTGTTGTCCGCGCGAGCTCGCGCGATCGCGCACCGCCGCCAGATCCGGGATGAGTCCGACATAGAAATAGATCACCGACACGATCACGTACGCACCGATCGCGAAGAAATCCCAGACGAGCGCGCTGCGCCATTGCGGCCACAGGCCCATGCGGTCGGGGTAGGGGGCCAGCCAGTAGGAAAACCACGGCCGGCCGAGATGGAAGATGGGGAACAGTGACGAGACGGCCAGGGCAAACACGGTCATCGCCTCGGCGAACCGGTTCAGGGCGGAGCGCCAGCCCTGCCGCGTGAGGTAGAGCGCGGCGGAGATGAAGGTACCCGCCATGCCGATGCCGATCCACCAGACATAGTTGGCGATGGCGAAACCCCAGGCCACGGGCATGCTCACCCCCCAGATGCCCACGCCGCGTACCAGCAGTACGACGATGGCGACGACCAGCAGGGCAGTGAGCAGCGCCGCCGCGCCGAAGGCCAGCTTCCATCGGAGGCCGGCGCGATGCACCAGTACGAGGCCGGTCACGATGTCAGTGACTTCGGCGGGTGTGGCGAAATGGGCGGGCTCGCGGTCGGTCACGACTCCCCCCACGCCGGATTCGGATTGCGCAAGGCGCCCAGGTAAGTCGTGCGCGGCCGTGTGTTCAATTCCTCGAGCAGGACGTAACGACGCGTCGACCGGTTCGCCTTTGCGACCGCGCTGGCCTCGTCGCCCAGGTCGCCGAAGACGATCGCCCGGGTGGGGCAGGCGTCCTGGCAGGCTGTCGTCACCTCGTTTTCGGCGATGCGCCGGCTATCGCGGTCGGCGGCGATATGGGCGCGCTCGATACGCTGCACGCAGTACGTGCATTTCTCCATGACGCCGCGGGAGCGGACGGTGACGTCCGGATTGCGCATGGCCTTCAGGCTTTCGCTGGCGAGGTCCGCGTACTGCAGGAAGTTGAACCGGCGCACCTTGTACGGACAGTTGTTCGAGCAGAAGCGCGTGCCGACGCAGCGGTTGTAGACCTGCAGGTTGAGGCCTTCACTGTCGTGCACGGTCGCCTCGACGGGGCAGACGACCTCGCACGGTGCATGCTCGCAGTGCATGCAGGGCACCGGCTGGTGATAGGTAAGCGGCGCGGCGGGCGACCCTTCGTGATAGCGGTCCACGCGTATCCAGTGCATGCGCCGCCCGCGGGCGACTTCTTCCTTGCCGACCACGGGAATATTGTTTTCGGCCTGGCAGGCGATCGTACAAGCGTTGCAGCCGATACAGGCATTTAAATCGATGCTCATGGCCCAGCGGTACTCGCCGTGCGCCACGTCGGGGTAAAGACTGGACGGTACGGTACTTCCGCCTTTGGGTGGATGCGCAGGCGTTCCCGTGCGGACGATGTCGCGACGGCCCATGTCTTGTTGGGCCTGGGTGGATGCAAGCATGTCGCGGCGATCCAGCTTCGTCAGCACCAGCCCGCCGATGTGCCAGGTGTCGTCGCTGTCGCGCAGAGTGTAGGCGTCATAACCGAGTCCTTCGGCGATCCCGCTGCGCCGTCCATAGCCGAGCGTCACGGTGACGCTGTTCGTCGCCTGTCCCGGCACGACGAGCACCGGTGCCTCGACGTGTCGTCCGTTCGCCTCCAGGCGAACGGCATCACCGTCACGCAGGTCGCGCTCCGCGGCGAGCGCGGGTGAGATCCAGGCGGCGTTGCCCCAGGTGAGCGATGTCACGGGGCGCGGTAGTTCCTGCAACCAGGCGTTATGCGCATGGCGACCGTCCCACAGGTGTTCGTCGGGGCGGAACAGCAGTTCCAATGCGTTGGGCATGTAGGAGCGCGCCCTGCGCGCGACAGCTTCTTGCGGTGAGGCATCGGGCCTTGTGGGGTTTCGCGATAGGCTGTCGTGCGCAGGGCGCGCCCCTACGGGGGGCGGCGTGGATTCGAAAACACCATCGCGCAGCGCCGATGTCCACGCCTCCTCGTCCAGTTGCGGCCACGTCGAGCGCACACGCTCGCGCGCATCGTTCGGCACGCCACCCAGCAACAGGTCCATCACGTCATGCATCGAGCGCGCATCCGACAACGGTGCAAGCACCGGCTGCACGATGCTCGCGATGCCATCCAGCGTGAGCAGGTCCGACCAGGTTTCAAAGGGATGTAACGCGGGCAAATGCCATTGCACGGCCTCCGCCGTTTCGTCGCGATAACGGCCGAGGTGTGCTGTGTGTGCCACGTGGCGCAGTGCTTCCGCGAAAACCGGTGCCGTATACAGCGGGTTCGTTTCCAGCAGGACCAGCGTGTCCACATGGCCTGCGTGCATGTCGGCGACGAGGTCCTCGAGCGGTTCGTCATCGCTCTGCGTCGCGAGTTCGCGCAGCACCGTCTTGTCGTTACCCAAAAGCCGGTTCATCGCGCGTACGAGGTCGTGAACCACTGCAGGCTGATAAGGCCCGGCGAGTACCAGCGACGCACCCGCATTCGCGCGCAGATCCCCGGCCATGGCCGCGATCCGTCCGTGGGAGAACGCGTCCAGCCCGGGAACATCGACGGCCACTCCAAGGGCCGAGGCCAGCGCCGCGGCGATTTTCGGTATCTCGGTCGCCGCCGCTGGCCACAGGTGGTCCGCATTGCGTCCGGTGAGCGACGGCGTCGGCTCGATCGCGTAGAGGCGGGACATCGTATCGGCTGTCCGGCGCGCCTCAGCGAAGTCTCGCGCATGACGGACGTGCCCCGGGAACGCACCCAAGGGGTCTGCATCGAGTGCGACGATCGTGCGTGCCCTGGACATGTCCGGCCACACCCGGCCCGGGCGCCCGCCCGCAGGGTCGTGCACATGCCAGCGAGCGCCCGGATAGCGTGCGAGTAACGCGTCGCGTTGACGCGCCAGCGTTGGCGAAGCGATGGTTCCGGAAAGGATGCGCAGGCCGTCGCCACGTTCACCGAAGCGTCGGCGCCACGCCGCCGCTTCGCCTTCGAAGGCAGCCCAGCTCGATGGAGCACCTTGCCGGCGCGGCGCGTCTGAGCGGGCCGGATCCCACAGGTCGAGTACCGCTGCCTGCATGCGCGGGTCGCTGCCGCCGTAGCTGGCCGGGTGGCGGGGATTGCCCTCCAGCTTGACCGGGCGTCCATCCCGCAGCTCGACCAAGACACCTACCACGTCGCCACCGGTGGCGAGCGCCGTCGCATAGCGGGCAGCGTGGGGGACGGAGCGGCCGTCGCGACCGACCTGCGGCACGATGCGCCCGGGCGGTGGCCCCGAACAGCCGGCGAGACCGGCGAATGCCAGGGAGGCGCCCAGCAGGCGCAGGAACCCGCGTCGATCGAGGGCGGGTTCTAGGTCGGCCAGCGGAGGCCACGCGGCGGCCACCAGAGCACGGCGCGCAGGATCGTCGGCGAGCTCGTCCAGTGCCCGCCAGAACCGCGGCGAACCCGGCGGGGGCAACGCTTCACGCAATGCATCGAGGGCGCTCACCGGTGGCATATCGAACAATCCGTCAGGCGACGCCGGTCGATCCGATACGCGTCGACGAGGTGTATGCCAAGCGCATCGTCGGCGCCGGGATGGCGGTCGTCCATGGCGAACGCCTGGTCCCGTGGGCGCACGAAGCGTTCCGGATGGCGATGGCACTCCAGGCACCACTTCATCGACAGCGAGGCGACGCGGCGCATCAACGGCATGCGGTCCACCCGTCCGTGGCAGGAAACGCAGCCAACACCTTTTGCCACATGAATGGAATGGTCGAAGTACACGAAGTCGGGAAGGTCGTTGACCCGGTTCCAGTGCAGGGGTACGCCGGTGCGCCAGCTTTCAATCAAAGGTGCCAGCGGCGGCTGATCCATAAAAAGTTGCGAATGACATGTCATGCACGTCGATATCGGCGGTATGCCGGCGAATGCATCGGTCTCCACGCCCGCATGGCAGTAGCGGCAGTCGATGCCGACCTCGCCTACATGGTGCTGGTGGCTGAAAGGTACCGGCTGTTCCACGGCCTCGTTTTCCCTGTCCGGCTCCGCGGTGACGCCGCGCCAGACGAAGACGGCGGTGACGGCGGCCACCAGCATGCCCAGCATCGCCAGCTTGGCGTAGAGGCCGGAGCGCGGGTGGAAAATCTGTGCCATCTCCCTCTCGTACCGGCCTAACGCGTTCACGCTATTCGTGGGCCCGTGCGGGATTCGTGAAGCCGGGAAACGCGCGGCGTACACCGAACGTGGCCGGATTCGCGCTCACGCTGACCCTATGTCCGTCATTGCCCCCACCATCGTCATCGACGGTCTTCCGCGCGTTGTCCAGGAAGGCGAACGACTGGTTGACCTGTTCATCCGCCATGGCATCGAGGTGCCGCGCGTCTGCTACAACGAGGCACTCGGTCCACTGAAGACGTGCGACACGTGCTGGGTCGAGGTGGATGGCGAGCTGGTCCGCAGTTGCGATCACGTCGCACAGCCCGGAAGTCATGTCGACACGCGCGGCGAGAAGGCAGCGGCAGCACGTGAGGAAGGCATGGATCGCCTGCTTGCCAAGCACGAGTTGTATTGCACCGTCTGCGAACATAACCTCGGCGACTGTACCTTGCACAACACCGTCGCCGCGATGGACATGCCGATCCAGCGCTATCCCTTCGTACGCAAGCCTTACGCGAAGGACACGAGCAATCCGTTCTACACGTACGATCCCGACCAGTGCATCCTCTGCGGGCGCTGCGTCGAGGCATGCCAGAATGTCGAGGTCAACGAAACCCTCAGCATCGATTACACGGCGGAGCATCCGCGCGTGCTCTGGGACGGCGGCCGCCCCATCGATCAGTCCAGCTGCGTGTCCTGCGGTCATTGCGTCACCGTCTGTCCGTGCAACGCGTTGCTGGAAAAGACCATGCAACCGGATGCAGGACCGTTCACCGCCATGGAAGAGCGGGTGAAACGTCCGCTGATCGACTTGGTGAAGGCGCTGGAGAACACCACTGGCGCGCGGCCGGTCACGGCGCTTTCGGAGATCGACGCGACGATGCGGCAGGCCGAGGTCCGCCGCACGAAGACTGTGTGCACGTATTGCGGCGTGGGTTGTGCCTTCGAGATGGTCACGCGTGACCGGCATATCCTGAAGGTGCAGCCGGTCATCGATGCCCCTGCGAATGGCATCTCTACCTGCGTGAAAGGCAAGTTCGGCTGGGATTTCGTCAACAGCCCGGACCGTCTCACCCGACCCCTGATCCGGGATAACGGCGCCTTCCGCGAGGCAAGCTGGGACGAGGCGCTGGACCTCGTGGCGAACCGCCTCCGCGAAGTGCACGCGCAGCACGGCCCCAAGGCGATGGGCTTCATCGGTTCGAGCAAGGCCAGCAACGAAGAGGCCTATCTCACCCAGAAGATCGCGCGTTCGATCTTCGGCACCAACAGCGTGGACAACTCGTCGCGTTACTGCCAGAACCCCGCGACCATGGGCCTGTTCCGTACCGTCGGTTACGGTGGCGATGCCGGATCGATCAAGGATATCGAGAAGGCCGAACTGGTGGTGCTCGTGGGCTCCAACACGGCCGAATGTCATCCGGTGATCGCCACGCGGATCAAACGGGCGCACAAGCTACGTGGGCAGAAATTGCTGGTGGTCGATCCGCGTCGTCATGAAATGGCGGATCGCGCGAATGTGTTTCTTCAGCTGACGCCGAGCACGGACCTCGTATGGGCCAGCGCGACGGCGCGTTACATCCTGGACGAAGGGCTGGCCGACATGGACTTCCTGGCGCAGCGCGTGAACGGGCTGGATGAGTACCGGCGCTCGCTGGCGCCCTTCACGATGGAGTTCGCGGAAGCGATGACGGGGGTACCGCGCGCGCAGCTCGAGGAAGCGGCCCGGATGATCGCGGGTGCCGGAAGCGTCTGCCTGCTCTGGGCCATGGGCATCACCCAGCATACGCATGGGTCGGACACGAGCACGGCCTTGTCGAACCTGCTCCTGGTCACGGGCAATTATGGGCGGCCCGGTACGGGCGGCTACCCCATGCGCGGCCACAACAACGTGCAGGGCGCCAGCGATTTCGGCTGCCTGAAGGACATCTATCCCGGTTACGAGAAGGTGACCGACGAAGCCGTGCGGGCGAAATGGGCGAAAGCCTGGGGCGTCCCCGTGGAGCGCCTCTCGAACGAACCCGGACTCGACAATTTCGCCATGGTCGTGGAAGCGGGGAAGGGCAAGGTCAAGGCGATGTGGGTCATCGGCGAGGAAACTGCCATTTCCGACGCGGATACCTCGAATGTGGAGAAAGCTTTCTCCGGCATGGACTTCTTCGTGGTGCAGGACATGTTCCTGAGCCGGACGGCGCAATTCGCCGACGTGGTGCTGCCCGCATGCCCCAGCGTGGAGAAGGACGGTACGTTCACCAACACCGAACGACGCATCCAGCGCTTCCACCAGGTGATGCCGCCGTTGGGTGACAGCCGGCCGGACTGGTGGATCCTCAACGAGGTGGCAAAGCGTCTTGGTCATGACTGGGGCTATACGGGGCCGGCGGACATCATGCGCGAATGCGCCGGCATCGCCGAGATGTTCGCCGGGGTGAGCTACGAGCGGCTCGAGGGTTGGAAGTCCCTGCAGTGGCCCGTCACGGCCGACGGCAAGGACACGCCACTTCTCTACACGGAGAAGTTCAAGTTCCCCGACGGCAAGGCGAAGCTGTACCCCCTGGAATGGAAGGCGCCAGGTGAGGAAGCCGACGAAACCTACGACCTCATGCTCGACAACGGCCGGTTGCTTGAACACTTCCAGTCCAGGAACCAGACGGGACGCGGCGGTCGCATCGACCATCTGTCGCCGGACTGGTTCGTGGAAATCGGTACGGATCTCGCGCGCGAGCGCGGTATCGAGGACGGTACCTGGTTGAAGGTGACGTCGCGACGCGCCAGCGTGGAAGTGCGCGCCGTGGTTACCGATCGGGTGCAGGGCAATACGTTGTTCTTGCCCATCCATCACTCGAAGCCGGGTGTGAACGCGCTCACCGGCGAGCACCACGATCCCGACGTCAACACGCCCGGCTACAAGGAGCTTGCCGTGCGCATCGAGAAGCTGCCCCGCCCCAAAGGGGAGCCTGCCTTGCCCTATCGCAATTTCCGCTACGGCCGGCGCACGCCGAACGGCGGCCCGGATGCGCGGGCGAAGTGGGAACGTCCGGAATACGAACAACCGCCCCGGCACATCGAGCATCCGGAGACGCTGTGATGGCCGAGCCCCTCAATTTCAAACCCACGCCCGTCCGCACGCATGCCACAGCGCGCGAGGAACTGGACAGGCTCGTGGAAACCCTGCACGAACACGGCGTGCTGCGCCTGGCGAACGACATCGTCGCAGCTAACCAGGGTATCGCCGCCATCGTGGTGAAAGGGCTGGAAACCGACGGCGCGCGTAACGTCATGCAGAACCTCTCGGCGCTTGCGATGGTGCTTGGCAAGGTGCCACCGGGAGCCGTCTACAAATTCGCGGAGGCCATTCGCGAAGCCGCGCAGGTACTCGAAGCCGGGCGGCACGAACCGGACGATGCGGCGCCCGGTGTACGTGGCATCTACCGCCTGCTCAACGACGACGAGCTATGGCAGACCTTGACGCCGCTGGCCCGCGCGATCGGCATCTTCGGCCGCGCCATGGCGCGGCCAACGCCCGAAAAGCCGATCACCGCTTACAGCGGTAAGGAAAGCGACGCGTAGCGCATCGTCTTGAACGAAGCCCTGGAGTCGCTGACGAAGACTTCGGGCTGCTCCCAGGCCGCGACATGATCTCCCTTCGGCCCAGCTCTTCGGGGCGGCATGGCGTCACGTTGTCGAGGATATCGTCTTGGACGATATGGTTTCGCACTAACACACAGAGGACTACTATTTGCCCCGCAGGGCCGTACGCGCCCGATCGTTACAACTCACCGCGAAGGATGTTCCATGGCTGTTCACCTGGTTGCCGCGCTCGACGAAAACTTTGCCATCGGCAGAAAGGGCGGCTTGCCCTGGCACCTTCCGGACGATCTGAAATATTTCAAGAAACTCACCAAGGACAAGGCCGTGCTGATGGGCCGGAAGACGGCCGAGTCGATCGGCAAGCCATTGCCCGACCGCGACAACTACGTGCTGACGCGCAAGGGCAACGCCCCGTATGTGGGCCAGGTCACGGTGCGTTCGATCCAGGAAGCCCAGGCCAGCTGTGGACACACCGGGCTCATGGTGATCGGTGGAGGCGAGGTGTTCCGGGAGGCCTTGCCTCTGGCCAGCACCCTGTACCTGACCTGGGTCTTCGCGGCCGTGGAAGGCGCCGACGTGTTCTTCCCAGGCATCGATTTCAAGGATTGGGACGAGGTATCCCGCATACACCATAAGAAGGACGCGGATCACCCCTACTCATTCGATATGGTCGAATACGTCAGGAAGGACCCGGTAGGCCATCACAAGGATCACGACCAGCACCGGGGTCGCTGATGCACGTAGTCGCCGGCGTTCTCGTCGACGGCAGCGGACGGATCCT
Organism: Luteibacter sp.; assembly: GCF_036499525.1. Taxonomy (GTDB): domain Bacteria; phylum Pseudomonadota; class Gammaproteobacteria; order Xanthomonadales; family Rhodanobacteraceae; genus Luteibacter. The sequence goes on along the minus strand of NZ_DASYDO010000069.1, from coordinate 107,374 downwards.
CATCGCGCAGCGCCCGGCGGGAAAGCACCTGGCGGGCATGTGGGAATTCCCGGGTGGCAAGCTTGAGCCGGGTGAGGCCGCCATGGCGGCCCTTGAGCGCGAGTTGGACGAGGAACTCGGCATCGTGGTCGATCCGGCCTCCTTCGAGGCCCTGATACGGGTACCCTGGCGATACGGTGAGCGTGAGATGTTGCTGGAAGCGGTGCTCGTGCGAGGTTGGACGGGTGAGCCAGCGGCGCTCGACGCCGCGGCGATCGCCTGGCACGCGCCTTCGTCCATTGCCCCAGCCCTCCTGGCGCCCGCGGACCGGCCGATCCTTGCGGCGTTACGCCTGCCCCCGCATTACCCGATCAGTCCGGCCGACGCCTCCCCTGACGAGGCGGCCGCATGGGTACTGGCGGCGCTGGCGCGGGGCGAGCGCTTGTTGCAATGGCGGCTTCCGGCCTTGCCGGTCGAGACGGTGCGCGCGGTGGCTGCGGAAGTCTTGCCGGCGGTTCGCCGGGTCGGCGCGCAGCTTCTGCTGAACCGTGACATCGAGGGCGCGCTGGAGCTCGGTACCGGCGTGCACCTGGCGTCGTCACAGCTGGACGAACTCGCCGCCAGGCCGCTGCCGCTTTCCGTGGCGGTCGGCGTCTCCTGCCACGATGCCCGGGAGCTGGAACTCGCCTCACGCCTCGGGTGTGATTTTGCGACGCTTTCGCCGGTTCTTGCGACGGTGCGCCATCCGGACGCGGAACCGATTGGCTGGCCGCGTTTCGCCCGGCTGGCGGAAGCCGCCTCGCTGCCCGTCTACGCCTTGGGTGGCCTTGGTCCCGGCGATGTGGCCGAGGCCAGAATGCACGCCGGCCAGGGCGTCGCAGGCATCGGAGCGTTCCTGTAGGAGCGCGCCCTGCGCGCGACAGACTTTCGCGCCGGTTCCCGGTGCTGGCGCGCCCGCTCCAAGACAGGGCCTCAAAAGCTGTCGCGCGCAGGGCGCGCTCCTACGGTTCTATTTCGATTTCAGCCGGGCCACCAGGGCCTTCAGCACCGTCTGGGTTTCCTCGGCGAAGAAGTCGTCGATGAACCCCGGGTCGAGCAGGTTGGTCGTGTCGCCCCAGACGGCGACGAGGTCGGCGCGGGCGATGGCGCGGGTGCGCAGCATGGCTTTCGGTGGCAGCTTCAGCAGATCTTCGAGCCATAGCACCGAGCGCGTCACCACCTGCTCCACCGTGGACAGTTCGTCGACCAGTCCGATCGCATGCGCCTGTTCCGCGTCGACCATGGCGCCCGCCACCAGCAGGCGCTCGGCGCGGTACGCGCCGACGATGCGGCGCATGGCGAACTGGATCGGTTCGGGAACGGAAAGACCGACCTGAACCTCATTGAGGCCGATCTTGTAAACGCCGTGCGCCATGATCCGGTAGTCGCAGAACAGCGACACCACCGCGCCGCCGGCCGGGCTGTGCCCGGTGATGGCGGCGACCGTCGGTACGCTCGAGGTCGCGATGGCACCGCAAAGGGCGAAGAATTCGTTCCAGAATTCCTTCACGCCGGCGCGGTTGCGCTGGATAAGGGCGGGCACGTCCACGCCAGCGGAGAACATGCCCTGCGCCCCCGAAATCACGATGCCCCGGGCGCCGTTGGACGGTGCCTCGACGATAGCTTCGCGCAACGCCTGGAGCAGGCCGATGTCGAACGCGTTCACTGGCGCGCGCGCCAGGCGGATTTCGTGGATGCCGCCGTCGTGCGGAAGGATATCGAGCATGGTGCTTGTCCCCGGAATGATGAGTCTGATGTGGTCGGATAAAGCTCGGTGGGAGCCGACCCTGCCGGCGATGGGCTTGCCGCAGTTATCGCGGGATATCCGCATCCACCCAGGTGTATTGCACCGCGTAGTCCAGCGTGACATTTCCATTGGCCGGCACCTGTACCTTGAACTCCAGCAGTTCGGGCGACACCTTGGTCGGCCTGGTGGAAGACGACGTCACCCTCCACGCCCTCCAGCGGTTCGGGTGCTCGTGCACGGTGATCGTGCGGGCCGTGTCGCCCGCATTGGAAAGCATGATGCGGAAGCCTTCCTCGATACGGTGCGCATTCGCATCCGCGGTGAAGGCCGTCTGCTCGCGCGTGGCCGTGAGATCGAACGCGTTGCCGAGCGAAACGGTGCTCTCCTGACCCTTTGGCGTGTCGTCGATGCGACCCTCGCCAAGCAGTTCGGCATTGCCGTCACGATCGGTGGCCAGCACGCGCACGTAGCCAGCGGGCAGGCTGTCGAAAGCCTTGAAGCGCAGGTTGGAAATGATGGGCACGCCATTGGCGGGAGGAATCGTCTGCCGTTCCAGATTCGGACGCGGCGGAAACCAGCCCCCGGTCTGCGAGTCGTACACTGCCTCGCGTTCGCAGTCGAGGGTGCGGCGGTCGTACAGAGGCGTCTGCGTGACGCTGCCATCCGGCAGGTCCACGGCGGCGGGGAGGGTATAGGTGCGCAGATCGCCAAGCGTGGCCTGGGCCGGCATCGGCGGCGCGGCCTTGGCCATCGCCACCATGCCGCGATCGAACATCTTTGGCTGCGGCGGCATCTTGGCCCGGCGCGCCTCCCCGGCGACGAGCTTCAGCGTTACGTCCTCCCAGTCGCGGCCACTGCGGTTGGCGATGCTCGCGGCGGCATCGAAGCTCATGCGGCAGGCATTGCCGGGCTGGAGGGTGGCGACATAGGCACCGCGCCAGCCGAGGCCGGAGGTGGGATAGTCCAGCTGGGCGTTCGCATGGCCCGCGCCGCTGCCGGTGACACGTACCTGCAGGGTCGATCCGCGGGCGAAATCGGTGCTGTCCGCGGCGCGCAGCGCGGCGTACTGGCGCACGAGGGTCGCCTGGCCGTTCGCTTCCCGCACGACGAGGGCGTCGCCACCGCGGACCAGCGTGCCGCTGGCGATGGGCTGGCCGCTCTCGCCGATCACGCTGACGTTACGGCCCACGAGCCCGGCCACGGCGCCGTCGAATCCCTGGCCGAGCAGCAGGCGCTGTGAGACCACGCGGGTTTCCTTGCCGGGAAAGCGCAGGGAAAGGGCCTCGCTGTCGAGCGCGGCGGGCAGGCCGTCGATCGCCAGGTCCTGCGTGCCGCCCTTCAGGTCGAAGGCGCGGCGTTCGTGGACGACCGCGTAGCCATCGCCAGAGACGGCGTCGCCACCGGTGGAGAACAGCTGGTCGCCGTCGGCGCGATAAAGCGTGAGCGCGGTGCGCTCATCGGCGGCGAAAGCGGGAAGGGCGACGGCACAGGCGATCGCAAGGACGAGGGAACGTTGCAGCATGATGCTCTCCGTGGTGACCCTGGCGGATCATACCGGGGAGGACTGAACGTTCGCGATCTTTTGCGAAAGCGTGCGGCCTGCGTCGCCTTTTGCAGGAGCGCGCCCTGCGCGCGACATGTTCTGAGGCCGTGACCTCGGAGCTGGCGCGTGAACTCCGGGACCGGGGCGAAAACATGTCGCGCGCAGGGCGCGCTCCTACAAAGCCCCGGGCGCGTTCGAAGGCCTCAAGCCCTTTCCGCTTCCGCAGCCGCGTCGCGGATCGCCTGCGGCAGCGGCACCGGGCGGCCGCTGCGGGTGTCGATCCACACCATGGTGATGCTGCCGTCGCAGTGGACGCGCGTCGGATCGTTGCTGTCGAGGATGCGATGACCGATGGTCATCGAACTGTTGCCGATACGGTTGACGAACAGTTCGATCTGGATGTCCGCCGGCCACTCGATGGGCAGCCTGTAGTTCAACTCGCTGTGCGCCATGACCGGCGCCGCCTCGGGGCTGTACCACTCGCCCGGAACGTCCTTCAGCCACTGCAACCGCGCTTCCTGCAGGTAGACGAGGTAGTTGGCGTTGTTCACGTGGTTGTACGCGTCGAGGTCCTGCCAGCGCACGTCCATCGGCGTGATGAATAGCGGGATGGGCGACGGGTCAAGCGAGGCTTCGGTGCTCATGCGGTCTTTTTCTTTTTAACGGGGGCCACCTTTTTCGCGGCCGTTTTCTTGGTGGCAGCCTTGGCCGCGGGCTTCGCGACCGGCGCGGCCGGCTTCAGGTGGGGCAGCAGGAAACGGCCGGTGTGCGAGGCTTTCGTCGCGGCGACCTTTTCAGGCGTGCCGCTGACGAGGATGCGTCCACCGCCGGCACCGCCCTCGGGGCCGAGATCGATCAGCCAGTCGGCCGTCTTGATCACGTCGAGGTTGTGCTCGATCACGACAACGGTGTTGCCATGCTCCACGAGCCGATGCAGCACGTCGAGCAATTGCTCGATGTCGTGGAAGTGCAGGCCGGTGGTCGGCTCGTCGAGGATGTAGAGCGTGCTACCGGTATCGCGCTTGGACAGCTCCTTCGAGAGCTTTACGCGTTGCGCCTCGCCACCGGAGAGCGTGGTGGCGCTCTGGCCGAGCTTGATGTAATCGAGGCCCACCGCACGCAGCGTTTCGAGCTTGCGCGCGATCACGGGCACGTTCTCGAACAGCTTGAACGCGTCTTCCACCGTCATGCCGAGGACGTCGGCGATGGTGTGGCCCTTGTACAGGACCTCGAGCGTTTCGCGGTTGTAGCGTTTGCCGTGGCACACGTCGCAGGGCACGTACACGTCGGGAAGGAAGTGCATCTCCACCTTGATCATGCCGTCGCCTTCGCAGGCCTCGCAGCGGCCGCCGCGCACGTTGAAGCTGAAGCGGCCCGGCGTGTAGCCCCGCTGGCGCGACTCCGGCACCTGCGCGTACAGCTCGCGCAGCGGCGTGAACAGGCCGGTATACGTGGCCGGGTTCGAACGCGGTGTGCGTCCGATGGGTGACTGGTCGATGTCCACCACCTTGTCGAACAGTTCCAGCCCCTCGATGGACTCGTAAGGTGCCGGCTGCTCGCCCGCGCCGTTGAGCTCCATCGCCGCAAGGCGGTAGAACGTGTCGTTGATGAGGGTGGACTTGCCCGAGCCGGACACGCCGGTCACGCAGGTGAAGGTACCCACCGGAATACGGACGTCCACATCCTTCAGGTTGTTGCCGCTGGCGCCCTTGAGTTCGATCCACTGGTTGTCGCGGGGCTCGCGGCGCTTCTCTGGTACCCGGATGCCGCGTTCGCCGCTGAGGTATTTGGCCGTGACCGACGCCGGGGATGCGAGCACCTGCTCCAGAGTGCCCTCGGCCACGATGTGGCCGCCGTGCACGCCGGCACCGGGACCGATGTCCAGGATGTGGTCCGCCGCGCGAATGGCGTCCTCGTCGTGTTCCACCACGATGACCGTGTTGCCGAGGTCGCGCAGGCGGGTGAGCGTGCCGAGCAGGCGTTCGTTGTCGCGCTGGTGCAGACCGATCGACGGCTCGTCCAGCACGTACATCACGCCCACGAGGCCGGCACCGATCTGGCTGGCCAGGCGGATGCGCTGTGCTTCGCCGCCGGAGAGCGAATCCGCCTGGCGGTCCAGCGTGAGGTAGTTGAGGCCCACGTCGTTGAGGAAGGTGAGGCGCTCGCGGATCTCCTTCACGATCTTCACCGCGATCTCGCCGCGCCAGCCTGGCAGCTTCAGCTTCTCGAAGAACCTGAGAGCCGAGTCGATCGCCAGCGACGTGAGTTCCGGAATCGCCCGGTCGGCCACGAAGACGTTGCGCGCCGACGGGTTCAGGCGCTGGCCTTGGCAGTCGGGGCAGGGATGGTCCGCGATGTAGCGGGACAGCTCCTCGCGCACGGCGGCCGATTCGGTTTCGCGGTAACGGCGTTCCAGGTTCGGCAGGATGCCCTCGAACTTGTGCTCGCGGGTGACCTTGCCGCCGCGCTCGGTGATGTAGCGGAACGGGATCAGTTCGCGACCAGAGCCGTTGAGGATCGGGTTCTGCGCCGATTTCGGCAGTTCGCGCCACGGCGTTTCTGGATCGAAGCCATAGTGCTTCGCCAGCGACACGACCATCTGGTAGTAGTACGGGTTACGACGGTCCCAGCCCCGGATGGCACCGCCGGCGAGGCTGAGTTCCGGATGGCCCACGACGCGCGCCGGGTCGAACACCTGGGTGATGCCCAGGCCGTCGCAGGTGGGGCACGCGCCCACGGGCGAGTTGAACGAGAACAGGCGCGGCTCGAGCTCCGGCAGCGAGTAGTCGCACATCGGGCAGGAGTAGCGCGAGGAGAACAGCTGCTCCTGCGCCTTTGCGTCGTCCATGTCCACGAGGATCACGATGCCGTCGCCCAGGCGAAGCGCGGTCTCGAAGGATTCGGCGAGACGCTGCTTGATGTCGTCGCGCGGACGGAAGCGATCGATCACCGCTTCGATGGTGTGCTTCTGGCGCAGGGTCAGCGGCGGCACGGCGTCGAGGTCATACACCTCGCCATCCACGCGGGCGCGGACGAAGCCTTGCGCACGCAGCTGATCGAAGACCTGCACGTGCTCGCCCTTGCGCTCGCGGATCACGGGCGCCAGGAGCATCCAGCGCTTGTCGGGGTCCAGCGCCAGCGCGGCATCCACCATCTGGCTGACCGTCTGGGCCTCGAGCGGAATGCCGTGGGTCGGGCAACGCGGAGTGCCGACGCGCGCATAGAGAAGGCGCAGGTAGTCGTACACCTCGGTGATCGTACCGACGGTGGATCGTGGGTTATGCGATGTCGACTTCTGCTCGATCGAGATGGCCGGCGAGAGGCCTTCGATCGTGTCCACGTCCGGCTTTTCCATCATCGATAGGAACTGCCGGGCATAGGCCGACAGCGACTCGACGTAGCGACGCTGGCCTTCGGCATAGATGGTGTCGAAGGCCAGCGAGGATTTGCCGGACCCGGACAGCCCCGTGATCACGATCAGGCGATCGCGGGGCAGGTCGAGGTCGATATTCTTGAGATTGTGCGTGCGGGCGCCGCGGATGCGAATGCTGTCCATGTGCCGACGTTAATGGGGGAAGTCGACGACTATACCAAGGGTCTTCGGCCTTCATCCCGCATGGACTTTTGACGATTCATCACATTTGTTATGAGGGACAGGCAGACGTCCCGCGCCGGTTAGCCACAAGGCCCCGGCGGGGCTACCATGACGCGGCCCCCTGGGGGGATCACAGCCAATCATCCGAAGAGGAAGACACGCATGCGTAAGTGGACAGGGATTGCCGCCGGCCTCGTGCTGGCGGGTTGTGCGGGGCAGGCCCTGGCGGCGGTGCCGTCCGAGCAGCAGGTACGCCAGCTGATGGACGCCGTCGGCATGGGGCGCATGCTCAGCCAGATGAACAGCCAGATGGCGGGTGTGATGCAAAGCGCGCTGCCCTGCGTACCGGCCAGCTATTGGCAGGGTTTCGTGGACGCCAACGCCACCAACCAGCTGATCGGCCGCATGGTTCCGGTCTACCAGAAGCACTTCACGTCCGAGGACATCGACGGCCTGCTCAAGTTCTACCGCTCGCCCCTGGGCCAGAAGGTGATCACGCAGATGCCGGCCACCATGGCCGAGGGCATGCAGATCGGCAGGCAGTGGGGCCAGGAGCGCGGCAAGCAGATGATCTCCCAGCTGCAGAGCCAGGGCACCCTGAACCCGCAGGGCCAGTGCCCCGCTACCGGCGCGGCCAAGCCCGCGCCCGCCCCGAAGAAATAGATTCTTCACGCATTACCGGGGACGAGGACGGTCTTCAGGCGGGCGGTCGTGTCGTCTCGCGCGATCAGGCTCGCCTTCGGCTTCGGGGCGGAGGCTCGGCGTTCGCCATCGCGCTTTACACGTGAGCGTTTCGCGGGGAGAGCTTGGGGCCCACCCTCGCTGCTCAGACAGGTCCTCCGCGTTCGATAAGGAAGGCCGCTACCGCGGCCCATGTACTTATATGGCCTACGGCCGCTCTCTTGTGCGGAACTCGCCTCGAGGGTGGGCCCCAAGCTCTCTTCCGGGCGATACGGTTGCATGGTGGGCGAGCCGTTGGCGTGCAATGTTGTCGCCGGCACGGGCTTTTGCTCGACCTAAGCGGGTGCGCCGTGTGCCGCACAAGGCTCCGCCCGGACGGGTCGTACCCGACGCGGGTATCAATCCGCAGGGTGGGGCTCCACAACCCGGCTAGCACGGTGGCGGCTCTCCGAGCAGTCAGCCTCAGGGATCGGGAGAGCCTTCGGTGTCCACCCTCGAGGCGAGTTCCGCACAAGAGAGCGGCCGTAGGCCATACAGATACAAGGGCCGCGGTAGCGGCCTTCCTTATCGAACGCGGAGGACCTGTCTGAGCAGCGAGGGTGGACACCGAAGGCTCTGCGCCTCGCCGCCCGAACGTGAAGCTCTGCGCCTCGCCGTCCGAACCTGCGGCGGCGCGAGCGTGCCTCTACCTGAAGGTTGGGTGGGTCAAGTGATTGATAGTTAAGGGCGAGTGGGGTTCGCGGGGCCGGGCGCAGGGCCTGTGGCCGCCTATAACCGCCTGATTGACCTTGCCTTTTGCGGCCCGCTATAATTCGCGATTCGCAACACCCGCAACACCAAAAAAGAACTACATAAACAGCAACAGGAATTAACCATGAGCTACGCAGTCATCAAGACCGGTGGCAAGCAGTATCGCGTGATGGCAGGCGAAGTCCTGCGCGTCGAGCTGCTCAACGCCGAAGTCGATGCCACCATCCAGTTCGACCAGGTCCTCCTCGTCGGCGAAGGTGAGTCGATCACCGTCGGCGCCCCCCTGGTCGCCGGTGCCACCGTCAGCGCGAAGGTTCGCGCCCACGGCCGCGCCGATAAGATCCGCATCGTCAAGTTCCGTCGTCGCAAGCACTACAAGCGTACGCAGGGACACCGTCAGCACTACACCGAAATCGAGATCACGGGCATCAACGCCTGAGTCGCCGGAGGATATAAGTCATGGCACATAAAAAAGGCGTAGGTTCCAGCCGTAACGGCCGCGATTCGAACCCGAAGTATCTCGGCGTGAAGATCTACGGTGGCCAGGCTGTCGAAGCCGGTAACATCATCGTTCGTCAGCGTGGCACCAAGTTCCACGCCGGCGTGGGCGTCGGCCTCGGCCGCGACCACACCCTGTTCGCGCTGGTCGACGGCACCGTGTCGTTCAAGACCCGCGGCGACAAGGGCCGCAAGTTCGTCGACGTCGTCCAGGCATAAGCCTCACCCGACGCGATAACGAAGGCCCCGCCATAGGCGGGGCTTTTCGTTTGTAAGGCCGCCCCTTCCATCCAGGTTCCTCCCCATGAAATTCGTCGACGAAGCGCAAATCAGAGTCTCGGCCGGTGACGGCGGCAACGGCTGCGTGAGCTTCCGTCGCGAGAAATTCATCCCGTTCGGCGGCCCCGACGGCGGCGACGGCGGCAGCGGCGGTTCCGTGTGGCTGGTGGCGGACGAGGGCCTCAACACGCTCGTCGATTTCCGCCATATGCGCTCGTTCAAGGCGCCGCGCGGGCAGGGCGGCATGGGCAGCCAGATGTATGGCAAGGGTGGCGAGGACATCGAAGTCCGCGTGCCCGTGGGCACGGTGGTCACCAACGTCGATACCGACGAGGTGATCGGCGACCTCACCGTGCACGGCCAGCGCCTGAAGGTGGCGCAGGGTGGTCGCGGCGGCCTTGGCAACATCCATTTCAAGAGCTCGGTGAACCGCGCGCCGCGCAAGTCCACGCCGGGCACGCCGGGAGACGTGCGCGACCTGAAGCTCGAACTGCGACTGCTGGCCGACGTGGGTCTGCTGGGCTTCCCCAATGCGGGAAAGAGCACCTTCATTCGCGCCGTGTCGGCGGCGACGCCGCGCGTGGCGGACTATCCGTTCACCACGTTGCATCCGAACCTGGGCGTGGTACGTATCGGCACCGACCAGAGCTTCGTGATCGCCGATATTCCCGGCATCATCGAGGGCGCGGCCGAGGGTGCGGGCCTGGGTATCCAGTTCCTTCGCCATGTCTCGCGCACCAGCCTTCTTCTGCACGTCGTCGATATTCGCCCGATTGACGGCTCCGATCCGGTGGAGCAGGTACGCGCCATCGAGCACGAGCTGCAGCAGTTCGACACCGAACTGGTCGACCGCCCGCGCTGGCTGGTCATCAACAAGTCCGACGTCATCGACGACGAGGACGAGTTGAAGCAGGTGGTTGACGATATCGTCGCGCGCCTGGAGTGGACCGGCCCCTGGTTCCTGGTCTCCGCCGCCGGCGAAGTCGGTACCTGGGACGTCTGTCTCAAGGTGCAGCAGTTCTTCGACGCGGAGCGCGCGGCGCGCCGCGAGCATACCGAGGCTGTCGACGACGTCCGCATGCGCGATCTGTAGGAGGGCGCCTTGCGCGCGACATTTGTTGAGGCCGCTCCCCACGAACTGGCGCCAAAACTGGCAGACGGCGGCGAAAACCTGTCGCGCGCAAAGCGCGCTCCTACATCAAGGCAACAAAAAAGCCGGCGTCAGCCGGCTTTTTTGTGAAGCGATGTCGCGCAGGCTTACGCCAGGTCGCGGATCTTCGCGTTCAGGCGGCTCTTGTGACGGGCGGCCTTGTTCTTGTGGATCAGGCCACGGGCGGCGTAACGGTCCATGACCGGCACGGCGACGGCATAGGCGCTGACGGCACCGGCCTTATCCTTGGCGTCGATCGCCTTGACGACCTTCTTCAGTGCGGAACGCACCATGGAACGCGCGCTGACGTTGCGCAGACGGCGCTGCTCCGACTGACGCGCACGCTTCTTCGCGGACTTGATGTTGGCCAAGGTAAAGCTCCAGAGTTCGGTTGGTTTTAAAAAAGACGCCCATTTTGGAACCAAAGGCGGGCCGCGTCAATAGCTTAGGCCCCGCGCGAGCGGGTCCGGGGCGGGTAGGGCGACATCGCCTGCAGATTTCCAGCGGACGGACTGTCCTCCGCCCGGGCCGCGCTGTCAAACTAGGGGTTTGTGGCGGCCCCCAGGGCCGCTCCGATCGCCCCAAGGTAGCCTTCGACCGGATGAAAACCCCCAGCCTCCTTCGCGGCATGCTCAGCTTCAGCGGCATGACCATGGTGTCGCGCGTGCTCGGGCTGGTGCGGGACATGGCGATCAATGCTTCGTTCGGCGCCAATGCGGCCACCGACGCGTTCTGGGTTGCCTTCCGCATCCCCAACTTCATGCGCCGGCTGTTCGCCGAAGGTTCCTTCTCGACGGCCTTCGTGCCCGTCTTCACCGAAGTGAAAGAAACCCGGCCCCACGAGGACCTGAAGCGGCTCATGTCGCTCACCGCGGGCACGCTGGGTGGGGTGCTGCTGGTGGTGGTCGCGCTCGGCGTGATCTTCGCGCCACAGGTCACCGCGCTGTTCTCCCCGGGCGCCATCGAGACACCCGAGAAGTTCGGACTCACGGTCAACCTGTTGCGCCTGACCTTTCCGTTCCTGCTGTTCGTTTCGCTTACCGCGTTATGCGGCGGGGCGCTCAACAGCTTCCATCGCTTCGGCCTGCCAGCGCTCACGCCGGTGATCCTCAACCTGTGCATGATCGCCGGCGCGCTGTGGCTGGCGCCGCGGCTGCAGACGCCGATCATGGCGATGGGCTGGGCGATTCTGCTCGCAGGCATGCTGCAGCTGGCCTTCCAGCTGCCGGCGTTGCGCGGACTGGACCTGCTGGCGCTGCCCCGGTGGGGCTGGAGTTCGCCGGACGTGCGCCGGATCATGACGCTGATGGTGCCAACCCTGTTCGGCTCCTCGGTGGCCCAGATCAACCTGTTGCTGGACACGGTGATCGCCTCGCTGCTGATCGCCGGCTCGCAGAGCTGGCTGTCGCAGGCCGATCGCTTCCTCGAGCTGCCGCTGGGTGTGTTCGGCGTGGCCCTCGGCACGGTGATCCTGCCTTCGCTGTCGCGCCACCATGTGGCGACGGACAAGGAAGGCTTCTCGCGCGCGCTCGACTGGGGCTTGCGCACGACGCTGCTGATCGCCGTGCCTGCGATGTTCGCGTTGATGATCCTGTCCGTGCCCCTCGTGGCGACGATCTTCCAGCATGGCCGGTTTACCGCTTTCGACACGAAGATGGCGTCGCTGTCCATTTCAGCCCTGAGCTTCGGTCTGCCGGCCTTCGCCCTGGTCAAAGTGGTGCTGCCGGCCTTCTACTCGCGCAAGGACACGAAGACCCCCGTGCGGGCCGGCGTGGCGTCGCTGGTGGCGAACATGGTTTTCAACATGGCCTTCCTTGCCCTCCTGTTCTTCCTGTGGGCAAGTCCCGAACAGAAAGCGGGTTCGTGGATGGAGGCGATCGCCACGATCCCGGGCCTGCACATGGCCCTGGGCATGGCGAGCGCGGTGGCCAGCTATCTCAACCTGATCCTGCTCTGGCGCTGGCTCGGCAAGGCCGGCGTATACACGCGCCAGCCAGGGTGGGGGCGTCATCTGGTCCGCCTCGGGGTGTCGTGTGCGGTGATGGTGGTGGTCCTCCTGGCCGGCCTGTACATCTGGCCAGACTGGAGCGGCGTCGAGAAGTGGGAACGGGTATGGCGCCTGGCGGTGCTGGTCGGTGCGGGCGGCGGCGCCTACGTCGCCACGCTCTTCGCCCTTGGGTTCCGCCTGCGCGAACTGCGCGCGGTGTAGGAGCGGACTTGTCCGCGACAGCTCTTCGCCTCGGTCCTGACTCACGCGTGCTCTCCAAGGCACGTCCTCAACAGCTGTCGCGGACAGGTCCGCTCCTACGCCAGTACAGCGGCCCTGCGGGCCGCTATACTGGCCCGATGGCTTTCATTCCGCATCGATTCCAGGGCCCCCCGGCATGACGCTGCGACTCCATCGCGACGTCGACGGGCCGTGCCTCGCGCCCGATGGCAGCATTGTGGCGATCGGCGCTTTCGATGGGCTGCACCTGGGCCACCAGGCCATCCTCTTCGAGGTGCGTCGGCGTGCCGAAGCCGCGGGACTGCTTCCGGCCGTGATCACCTTCGATCCTCTGCCGCGCGCCTTCTTTTCGAAGGAGCCGGTGCCGCGTCTTTCCGGCGTGCGCGAGAAGGCCGAGGGCATGACCGCCGCCGGTATCCGCGAATTGCTGTCGCTGCGTTTCGACCGCGCGCTTACCGAAATGTCCGCGGAAGACTTCGTGCGCAAGGTCATCGTCGGACGGATGTCCGCTCGCGAGGTCTGGGTGGGCGAGGATTTCCGCTTCGGCCACCGCCGTGGCGGCGATTTCGCCCTCCTGCAGTCCATGGGCGCCGAACTCGGCTTCACTGCGCATGCGGTGGCGCCGGTGGTCGTCGATGGCGAACGCGTGTCCTCATCCCGCGTGCGCATGTTGCTGGCCGAAGGCGACTTCGCCGGGGCCACGCGCCTGCTAGGCCGGCCTTTCGTGATCGATGGCCACGTGGAGCGCGGCAAACAACTCGGCCGCACCCTCGGTTATCCCACCGCCAACGTGCACCTCGGCGACCGTGTCAGCCCGATCCTCGGCATCTTCGCTGTGCGCATCGGCGTGGGCGACGGTCCGTGCAGCTGGCCCGGCGTGGCCAGCCTCGGTTTTCGCCCGACGGTGAACGAAGTGCGCGAGCCGCTGCTCGAAGCCCACTTGTTCGATTTCTCCGGCGACCTTTACGGCCAGCGCATCGGCGTGGAGTTCGTGCGGAAACTGCGTGACGAAGAAAAATTCGACGGTCTGGACGCCCTGACCGCGCAGATGCGCCAGGACGAGATCGCCGCCCGGCAGGCCCTTGGGATGAACCCCATACTTGTCGATGTCCCAGAAGCTTACGGTTCCCAGCGATGACCCAGGATTACAAGAACACCATCAACCTGCCGCAGACGGCGTTCCCGATGCGCGGCGACCTGCCAAAGCGCGAGCCGGGCTGGCTGGCGACGTGGGAACGCGTGGGCCGCTACGCCCGGATCCAGGAGCGCACCGCCGGGCGCGACAGGGTCTTCGTGCTGCACGACGGCCCGCCGTATGCGAACGGCGCCATCCACCTGGGCCATGCGGTCAACAAGGTGCTCAAGGACGTGGTGGTGAAGTCCAAGCTGATGGCTGGTTACCGCGCGCCGTATGTGCCGGGCTGGGACTGCCATGGCCTGCCCATCGAGATCGCGATCGAGAAGAAGTTCGGCAAGGCGGGCGACAAGCTCGATGCCGCCGCGTTCCGGCAGAAATGCCGCGAATACGCGATAGCGCAGATCGACCTGCAGCGCGTGGACTTCAAACGCCTGGGCGTCCTCGGCGACTGGGAAAAGCCGTACCGCACGCTCGACTTCACTTATGAAGCGGACATGATCCGCGCGCTGGCGCGTATCGTCGCCAACGGCCACGTCGTGCGCGGCGCCAAGCCGGTGTACTGGTGCTTCGACTGCGGCTCGGCGCTCGCCGAGGCGGAGATCGAATACGCCGACAAGACCTCGCCCGCCATCGACGTGGCTTACGACGCCGTCGATCCGGTGTCCTTCGGTGCGTTGTTCGGTATCGCCGCCGGCGACGCTAACATCGCCGTGCCCATCTGGACGACCACGCCATGGACGCTGCCGTCCAGCCAGGCCGTCTCGCTCGGCGGGGAAATTGAATACGCGCTCGTCGAAGGTCCCTCGCGCAACGGCAAGCCGCTGCTGCTGGTGATCGCCTCGGCCCTGGTGGAAAAGGCGCTCGCACGCTACGGCATGGAGACGGTGAACGTGCTCGGCCGCGTGCAGGGTGTCGTGCTCGAGAACCAGCCGTTGCACCATCCGTTCTACGATAAGCGCGTACCGATCATCCTGGCGGATCACGTGTCCGACGAGGATGGCACCGGTGCCGTGCATACGTCGCCCGATCATGGCGCGGAAGACTTCGTCGCGGGCCAGCACTACGGCATCGGCACGCTCAATTACGTCGATGGCCGCGGCGTCTACCGTGCCGACCTTCCGCTGGCGGGCGACGTGTCCTTCGCCGGCATGCACATCTGGAAGGCCAACGACCTGATCGTTGACCTGCTGCGCGACCGCAGCGTGCTGCTCGCTTCGGCGAAGCTCACGCACAGCTATCCACATTGCTGGCGGCACAAGACGCCGGTGATCTTCCGTGCCACGCCGCAATGGTTCATCGGCATGGAGCAGGCCGACCTGCGCCGCACCGCGCTCACCTCGATCAAGTCCGTGCGCTGGGTGCCGGGCTGGGGCGAGGAACGCATCGCGGGCATGGTCGACGGTCGTCCGGACTGGTGCATCTCGCGTCAGCGCACCTGGGGCGTGCCGATCACGCTGTTCATCGACAAGGACACGCACGAACCGCATCCCGACACCGTTCCGCTGATGGAAAAGGTGGCGCAGAAAGTCGCGCTCGAGGGCATCGACAGCTGGTTTACGCTGGATGCGCGCGAACTGCTCGGCGACGACGCGGACAAGTACGAAAAAGTGACCGATGTCCTCGACGTATGGTTCGACTCCGGCGTAAGCCACTTCGCCGTGCTGAGTGCGCGTCCCGAACTGAGGGCGGGGGACGCCCGCGAATACAAGGTGATGTACCTGGAGGGCTCCGACCAGCACCGCGGCTGGTTCCAGTCCTCGCTGCTGACGTCGGCGGCCATCCACGGTCGCGCGCCGTACGACCATGTGCTGACCCACGGTTTCACCGTGGACGCGCAGGGCCGCAAGATGTCCAAGTCGATGGGCAACGGCATCGAGCCGCAGGACATCATGAAGACTCTCGGCGCCGACATCCTGCGCCTGTGGATCTGCTCCACCGACTACCGCAACGAGATGTCGCTCTCGGACGAGATCCTGAAGCGCGTGGCGGATACCTATCGGCGCATCCGCAACACCACGCGCTTCCTGCTCGGCAACCTCGACGGATTCGATCCGGACAAGCACCTGCTTGCCACCGACGCCTGCCTCCCACTCGACCACTGGGCGGTGCAGCAGGCAGCCGATACCCAGGCAGCCATCGTAGCCGCGTACGAGCGCTACGATTTCCCCGAGATCGTCCAGCGCGTGCAGAACTTCTGCACCAACGAACTGGGTGCGCTGTATCTGGACATCACCAAGGACCGTCTCTACACGATGCCGACAGACAGCGTCGGCCGTCGCAGCGCGCAGAGCGCGATGTACCGGATCCTTGAGTCGATGCTGCGCTGGCTCGCGCCGATCGTCAGCTTCACCGCTGAGGAGGCCTGGGCGCACATGCCCGGCTCGCGCGATGAGTCGGTGCTGTTCGAGACCTTCTACGAAGGCATCGACGTGCGCCAGGACGGCGACACGCGCGGCTGGTGGGCGACCTTGCTGGCCATCCGCGAGACGGCTTCGCGCGTGCTCGAGGGCATGCGCAAGGCCGGCCAGATCGGCGCGTCGCTTGATGCCACGCTCACCATCCACGCCGATCTCGCCACGCAATCGGCCCTGGCCGAGTCCGCTTCCGAACTGCGTTTCTTCTTCATCACGTCGGATGTTGCGCTCGCCCCGCTGGAGGGTCGCCCGGCCGAGGCGGAGCGCGTGGAGCTCGATGGGGCAGAGGTTTACGTGTCCGCGGCGGTCAGCGAGGCTGTCAAATGCATCCGTTGCTGGCAGCATCGGACGGATGTCGGCGTGGCCTCGGCACATCCCCAGATCTGCGGCCGCTGCGTGGAGAACGTGACGGGGCCGGGCGAGGACCGCCTCTGGTTCTGACCGGTCGACACCCGACGCACCCCGCGCGCCCCGCGACGCGGGTTTCCATCAGCAAATGGCTTCCCGAATGACCGTACGCCCAAAACCCAACGCCCTGTCATGGCTCTGGCTCGCCGCCGCCATGATCGCGCTCGACCAGCTGACGAAGTGGTGGGCGCTCATGGCCTTGCAGCCGGCAGAGACGCCGCATGCGGTAATCCCGGGGATACTGAACTGGACGCTCACCTTCAATACGGGGGCGGCGTTCAGTTTCCTGGCGGACAGCGCCGGCTGGCAGCGCTGGTTCTTCGTACTCCTGGCCGTGGCGGTCAGCGCCACCCTGGGCGTTTGGCTTTCCCGCACGCCACGCGGCGACTGGCGCACCGCGGCGCCCCTGTCGCTGATCCTCGGCGGGGCCTTCGGCAACGTCATTGACCGGTTGCATGCGGCCAAGGTCACCGATTTCATCCAGGTCTTCCTGGGCAGCTACCCCTTTCCGGTCTTCAACGTCGCCGATTCAGCCATCAGCGTGGGCGCCGTGGCCCTGATCGTGTTCAGCATGTTCGGCCAGCAAAAGCCCGCCACGCCCTGAACCCATTCCGGGCCGTGCGATAATGCCGGGGTTCCCTACCATGGCCCGTGTGGCCCCGAGGCTCCTCTTGGACATCGTCCTCGCCAATCCCCGCGGTTTCTGCGCCGGCGTCGATCGCGCCATCGCCATCGTCGAGCGCGCCCTCGAGTCCTATGGCGCGCCCATCTACGTGCGCCACGAGGTCGTGCACAACCGCTACGTCGTGGAACGCCTGCGCGCCGATGGCGCGGTGTTCGTCGAGGAGCTGGACGAGGTACCCGATGGCTCCACGGTCATCTTCAGCGCCCACGGCGTGCCGAAGTCCGTGCGCGAAGAAGCCGACCGCCGTCGCCTCAACGTGTTCGATGCCACCTGTCCGCTGGTGACCAAGGTGCACATGGAAGTCGCGCGCCTCGGGCGCGCCGGCCACGACGTGGTGCTGATCGGCCATGCCGGGCATCCGGAGGTGGAAGGCACGATGGGGCAGTGGAACCCGGCCAACAGCGGCATCATCTACCTCGTCGAATCCGTGGAGGACGTCGCGGCCTTGCACCCCAGCCAGCCGGACAAGCTGGCCTTCGTCACCCAGACCACGCTATCGGTGGACGACACCATCGCCATCATCGGTGCACTGCGGGCGAGGTTTGCCACCATCGAAGGCCCGCGCAAGGACGATATCTGCTACGCCACACAGAACCGTCAGGATGCCGTGCGCCGTCTTGCCGATGCCGTAGACCTCGTGCTCGTCGTGGGCTCGGTCAACAGCTCCAATTCCAATCGACTGAAGGAGTTGGCCGAAAAGCAGGGCGTCACGTCCTACCTCATCGACGGTGCCGAGCACATCGAGCGCAGCTGGCTGGACGGCAAATCGCGTATCGGCGTGACCGCCGGCGCGTCGGCCCCGGAGAAGCTGGTGCAGGAGGTGATCGCCCGCCTGCAGTCCTGGGGCTCTGGCAGCGTCCGCGAACTCGACGGCGAGGCCGAGAACATCACTTTTGCGCTCCCCAAGGAGCTGAGGATGGCCGGCTGAGGGTTGCACCGCGCACCGGGCTTCCCCTAGAATTCCGCTTCTCGCCGGAATAGCTCAGTTGGTAGAGCGCGTCATTCGTAATGATGAGGTCGTAGGTTCGATTCCTATTTCCGGCACCACCGATTACTTCCCGGACTGCCGCTGCGCGGTCCCGGAGGAAACAAAAAAACCCGCTCACGCGGGTTTTTTTGTAAAGAAACTGCGCGGGGAAAGCGCTTTCGCGGGACCGAAACCGTAAAAGTCGCCGTTCGGTTTTATTTCCTGAAGGCGACGCCCGTCCAGGTCTGGCAATCGAGGCAATGGCAGGCGTAGCTTGCCGGCAAGGTCTCTACGGAAAGCACGTACCTCACCTGCCCACAGCGGCAGCCGCCGGAAATCGTATTCAAGAGGGTCCCTTTGCTTGCAGGGGAAGCCGAATCCGCTGAGGATACCGGAATGGACCATCCCGAATTTACCGCCATCGCCACGCCCCGGTTGCGTCTGGACCGGCTCTTGCCCGCCGATGCCCCATCGCTGCTCGCTTATCGCGGGGACGATGCAGTGGCGCGCTTCCAGGGGTGGAAGCCCGCCGAACTGGCGGAGGTCGAGGCCTTCATCGCGAAGCAGGACGTGCAGGCGTTCGCCGAACCCGACAGCTGGTTCCAGCTAGCCGTCCGCGAACGGCCATCCGGCGATCTGGTCGGCGACCTCGGTATCCACTTCCCCGGCAGCCATGTCGACGCCATCGAATTCGGCGTCACACTTAAGCCCGAGCGGCAGGGTAGGGGGTATGCACGAAGCGTTGAACGCGATGCTTGATCTTGCCTTCGGCACATGGGGCTATCGTCGCGCCCTGGGTTCCGTCGACCCGCGCAACGTTGCGAGCATGGCGCTTCTGCGGTCGCTGGGATTTCGCAAGGAAGCGCACCACGTGGAAAGCTGCCTCGTGCGTGGCGAATGGACGGACGACGTGGTGTTCGCGATGCTGGCTCGCGAACGGCTTCACGTATAGGCGGGCATCAAGCCACTAGGCCACGGACAGCCGCGCCATCACCGCGGCACTGGGCGGCGGCAGGTGGCGCAAGGGCGCGTCCGGAATGAATCGCCAATCGCACAGTCGGCGGGGCAGGCGCGCCGACGCATGCCGATCGCGGAGATCGCGAAGGGCATCTTCGGGAAGGTCGTACCGACCGACCTCGACGTCGTCGCGCAGCGCGCGCCAGCGGTGGCCGTGGCTAACGATGCGGAACGGGGCTTCGGGTGACGAATAGACATACTGCGCGAGCACGGAACGAACTCCCTTCTTAGCCCGCTCATTGTCCCCGCGCTTTCGTGACCGTTGCGTTATGCGGAGGCGACGCCGTCGTGTCTGTGAAACCCGCGGCGTCGCGTCGGTCGATTGCGGTTCAGTCTGGCGCCTTCGCCGGTACGAACGGGGACACCGGATCGCTTGCAGGGAAGGTTTCTTCCAGAGCATGGTCCTGGTTCTCGTCCGCGTGGTGCTTGCGGTTTTTTTTCTCGGCCTCGGTTTCCTGATGTTTGGGCTGGCCGTGGTCGGGGTGTTTGACGTCTTGGCGATCGTGGTGGGTCATGGGTACGCCTCCTTGTTCTTGGGGAAGGGTCATATCGGGCGCGCGCGAACGTGAATGCCAGGTCGGCGCAGGGTGGACGCCGCTTGTCGGAATAATTCGGCCGACCGTCGGCCAAAGCTGGCATTCCATTCAGGCTTGGTTAGTGTCAGGTCGTCCAAATGGTTGTTGGGGGGAAGCCAGCGTGATCCACATCCCATCGCCGCGCGTGCAGCGCGGTGTGTCGATGATCGAAGTCCTTGTCGCGGTGCTGATCTTCACGGTCGGCCTGATCGGCCTGGGCGGACTCCTGATCACCGCCACGAAGTCCAACGCGTCCGCTCTGGTCCGCACGCAGGTCACGTTCCTGGCCGGCACCATGGGCGACCGCATGCGCGCGAACCCGTTGGGGCTGTGGAACGACAATTACAATTCCACGGGATACCCCATCGACGACACGGTGCCCGACTGCGATAAAGGCTGTACACCGTCGGAGGTCGCCCTGCGCGACCAGGTCGTGTGGAGCCAGCAACTCAAGGACTCGCTCCCTGCCGTGGGACCGAGCAGCATCAACTGCGTGAAGGGCGGCAACCCTCCCGACTCATCGATGTATTCCAAACGGCCTCCCTTTAACGGCACCTGCACGATGACGATCACCTGGGCCGAGCGCGGCCTCACCGGAGGCGACGACAAGGTCGCTTCCGGGAACCTGCAATCCTTCACCTGGGTGTTCGAGCCATGAGCACGTTCCGATCCTTCCAGCGCATTCGCGGTGTCACCCTGATCGAACTGATGGTGGCACTGGTGCTCGGCCTCATCGTCGCGGGCGGCATCGTCACCGTGTTCCTGTCGACCTCGTCGAGCAATCGCGCACAGACGCAGTTGGCGCGCCTGCAGGAAGAAGGGCGCTTCGCGGTCACGCGCATCGCCACCGACCTGAAGATGGGGGGCGCGCAATACTGCAGCGGGACCAGTGGCGTGGCCACAGTGGCCGATAAAAGCGGTGTAGCACTGGACTCCCTGCGCTCGCCGACCGTGCTTGCCAAGGACCTGACGTTTCCCCAGAACACCACGCCCTGGGGCGACCCCTATCCCGCGAAGCCCACGGCAGCCTATTCGCTTCCGTCGTTCTTTTACATGCGTGGTTTCGATTGCACCAAGAGCGACTGTGCCCCTGCGAGCCCTCCGACGGCGGACGATGGCGTTCCGGCCATGGGCGACAAGGTCGGCGACCGCGTGAAGGGAGCGGCGGTGTTGCAACTGCGCTATGTGGATTCAGGCCGCGGCTGGGCGATCGGCGGCGCTAGTACGGTGGTCGGTAACAACGGTGTCGTCAGTTCGATCCACATCGCGCCGAAGCTCGCATTGGGCGAGCAGCCGCTCACCGGCATCGCCGACAACGAGTTCATGATGCTGGCCGACTGCTCCACGGCGCAGATCTTCCAGACCACCGGCAATCCGGATTTCGTGCCGGTTGATACCGCGGGTAATTTCTCCGCGCCGCGCGCGCTCACACCGCAGTCGGCTCCGCGCTTCTTCCGGATGAAGACCGATTTCCGCACCATCACCTATTTCCTCCAGGTGGTCAGCGACGACGGCACGGAAACAGGCGCCAAGACGGGCGCACTGATGCGCTGCGACAGTGGCAATACGCCGGCGTGCCAGGAACTGGTGCGCGGCGCCGAGCGTCTGGACTTCAGCTACGGCGTCGAGGATAGCAATGGCCTCCTGCACTACCTGACCGCAGCCGAGGTGGACTCGCGCGCCGATAAGGCGATCGATTGTCCGACAGGCCCGCCGGGTTCGACGGCGACCGACCAGGGCTGCCTCTGGCGCGCGCTGAAGACGGTGGAAGTGAACCTGCTGATGGATGGGCAGGCGCCTCTCTATACGCTGCAGGGTCCGGATATCGCCTATGCGTATGCGCCCGAAGGCAATACGACGCCGAGAGCTCCCGACGATCGCGGCGACAACGGCATTGCGCCCGCCGACCAGGGCTTCGCCAACCAGATGCTGCGCCGACAGTTCGGCACGCTCGTCATGATGCGCAACTACAACCCGTAACGGCGAGGACACGACGCCATGAACCGACACCTCACACCGGTACGCTTCGACGCCTCCCGCCACCAGCGTGGCGTGGTGCTCGTCGTCGCCCTGATCTTCCTGCTGCTGATCACGATGCTCGCGGTCAGCGCCTCGGGAACCTCGCTGCTGCAGCAGAAGCTCGCCGGCGGCTTGCGCAACGCGCAGCTTGCCGAGTGGAGCGCCGAGTCCGCCATCCGCGGCGTGGAATGGCGCCTGTGGCGTTCCAGCTCGAGCAACTCGGCACAGATCCAGTGCGGCAGCGGCGCGTACTCGAGCTGCTACCAGTACGATCCCGATGCACCGGCGACCTCCAAGGTACAAGTGTTCCGCAATTCGACCGGATGGGTGACGGACGGCGCGACGGAGTACGACGCCACGGACCTCACGAAGGCAAGCTCGGACAAGACGTTCGCGCTGGGCAGCAATCCCTACTACATCATCGAGGACCTCGGCCTCGACCTGCCGCAGAACTCGGGTCCGCAACACGAGTCTGGCGTGACCTCGTCCACGGGAACGGGCAACACCAGCACCGCCCGGCACCTGTACCGCATCACAGCGCGCGGCATGGGCAACAACCCCAATGCCATCCGCATCATCGAAACCACGTTTGCCGCGAAGGCCGAATGACCATGTCTGCGACATCAAAGCTCCACGGTTTCGGTTCCTTCATCGCGACGCTGGCGCTTTGCGGCCTGGCAGCGCCCATGGGGACGGCCTACGCGAATACGACCGATCTGGCCACGACCCCGCCGGACGTCGCGATCAGCGTCGCGCCCAACATCGCGGTGACGTTCGACGATTCGGGTTCGATGGGTTCGACGCACCTACCGGATGGGCTGGACTCGCTGGTCTCGAGCGGCAAGATAAAAACGCAGTATTACTTCTCATCAAACAGTAACTCGCAGTATTACAACCCTGCCATCACGTACCAGCCGCCGTTGCAGTCCGACGGAGTCACCCGCTTCCCGGACTCCAAGTACATGAACGCACCCAGAGACGGCATCTGCTATGCGGTGAATGGGTCCAACAGCGCCGCCGTGACGACCTGTGCGGGAAGGAACGACACTGACACCTTCCTCGTCGACCTGTCGTCGAACTTCCGCTCGGGTTTTGGCATGGCCACGAGCCCCACGCGTGCCGCGAGCCTTCCGGGTACCGCGAACATCGATACATCGATCGGCCCCAAGAACAGCAGCGCAGCGTTCTACTACAAGTGCCCGACGGTGAACAGCAATTCGAATTGCACTCTCTTCACAATAACGGATGCGGAGGAACAGAACTTTGCGAACTGGTACAGCTATTATCGTACCCGCAACCTCTCCTCGCGCAGCGCCATTGCAAATGTGTTCGCTACGTTGAAATCAAATATCCGCGTCGTCTGGCAGACCATCAACACAGGCACGAAGCTCGCGACGGGAACGACCAAGTTTCAGCCATTCGCGGGCGACTCGCGGTTGCAATTCTTCAGCTGGCTCTACGCGGTGGGCAACAATAGCGGTACCGAATCCCGTTCGAGAATCGACGCCGTTGGTAAGGTATTTTCCTACGGTAAGGGTGTTAAGGGTTCCACCAACCCCTATTGGGAGGTGGATCCAAGCGATTCGAGCAAGGGTTCCGAGCTGAGCTGTCGTCTGAACTATAGCCTGCTGGTGACGGACGGTTATTGGAATGGCTCGGCTAGCAATCTGACACCCACAGCCGACTACTCCCGCGGGAAGATCTCTTTGCCCGATGGGGTGACTTATCCGGGTACCGGCGGCAGTACTGCATCGAAGATCTTCTGGAATGTTCCCACATCGGGAATAACCACGATGGCGGATATCGCCCTCTACTATTGGGCCACCAACCTGCGTCCGGATTTCAAGAAAGCGGATGGAACCGCCAAGCTCGATGTGCCGCCGTCGATCACGGACTATACCGACGAGAACGGAAAAGCGGTGAAGTGGGATGGCACGGGCACCATGCCGGATTCGATCTATTTCAATCCTGCAAACGACGTTGCCACGTGGCCGCACGTGGTCCAGTATATGATTGCACTGGGCATCAGTGGCACGCTCAACTTCCCCGGCGACTATGCGCAACTCCGCGCCGGCACAAAGCAGTGGCCGAAGCCTTCGACCCAAGGCAACACAGTTCCCGAGAACCTGGACGACACGTGGCACGCGGCGATCAACAGCCGAGGCCAATACTTCAGCGCGCGCGATCCCGCTACGCTGTCGACTGCCCTGCAGACGCTCCTCAGCCGCATCCTCGGCCGCAATAGTTCGGGTGCCCCGGGTGCACTGAGCACCGCGGTGCTGACGGGCGATGGCGTGGTATACGAAACCGGATACAACAGCGCGAACTACAGCGGCTCGCTCAAGGCCAAGACCGTCGATGTCGACGGCAACGTCAGCACCAACGCCCTTTGGAGCGCGGGCGACTTGCTGGCGGCGCGCGCCAAGGCGGGCGATAGCCGTGTCATCATCACCAGTACGGCGGTGGGAGCAGGGAACGGCGCCGCCTTCACCAGCACGGGGGCGGGCACTGCTCTCACGGCCGCCGACCCGACCATCGACGCCAACATGATCGCTTACCTCCGGGGCGATACCTCCAACGAGGGCACGCTGTTCCGCGTGCGCGCCTCTACGCTGGGCGCGATCATCAATTCACAGGTCGCGTACGTCGGCGCCCCCACCGGTGGTTACAAGGACACGTTTCCGGCGGGCTCCGCCGAAATGGAGACCGAGAACGGAGCCCTGAAGTACAGCTACGAGAAATTCGTCAGCGACCATGCCAAGCGTGCGCCCACCGTCTATGTCGGTGCCAACGACGGCATGTTGCACGCATTCGACGCGACGCTGCCTTCGACCAAGTCCGACGAATTCGACCTGCCGCCAAATCCGGGCAAGGAGCGCTGGGCCTATGTGCCGTTCACCGTCTACGACAAGCTGAGCTACCTCACGCCGGTTTCGAATTTCACCTTCCGCCCGACGGTCGACGGCGCGCCCGTGACCAGGGACGTCTTCTTCCGTAACGGCGACAAGGGTTGGCATACGATCCTGGTTGGCGGACTCCGCCTGGGCGGCCGCGGCGTGTATGCGCTCGATGTCACCGAAGCATCCGCGTCCGAAGCGGATGCGAAAACGAAGGTCCTCTGGGAGTTCAACAACACCAGCACGGGTGGTGCGAACCTCGGATACACCTACGGTCGCCCGAATATCGGCCGACTGGCCAATGGTAAGTGGGTGGTGCTTGTTCCGTCGGGCTATTTCCCGTCGGATACGACGAGCAAGCCGTACGATAAGTACGCTTCCGACGACGCGGCAAAACGTACTCAGAGTTCGCTGTTCGTGCTGGATGCCCAAACCGGTGAGGTGATCAAAGAGCTGGTTACTCCGGATGGCGATACCAGCTATGGCTTGTCCACTCCCGTCATCGGCGACTACGAAAACGACCAGGTGGACGACGTCGCCTTCGCGGGCGACCTCGTGGGCAATCTCTGGCGCTTCGATCTCTCCGACGCGGACCCCGCCAATTGGAAGGTGAAGCTTCTCTACAAACCGAACGGCGACGGGACCGATGGCAATCCGGCTCCGGAAGACCAGCCGATCACAGTCATGCCCCGCCTGTTCCCGGACCCGACGTCCTCCCGTTTCATGGTGGTCTTCGGCACCGGCAAGTACCTTAGCGTGACCGACAATACCGCCACGGACGCGACCAAGGTGCAGTCGGTCTACGGCATCCGCGATCGGGGTCCGGACAGTGTCACCGTGGCAGGGCGCTCTACGCTGATCCCGCAGCTCCTGTCGGAGTCGGGTGACGCGCGCGGGCTGACCCAGCGGCCGGTCCCAGCCACTTCCGAGGAGGGAGACACCATCGACGGCTGGTACATCGACCTGAAGACCGGGTCGGGCGCGTCGCAAACCAACAAGGGCGAGCGCGTGGTAGTCGATGCCACGGCCCTCTTCGATAGCGGCCGCGCGATCATCACGAGCCTCATTCCAGGGAACGACGATCCCTGCAATCCGGTTCGCCGCGGCGCCATCCTCGTGATCGATGCGGCCACCGGTGGCGCGGCCAGCGGCGTGGATGTCGGGTCGGGCAGTTTCGGTAGCGGAACCGTCGCGGCGGGTATCCGGGTGGAGAACGTGCCGATTTCGGGATCGTTGCCCGCAGCCACCTCCATTGGCGGCGGCAGGATCGTCTTGCCTGGACTTATCATCAACAGCGATGGTGGCGGTGGCGGTGGTGGCGAAGGCGGCAACTCGTTCGGCATCGACGACGCAGTCTGGCGCCGCCGCTCCTGGCGGGAGCTCAACAATGGCCTGTAACAGGGGGAGCGTGCCGATGCGTCGGTTCCGATTGCCGGAGAAGGGTTTCACCCTGATCGAGTTGATGATCGTGGTCACCGTGATCGCGGTGCTCGTGATGATCGCCTTGCCTTCCTACACAAAGTACACGTTCCGCGCGCGTCGCGGCGAAGGGCAGGAGCTGCTGCTTCGCCTCGCCAATGCGCAGGAGCGTTACTACGCCACATACA
Source organism: Luteibacter sp. (assembly GCF_036499525.1). GTDB lineage: Bacteria > Pseudomonadota > Gammaproteobacteria > Xanthomonadales > Rhodanobacteraceae > Luteibacter. The sequence continues at coordinate 81,159 of NZ_DASYDO010000069.1, read as the reverse complement.
ACAAGTACGCGCAGGATCCGGTGACAGACCTGAAGTTCGCTTCGGACGTGAGCGCTGGCGGCTATTACAAGATCAAGCTCGAGCAACTCGACGGTACGACGTTCGCGACGGGTTACATTGCCACCGCCCAGGCGGCCGGCAGCCAGAAGGGCGACAGCTGCGGCGACCTGACATTGGATTCGCGCGGCAATAAGTCGCAGTCCGGGTTGAACACGGCCAACGGCCGTTGCTGGTGACGCGGCGATGACTATCCGGAAGAACAAGGGCTTCACGATCCTCGAGCTGATCGTCACGGTGACCGTGCTGGCCGTGCTCATGGCCATCGCCGTGCCGACCTTCCGTGGGACGATGCGCCGGGCCCACCTCAGCGACAGCGTCAATACGCTGGTGGGCGACCTCCAGTTTGCGCGCTCCGAGGCGGCGATGCGCCACAAGTTCGTCTCGGTGTGCCGCAGCATCGATGGCAAGGAATGCGCGAACGACGGGTCGAATTACGACGTCGGTTACATCATCTACGCTTACGACGCCACGGCGGACGGCCCCAATCAGACCTACGATGCCAGCGATTCGACGCACGAGTTGCTGCGGACCACACCTATTACCTCGGACGTATCCATCCAGGCGACGGACGGCGACGTGCTGACCTTCGGGCAGACCGGTCTCCCGGCTACCAACGGCACGCGGACGGCCATGGAGTTCGTTTTCTGCTCCCGCCAGGCCGGAAAGACGAAGGATCCGGGCGAGAACAACAGCGAATCTCCGGGCTCGCGGGTGGCACTGGGAGTCTCCGGCTCGCTGATCAATACGAAGCTGACCAGTTCCGCGAGTTGCCTGTCGGCGGGGTAGTCCCGGGTGATTGACCTGCCTCGGGCAAGCCCTTAAAATGCCCAGCTCGATGGGCGGTTAGCTCAGCGGTAGAGCACTGCCTTCACACGGCAGGTGTCACAAGTTCGATCCTTGTACCGCCCACCATCGATTTCGAAAACCCGGCCTCGCGCCGGGTTTTTTCTTTGAGTCGCGGCAAGGTCTTTTCCGGTGCTAAGCCGCCATCAAGGGGCCAGCCCCTTAGAATGGGCCGCCTCGCACGCCCCGGACACCGCCATGCATGAAGCCCTAGCCGATTTCCACCTGCTGACCCTCACCCCCTGGAAGATCATCGGTCTTCTCGGCACCTTGCTCTTCACGGCGCGCTGGTTCGTCCAGTTCTACGCCACGAAGAAGAACAAGAAGGTCACGGTGCCCATGTCCTTCTGGTACCTGTCGGTCAGCGGCAGCGTGCTGACCCTGGCCTACTTCATCTGGGGCAAGAACGACTCGGTAGGCATCATCCAGACGGCCTTCCCGATGCTGGTGTCGTTCTACAACGTCTTCGCGCACCTGAAGCACAAGGACAGGCAGGAGACGGTCAAGCCTGGCGGCCCCGAGGATTGAGCCCATCCGTAGGAGCGCGCTCTGCGCGCGACATGTTTTCGCCCCGGTCGGCAAGCTGGCGCGCCAGTTCCCGGTTTCGGCCTCAAAACATGTCGCGCGCAGGGCGCGCTCCTACAGTCAATCCGGGTCGTAGTCCAGGTACGGTGCCAGCCAGCGCTCGGCTTCCGTGCGGTCCCAGCCCTTGCGCTTCGCATAGTCCTCGACCTGCTCGCGGGTCAGGCGGCCCACGACGAAGTACTGGCTGTCGGGGTGGGAGAAATACCAGCCCGAGACCGCCGCCGTGGGATACATCGCGAAGCTGTCGGTGAGTTCGATGCCGGTGTGCCCGGTCGCCTGCAACAGGTTGAACAACGTGCGCTTTTCCGAATGCTCGGGGCAGGCGGGATAGCCGGGGGCAGGGCGGATGCCGCGGTAGGCCTCGGCGATCAGCGCATCGTTATCCAGCGCCTCATCCGGCTCGTATCCCCAGAACTCCTTGCGCACCCGCTCGTGCATGCGCTCCGCGAAGGCCTCGGCCAGGCGGTCGGCCAGTGCTTTCAGCAGGATCGCGGAATAGTCGTCGTGCACGGCCTCGAAGCGGGCCACGTGCGCGTCGATGCCGATGCCCGAGGTCACGGCGAAGCCGCCGATCCAGTCCTCGACGCCACTGTCGCGCGGCGCCACGAAATCGGCGAGGCAGAAGTCCGGACGCTCCACGGGCTTGTCCGCCTGCTGGCGCAGGTGGTGCAAGGTGGCGACAGGTTTGCGCTTGCCCGTACCCGCCTCGGCATAGACCTCGATGTCATCGCCGTGCTGGGCCGCCGGCCAGAACCCGACCACGCCACGGGCGGTGAGCCACTTCCCGGCGATCAGCGTGTCGAGCATCGCCTGCGCGTCTGCAAACAGTTCGCTCGCCTGAGCACCGACGACGTCGTCGGTGAGGATCGCCGGAAATTTCCCGGCAAGTTCCCAGGCGTTGAAGAACGGCGACCAGTCGATGTATCTGCGCAGCTCCGCCAGGTCGTAATCGTCGAACACGGTGATGCCGGGGTTGCGCGGCGTGGGCGGCCGGTATCCCTGCCAGTCGCCGTTGTAACGCTGCGAGCGAGCCTTCGCCAGCGGAACCAGCTGCTTGCCGGCGCCGCGGTTCCGATGGCGCTCACGCACTTCCGTGTACTCGGCCTTCACTTTCGCCATGAACCCGTCGACAAGGTCCTTGCTGACCAGCGACTGCGCCACGCCGACGGCGCGCGAGGCGTCCTTCACCCACACCGTCGGTGACTTGTAATGCGGCTCGATACGTAGCGCGGTATGCGCGCGCGACGTGGTCGCACCGCCGATCATCAACGGCACATGGAAATCCTGGCGCTGCATCTCGCGCGCGACCTGGCTCATTTCTTCAAGCGACGGCGTGATGAGGCCGGAGAGGCCGATGATGTCGGCGTTCTCGGCACGCGCCGTGTCGAGGATCTTCTGCGTCGGCACCATCACGCCCAGGTCGATCACCTCGAAGTTGTTGCACTGGAGCACCACGCCGACGATGTTCTTGCCGATGTCGTGCACGTCGCCCTTGACCGTGGCGAGCACGATCTTGCCGTTGTTCCTGCCCGCGTCGCCCGAGATGCGCTTCTCTTCCTCGATGAACGGAATGAGGTGGGCCACGGCCTTCTTCATCACGCGAGCGGACTTCACCACCTGGGGCAGGAACATCTTGCCGGCGCCGAACAGGTCGCCGACCACGTTCATGCCTGCCATGAGCGGGCCCTCGATCACGTCCAGCGGCCGGCGGGTCGCCAGGCGGGCTTCCTCAGTGTCCTCCACCACGAACTGGTCGATGCCATGGACAAGGGCGTGGCTGAGGCGGTCGACAACGGGCTTGTCACGCCAGGCCGCGGTCTCCACGGCTGCCTCGGCCTTGCCACCCTTGTATCGCTCGGCGACGTCGAGCAGGCGCTCGGTGGCGTCGGAACGGCGGTTGAGCACCACGTCCTTGACACGCTCGCGCAGATCCTCCGGCAGGTCGTCGTAGATGGCCAGCGCGCCGGCGTTGACGATACCCATGTCCATGCCGGCCGCGATCGCGTGGTAGAGGAACACCGAATGGATGGCCTCACGGACGGGGTTGTTGCCGCGAAACGAGAACGAAACGTTGGAAACGCCGCCGGACACGTGGGACGAGGGGAAGCGCTTCTTAAGCTCGCGCGTGGCTTCGATGAAGTCCACGGCGTAGTTGTTGTGTTCCTCGATGCCCGTGGCGATGGCGAAGATGTTGGGGTCGAAGATGATGTCTTCCGGCGGAAAGCCGAGTTCGTTCACCAGGAGTTCGTGGGCGCGCGAACAGATCTCGACCTTGCGCTCCTTCGTATCCGCCTGGCCGGCCTCGTCGAAGGCCATGACCACCACGGCGGCGCCGTACTGGCGGACGCGCCGAGCGTGTTCCAGGAAAGCGGCTTCTCCTTCCTTCATCGAGATGGAATTGACGATGCCCTTGCCCTGCATGCAGCGCAGTCCGGCCTCGATCACGCTCCACTTGGAGGAGTCGACCATGATCGGCACCCGCGCGATGTCGGGCTCGGACGAGATCAGGTTGATGAAGCGGGCCATCGCCGCCTCGGAGTCGATCAGGCCCTCGTCCATGTTGATGTCGATGATCTGCGCGCCGTTCTCTACCTGCTGGCGAGCGACATCCACCGCTTCCTCGTAGCGGCCTTCCTTGATCAGCTTGCGGAACTGGGCGGAGCCGGTGACGTTGGTCCGCTCGCCGACGTTGATGAAGTTGAGGTCCGGCGTGAGGACCAGCGGTTCGAGGCCGGAGAGGCGCGTGTATCGGATGCTCATGCGGCTTGCGCGGTGTCCCTGTAAGTGCGCGGCGCGTACGGCGCCACGGCGGCGGCGATCGCCGCGATATGGGCGGGCGTGGTGCCACAACACCCGCCCACGATATTGATGAGGCCATCGGCCGCGAAGCCGCGAATGGTCTCGGCCATGCTTTCCGGCGTCTCGTCGTACTCGCCGAAGGCGTTGGGCAGGCCCGCATTCGGGTGTGTGCTAACGGCGCTGCCCGCGATGCGCGCCAGCATCTGCACGTGCGGGCGCAGGTCTTCGGCGCCGAGCGCGCAATTCAAACCCACGGACAGTGGCTGGATGTGTTCGACCGAGTAGAAGAATGCCTCGGCGGTCTGTCCCGAGAGCGTGCGTCCGGAGCGATCGGTGATCGTGCCCGAGATCATCACCGGCACGCGCGCGCCAAGCTCGTGGAAAAGCTCGCTCAAGGCGAACAGCGCGGCCTTCGCGTTAAGCGTGTCGAAGATGGTTTCGACCATGATCGTGTCGGCGCCGCCTTCGATGAGGGCGCGGGCGGACTCGATATAGTTTGTCTTCAGTTCCTCGAAGGAGACATTGCGAAAGCCCGGGTCGTTCACGTCGGGCGAGATCGACGCCGTGCGGCTGGTCGGACCGAGCACGCCGATGACGAAACGCGGCCTGTCGGGTGTGCGTGCGGTCATCGCATCGCAGGCTTCGCGCGCGATGCGGGCGCCTTCACGGTTCAGTTCGGGCACGAGGTGCCCAAGGTGGTAATCCGCCTGGCTTACGCGCGTGGCGTTGAAGGTATTCGTTTCGACGAAGTCCGCGCCGGCCTCCAGATAGGCGGTGTGCACCCCGCGGATGATCTCCGGCTGGCTGAGCAGGAGCAGGTCGTTGTTGCCTTTCAGGTCGCACTCGCCCGGATGGTCGTGGCCATGGTCATGCGTGCTGTCGTGACCGCCGGCGAAGCGCTCCCCGCGATAACCGGACTCGTCGAGCCTGTGGCCCTGGAGCATGGTGCCCATGCCACCGTCGAGGATCATGATGCGCTCGGCGAGACCCTTCTGGATGAGGGCGACACGATCAGGGTGAAGCCAGGGAAGTTGGCTCATGGGGCATCCTCTACGAAAGGCTTGCGTGCAAGCAGGCTGATGACTTCGAAATGCGGAGCGCGGCGCTCGCGACTCAGGCGATCGCAACTCACCACGTCGAGCCCGGCGTTCCTGGCCATGTCCGTGAGGCCGGCGCAGCTGAAGCCGAGGTTGCGGTGGTCGAAGGGCTCCACGACGGCGCGGTGGTCGTGTTCGCCGAGGGTCGACGCGAGCACGCGGCCACCGGGTTTCAGCACGCGCGCGACTTCGCCGAACACTTTCTGCGGATCCGTCGCGTAGGTGAGGGCGTGCAGGAGGAGGACAAGGTCGAACTGATGGTCGCGAAGGTCCAGCGCATGCATATCACCGGTGCGGACCTCGACGTTGGCAAAGCCGGAGAGGCGCTGGCGCGCCGCGTCGACCACGCGGTCCGAGCTGTCGATGCAGACGATGGAGTGCGCATGCGGGGCAAGCAGCTCGGCGGTGACACCGTCGCCGGAAGCAATGTCCAGCACGTCGCCGGTGGCGAGCAGCTGGAGCAGCGAACGGGCGAGGGTTTCCCAGGTGCGGCCCGGCGAATAATGGCGTTCCATGTCGCCCGCGACAGTGTCGGCCCACCCTTCGGCGCGTGCGCGCTGGGCGAGCACGGCGGGCAGGCGCTCGGCGTCCTCGCGAAGCAGGGCGTCGCTCAAGGTGTCGCGCAGGGAGGCAACCAGGGCGGCGAGCGTGGGATCGGCTTCGGCGTTGGCCCGATAATAGGCGGATACGCCCGCGCGGCGGTCGCGCACCAGCTCAGCTTCCTTGAGTTTGGCAAGGTGGGTGGACACGCGCGGCTGGGCCAGGTGCAGCACGGCGGCCAGTTCCGCCACGGTCAGTTCCTCGCGATCGAGCAGGGCGAGGAGGCGGACGCGGGTGGGATCGGCCAGGAGCCGGAGCGCCGTGGAGGCCGTCGACAGGTCCATCCAACATCCTTATATCGCGATATAGAGATACGCAGGATGCGGCCCGCGCGTGCGCCCGTCAAGCCGGGATGTTGCAGTGCACGGCGGCAAGGCGTCGAAAGGCCGTTAAAATGGTGGGCTTGTTTCCACCCCACCCCACGATTGCCGCCCGTCAGGCCGGCGAGAGGAACACCCCATGGATTTCCGCTTTACCGACGACCAGCTGTCGATCCAGTCCATCGCCCGTGATTTCGCGCAGAAGCGCATCGCCCCTGTGGCCGCCGAATTCGACGCCAGGGGCGAATTTCCGCTGGAGAACATCCGCGAAATGGGCCAGCTGGGCCTGATGGGCATCGAAGTGCCGGAAGAATACGGCGGTGCGGGCATGGACCCGGTGGCCTACGTGCTGGCGATGGTGGAAATCGCGGCGGCCGACGCAGCCACGTCGACGATCATGTCGGTGAACAATTCGCTGTTCTGCAACGGCATCCTGAAAAATGGCTCGGAAGAGCAGAAGCAGAAGTACGTGCGTGCCATCGCCTCGGGCGACGCCATCGGCGCCTACGCGCTCACCGAGCCGCAGTCGGGCTCGGACGCCTCGAACATGCACACCCGCGCGGTGAAGAACGCCGACGGCGACTGGGTCATCAACGGCAAGAAGAGCTGGATCACCTCGGGCCCGGTGGCGCGTTACATCGTGCTGTTCGCGGTCACCACGCCGGGGATCGGCGCGCGTGGGGTGTCGGCCTTCGTCATCGACACCCGTCGTGACGGCTTCCTGGCCGGCAAGACGGAGCCGAAGCTCGGCATCCGCGCCTCGGCCACCTGCGAGATCGAGTTCCACGATTACGTCTGCCCGAAGGAAGACCTGCTGGGCGAGGAAGGCAAGGGCTTCTCCATCGCGATGGGCGTGCTGGACGCCGGCCGCATCGGCATCGCGTCGCAGGCCGTGGGCATCGCCCGCGCGGCCTATGAAGCCACGCTGCAGTGGTCCCGCGACCGCAAGGCCTTCGGCCAGCCGATCGGCACCTTCCAGATGACCCAGGCCAAGATCGCCGACATGAAGTGCAAGCTGGACGCGGCCCTGCTGCTGACGCTGCGCGCGGCATGGACGAAGGGCCAGGTCGAGAAGACTGGTGGCCGTTTCGGCACCGAGGCCTCGATGGCCAAGCTGGTGGCGTCGGAAGCGGCGATGTGGATCACCCACCAGGCGGTGCAGATCCACGGCGGCATGGGCTACTCGAAGGAAATGCCGCTGGAGCGCTATTTCCGCGACGCGAAGATCACGGAAATCTACGAGGGCACCAGCGAGATCCAGCGCCTGGTCATCGCCCGCGCGGAGACCGGCCTGCGCTGATGCGCTAAGCTCCCCAGCGACACAGGCCGCCCGTGCCATGAGGCGCCGTGAAATCTTTCCCAGGGTCAAAGAAGAAGCCCGGCTTTCGCCGGGCTTCTGTCGTTACGGGCGGTCGGTACCCCGTCGCGGGTCCGAGTCGAAGGCTGGCACGTCGCCGACGTTCGGTGCGTGGGGGCCGACGTTCGTCGACGGGTTGCCGCCGTGCGGATCGCCGCCGCCGTGCGGCCCATGGCCGCCGCCGTCCGGACGATCGTCGGGACCATGGCCCTGGCGGATGGTTTGCGACACCTCGTCCAGCTTGTCGCCCAGCATGCGGCGCACCGACACGTAGAACACCGGGATCAGCAGAAGGCCCAGGAAAGTGGCGAACAGCATGCCGCCGATGACGCCGGTACCGATCGCATGCCGGGAGTTCGCACCCGCGCCGGTGGAGATCGCCAGCGGGAACACGCCGAGGATGAAGGCCATCGAGGTCATCAGGATCGGACGCAGTCGCAGACGGGCCGCTTCGACCACGCCGTCGCGGAGCGTCGTGCCCCTCTGTTGCTGCTCCACCGCGAATTCCACGATCAGGATCGCGTTCTTCGCCGCAAGGCCGATGACGGTGATCATGCCGATCTTGAAATAGATATCGTTCGGCAAGCCACGCAGCATCGAGAACACCACCGTGCCCAGGATACCCAGCGGCACCACCAGCAGCACCGAGACCGGAATCGACCAGCTCTCGTACAGGGCGGCAAGGCAGAGGAACACGATGACCACCGACAAGGCCAGCAGCATCGTCGACGAGTTGCCCGAGAGGATTTCCTGATACGACTGGCCGGTCCAGTCGTAACCGAAGCCCTTGGGCAGCTTGTCGTTGACGATGCCTTCCACGATCTTCATGGCTTGGCCGGTGGAATAGCCCGGCGCCTGGTTACCGACAATTTCCACCGCGGAGTAGCCGTTGTAGCGGTTGAGCGTCGGCGCCGCCATCATCCACTTCGAGTCCACCACGGTGGACAGCGGAATCATGGCATTGTCGACCGACGACGTGGTGCTGGCGACGTTCGAGCCATCCGTCGAGGTATCCGGCGATGCGGCGGCGAGTATGCTCGGCGTGAAGATGTGCGAGAACGCATCCGTGCCCATGCGGTAGGGCGCATCGGCCTGCAGCATCACGCGTTTCACGCGCCCCTCGTAGGAGAAGTCGTTGACATACACCGGTGCCAGCGTGAGCTGGATGGCGGTGTAGATGTCGCTGACCGAGAGGCCCATCGTCTGTGCCTGGGTACGATCCACGTGCAGCTGCAGCAGCGGTGCGTCTTCCAGCGTGTTCGGACGCACACCCACCAGCGCGCTGTTCTGCGCGGCGGCACCCAGCAGCATGTTGCGGGCGGCGGTCAGGTCAGGACGGCTCTGGCCGGCACGAGCCTGCAGGTACATGTCGATACCGCCGAACTGCGACAGGCCACGGATCGTCGGCAGGTTGACGACGAAAATCGTGGCATCGCGCACGGCCTGCATCTTGCCGTTCGCCTGCTGGATGAACTGCGTGGCAGTGAGCTCGCGGTCGCCCCAGTCCTTCAGGCGGATGAAGGTCATGCCCACGTTCTCGCCCTGGCCCACGAAGCTGAAGCCGGAGATCTGGAACATGCCGTCCACCGACGCATCCTTCATGAGGATCGCGCGCTGTTCGGCCATCACCTTCTTGGTGCGGGCAAGGCTGGACCCCGGGGGCAACTGCACGATGGCCAGCGCGTAACCCTGGTCCTCGTCCGGCACGAAGCTGGTCGGCAGGCGGACGAAGAGGAAGCCGCAGACGACCGCGATCAGGACGAAGATCACCATCCAGCGCGGCGCGTGGCGCACCGCACTGCCGACATGCCCGGAGTAGGTATGCGTGACCCAGTCGAACAGCTGGTTGAACTTGCGATAGACGATGTTCTTCTTCTTCTCGGCGGGTTCGTGCCGGAGGATCGTCGCGCACAGCGCCGGAGTGAACGACAGGGCGAGGAAGGCCGAGAAGCCCATCGACACCGCGATCGTCAGCGCGAACTGCTTGTAGATGATGCCCGAGGCGCCCGGCTGCAGTGCCGAAGGGACGAACACGGCCGCCAGCACCACGGTGATCGCGATGACGGCGCCGGTGATCTGGCCCATCGCCTTTCGCGTGGCTTCCTTCGGCGACAGTCCTTCCTCGGACATGATGCGTTCGACGTTCTCGATCACCACGATGGCGTCGTCCACGACGATGCCGATCGCGAGCACCATGCCGAACAGGGTCAGCTGGTTGACCGTGAAGCCCAGTGGCGACAGGCCCAGGAAGGTGCCAAGCAGGGCCACCGGGATGACCAGGGTCGGGATGATCGTGGCGCGGAAGTTCTGCAGGAACAGCAGCATCACGAGGAAGACGAGGATGACCGCCTCCACGAGGGTATGGACCACTTCCTCGATGGAGATGGTCACGAACTTCGTCGTGTCGTACGGGGCGAACCAGGTCACGCCGTCCGGGAAGCTCCTGGCCAGCTCGTCCATCTTCGCGCGCACGGCATTCGCCACGTCCAGCGCGTTCGCGCCGGGCAGCAGCTGCACGCCGAACGAACCGGTGGCCGTGCCATTCCACTGCGCATTGAAGCCGTAGCTCTGCGGGCCAAGCTCAACGCGGGCGACATCCTTCAGGCGTACCACGGTGCCGTCGTTGTTCGCGCGCAGGATGATCTCGGAAAACTGCTCAGGCGTGGTGAAGCGGCCCTCCGCGGAGACCGTGGCACTGAAGCCCTGGCCGTTCACGGCCGGATCCGTACCGATGGAGCCCGCGGCGAACTGCACGTTCTGCGTGCTGAGGGCGCTACGCAGGTCGGTGGCGGACAGACCGTAGCCGCGCAGCTTGTCCGGGTTCAGCCAGACGCGCATGGCGTACTCGGCACCCAGCTGTCGGGTGCTGCCGACGCCAGGAATGCGGGCGATCTGGTCGAGCACCTGCGACGACACGATGTCGGTCAGGCGGTCGCCGTCGATCGCCGGATTCGACGATGTCAGCGCGATGAACATCAGGAAGTCGGGGTTGGACTTGGCCACCACGACGCCCTGCTGGGTCACTTCCGAGGGCAGGCGCGGTGTTGCCAGCGCCACCTTGTTCTGCACCTGCACCTGGGCGATGTCCGGGTCGGTACCGGACTCGAAGGTCAGCGTTACCTGGGCGTTGCCGCTGGAGCTGGAGGAGGACGAGAAGTAGAGCAGGTGATCGATACCTGTCAGCTGCTGCTCGATGACCTGCGTCACGGTTTTCTCGGTGGTATCCGCGCTCGCGCCCGGATAGGTCGCCGAGACGACGACCTGCGGCGGGGCGATGTTCGGATACGACTCGATACCCATGTTGAGCAGGGCGATCGTGCCGCATAGGCTGATCAGGATCGCCACCACCCAGGCGAAGATGGGGCGGTCGATGAAGAAACTCGGCATGACGAAACTCCCTTACTGCTTGCCGGCGGGGGCGGCCGTGGGGCCACCCGCCACCGCGCCAGCAGGAGCGGCCTGGGCGGGGGACGCCTTCACGGGCGCGTTCTCCCGCGCCTTCGGCAGGCCCTGGACGATGATCTGGTCACCCGGCTTGAGGCCGCTCGTGACCACCCAGTTGGCGCCGCTGAGGCGATCGGCCTTGATCGGACGGCGAATGGCGGCGGATGGCACGGTCGTGTCGGCACCGGTCTGCGGGTTCTTGGCGTGGCCCTCGCCGACGACCATCACGTAGGCGTCGTTGGCGTCGCGCAGCACGGCGGCCTGCGGCACAAGATAGACGTTGTGCAGGTCGCCCAGGGTGGCCTTGACGGTCACGAACTGGCCGGGGAGCAGGCGCTCGCCCGGATTGTCGAGCAACGCGCGCAGGTTCACCGTGCCGGTCTGCGGATTCACCGTGGCCGAGGAGAAATCGAGCGTGCCTTCCTCGCCGAAGTCGGTGCCGTCCGGCAGCTGGATGCGCACGGTGGCCTTGTCCGTCGGCGACAGCGTGGCCGCACCGGCCGCGGCGGCGCGGCGCATCGCGTCGAGGTCAGACACCGACACGCTGAAGTTCACGTAGAGCTTGTCGATCTGGTCGACGCGGGTGAGCAGGGTGGTGTCGCCCTGGCCCACTAGCGCGCCTTCGGTGACCTGTTGCTGGCCGGCGCGGCCGTCGATCGGCGAAACCACGTCGGTGAAGCCGAGGTTGATCCGTGCCGATTCGGCATTCGCCTGGGCCTGCTTGACCGCCGCGTTCGCCGTGCGCTCGTTGGCCTCGGCGGTGTCGAGGTCCTGGCGGGACACGTAGTTCTTGCCGATCAGGCCGCGCGCGCGATCCGCCTGCGACTTGGCGTTGACGGCCGTGGCGCGGGTGGAGGCGAGGTTGGCCAGCTGGGCATCCAGCTCGGCCTTGAGCGGCTGCGGATCGATCTGGAACAGCTTCTGGCCCGCCTTCACGTCCGTACCTTCCCCGTACAGCCGATGCAGCAGGATGCCGGGCACGCGGGCACGCACGTCGGCCGTGCGATAGGCGGAGAGGCGGCCGACCTGGTCCTGGACGAGCGGCGCATCCTGGGGCTGGACCGTGATGACACCGACTTCCGGCGGAGGCGGCTGCTGTGGAGCTTCCTGCTTATGGCAGGCGGCAAGCGCCGCGGCGAGGCCGAAGGCCAGCAGGGTCGAGCGCAAGGGCAGGGGATTCATGAGAACTTCGTTCCTTTTCCAGGTTTCTTGTTCGATCGCGCTACCGCACCGGGATGATGCCGCTCGCATGCGTGGATACGGTTACCGCGTGCCTAGCCACCCGTCCCGTGCGTTTCGGCCTCTCGCGTGCACTTACAGGACGCCCGTGACGCTGCCGATACCCAGCGCCATCGTGGCTTGATTCAACACGTAAGTATACCGTCCAGTTTAGAATCTCAGGCTGCCCAGCGTCAACGGGGCGTTTACACATTCGCACGCGAATTGCTGCGATGCACACATCCTTGCTATCCGTTAGTGCCGACTCAATTTCACGACGCGCCGACGGCCATGCGGCATCGCAGTGAAAAAACGCCAACGAACGACGCCTGCCGGTGTGGCTACATGACGCCGGTGGGAGCTATGCTTTCACGGATTTCCGTCCTCCCCACATCGATAATCCGCCCATGAATGCGATTCGCGCTGCCGAAAACGGCCCATTCCACGCCGTTGTCTTCGATGAACTGAAAAAGCTCGACTACCCCGCGGAGCGCCTCAACGAGGCGCGCTTTTTTATCGAGGCCTTCTTCGAGCGGATCGCCCCCGCCGACTGCGCGCTGCACGCGCCGGAGCGTTGGGCCGCGCTGATCGCAGACCTGCTCGTCTTCGCGCGTGAGCGGACGCCGGGCAGGGCCAAGGTGCGGGTGTACAACCCCGGCGTCTCCGGTACCCGCGCGGTGGTGGAAGTCGTGACCGACGACATGCCGTTCCTCGTGGACACGGTATCCATGGTCGCCGCGGCGCACGCGGAGATCCACGCGACTATCCACCCGGTGGTGCCGGTGGTGCGCTCGGCGTCCGGCGTGCTCGAGTCGATAGGCGCGGGCGAGAAGACCGAGTCGGTCATGCGCTTCGAAATCGATCGCATCGACGAGACCGAACTCGAGACGCTGCAAGCAAATGTCGAGGCCGCGCTGGCCGACGTGCGCGAGGCCGTGGGCGACTGGCGCGCGATGCGCGACAAGATGGTCGAGGTCGCCGACGAACTCGGCAAGCGCTCGCTGCCCTACACGGCCGAGGAGGTGAGCGAAGCCACCGAGTTCCTGCGTTGGGTGGCGGACGATCACTTCACTTTCATGGGCTACCGCGAATACGAAGTGGCCGCCGACGCGGGCGACCAGGTGCTGAAGGCCGTGGAAGGGTCCGGCCTTGGCATCCTGCGCGGTGCCGAGCGCTCGGTGGCGCCGCGTTCGCTGCGCACCCTGGTGGCCAGCGAATTGCCGCGCTCGGGTGCCACCGATGCCATCATCCTTACCAAGACCAATGCCCGTTCGCCGATCCATCGCCCGGGCTACATGGATTACGTGGGCGTGCTCAAGTTCGACGCACAGGGCCGCCCGAGCGCCGAGCAGCGCTTCCTCGGCCTGTTCTCCTCGAATGCCTACATGGCCCATCCGCAGCACGTGCCGTTGGTGCGCGACAAGTGCGAGGCGGTGATGAAGCGCTCGGGCCTGAAGCGCGACTCACATTCGGGCAAGGCCCTGCGCCACATACTCGATACGTTGCCGCGCGACGAGCTGTTCCAGTGCAGCACCGACGAACTCTTCGCGCTCTCCATGGGCCTCCTTGAGCTGGCCCAGCGCACGCGCAGCCGCCTGTTCATCCGCCGCGACAGTTACGGCCGGTTCTTCTCCTGCCTGGTTTACATCCCGCGCGATCGCTTCAACACCAGCGTGCGCGAGCGTGTGGAGAACGTTCTGCGCGACGCCTTCCATGGCGAGCACCTCGATTCCGCCGTGCTGATGGGCGAGGCCGCCCTGGTCCGCCTGCACGTGGTGGTACGCCCACGCATCGGCGACCACCCGGTCTACGACGCGGCCGCCATCGAGGCGAAGATCGTGTCGATCGCGCGCAATTGGTACGACGATCTGCGCGACCGCCTGATCGAACTGGCCGGCGAACAGCAAGGCATCATCCTCGCCAACCGCTACGGCAAGTCGCTTCCGGCCGGCTACGTGGACGAGGTGTCGCCCGAGGTCGCCGCCGCCGACGTGAGGGCGCTGGCCGGCCTGGACGGCCCCGACGCCATCAGCATGTCGTTCTACCATCCGCCGCATCGTCCGGAGGAACTGCGCTTCAAGGTCTACCGTTCCGGCTCCGACATTGCGCTTTCCGAGGTGATGCCGCAGCTCGAGAACCTCGGCCTCCGTGTGCTCACCGAGCACATGTACGCGGTGAAGCTCGGCGAGGGCCGCCTGTTCGTACAGGACTTCGAGGTGCAGCCGGTGGGCCGCCTCGTGTTCGAGGTGAAGCAGGTCGGCGCGATCTTCGAAGACGCGTTCGAGCACATCTGGCGCGGCAGCGCGGAGAACGACGGCTTCAACCGCCTCGTCCTCGGTGCGAAGCTCGGCTGGCGCCAGGTCGCGGTGCTGCGCAGCTACTGCAAGTACCTGCTGCAGACCGGCGTGGCGTTCTCGCAGGCGTACATGGAAGACGCGCTGAATCGCTATCCCGCCATCGCCGGCCTCATCATCGAATTGTTCAACGCACGCTTCGACCCGCGCCGCGAGAGCCTCGACGGAGCCGAGCGCGAGCGCGCGGAGAGCATGCTTTCGCACGAGATGCACGCGCTCATGGACGCGGAGGTACTCGCCGCGCATCCGGGCCTCATCGGCAACCTCGTGTCCGCGCTCGGCCTTCCGCGCTCCGAACAGGTCACCGCGGTGGAGGAGGCGATCAACGCGCTCCTGGACAACGTGTCCAGCCTCGATGAAGACCGCATCCTGCGCAGCTTCATCGCGCTGGTGTACGCCACCTTGCGCACGAACTTCTTCCAGGCCTGGGACGGCGCGTTCCGCCCGTACCTCAGCTTCAAGTTCGATTCGCACCGCGTGCCGGACCTGGCCAAGCCGGTGCCGTTCCGTGAGATATTCGTCTGCGCGCCCCGCGTCGAGGGCATCCACCTTCGCTTCGGTTCCGTGGCCCGTGGCGGCCTGCGCTGGTCTGATCGACGCGAGGATTTCCGTACGGAAGTGCTGGGTCTCGTGAAGGCGCAGATGGTGAAGAACACCGTCATCGTCCCGGTCGGTTCGAAGGGCGGCTTCTTCGTGAAGCGCCCGCCGGTGGGCGGCGACCGCGACGCACAGCTGGCCGAAGGCATCGCCTGCTACCGCATGTTCATCAATGGCCTGCTCGACATCACCGACAACCTCGTGGAAGGCAAGGTGGTGGCGCCGCACGACGTGGTTCGCCATGACGAGGACGATCCGTACCTCGTGGTCGCGGCGGACAAGGGCACGGCCACGTTCTCCGATATCGCCAATGCCATCTCCACCGAGCACGGCTTCTGGCTCGACGATGCCTTCGCCTCCGGCGGCTCCTACGGTTACGACCACAAGGGCATGGGCATCACCGCCAAGGGTGCCTGGGAGTCGGTGAAGCGCCACTTCCGCGCGATGGGCCGCGATTCACAGACGCAGGACTTCACCGTCGTGGGCGTGGGCGACATGTCCGGCGATGTGTTCGGCAACGGCATGCTGCTCTCCGGGCACATCCGCCTGCTGGCCGCCTTCGACCATCGCCATGTGTTCCTCGATCCGAACCCGGATGCGGCGACGTCGTTCGCGGAACGCCAGCGCATGTTCGCGCTGCCGCGCTCCTCGTGGGACGACTACGACAAGTCGCTGATCTCGGCCGGTGGTGGCGTGTATCCGCGCAGCGCCAAGTCGATTCCGGTGTCGCCTGAAGTGCGCGCCGCGCTCGCTATCCGCGCCGACGTCGCCCACGTGGCGCCGAGCGATCTGCTTTCGGCGATCCTGAAGGCCCCGGTGGACCTGCTGTGGAACGGCGGTATCGGCACTTACGTGAAGGCCACCAGCGAGACGCATGCCGATGCCGGCGATCGCGCCAACAACGCGCTGCGCGTAAATGGCAACGAGTTGCGCTGCAAGGTGGTGGGCGAGGGTGGCAACCTCGGCATGACCCAGAAGGGCCGTATCGAGGCCGGCCAGGCCGGCGTGCTGCTGAACACCGACTTCATCGACAATTCCGCGGGCGTGGACACCTCCGACCACGAGGTGAACATCAAGATCCTGCTCAACGACGCGGTGCAGCGCGGCGAGCTCAGCTTCGAAGGCCGCAACCGCCAGCTGGCGGAGATGACCGACGAAGTGGCGCGCCTCGTGCTGTGGGACAACTACCGGCAGAACCAGGCCATCACGATGATGGAGCACCAGTCGGTGCGCCGCCTGGGCTCCATGGCCCACTTCATCGGTACGCTGGAAGCCGAGGGCCTGCTCGATCGCCAGGTGGAGTCGCTGCCGACGGCCGCCGAACTGTCCGAGCGGAAGCAGCGCGGCCAGGGCATGACCCGTCCGGAACTGTCGGTGCTGCTCTCCTACGACAAGATCCGGCTGTTCCAGCAGCTGCTGGAATCGGACGTGCCGGAAGATCCGTACCTGTCGCGCGAACTGGTGCGCTACTTCCCCGTGCCGCTGCACGAGAAGTACGCCGGGCACATGCAACGCCATCGCCTGAAGCGCGAGATCATCGCCACGGCGGTGACCAACTCGACGATCAACCGCATGGGCGCCACCTTCATGATGCGCATGCAGGAGGATACAGGCCACGGTCCGGCGTCCATCGCCAAGGCCTACACGGCAGCGCGCGAGATCCTGGATGCCCGCGACCTATGGGCCGAGATCGAGGCGCTGGACGGCACGGTGGCCGAGGACACGCAGATCGACGCGATCCTGCAGATCTGGTCGCTGCTGCGCCACCTTACCCGCTGGCTGCTCAACCGTCCGGGCGGTTCGCTGGATATCGCAGCCAACGTGGACCGTTACGCCAGCGAAGTCACCGCGCTGCGCGAGGCGCTGCCTGATGCGCTCACCGACACGGGCCGCGGCGACTTTGCCGCCAGCCAGGAAAAGTGGGAAGGACTGGGCGCGCCGAACACGCTGTCCGTCCGCCTCGCCCGCATTCCGGTGTTGCGCTCTGCGCTCGACATGGTTGAAGTGTCGAAGCAGAGCGGCAAGGGCATCGCCACCGTCGCCACGGTGTTCTATGAACTGGGCGAGGCGCTCGATCTGGACTGGCTCCGCGGCCAGATCGAAGCCCTCCCGGTGGAAGGCGCATGGCACGCGCAGGCCCGGGGTTCGTTGCTGGACGAGCTCAACGCCCAGCACCGCGCCCTTGCCCTGCAAGTGCTCAGCGTCGCGGGCGACCGCACCGACATCAGCCCGGTCAAGGCCTGGCTGGATCGGGATGACGCCACGCTGAAGTACACCCGCGCCATGCTTGCGGAAATCCTCACCCAGAACGCGGACTACCCGATCGCTTCGGTCGCCGTCCGCCGCCTGGCCCAGTTGGCGCAGATTCCGGTCTGAGGAATACGGCAGGCGGAAGATCCGCCTGCCCGGTCCCGTAGGAGCGCGCCCTGCGCGCGACAGCTTTTGAGGCCGTGCCCTGGAGTTGGCGCGCTAGCTTCAGGACTGAGGCGAAAAGCTGTCGCGCGCAGGGCGCGCTCCTACAACTGGCCTATCCGGCGCACCGCCTTAGGGACTAAGCTCCCGGTTGGACCCGGATGCCCCATTCCCCATGCGCCTAGCCTTCGTCGCCAGCGAAACCGAAGTTGCCCAACGCGCCCGTGCCGCCCTGATCAAGCGCTACGACGGCTTTGAGCCTGGCGAGGCCGACATCATCGTGTCGCTGGGTGGCGACGGCTTCATGCTGCGCACCCTGCATGCGCACAGGACCCTCGGTGTGCCGTTCTACGGCATGAAGCTCGGGCGTCTCGGTTTCCTCATGAACCAGCATGACGTGGACCATCTTCCCGAGCGTATCGAGAAGGCGCATCCGGCCGTGCTGCATCCGCTGGAAATGCACTGCATCTGCTGCGATGGCGTGGAGCATCGTGCGCTTGCGTTCAATGAAGTGGCGCTGTTGCGCCAAAGCAACCAGGCGGCTCACCTGCAGGTCCGCCTCAACGGCGAGGTAAAGCTCGACGAACTGGTCTGCGATGGCATCCTCGTCTGCACACCTGCCGGTTCCACCGCCTATAACCTGTCCGCGCACGGCCCCATCCTGCCGCTGGACGCCAACGTTCTGGCACTCACGCCGATCAGCCCGTTCCGCCCGAGGCGCTGGCGCGGCGCCATCCTTCCGCATGCGACGAAGGTGGGCTTCGACACGAAAGACCCGAACAAGCGGCCGATCAGCGCCACCGCGGACTTCCACGAAGTGCGCGACGTCCGCACCGTCGAGATCAGGCAGTCGCGGCGTAATGCCGTTCGTCTGCTGTTCGACCCCGAGCACAACCTGCAGCAACGCATCCTTGACGAGCAGTTCGCCCCATGAACGATCCCGACCATAGCCGCGCGAAGGGTTCCGGTGAGGCCCGGACCGTCCCCGAAGACGGTACCGACGCGACGCAGGGTGCGCACGCGTCGTCGTCCGTGAGCGACAACCGGCTCGTGGTCGCCATTTCTTCGCGCGCGCTGTTCGACATGGGCGACAGCCACGGGCTGTTCGAGCGCGAAGGCCTCGACGCCTACCGCGCCTATCAGATCGAGCATGAAAACGATCTGCTGGAGCCGGGTGTGGCGTTTCCACTGGTACAGAAGCTGCTCGGGCTGAACGCGTTGTCGGGCGATGTGCCGGCCGTGGAGGTGATACTGCTGTCGCGTAACTCGGGCGACACGGGTCTGCGCATCTTCAATGCGATCCAGCACTACAAACTGGGCATCTCGCGCGCTGCGTTCACCAGTGGCGCGCCCACATCCGATTACATCGCCCCGTTCCGTGCCGATCTTTTCCTTTCCGCCAACGCCGAGGACGTGGGCCGCGCGCTGCGCGCCGGCGTGGCGGCGGCCACGATCCTGCCGTCCACCGCACCACAGCGGTCCAGCGAGCAACTCCGCATCGCCTTTGACGGCGACGCCGTGATCTTCGGCGACGAAGGCGAGCGGGTGTCGAAAGAGCAGGGCCTCGACGCCTTCCACCGCAACGAGTCGGAACGCTGGGCCGAGCCTTTGTCGGGTGGGCCATTCCGCGGCTTCCTGGCCGCGCTGCACCGGTTGCAGGCGGCGTTCCCCGCCGAGACGTCGCCCATTCGCACGGCACTGGTCACGGCCCGTTCCGCGCCGGCGCACAAGCGCGTGATCCTCACGCTGCGCCGCTGGGGCGTGCGCATCGACGAGGCGCTGTTCCTTGGTGGCCGCGACAAGGGTCCGTTCCTGGATGCCTTCGGCGCGGACATCTTCTTCGACGATTCCCCGGCCAACGTCGAATCGGCCCGCAAGCACGTGGCCACCGGCCACGTCCCCCACGGCGTCTCGAATCCCTGATCGCCGCACCTCCGCGACGTCACGAAGATTCCCGACACACCACGGCCCTCGAACCTGTAGGAGCGCGCCCTGCGCGCGACATGTTTTGAGGCCATGACCCGGAGCTGGCGCGCCGGCCCGGGGACCGGCGCGAAAAGATGTCGCGCGCAGGGCGCGCTCCTACGAAAGGCCCATGGCCAGGCGATCAAGAAGCCCATGGCCAGGCGATCAAGAAGCTCATGGCCAGGCGATCAAGAAGCTCATGGCCGACGATCAAGAAGTCCATGGGTCAAACGATATTGGTCCACCGCCACCACTGGGTCTTCTTCTCCTCGCGCACGAAGGTGAAGAGCCCCGCCCCTAGGATCATCGCGATGCCGATCAGCATCGGCCAGTCCAGGTGGTCGTGGAACAGCAGGTAGCCGAACAGGATCGCCCATAGCATCTGGCTGTACTGCGTGGGCGCGACCCGGTTGGCCGGCGCATGTTGCGTCGCCAGCATCAGCAGCACGGCACCGGCCGCGGCGAACAGCCCGTAGCCCAGCAGCAGGAGCCACTGGTGCGCGTCGGGCCAGGCGAAGTGCGGCAGCATCATGATGAAGCCCGCCACCATCGGACCGACAACCCCCGCGCCGTACAGGGTGATGCGCTTCTCCGTGGCCCCGGCCATGCGCAGCGCGACGATCGACAAGGCGCCGGCAAGGCCACACACGATGGCGGCCCCATGCCCGGTGCCGAGATGGCGGAAGCCGGGGCGCAACACCACCAGCACGCCCAGGAAGCCGACGATCACGGCCGACCAGCGCCGCCAGCCCACATGCTCGCGCAGGAACACCACAGAGAGGATGGTTACGAAGATCGGCAGCAGGAAGATCAGTGAAAAGGCTTCGGCCATCGGCAGGGCGGTGAAGGCCATGACCGCGGTCACGTTACCGATAGCGCCCGCCACGGCCCGCAGGAGCCAGAGTCCGGGTAGTTTCGACACCACCGCTTCGCTCCACCGATCCCCGGGCTTCTTCAGGAACGGCAGGGCCGCCATGGCCAGGACCGCCCCGAAGAAGACCGCCTCATAGGCCGGCAGGCTGCCTTCGAGCGACTTCACGAAGGCATCGCTCCACGCATAGGCGGCGTAGCAGGCGAAACCCAGGAATACGCCTTTGAACATGGGAGGGATCCGGCGGTGGGGAGGGTCCATTATGGGACCGCCCGGTGACATGGATTGTTGCGCCCCGCCATGACCGGACGACGGCCCGTGGCTACAATCACGAGCTTTCCGGCTGACCAAGTACGAGTCCCCGCATGGCCCACCGTCTCGACCCGCTCGATCTCTACGACGTCCGTTCGCTGCTCACCGACGAGGAGCGCGCCGTGCAGGACGCCGTTGGCCGCTTCGTCGACGAAAAGGTCCTGCCGATCATCGGTGACGCCTTCGACCAGGGCCGCTTCCCATCCGAACTGGTCTCCGAGATCGCCTCGCTGGGTCTGCTCGGGGCCACGCTGCCTGAGGAATACGGCTGCGCCGGCATGAACGGCGTGAGCTACGGCCTCATCTGCCAGGAACTGGAGCGCGGGGATTCCGGCCTGCGCAGCTTCGCCTCCGTGCAGAGTTCGCTGTGCATGTACCCGATCTTCGCCTACGGCTCGGAAGAGCAGAAGCGCGAATACCTGCCGCGGATGGCCGCGGCCGAGATCATCGGCTGCTTCGGCCTCACCGAGCCACACGGCGGCTCCGATCCGGCGAACATGAAGACGGTCGCGCGCAAGGACGGCGGCGACTGGGTGATCAACGGTGCCAAGATGTGGATCACCAACGGCAACCTCGCCCACATCGCCATCGTGTGGGCGCAGACCGACGACGGCATCCAGGGCTTCGTCGTCCCGACGGACACGAAGGGCTTCGCCGCGCAGGAGGTGCACAAGAAGATGAGCCTGCGCGCCTCGGTCACCTCGGCGCTGTTCTTCGACGACGTGCGCCTGCCGGACAGCGCCCGCCTGCCGAACGTGAAGGGCCTGAAAGGCCCACTGGGTTGCCTCAACCAGGCCCGCTACGGCATTACCTGGGGCCCCATCGGCGCGGCGCAGGCGTGCCTCAAGGAAGTGCTCGATTACACCGCGCAGCGCGTGCTCTTCGGCCGCCCGCTCGCGGCCAACCAGGCGGTGCAGCTGAAACTGGCCGACATGGCCCGCCGTATCACCACCGCGCAACTGCTTTCGCTGCAGCTGGGCCGGCTGAAGGATGCTGGTCGCCTGCAGCCCACCCAGGTGTCGCTGGCGAAATGGAACAACGTGCGCATGGCGCTGGACATCGCGCGCGAATGCCGCGACATCCTCGGCGGCGCCGGCATCACCACCGAACATTCGGCGATCCGTCATGCGCTGAACCTCGAATCCGTCATCACCTATGAAGGCACCGAAACCGTCCATCAGCTGGTGGTCGGTCGCGAACTCACCGGCATCAACGCGTTCTGAGGTTCGCATGTCCGTCACGCAACCCATCGCCGCCCGCCACAAGGGCTTCAACCGCGCCGAGATCGTCGACCATAACTTCGCCGAGTTCGTGAACTCATGGCGGGGCGATATCGCCCGCGCGCCGCGTGAGGACGAACCGGTGCTGCCGGGCAGCGCGCTGGATGCGCGCGGCTTCCGCGACCTGCTGGAATCGCAGCTGATCAGCCGTCACCTCGACCTGATGGCGCGCGTGTTGCGGGTGCAGAACAAGGTGTTCTACACCATCGGTTCATCCGGCCACGAAGGCAACGCGATGGTCGCCCGCCTTACGCGGCACACCGATCCTGCGTTCCTGCACTACCGCAGCGGCGGCTTCATGGCGGAACGTTTCCGCAAGCTTCCGGGCATGGATCCCGTCATGGATTCGGCGCTTTCGTTCGCCGCGAGCAGCGAGGATCCCGCGTCGGGCGGCCGACACAAGGTGTGGGGCAGCAAGCCGTTGTGGGTGCTGCCGCAGACCTCGACGATCGCCTCGCACCTTCCGAAAGCGCTGGGCACGGCCATCGCCATCGAGCAGGCTCGTCGTATCGGCCACGCCTTGCCGATACCGGAAGATGCCATCGCCGTCTGCTCGTTCGGTGATGCGTCCTCGAACCACGCCACCGCGCAGACGGCCTTCAATGCTGCCGCGTGGACGGCTTACCAGAAGCTGCCGGCGCCAGTGCTCTTCGTCTGCGAGGACAATGGCATCGGTATCTCGGTGAAGACACCCGGCGGCTGGGTGGCGAACAACTTCCGCCATCGTCCGGGCCTCGACTATTTCCATGCCGACGGCCTCGACCTCGCCGGCGGCTACGCGGACGTGCAGCGCGCGGTGGAGCATTGCCGGAACACGCGCCGGCCGACCTTCCTGCATCTCGGCACCACGCGCATCATGGGCCATGCAGGTACCGACTTCGAGATCGAATGGCGTTCCGTGGAGGAACTCGTCGCGCTGGAGGCCACCGATCCGCTACTGCGCAGCGCGGCGATCGCGCTCGCTTCGGGCCTCTACGATCGCGAAGGCTTGATGGATCTGTACGAGTCCACCCGCAAGCGTTGCTACGAGGCTGCGGAAGACGCTGGCAGCCGGCCGCGCCTGACCAGGCTGGAAGACGTGATGGCGCCTCTGGCGCCGTACACGCCCGATGCGGTACGTGCCGAAGCCGCGCGTGCAGGCGACGCGACCGAACGCGAGCGCGTCTTCGGCGGCGCGGAAAAGCTTCCGGAAAGGCAGCCGCCGCGCCATCTCGCCATCCAGATCGGCCAGGCGCTGCACGACCTCATGGCCAAGTACCCGGAGAGCCTGCTCTTCGGCGAGGACGTGGCGCAGAAGGGCGGTGTTTATACGGTCACCAAGGGCCTGCACAAGGCGTTCCGCAACACGCGCGTGTTCAACACGCTGCTCGACGAGACGATGATCCTTGGCCTGGCCCAGGGTTACGCCAACATGGGCATGCTGCCCATCCCCGAGATCCAGTACCTCGCGTACTTCCACAACGCCTGCGACCAGATTCGTGGCGAGGCCGCTTCGCTGCAGTTCTTCTCCAACGGGCAGTACCGCAATCCGATGCTGATGCGCGTGGCGTCGCTGGGTTACCAGCGCGGCTTCGGCGGGCATTTCCACAACGACAATTCGATCGCCGCGCTGCGCGACATCCCCGGCCTCGTGGTGGGTTGCCCAAGTCGCGGCGACGATGCGGCGACCATGCTGCGGACGCTCGCTGCGCTGGCGAAGGTGGACGGTCGCGTGACGGCCTTCCTGGAGCCGATCGCGCTGTACATGACCAAGGACTTGTACGAGGCCGGTGACGGCCGGTGGCAGTTCGGCTATCCGGCGCCGGGCGAGGCGATGGAGCTGGGCGAGGGCCGCGTCTACGACGAAGGTGCCGATGACCTGGTGGTCTTCACCTTCGGCAACGGCGTGCCGATGAGCCTGCGCGCCGCCCGCCGCATCGAAGCGGAGCGTGGCTGGAAGGTGCGTGTAGTGGACCTGCGCTGGCTGGTGCCGCTCAACGACGCTTTCATCGCGAAGCAGGCCGCAACGGCGAAACGCATCCTGGTGGTGGATGAGGGCCGCAAGAGCGCGGGCGTGGGCGAAGGCATTATCACCGCCATCGTCGAGGCCGGCCTTGGACACCTGCCGCTACGTCGCGTGGTCGGTGCCGACACATTCACGCCGCTGGCTGGCGCTGCGTTTCTCGTTCTTCCGGGCGTCGACGACATCGTCACGGCCGCATCCGAACTGGTGTAGGAGCGCGCCCTGCGCGCGACAGCTTTTGGGGCCGTGAACTACAGGACCTGCTGCTCTTCGCGAAAAGCTGTCGCGCGCAGGGCGCGCTCCTACCTGACGTCCGAGCGGCGGACCAGCACCGGGCCCACATGGCCCGCGCACGTGGCGCGGTTGCGCCCGGCCAGCTTCGCCGAATACATCGCCGCGTCCGCACGCTCCACCAGCGACTGCATCGTGTCGGCCGGCGTGCGCATGGCCACGCCGATCGATACGGTGAGCATATCCGTCGTGCTTACGTGCACCTCGAGCCGATGCACGCGGCGGCACAGGCGCGTGGCGATGATCATCGCGTTTTCCCTTTCCACGCCCTGCAGCAACGCTACGAATTCCTCGCCGCCATAGCGTCCGACCAGGTCCGAGGGGCGAAGCTCCTGGCGGAGCGCGGCGGCCACGGCCACGAGGGCCTCGTCGCCCGCCGCATGGCCGTGGCGATCGTTGAGTGCCTTGAAGTGGTCGAGGTCGAAGAACAGCACCGCCACCGGACGCGCAAGTCCCTGATCCAGGACCTCCAGTGCCGCTTCGGTCCAGGCACGGCGGTTGAGCAGGCCGGTGAGCGGATCGCTGTCGGCCAGCTGGCGCGCGCGGTCGCGATCGTGGCGGATGGTGAGGGCACGGTCCGAAAGCCCGATGGACAGTACGATGGCCTCGAAGGCCCCCATGGCGATGGCCGCATCCGGCAGCCATGGGGCACCTGCAAGCATGCCCTGCTGCTGTGCCCCGCAGAGTGCGGTGAGGATCAGCAGGGGCGTCCAGCCGGCGAGGAAGAACCAGGCATGCCGCGAACCGCGCGCCGCAGCCAACGCACCTGCCACGAGCAACAGGAGGGCGCCGAGCAGCACGAGCGGCTGCAGCAGCAACTGCGCCATGCCCACCAGGACACTGAGGCCGGTAGCGCGCAGGATGACAAGCAGGGGCATCACCACCGCGAACGACAGCACGGGCGTGCGTAGCAGGGGTACGTATTCGTCGACGCGGGCGAAACGAAGCATGAAGAGCGCCGCGAAGGACACGGACAACGCCGTGACAGCGGCGCCAAGGCTGTCCGCCATCCCCGCCAGCGACTCCAGTTCCAGGGGGTGGAAGACGAATCCGGAGCGCAGTCCCTGGATGAGGGCGTAGCAGACCAGATAGGCCGTGTACCAGCCGAAGGTCATATCGCGCAGCATGAGGGCGAAGCAGAACGCCATCAGCGCCATCGTCATCATCACGGCGAACGAACCGGCAGCGAATACCATCCAGCTTCCATCCTCGCGGAGGTAGTCGGGCCAGGAATCCATCGAGATGGTCACCGCGCCCGATGGCGCCGAGGAACCTTCGAACTTGAGCAGGAGTGGCCGGGAGGCGGGAACGGAAGCGGGAACATTGAAGATCAGGCGCCCGTGGCCGTGCAGCGGCGGCCCGAAGTCTTCCAGCGACGTGGTGGCGATCAGGGTGTTTCCGTCGTACAGCGAGACCGCGCCCATGCCCGGATGGCGGATGCTGAGGACCCGCTCTCCGCTGGTCCAGGGAGGCGGGGTACGCACGACCACCCAGCTACCGCTGGGCGAATTGGGAAGAATCTGCAGGCGGGTGGGGTCGAAGGAGGGGAAAGGGCGCTGGGCCGCCTCTGCCAGGACGTCCGTCGGCTGCTCGCCCGTCCGCACGTCGCGCATATTGGCCATGAGCGCGGTGGCGCCGGCGGCGCCCGCGAAACACAGCCCACAGAGTAGGGTCGCCTGCAGGAGACGAAGCATCCACCCGCGCTGCCGGTTGCAGAAACGCATTCCCGATACCCGCGACAAGCGTACGGCGCACCTGCCCGGTGCGCGGTGTGGATCCGGAAGCGTTTCGAGAGAAAGCCCGTCTCCCCCTTTAACAGCAAGGCCATTGTGCCTTGCCTGCAACAGGATGTCGCCTTGGCCGTTGGGGGTGGGTGAAAGTTAGGGCGTCAGGAGATACCGGGGGCCGCTATGCCGCCAAATCGTTCCAGCAGCTGGGTCTGAGCGTCCCGGACGGCCTGGCCGGACTGCGGCTGGAGCAGGGTGTAACCCCCGTCGGGCTGCTGGACCCAGGCCGAATGATTATCGGTGAGGTAAAGCTCGAGCTCCCGCCGGATCCGCTGGCGCAGCTTCTTGCCCTCGATGGGGAAGCAGGTCTCCACGCGGCGCTCCAGGTTGCGCTCCATCAGGTCGGCGCTGGCCAGGAAGAGGTCGGGCTCGCCGTCGTTGAGGAACCAGTACACCCGGCTGTGTTCAAGGAAGCGGCCGACGACGGAACGCACGCGGATGTTCTGCGAAACGCCGGGGATGCCGGGGCGCAGGCTGCACATGCCGCGCACGATCAGGTCGATCTTCACGCCGGCCTGGCTGGCGCGGTAGAGCGCGCGGATGACCTTGGGATCGGTGATCGCATTGATCTTGCAGACGATCTCGGCCTTCTTGCCGGCCACGGCATGGGCCGCCTCGCGGGCAATCAGGTCGAGCAGTCCCTTTTTCAGGGTGAAGGGCGCATAGAGCATGCGCTTCATCTTCAGCGCCTTGCCCATGCCCGTGAGCAGGCGGAACAGGCGATGCACGTCGTCGCACAGCGCCTCGTCGGACGTCAGCAGGCTGTAATCGGTATAGAGGCGCGCATTGCCCGAGTGATAGTTGCCGGTGCCCAGGTGGGCGTAGCTCACCAGCTTGCCGTTCTCGCGACGCTGCACGAGCATCAGCTTGGCGTGCGTCTTCACCCCCACCACACCGTAGGTCACCACGGCGCCGGCCTGCTGCAGGCGCGAGGCGAGGCTCAGGTTGGATTCCTCGTCGAACCGGGCGCGCAGTTCCACCACCGCCGTCACCTCCTTGCCTGCCCGTGCCGCTTCCACCAGCGCGTCGACGATCTCGGAGTTGGCGCCGCTGCGGTACAGGGTCTGCTTGATCGTCAGCACCTGCGGATCCTTCGCCGCCTGGCGCAGGAAGTCGACCACGGGCGAGAAGGATTCGAACGGGTGGTAAAGCAGGATGTCCTGCTTGCCGATCACCGTGAACATATCCTCGGCTTCGGCCAGCGCCTTGGGCAACGCGGGCACGAATGACGGGAACTGGAGGCGCGCATAGGCCGGCTGCAGGGTCATCTCGAACAGGCGGGCAAGGTTCACCGGCCCGTTCACTTCGTATAGCGCGTCGGCTTCCAGCGCATATTGCTTCAGCAGGTAGTCGACCAGCGGTTTCGGGCAGTTATCGGCTACCTCGAGGCGTACGGCGTCGCCGTAGCGGCGCGAGAACAGCTCGCCACGCAGCGTGCGCGCAAGGTCTTCGACGTCTTCCGGATCGATGGTGAGGTCTGCGTTACGGGTGAGCCGGAACTGATAGGAGCCGAGCACGCGCATGCCCGGGAAAAGATCGTCCGCGTGGGCGTGGATGATCGAGGACAGCAGCACGTAGTTGTCGCCGCCATCGCACACGTCTTCCGGCAACCGGATGATGCGCGGCAGGATGCGCGGCGCAGGAACGATCGCCAGGCCGGAATCGCGGCCGAAAGCGTCGGTGCCTTCCAGTTGCACGATGAAGTTGAGGCTCTTGTTCACCAGGCGCGGGAACGGATGCGTCGGGTCCAGGCCGATCGGCGTGACCAGAGGCGCGACCTCGCTGCGGAAGTACCGGCGCACCCAGAGCTTCTGCTTGTGCGTCCACTGGTTGCGCCGGACGATGCGGATGCCTTCGTCGGCCAGCGCGGGAAGGATCTTTTCGTTGAGGATGGCGTACTGGCGCTCGATCTGCCGGTGCGCCACGTCGGAAATCTCTGCAAGGGCGCGGCGCGGCGGAATGCCGTCGGCGCCGATCACCTCGTGGTCGAAGGCGATCTGTTGTTTCAGGCCGGCCACGCGGATTTCGAAGAACTCGTCCATGTTGGACGAGAAGATCAGCAGGAACTTGAGTCGTTCGATCAGCGGCTTCGACTCGTCCAATGCCTGGTCGAGCACACGGACGTTGAATTGCAGCTGCGACAGCTCGCGGTGGGCGTAGAGGCCCGGGTCGTTCAGGTCGATATCGGGCACCTCCACGGAGACAGGTTGCCGGGAGGCGGCGACCTTAACGCTGGTGGTGGATTCGTTGGGTGGGGTCATCGTGTCCAGAACGGCGTCCTCGTCGCTGATCGCGACGCATTCATAGTACGCCGCCCGGCGGAGCGTATGACGGTGGCCTTACAACCGCATGACACCGCCCAGCCGCAAGCACCCGTCGCTGCTGAAGGCTCCCACACACGGCGGGATCAGTCAGACGACTAGTGGTTCCGGTTCCAGCGCCACGCCGAATTTCGCCTGCACGCCGGCGATCACCTTCTGCGCGAACGTCCACAACTGCGGCCCCGTGGCCTTGCCATGGTTCACGAGCACCAGCGCATGGCGATTCGACATGCCGGCATCGCCGTCGCGCTCGCCCTTGAAACCCGCGGCTTCGATAAGCCAGCCAGCGGAGATCTTCGCCGTGCCACCCGCGTGCGGCCACACCGGCAGACCCGGGTGGGCGAGGGCGAGAGCGTCAGCCTGGACCGCGGGCACGATGGGATTCTTGAAGAAGCTGCCGGCGTTGCCGATGACGGCCGGGTCGGGAAGCTTCCGCGAACGCAGGCGGACGACGGCTTCCGCCACGTGATAGGGCGTGGCGCGGGCCACGCCCATCTTCTCCACTTCCTCGCGGATTCCCGCGTAGTCCAATGACAACGGGCGTTCGCGCGGTAGCGCGAAGGTCACTGCCACGACGATCCAACGGCCCGCCTGTCGCTTGAAGCTGGAATCGCGATAGGAGAAGGCGCAGGCCGCCTTGTCCAGCACGACGAACTCACCCTTGTGCGTGTCCCAGGCTTCTACCGTGTCGATGAATTCCGCCACTTCGACGCCGTAGGCGCCGATGTTCTGGATCGGCGATGCGCCCACCGTACCCGGAATCAGGATGAGGTTTTCGAGGCCGGCATAGCCCTGGCCGAGCGACCAGCGGACGAAGTCGTCCCAGCGTTCGCCCGCGGCCACGCGGATCAGCACGCGGTCGTCGCGCTGGAAGGTTTCCACGCCGCGCGTCGCCATGGCGAGCACGGTGCCGTCGAAGTCGTCCTTGATGAGCAGGTTGCTGCCTTCGCCCAGCACGAGGATCTTGCCGGCCTTCACAGCGGGATAGGCGAGCAGTTCCGGAATCTTCACCGGATCGCGCACTTCGGCGAGCAGCTTCGCGCGGGCGTCCACGCGCAGGGTATTGCGTCCGCCCAGCGGTGCGTCGCTGGCGAGGGTGAATCCGCCCATGTCCACCGGCGCGTTGTTCATGCCAGGATCCCGCGCCGGCGGATTTCCGCGACTGCTTCGGCGATCAGCTTCGGCCCGCGATACACAAGGCCCGAATAGACCTGCACCAGGGAAGCACCGGCTTCCATCTTTTCAGCTGCCGTGTCGCCGTCAAGGATGCCGCCGACACCGACGATCGGCAGTTTATCGCCAAGTCGCGCGCGCATGCCGCGCAGCACGGCCGTGGACTTCGCGAAGAGCGGGCGACCGGAGAGACCACCGGTTTGCCGGGCGTTTGGATCGCCCGCCACATCGGTACGGTCGATGGTCGTATTCGTGCAGACGACGCCATCGATTGCCGAGGCGAGCAGCACGTCGGCGATCGCATCGAGTTCGGTGTCGGAAAGGTCGGGAGCGATCTTCAGCAGCATGGGCGTGCGCTTGCCATGCCAGCCGGCGAGGCGCTCCTGCGCTTCACGCAGTTCGCCGATGAAGCGGCGCAGTGTTTCTTCTTCCTGGAGGTCGCGCAGTCCCTGCGTATTGGGCGACGAAATGTTTACCGTGACGTAGCTGGCAAGCGGATAGGCGCGTTCGAGGCACAGGAGGTAATCGTCGATGGCGCGCTCGTTCGGCGTGTCCTTGTTCTTGCCGATGTTGATGCCGAGCACGCCGCGGAACGCGGTCTTTTCCACGTTGCGGACCAGCGCGTCGATGCCGCCGTTATTGAAGCCCAGCCGGTTGATCACCGCCTCGTGCGCGGGCAGCCGGAACATGCGTGGCCTGTCGTTGCCCGTCTGCGGGCGCGGTGTGACCGTGCCGATTTCCACGAAGCCGAAGCCCAGCGCGGCAAGGCCGTCGAGGTGCTCGCCATTCTTGTCCAGCCCGGCGGCGAGACCGACGGGGTTCGGAAAGTCGATGCCGAAGGCACGCACGGGCAGGTCGGACGGAGGCGTCGCGATCCATCCGGAAAGTCCGCTGCGCTGCGCGACGTCCGAGGCGTAAAGGGTGAGGCCGTGCGCGGTTTCGGCATCCAGCATGAAGAGCAGGGGGCGGATCAAGTCGTACATCAGGCGTCCGGGCGACCCGCGAAAATGCGGGTGTCGTAATCGTAATCGACCGTACCACCGTCCTGCGTTGCATCGAAGAGTGCGCGCAGGGCGTGGAGCATCGGTTCGTGATTGGGATGCCCCGCCTTCGGTGCATACGAAGACGACATCAGGCGGCCGAGAAGGGCTTCGTAATCAAGCTTTTGCCCATGGGGGACGCTGGCCATGCCGCGGTAGCCCTGGCCGAACCAGCGGGCCATGGACTCGTCGTCGGTATAACGTTCGGCCACGCTGAGGTAATCGAGGCCGTATTCGAGCAGCAGGCGCTCATAGCCTTCCAGGAATGGCGTGCCCTTCAGCCGGCGCGAATTCCAGAACACGGCCACGAGACCCTGCGACGACAGGATGCGCGCGAACTCCGCGCGCACCTTCTCTTTATCGAACCAGTGGAACGCCTGCGCCGCGATGACGAGGTCCACCGAGGAGTCGGTGAGACCCGTCGCTTCGGCGCTTCCGTCGACCGCATGGAAACGGTCTTCGCTGCCGAGCCAGCGTTCCGCCGCCGCACGCATGGAAGCGTTGGGCTCGACGGCGGTAACGCGGTGACCGGCGTCCAGGAACAGCTTGCTGGAGATGCCTGTACCTGCGCCGATATCGGCCACGGTCCAGTCCGGATGGACGCCCAGGCCATGCAACCAGCCTACCACCGCCGGCGGGTAATCCGGACGATAGCGGACATAGTCCTCGACGCGATCGGAGAAACGTTCCGTGGAGCGCAGGTCGTTCATGGCGTCCCCCGGTGGGTCAGAATTCGAACTTGATGCCCTGCGCCAGCGGCAGGGCGTCGGAGTAGTTGATGGTGTTGGTCTGGCGGCGCATGTAGACCTTCCACGCGTCCGAACCCGACTCACGACCACCGCCGGTTTCCTTCTCGCCACCGAAGGCGCCGCCGATCTCGGCGCCCGAGGTGCCGATGTTCACGTTGGCGATGCCGCAGTCCGACCCGGCGGTGGAGAGATACTGCTCGGCCGCTTTCAGGTCCTGCGTGAAGATGGCGGAAGACAGGCCCTGCGGCACCGCGTTCTGCTGGGCGATGGCGTCGTCCAGCGTGTCGAACGGCATCACATAGAGGATCGGCGCGAAGGTTTCGGTCTGCACGACCTCGTCGCCGTTGTTCAAACCGGTAACGATCGTCGGAAGCACGAAGTTGCCCTTGCGATCGGTAAGCGCCTTGCCGCCGGTGCGAACCGTGCCGCCGGCGGCCTTGGCCCTCTCGATGGCGCCAAGGAAGGTCTGCACGGCTTCCGGGCTGTTCAGCGGGCCCATGAGCGTAGTGGACAGGGTCGGGTCGCCGATCTTCTGCTCCACCTGGCCATAAGCCTTTACCAGCGTATCCACCACGGCGTCATGGATGGATGAGTGCACCAGCACGCGGCGCGTGCTGGTGCAGCGCTGGCCGGCGGTGCCGACCGCGCCGAACACGATAGCGGGAATGGCGAGCTTAAGGTCGGCCGACTTGTCGAGGATGATCGCATTGTTGCCGCCCAACTCAAGCAGGCTGCGGCCCATGCGCTTCGCCACGCGCTCGCCGACCATGCGGCCTACCTTGGTGGAGCCGGTGAAGCTGATAAGCGGGATGCGCTTGTCGTCGACAAAGGTCTGCGCCAGTTCGGTGCCGGCATCGTTGAAGAGGAAGAAAATGTCCGGGAAGCCACCTTCCTTCAACGCCTCGTTGCAGATCTTCATCGTGGCGATAGCGGAGAGAGGCGTCCTGGGAGACGGCTTCCAAAGGCAAATGTCGCCGCAGATGGCGGCGAGGAAGGCATTCCATGCCCACACGGCCACCGGGAAGTTGAAGGCGCTGACGATGCCGACCAGGCCAACCGGATGCCACTGCTCGTACATGCGGTGGCCCGGACGTTCCGAATGCATGGTGTAGCCGTAGAGCATGCGGCTCTGGCCCACCGCGAAATCGGCGATGTCGATCATCTCCTGCACTTCGCCGTCACCCTCGGGCTTGATCTTGCCCATCTCCAGGGCGACCAGCGAACCCAGTGCATCCTTGTGCTTGCGCAACGCCTCGCCGCACAGGCGTACGGCTTCGCCTCGACGAGGGGCAGGCACGGTGCGCCAGATGGCAAAGGCTTCCTGGGCGCGCAGCACGATGGTTTCGTAATCGGCCGCGCTGGAGGCCTGCACAGTCGCGATCACTTCGCCGGTCGCCGGGTTTACCGGTTGGATCGTGCCGGCGTCGGCGGTGCCGGCCCACTGGCCTCGGCCGAGGTAGGTGCCGGACTCCGTCGTATTGAGACCGAGCGCTGCGAGGATCTTGGCGGACATGGGAACTCCTGGGACGGCACAGTTAAAACGCCGATTCTAGCAAACACCCCCTTCACGGCCCGTTGTGCGGCGCAGGACGGACGTCGCGACGGCGTATGCATCGCCCGCACTTGCGACGACCTCGCGAAGACGGCTGCAAGCCCATGCTATGCCTGAACTTATGGAGCCGGTGGAGCCGCTGATGACCCGCGTCTACGAGATTCCCTACCAGCCCGACGAGGGGGCTTCCTGGACAGTGAGCGTGGCCGGATGCCCCATCGGCCGCTTTGCGTCGCGTTTCGAAGCGCTTCGTGCCGCTGTCAACCGTGCCGCCGCCGACGGGGGCGACACCAGCATCGGCGTCGAAGGCGCGGACGGTATCTGGCGCCCCTTCGGTAGCGATGCCAAGCGGCCAGCGAAGCCGCCGCTACTTCCGGCACCGCCCCTTACCGTCGTTCGCTGAATAGTTCGGCCACTGGCCACATGGTCGGAAAGGGTTATGGCCGCGTCGGCACGGTCAGACACACTGGATCCGATCTTCGTACACAGTGACATGACGAACGCCCAAGACCTCCATGACGACTTCGTCCGCCGCGCTGAAGCAATACAGGAGGACGTGAACACCGTCCCGCGAGAGCAGATGTTTCATCTCGCTTCGTGTTGATCGGCCCACGTCGACTAGTTCTGTCTGGATGCCGAAGGCTGAAGCATGGTCCGCGACCGTTTGGCCGTCGTCGGTGAAATACGAGGGGTTCGGGTATTTGTTTTGGCCTGTCGTCATGTCCCAGTTGTCGCCGTCCGGCCGCCCGTCGGCCCCGGAGTAGAGGATAAGTTTCTTGATGCCCTTGTTCCGCGCCGTTTGGAAGATGTTCACCGTGCGGCTCCCGGTGATCATCGTGTCCGCTGCCCATAGCGCGGTACCAGGCATGCCCGGCGGCGACCCGCTGATCCAGCTTTGCGTCAAGAGTTTCCCGCGCCCCGTCGCACGGTTCGGACTGAACCGGGCCGCGGGTATCGCTTCGCCCGAGAGGATGTCGACGCGGCGTCCGGGTGGCTCAGTCAGGCCTTGTGAAGTCGTCGCGGACTCTGCGGTGGTAACTCTTCTCTTCTTCGGTGGTGGCTGGGCCGCGCTATCCGACGCACGGTCCGCGTCGATGGCCAACGAGCCAAGTACCGCGTTTCCCGGAATGACGGGAGGCGTCCGGGAAGCCGACGGCGGCCCGGCCAATACGGTCGACGGATGCGCGGTTGTCGCGGCGATCATCGCCATGCCCGGTGTCCCGGACGTACCCGGATCTTCCCCGGTGGAAAGTCGCGCAGGCGTGCCAGTGGACACGCTATCGACTCGAAGTCTCTGCAAGGGGCGTCGGGCGTGACCCGACGGGTCTATGTGGTTGATCGGGTCCCCTTCGCAATAAGCATACCGATTGAGCCCACCGTCTCCGAACGGACTTGGCGGATCGGGCGCAAGGAAGCGGCGCAGCCGGGGGCTGTACGCACGGGTTCCCAGAAGGTACCAGCCTGTATCGGATTCGGCGCGTTGGCCTGTATAAGCGGAGCGTGACTTCCCCACTCGTTCATGGACGCCGTATGCATCGTAAATGTGAGTCATACGTAGGGGCCCGTCCACTCCGGATCGCCGGGAAGCACCTCTGGAAAATTCAGCGCCCTGAGCGTGGTTTCGTCCACCGTGCCGGCTACTGTGACCTCAACTCTACGCCCGATATCGGTTAACTGTTCCTGCGTCTGCCCGCGTGTGCGTGGGTTTGTCTGCGAGACGGGGACCTGCGCGTTTTCCAACGCGCTCGTTTGGTTCGGATCTCGCGGGTTGTCATAAGGCGCGGAGGGCCTGCTGATGTCTCCATGTCCACTGCTTCCACGAACATACCCCGACATGCTGACGGTGGCCTTCGCGGAAAGGGCACCGCGGGTACTTGCATCCTCTGCCATGCGATTTGGCGCCACTTGAGCGGCTCGGGTGCCAGTTACGGCCGTCTGGCGCAGGGTATCCATTCCCGTACGGATCGAACGGACCACGGTGTTCGTGGTGCTTCCGCCGCTCATATGTGCCGCCGCCTTCCCGGGCGAAGACCGGGCGGCCGCAGGTGCTTTTAAAGCGGCCTTGCCTACTCCACTGCCAGCAGCTTGCAGCTTCACCGCCGCTACCATGCCGACGCCGGATGCCATGCCGGCACCCATCGCCACCCATCCGAACACCGCATTCCATGTCGCATCTTGCGTTGCCATCGTGACGGTAGAGCCGATGGCGGCGACAACTCCCACTGCGTCGGCCGCGACAGCAGCGGTCGCGGCGGCCATGGCGGGCGTTGCCACCGCCACAGCCTTGACCGCCGCGGCTGCCATGCCCCCGGACGCCGCCGCTGATGCTACCGCCCCGGCAGCAGGCATTATCATGCCACTGGCCATCCCAGCGCTCGCGACGACCGCGGCGACGGCAAAGGTCATCGTTATCCCCGCGACGAGCCAGTTCAGCCACGACTCGCCGGTTGGGTCGATGCGGTTCACGGGATCGCCGTTGCAATACGCGTACCGATTGCCCCCCCCATCGCCGAACGGGCTAGACGGATCCGGCGCCAGGAAGCGGCGCAACACCGGACTGTAGGGGCGCTGGCCAAGCAGATACCAGCCAGTATCGTGCTCGAGAAGCTCGCCCGCATACAACATGCGCGCGCCCGCGGAGGCGGCGCTTTCCCCGTAAGCACCGTAGTTGCGCGACACCAGGTTCTCTCTTTCTTTCCCGGGCATGATTGCGCTCCTCCTCAGCCTGCACCGGATTCCGTCACCACCGATCCCTGCGGGTCGGTGCCCAGTAACAGTACGTCCCGTATCGAGGCGGCGATGCGCGTCTCCGCGACGATGGCACCTTCCGCCCGGATGTACCTGCGCCCCTCGGTTTCGTCGACCTCGAAGGTAATCACGCCATTTTCCCGGTACCGGTAGGTCGCTCGTTCCGGACTGATGACTTGACATACCCGGGCGTCCGGTCCGTGCAGGTAGCGGATCACCCGGTTGTCCGGCAGGGTGACCGAAGCCAGTCGACTCATGCCATCCCATTCGAGCGTGCGGCCCTGTCCATCATCCGTGAGGTTGCCGTTCGCGTCGTAACTGAGCCGGAGTGGCGTGCCATGGCCAGGATATTCAGCCAGGCTGTTCTGGACGCTAACGAGCCGGTCAAGGTCGGTCGCATCGTAGCCATAGTCGGTGACGTTGACCTGTCCGTCCAGGCGCGTGGTCGTCACTTTGCGCAGGTTGTCGACGCAGTCGTGCTCGAACTGCTGCCGCACGTAGGGCTGCAGCATCTCGTCCTGGGGATGTTCGCCGGCTTCTGCCCGGATGAGGTGATCGACCAGGCGTCCGCGATCGTCGTACTCCATCGTTTCGTCGCGCATCAGTCGGTCAGCGCCGTCGTACCAGCGTCTACCCGCCAGCTTGTCGTCTGGCCTCCAGGTCAACACGAGCTTGCGCTTCAGGGAACCCACTGCATCGACGTGCTCCCATGTCTGCACGGCGATGCGCCCCTGTAGGTCGTATTCGAAGGCCTGCATAACCGAACGACCACCGGCTGACGACGTGGTTCGCCGCTCAAGGCGGGACAGCGCGTCGTACGCAAGCTCGACCTCCACGTCCTGGTCCGACACCCTCGTCGGCCGGCCGATGTCGTCGTACTCGAAACGCCGCGTGATGCCGTCAGTGCCCGTCGTCTCCAGCACCGCGCCGCCGGGCGAGACGACCACGTGGCAGCGGCGCGGCGCGGTGCCCTGCAGAGCGATCGTCTGGTCGGTCATGCGGCCGAGGTAGTCGAGCGTGACTTCCATGCTTCCGTTCGGCGTCGTAATGAGCGACGGAAGGCCGATCTGCTTGTGGTAGGAGGCCTCGGTGACGATAGCCTGCGCGTGGGTGCGTGCATCCATGAGGGTGGAATCCAGCAGCACCTCGCGCAGCCGCCGATCGTAGTTCATGCTCAGCACGCTTCCGTCGGGCATCGTTTTCCTGGCCGGGCTCATCTGTCCCGGTGAGTACTCCTGTGTCGAGACCAGACTGCCTGCTTCCTCGCTCGCCAGTCGCTCCAGTCCGTCCCACGTACGCGTGCCGAGTTGCCATTCTGTCACTTCGCCAGGCGGAACGACGGCAAGGCTGGACAAGAGTTCGCCGTCGTGACCAGGCGCATAGCCGCGCTTCACGATCGTTCCGTCGGGAAGTACGCTTGTCGCCAGCCGGTCGTACGAATCCCAGGTCTGCCGCGTGACCTTCTCGACATGCCGTCTGCCCCTGGCCAGGGGGGGCGCAGTTTCGAAGGCTTCCGTCATCGTCACGCAACGGCCCAGGCCGTCGTATTCCCATCGCCTCGTTATCTGCGGGACGCGGTCGTTCCCGGACCATTCGCCGGTCTGTGCCCGTACTTTCCGTCCGGCCGCGTCCGTCCAGGTTGCGCTCCAGCCCGTTCGTTCACCCTGACCGTGGATCTGCCACTGCAAGGTCTGCGTGAGAACCCCACCGTCGTCGGGATCGCGGACCAGGCTGGTCTGGGTTACGGTCTCGCTGCCGTCCGGAGCCGTCTCGAGCCGGCGCTGGCCCCAATCGTCGTATTGGAATCGCGATTCCCGTCGCACGACGCGCTCGCCAAGGCGATCGATCTCTGCCTCCCGCACGAGTTGGCCGAAAATATCGTAGTCCAGTTCATCCACCACGACCAGCGTCCCGTCCTCGAGTGGCTCTTCGCGACGGATGACTTGCCCTCGCTCGTCCATCCACACCCGGTGGGGCAGGCCGGTGATGCCGATGCGTTGCACCCACCGTTCCGTCAGGGACAACTGGTAGTTCCATCGGGTGTCTACCCGGTAGGGATGGTCGTCGGGTGCGACCACTTCCACGGCGCGACGGCTCATGCCGTCGTAGTCGTACCAGGTGGCATTGTCTTGCGCGTCCTTCATGGAGCGCACAAGGCCGCTGAGGAAATACAGCGTTTCGCTGGTCTCCACCACGATACCGTCATGCGTGGTGTGCCGGGTGTGTTTGGTGATGGTTTTCCCGGCGTCGTCGGTCTCGTAACCGTACTCGCGGGTTTCCTCCAGGCCGTCCTGTTCGTGTGTTTCGCTCGAGAGGCTGCCGTGCTGCGGCCCCTGGTCGACGATGAAGTATTGGGCGTTACGCTCAAGCCGCTGCGTCTCGCCCCCTTCCATAGAGAAAGAGGTTTCCTCGCGGGCCTGCACGTAGTAAGTACGGTCGCGGGTCCACGCCCGCGCGGTTTCCCGGACGGGGACACGGGTGTATCGGTAACGCGTCTCGCGGATCGGGCCGCCTTTCGCGCCCGGCTCCATCCTTCGGCTCTTGAGGCGACGCACCAGGCCGATCGGATCGGGTGGACACAGTTCGGTATCGCCCTCCGTTTCTCCTTCCGGGGAGTAGTACATGGAGATCTCGGTCGTGCCGGTGGCGCTATCGTAACGGCGTTGGATGTTGCCCTGGGAGTCGTACTCCATCTCGACATAGGTGGCCTGCTGGATTCCGGGCGATCCGCTGTCGTAAGTGGTGGTCGTGATTTTCTTCGGTAGCTGGAAAGCCTTTGGCTGAAGTTCGATAGGCTGGTTCGGTACGTGTCCGTACTCGGTAACGACGTCCTGGACCAAGATACCGCGCGTGGTTTTTTCTCGCGTGATGAGATGGAACTGGTTGTAGTCCCTTTCGATGGCGATTATCACGGTGGAACCGTCGTACTGGCTTTCCGTCGACCCGTACTGGAACGCGCCCTGGCCGATCAGGTGCAACAGTTGGTCGTTGCGGTTCTCCCAGCTGCGCACGACCGGATATCCGTAGAAGTTGTTGCGAGCGAACTTCGTGTAGGAAAACCGGCTTTCCTGGATCGCGCTCCTGTCCGACATCCTGAGTCGTGTATGCCGGGAGACTGCGGGCATCGAGGTCATCGGCGCTCCGCTCGGTAGCAGCAGCGCCGAATTATCGTACGTGGCTTCCTCGGAAACACCGTCGGGGGAAATGACGCCCCTCAGCAGCCGCATCCCGTTCGAGAGCGGGTGGTAGTCGAACTGCCATACGGCCTCATCCTGCCGGGGTACAGCCCTGGCATTGAGTTCATTGATCAGTGGAACCCTGATGCGAGATAGCTCCGGGCCCCTTAATTCGAAATGCATGCTCATGACCCCATGACCGAGGTGCAGGGTCAGTTCGGCGCTCGACAACGTATAGGCGATAGTCAGCAGTGTGTCGCCCTCGTCATCGGTAACCCGCTCCAGCAGGTATCGGCCCGCTGCGAAACTCCAGTGCAGATGGATCGCGTCGCCGCTGGGATTGACGATGCGGACGGGACGCAGGTATCGGGTCGATCCGGAAATCAGGCTGAGATGTTCGATCACACCCGTGATGTGTTCCACCACGACATCGTTCGTGCTGCCGGGCCTGATCAGCGAGAAGCTGTCGAGCTTGCGGTCCGGGAAAGTCGCCGACGCGCCGGGAAGCAGACCTTCGTACCTGTGGCTGTCGCCACTGGAAAGCGTCACGATGCGCGCGGTGAGGTCGACTTCGGTCAGCGCGAGACGCCAACCTTCGCCAAAACCCTCATTGATACCTGCGCCGAGGGAACTGTACGACAGCCGGAACGGCAGGTGCGGTCCGCGAAGGCGGTTTCCTTCGCCGGAAGAAATCTCGACGCTCGCCCCATACATGCCGGTGCGAGGATCTACGCTGGCGCTGATATGGCTATAGAACTGAAACGCGGTGGAATACATGTCCCCGGTTTCCAACGGGGCGGCAACATCCATGTCCGTCATGGCTCACTCCTGTGATGTCTCGGTCTATTGAATCTTGAGTTCGTCGCGTTGGCCGCGAACGAACAAGAGCTGGCGGGCATGAAGCGTGCCGTACTCGTCGATGGAAACTATGGATAAGGGGCCACGGGGCGGATCGGTATGATCAGCCCGCGGGATGTCGATGCGCCCGCACAACACGATGACGCCCTTCGTCCGTTCGGGAGCGGGCAGGCTCGGCAAGGGTTGCGACCCCTTGGGAACGGCGGGATTCCACTGGACACTCGCCTCGCCCGGTCTCACATAACCGGTGAAGCAAGGATTGGACGTGTCAGGCATATCGTTTATCCAATGGATCATTCCCGCCGGGACGCATTCCATGGAACGAATGCCTATGATCCGTCCGCCCGCGGCAACGATCGACACCGTAACCATGTCGTCGAACAAGGCGGCGGAGGTTGGCTGGATCGCTATGATGCTTCGCCGATCGAGGTGGAAGTTGTCGGCGGAATAGAAAACGGGAGGAACGGCGGTGATTTCAATGTTCTCCCGCACGTCCAGATGACTGAAGTAATCGTCGCTGTTGTCGGCATAGCTAACGATGCCGGTGGTACGCCAGACGGACCCGTTGTCGCCGCGAATGGAGAATGAAATGGAGAGGAAGCGGCTAACCTGGGCGCCATCCTCGGCCGATACATAGAACTCGAACGATTCCCCCGCATCCTGGTCCAGCTCGATCGTTTCTTCGTCGCCACCCTTTCCGCTTGCAAGGTCGGGATAGAACGAGTACCCGAGATAGTTCCGCTGTGCCGACCAGCCTCTGTAGCTGTTGGGCGCTCCGTTTTCATTGAACGGTATGTAGCCCTCGGAATTACGGTAGTCGACCAGCTGGATATTTTGCCTTTCGGTTGGCGTCAATCTGACGAATTTCCCGTCCTCCGTCGCCTGGAGCCAGAGCAGGATTCGGGCTTGCTGGCGTCCGTTATGGTAAACGCGTGTCTGGGACAGGGTGATCCGAACCTGGTTTATCTGCCACAAATCACTTTGTTGCCTGGAGGTCTCTTCCATGATTCCCCAACTCCGTTTTTTTTTTGCGGTGTCACAACGTATGCCGCGTGCCGATGAGTGTCGACACTAATTCGTGCGCGTAATCGGTGGACGTGGTGCAATTCTGGCCTCGCCGGACCAAGTGCTCGGCGCGCCGCATTCTTTGTGTCTTGTCCCGACAGGTGGCCTCATGGGGTTGCAGGGGGCCTTCGCCACTTCGGCGGCGGTACCCATGGGGCGAACACGGTTGAGCGGGAGACGCCTATAGCCCTCATGACCTCACTGTCAGCTGCGCCGTAGCAGTAGCCAATGACATGCACGCCATCTTCGGAAAGGCTTTCCCGCATGGCGGTCCTGTTCATCGACGCCATGTCCACCGGGTGGACATGAATCCCCAGGGCGTCCCCGGCCTGCTTCGTTTTTTCGAGGTCTTGCGCCAGGAGACCGAAATCCCCCAACTCCGGCCTGTACCATGAATCACGGCCCCAGTTCCTTCCGCTCGGCCTTCCGTGGGCGCCCGAGTAGAGCGTCACGTGTGTGACACTGTGGAACGTGAGCGTTTCGAACAAGTCTGGAAAATCCCTATCTGCAATCGCGGTATCCGCGGCCCAGATGGTGCTCTGCTCGTTGAACAAATGGGTGTGTTCGACCCAGTTCTTCGTGAGGGTCGGATATCCGTTCCGTTCGGACGTTATCCTGTCGGCGGGGTAGTCCTCCTCATGGAGTACTTCTACTTTACGCCTCTTCCTGGCCGACGCTCGATCGAGCTTATCGGACCCCGGTCTTGCCACGTCACTCGGGGCGTTTCCATCGTATGTCAGGCGCCCTAGGACTGCGCTGGCCGGAACGTCCGGCGCTGCCAGGGAGGCGGCGGGTATGGTTGCGGATACTACCCACGTGTCCGCCGTAGCGGCCGCGGTCGCGAGTGCCAGGTTCGGGGTAAGGGATGTGCCGGGCCGCATTCGTGCCGAGGCCCGCGCAGGAGTGCTGCTCGGAACACCACCGACGTGCCGGAGCTGCCACGGACGCGCGATGCTGCCTGACGGATCGACGTGGTTGATGGGATCGCCATTGCAGTAGCCGTAACGATTGAGCCCGCCACGACCGAATGGACTGAGCGGATCGGGAGCGAGGAAGCGGCGCAGCGGTGGACTGTAAAGCCGGCCGCCGAACAGGTACCAGTCGGTGCCCGGCTCAGCAGCCTGCCCGGTATAGGCAGGCCGCGAGAGATGGGCCGCGTAGGACAATTCACCGTGGGCGCCGTAGATCCGTGACGCTCTGATGGGCCGATCAGAGGTCATTTCAAAGTGGGTATCTCGATGATCATGCACGATACTTTTCTACGTTATCGTGATTCTCAGTTTGTCAGCCGAACTGCCGAAGGAGAGCGTGAGGTCGTGGTAGTTGCCATAATCATCGAGAAGGTACATCGAGGCACCGATTCTGTCGGGAATCTCGCCGTTGGAGCTGTTGAGGAACTTTCCTTCGAGATTGCCCGCTATCAGGCCAACGACCACGCGCGTAGTCGATTTCCCGACGATCTGCCCTATGCAGTTATTGAACATGGTGCCCGGGGTAAACTCCGATCCGCTAGTCAGGCGCAGCTTAGCCAGCGGTGCCAGCGGAAAATGCTCAGGTTGTGCCTGGCCGGGTTGACCGTAATAGGTCATCCCCCATTTCATGAGGTCAAAGGGGCGGTCAGTTCTGTGGACGGAAAATCCCACGATCGACGAATTGCTGCCACTGACGGATTTCAGGGGCAACATGCGGCCGTTGTAGCTGATGTGGATGTGGTGTTCAACGGCTCTATAGAAATAATCGGTATTGCCCACGGGCTGCGGCAAAAGGTTTCCCTGGCTATCGAATACGCCATAGTTGGCGATGTCAAGGGAGGGGAAGGCGGCAGGCTCGATCATGACGGAGGAGTTGAAGCGGCCCTGCCCGTCGCCGAAGCCATCGGGATCGACAACGCCGATATGATTGGTCGATACATGCGCCGTGGTCGAAGGCAGGGGAATCCGTACGGCTACCTGCTTTCTCGAAAGCGCACTTGTGGAGACATACAGAGTGACCATCTGGGCGCCCTGACGCTTCTCGCGGTTGGCATCGCTTAGTGGCGTGACGCCCGTGGCTATCCCATCGGTGGATTCCACCACTGTTGGGATCATGGATTCGTCCCAGGTATATTCACCACGCTCAGTGGACACCTGCCAGTCCAACGTCGATGAGAGGGGGGCGTTGGTGATGTAATCTATGAGTTCGAGTGTTCTCAGATCCCCTTCGCTAAGCAAGACAGGATTGCCATTGCTATCGGCGGCGACGAGAGCCACCCGAACCGGGCACCGCTGTCGTGTGTTGTTGAACAGTTTGATGGCTGGGCGCGTTCCTTCGATATCGTCCTTGTATATCCTGAAGAAGATGATTTGTGCCCAGTTTGCGGATGGGTTTGCTTCGGTGGAATGCTTTTCCATGGGACTGCTCCTTGTCGTATCCAACCGTAAGGGAGTATGGCGTCCACCGGTGTAACGTCACGGATTATCGATGCGCGTATTAGGCGATCATCACGCGATTCCGGGTACATCCAGTCGAACTCGTTCATCGCAAACGTCATTTTTTCATGGCCAAAG
Organism: Luteibacter sp.; assembly: GCF_036499525.1. Lineage (GTDB taxonomy): Bacteria > Pseudomonadota > Gammaproteobacteria > Xanthomonadales > Rhodanobacteraceae > Luteibacter. The sequence goes on along the minus strand of NZ_DASYDO010000069.1, from coordinate 37,737 downwards.
TCCCGACTGACACGTGTGACGGGGGCGGCACGCCTTGCGCTGGAGCGCCCCCTATGCCAGCCCAATTCGCTTCGCCGAGATCGAGCAGAGGTTAAAATCTTTTTCCCCCGGGCTCCGTTACGGTATCCTTGACCGATTGGCCCCGTAGCTCAGCTGGATAGAGCGTCCCCCTCCTAAGGGGAAGGTCGCCCGTTCGAATCGGGCCGGGGTCACCAGCTTTTCCCCGGAGACCCGCAATGGCTCATAGGTTCGACGCTATCATCGTCGGAGCAGGGCAGGCCGGCCCTGCTCTGGCCAACCGCCTGACCGCCGCCGGCCGCACTGTCGCCATCGTCGAACGGCACCTGGTCGGCGGCACTTGTGTCAACACCGGATGCAAGCCGACCAAGACACTCATCGCCAGCGCTTACGCCGCGCGTCTCGCGCAGCGCGGTGCGGAGTACGGCATAGGCATCGGACCTGTTTCCATCAACATGCCGACCGTCGCTGCGCGTGCGCGAAAGGTGATCCTGGATTCGCGAAAGGATAGCGAGGATTGGCTAGCCAGCATGCCAGGGCTTACCCTCATCCGTGGTCACGCGCGTTTCACCGGCCCGCGCCGGCTGGAAGTGAATGGTGAGTCAATCGAGGCAGCCCAGGTTTTCCTCAATGTGGGCGGACGCGCAAACGTGCCGGACTTTCAGGGTATTGACGAGGTCGATTACCTGACTAACAGCACGATCATTCCGCTGGAATCGGTACCGGAGCATCTGGTTATCGTGGGGGGAAGCTACATCGGGCTCGAATTCGCGCAGATGTACCGCCGCTTCGGCGCGAGGGTGACCGTGGTGGAGCGAGGGCCGAGGCTCGTGCAGCGCGAGGATGAGGACGTCTCCGAAGAGATACGCGCCTTTCTCGAGGACGAGGGTATCGAGGTGCGCACCCGCGCCGTCTGCATCACGCTGGCGAAACATCCGGAGGGTGTGAGCGTCGGGGTGGATTGCGCAGAAGGCTCACCCGAGGTCATCGGGACGCATGTGCTACTCGCCGTGGGGAGACGCCCGAATACCGAAGACCTGGGGCTCGACAAGGCGGGAATCGAAGTAGACGAGCACGGCTACATCGAGGTGGACGATCGCCTTGCCACCACTGCCGAAGGTGTCTGGGCAATGGGCGACTGCAACGGAAAGGGGGCGTTCACGCACACGGCGTGGAACGATTACGAAATCGTTGCCGCTAACTTGCTGGATGGCGAGGAGCGCAAGGTCAGCAATCGCATCCCCGGCTACGCCCTGTACGTCGACCCCCCCCTGGGCCGTGTCGGGCTGACCGAAACCCAGGCGCGAGAAAGCGGCCGGCCGCTGCTGGTGTCGAAGCGTCCTATGACCAGCGTGGGCCGCGCCGTGGAGAAGGGTGAGACCCATGGCTTCATGAAGATCGTCGCGGACGCCGAGACGAAGAAGATTCTCGGCGCCGCGATCCTCGGCACGGGTGGCGACGAAGCCATCCACGGCATCATCGACATGATGAACGCCGATGCCTCCATCGGCACCCTGCAGTGGGCGGTGCCCATCCACCCGACGGTGTCCGAGTTGATTCCCACGATGCTGGGCGATCTTGTCCCGATTTCCCGTACAGCCGGATAGGCGGTTCGTCGTCACCCTGCAGGTACATCGATGATTCTGCATGAGACTTTGCCGTCAAGATTGCCGTCCTGATAGTGGTATTCAATCGCGTAGCGTGTCGGATCAGAACTGGGTGAACCCTCCTCGAAATGCCATATCGTGATAGGGCCCTCATTGCCGACATTGGCCCGCTTGAGTGTCGTGATCAAAGCCCAATCGTCGCCGGTATCGCAATTCGAATTGTCGAAGACCCAAATCCTGGTACCCGCCGGAAGGCTCTCGACTCTCAGCGATTGGGCCTCGTCGTTCTTGCACATCTTTTCCTTCGAATGGTAAGGCAGTGTCGTGACCGTTACCGGACAAAAAGTATCCTGGGTGCCGCTTTTCCCCTCGTAGAATCGAATGAATCCATAAACCTCCCTGTTTCCCGGGGCGGCTTTCGTGTTCTTCTCTGTATCGGCCAGGTTTTTCGCCCCGGCCGAGCCAGCCATCAGCACGGCCGTTGAAATGACCGCAGAACATAGTAGTCGGATCCCTGACATGGCACTCTCCTTGGTTATCCCTGTGGGGGCATATTCGCGCACGCCGAACTTAAGTCAATAAGCAGAAACTCCGACCTGACCGTTTTCGGCCCAGGGACGAGGTCAAAGGCATTTCACTTGCAGGATTTTCGTAGCGATTTCGGAACCCTCGAAATCGCAATGATTGTGGGTGTTAAAATCCGACTGTTACCTGCAGGGAGCTGTCACCGGTGATACCCCCCGCTCAGGTTTCTCCAACGCCAACGTCCCGGATCACCATCAACCGCGTTTCCGTCATGTCCTCGATGGCATAACGCACGCCTTCGCGTCCGATGCCCGACGATTTCACGCCGCCGTAGGGCATGTTGTCCACGCGAAAACTGGGTACGTCGTTGACGATCACGCCGCCTTGTTCCAGTTCGTCCCAGGCGCGCATCGCATGGCTCAGGTCGTTGGTGAACACGCCCGCCTGCAAGCCGAAGTCCGAATCGTTGACGATAGCGATGGCCTCGTCGAAGCTCATGAATCGCTGCAGCACGGCAACGGGGCCGAATGCTTCCAGTCTCTGCAGTTTTGCTTCGCGTGGCACGCTCTCCAGCAGCGTCGCCTCTAGCATGGCAGCCTTGCGTCCACCGCCGCATAGGACGCGCGCGCCGGCCTTCTTCGCCTCGTCTATCCAGCCCTCGAGCCGCTCCGCTGCCGCGGTGTCGATCATAGGGCCCAGAAAGGTCGATTTCTTCTTCGGGTCGCCGGCTTTCAGCGCCTTTACCTTCGCCACCAGCTTCCGGCGCAGCGTGTCGTAGACGTCGTCGTGGACCAGAATGCGCTGGACGCTGATGCAACTCTGCCCCGATTGGTAGAACGCGCCGAAGACCAGCCGGTCGACCACGGCATCGAGGCGATCGCCCTGGTCGCCATCCACGATGCACGCCGCATTGCCGCCAAGTTCAAGTGTGACCTTCTTATGGCCCGCCTGGGCCTTCAGGTCCCAGCCGATAAGGCCACCGGTGAAAGACAGCAGCTTCAGGCGCGGGTCCGTCACGAGGGGGCCGGCTTGCCTGCCGTCGAGCGGAAGGATCGAGAACGCGCCTTTGGGCAGGTTGGTCTCGGCAAGGACCTCACCGATGATCAGCGCGCCCAGCGGCGTCCGCTCCGACGGCTTCAGTACGAAAGGGCAGCCGGCCGCGATCGCCGGTGCGACCTTGTGGGCCACCAGGTTGAGCGGGAAGTTGAAGGGCGTGATGAAGGCGACGGGTCCCAGCGGAACGCGACGCGTATAGCCGTGGTAACCGGCCGTGCGCGGCGAAATTTCAAGGTTGAGCGTTTCGCCGTCGATGCGCACGGCCTCCTCGGCCGCGATCTTGAATGTATCGATGAGCCGGTCTACTTCGCCCACGGCATCGTTGATCGGTTTGCCGGCCTCGACGCAAAGCGCATAGGCGAGTTCGTCGCGACGCTGCGCGAAACGGCGCACGCAGTGCTCGAGCACGGCCTGGCGTTCGTATGGCCGGAAGCGTTTCATCGCGGGAGCCGCGTCGTCCGCAGCGGCGATCGCCCTTTCGAGTGCCCCCGCATCGGGAAGGGCAACGTGGGTCGCGATCTTTCCCGAGTACTTATCGAGTACGTCGAGCTTCTTCTTGCCCGGTTTCACCGGCTTGTTGGCAAGGTAGTAGGGATAGCTCTTCCGGAGCACGGGCAGGACCTCATCGGCGGCGTCCGGCCATGATCGTATGTCGGTCGTTCAGTTCTCGTGAGCCCGGGAACCGAAAGACGACGGTACGAGACGCCGGCGGTTATTCGTCCCGCCGCAGCTTCATCTGGCCATCGCCCAGCATCACGCGCACACGCTCGCCGATCGCAACATCCGCGGCGCGGCGTACCACAGCATCGCGCTCGTCGAACACGATGGCGTAACCGCGGGTAAGCGTCGCCAGCGGACTGACGGCATGCAACGTACGCGCCTGCTCGGCAAGGCGTAGACGATCGTGTTCGATGCGCCGCGACATCGTGATCGTCATGCGTTGGCGCAGGTCGGCCAGACGCGTGCGCGAAGGCGTGAGGCGCAGCCTGGGATGCTGCGCCTCAAGCCGCGCTTGCAGGCGTTCGAGGCGCGCGCGGCGAAGATGGTTCGACTGACCGACGGTGACGAAGAGGCGTCGGCGCAGGGATTCGAGGCGTTGCGCGTCGCGTGCCAGGCGTGCCTGCGGACGCTGCGCGTTGAGGCGCGCCTGCCAGTGGTCGGCACGTTGTGCGGCCGCTTGCAGGCGCCGGGTCATCAAGCTCGCCATGCGCTGGCGCAGGCGTTCCAGCCGGCGCGCCAGGTCCGCTCCGTCCGGCACGAGCAATTCCGCGGCAGCCGACGGTGTGGCAGCACGCAGGTCGGCCACGAAATCGGCGATGGTGAAGTCCACCTCGTGCCCCACGGCGGAAATGACAGGCACCACGCTGGCGTGGATGGCCCGCGCCACGCTTTCGTCGTTGAAGGCCCAGAGGTCTTCCAGCGATCCGCCACCGCGGGTTACCAGCAACACGTCGTAACGACCACTTACCGAAGCACGACGAAGCATGGCCGCAATGGCCGGTGGCGCTTCGCGCCCTTGCACGGGAACCGGCAGCACCTCGACTTCCGCAAGCCCCAGGCGACGTCCGAGCACGCTCAGCACGTCGCGAATCGCCGCGCCGGATGGCGAGGTGATCACACCGATGCGGCGTGGAAAGACGGGCAGGGTGCGCTTGCGTTCCGGTGCGAACAAACCTTCAGCACCGAGGCGAGCCTTAAGCTGCTCGAACTCGCGCTGCAAGGCACCTTCGCCGGCGGGTTCCATGTGGTCGGCGACCAGCTGGAATTCGCCACGTGCCTCATAGAGGCCCACCTTCGCCCGCATCAGCACATGCATGCCGTCGACGGGACGGAAGCGCAGGCGTGACGCCGCCGTGCGAAACATGGCGCAGCGGACCTGCGCGTTGGCATCTTTCAGGGTGAAGTAGACATGCCCCGACCCCGGTCGCGCCACGTTGGACAACTCACCCTCGATCCACACGCCGATGGGCAGGGCGTCTTCCAGCAGGTCGCGCACCAGCCGGTTGAGGCCGGAGGGCGTCAGGATCTGTCGTGCTTGCGCGTCGAGGTCGGACATGGACCGCCGAGGTTAGCACGGCGGCCAGGAATGTCGATGGGGCGGGGACTTAGCTCACATTGTTGATGCGCTCTTACATGCGGAAGATGCCGAAACGGCCTTGTTCGATCGGTGCATTGAGCGACGCCGAGATCGCCAGTCCGAGCACGCGCCGCGTATCGGCCGGGTCGATGATGCCGTCGTCCCAAAGCCGCGCACTGGCGTAATAGGGGTGACCCTGGTGCTCGTACTGCTCGCGGATAGGCGCCTTGAACGCTTCCTCGTCCTCGGCGCTCCACTGCCCGCCGCCGGCCTCGATGCCATCGCGACGCACCGTGGCAAGCACCGAAGCAGCCTGCTCGCCACCCATGACGCTGATGCGCGCGTTCGGCCACATCCACAGGAAGCGCCCGCCATACGCACGACCGCACATGGCGTAATTGCCGGCGCCGAAGCTGCCGCCGATCACCACGGTGAACTTCGGCACGTGCGAGCAGGCCACTGCGGTGACCATCTTCGCGCCGTCCTTCGCGATGCCGCCGTTCTCGTACTTGCGGCCAACCATGAAACCGGTGATGTTCTGCAGGAACACCAGCGGGACGTTACGCTGGTTGCACAGTTCGATGAAGTGCGCACCTTTCTGAGCCGACTCGCCGAAGAGGATGCCGTTGTTGGCGACGATGCCCACGGGATAGCCATGGATATGCGCGAAACCGGTGACCAGCGTCTTGCCGTAACGCGCCTTGAACTCGTGGAATTCAGAATCGTCGACAAGGCGTGCGATCACTTCGCGGATGTCGAACGGGCGACGCGTGTCTTCCGGAATCACGCCATACAGTTCCTCGGCGGCGAAGCGCGGTTCCAGCGGAGGACGTAGCGCGAGCGGCTGTTTCTTCACCCGGTTGAGCGTACCGACGATGTCGCGGGCGATGGCCAGCGCATGGGCGTCGTTCTCGGCGAAATGATCGGCGACGCCGGAGATCGACGTGTGCACGTCGGCGCCACCCAGGGCTTCGGCATCCACCACTTCGCCGGTAGCCGCCTTCACGAGCGGCGGTCCGCCGAGGAAGATGGTGCCTTGCTCGCGAACGATGATGGTCTCGTCGCTCATCGCCGGCACATAGGCGCCGCCGGCGGTGCACGAACCCATTACCACGGCAATCTGCGGGATACCCTGGGCGCTCATCCGCGCCTGGTTGTAGAAGATGCGGCCGAAGTGCTCGCGATCAGGAAATACCTCGTCCTGGAGGGGCAGGAAGGCACCGCCCGAATCCACGAGGTACACGCATGGAAGACGGTTTTCCATCGCCACTTCCTGTGCACGCAGGTGCTTCTTCACCGTCATCGGAAAATACGTGCCACCTTTGACGGTGGCATCGTTCGCGAGGACGACCACTTCCTGCCCCATCACCCGGCCTATACCCGCGATGACACCGGCAGCCGGTGCCGCGTCGTCGTACATGCCATGCGCGGCGAGCGGGGCGATTTCGAGGAAGGGCGAACCCGGATCGAGCAGGGCGCGGATGCGTTCGCGCGGAAGCAGCTTGCCGCGTGCGACGTGTTTCTCGCGTGCCTTCGCGCCCCCGCCTTCGGCGGTGCGCCGGAGGGTTTCACGCAAGTCTTCCGTCAGCGCGCGCAGGCGCAGGCTGGCCGCCTGGAATTCGGCGGAACGGATGTCGAGTTGCGAAGTGAGGGTAGGCATGGAAGCGATCATGCAAGGGCAAGAAACACCCATGATACTGTGTGCGCCAAAAAAAACGGCCACCGGAAGGTGGCCGTTTTTTTGGAGCAGAGGTAAACCGGAAGGCTTACTTCTTGTTGTCGTCCGCAGCGCTCTTGGCGTTGTCGGCAGCGTCCTTGGCCTGGTCAGCCGACTTGTCGGCCTGATCGGCGGCGTTGGAAGCGGCGTGCTTCATGGCGTCGGAAGCGCCACCGGCGGTCGAGCTGGAAGCAGCCGACTGGGCCTGCGAAGCGGCATCCTTGGCCTGGTCGGCAGACTGCTGGGCCTGATCCGCAGCCTGGTTGGTCGCGGCGTTCTGCGACTGGTCGGCGGCCTGCTGGGCCTTGTCCGCCTGCTGCTGGGCATCGGCGGCCGACTTCTGGGCGTCCTGCGCGGAGTCCTGCGCGCCGTTGCTGCAAGCTGCCAGAAGCGCGACGAGCGCAGAGGCGAGAAGGGTACGCGTCAAATTCATATGTTTCTCCTTAACCGTGGAATGCCATCAGGCGGGCGTATTAATAGCTCAGTTGTACCTACTTAGCTACAGATGGAGCCATGTCGCTTCAGGGCGCATTAAACCCCATGCATATCGCGTGATGGTTCCGATACCTACGCCTTTCGACATCGGCTTCACATCACTTCGATGGCGACCGCCGTCGCCTCGCCGCCACCGATGCAGAGCGCGGCGACACCCTTTTTTGCCCCACGGGCCGTCAAGGCATTGAGAAGGGTCACCACGATACGGGCACCGCTGGCGCCGATCGGGTGGCCCAGGGCGCTGGCGCCGCCGTTGACGTTGATCTTGTCGTGGGGCACGCCCAACTCGCGCATCACGGCCATCGGAACCACCGCGAACGCCTCGTTGATCTCGAAAAGGTCCACGTCGGCGGTACTCCAGCCTGCCTTTTCCAGCACCTTGGAAATGGCGCCCACCGGGGCGGTGGTGAACCATTCCGGTTCCTGCGAATGCGTGGCATGGGCGACGATGCGGGCCATCGGGGTCACGCCGCGCGCCTTGGCGTCCTCGGCCGAAAGGAGGACCAGCGCGGCGGCACCGTCGGAAATGCTGGAGGAGCTGGCTGCCGTGATCGTGCCGTTTTCCTTGCGGAAGGCCGCGCGCAGGGTCGGGATCTTGGCGATGTCGGAACGACCCGGCTGCTCGTCTTCGGCGAAGTCCTGCGCGCCCTTGCGGCCCTGCACGGTGACCGGAACGATCTCACCGGCGAAGGCGCCGCTCTTCTGCGCGGCCTGCGCACGCTCCACGGAAGCGATGGCGTACGCGTCCTGTTCCTCGCGCGAGAAGTGGTACTTGTCGGCACACTGCTCGCCGAAAACGCCCATGGACTTGCCGTCGTATGGGTTGGTCAGGCCGTCCCATGCCATGTGATCGACCAGCTGGCCGTCGCCATAACGGATGCCGGTGCGTGCGGCCACCATGTGCGGCGCATTGGTCATCGACTCCATGCCGCCTGCCACCACGATGCTGGCCGAACCCGCCTTGATCAGGTCGTGGCCGAGCATCATCGCCTTCATGCCGGATCCGCACACCTTGTTGACAGTGGTGCAGCCGGTGGAGGCCGGCAGGCCGGCTTCGAGCGACGCCTGGCGAGCCGGGGCCTGGCCAAGGTTCGCCGGCAGCACGCAGCCCATGATCACTTCGCTGACGTCGGCGGGCGCGATGCCGGCCTGTTCGAGAGCGGCCTTGATGGCGACGGAACCCAGCGTCGGGGTGGGGACGCCGGTGAACTGGCCGAGGAAGGAACCGATGGCGGTGCGCTTGGCACCCGCGATGACGATGTCAGACATGGGGTACTCCGTGAGACTCGGATGGCCGCCCTTTCGGGTCGGAAAACCCGTCAAGTATCCCCTGCGGGCCGGGGCTGGGGCAATCTGCGGCGCGGCAAGCGCCAGCCGCCTCTAAGTGGCACCATGTCCCCGGGGGCGCCAGGGGCACCCGGCGCGACGTGGTTTGCGTAAGGGGACAACGTGATGGCACGGATCGTTTTACGCCGGCGCGAGCTTGTGCTGGCTGTTTGCATCGGCCTCGGACTGGCCGCCTGTGGTGGCGGTGGCGGCGGAACCCGGAGCGGTGGCGGCGGCGTGGTCGTTGACCCGCCCCCTGTGACACCCCCGCCTACCGAACCGACCGCGCCCAGTTCGGACCCGCCCATCGACGCGCAACTCGCGCTCACCAATGCGAGGGTGGCGCACACCGCCGGTATCACCGGCCAGGGCGAAGTCATCGGCATCGTCGACAGTGGCGTGACCTCCACGCACCCCGCCCTTGCCGGTCGGGTGACCGCCAACCTCATCTATGTCGACCCGTCGACAAACAACACCGGTGTCGACGACGTTGTGGGTCATGGCACGGCCGTGGCTGAGATCGCCGCCGGCAGACCCTTCGGGAATTTCGCCGGTGGACTGGCGCCGGATGCCACGATCGTTTCCGCGCGCATCATCGCGGACAAGTCGCCGACGGACGACGGCACGGGCGAGGGCAACAAGGTGAGCAGCGCCGATCCGCTGGGGCAGATCAATGCCGCGCTCCAGGCGCGTTTCATCAACAACTCGTGGGGAGGCCTGTATTGGGAAGCGGCGGATACCACAACCACGCAGAGCTTCCACAATGCGTATTTCCCATACAGCGGCAGCAAACTGTTCGTCTTCGCGGCGGGCAATCTCGGCGAAGCCGATCCCTCGGATGTCGCCGCGCTGCCCTCGCGGGACCCGACTCTGGAGACGAGCTGGCTCACGGTCGTTGCGCTGGACAGCAACCACCCCACGCAGATCGCGTCGTATTCGAACAAGTGCGGCGTGGCGAAGAACTATTGCCTTGCCGCTCCCGGATCGGTCATCGTGGCGTCGGCGACGTCCACCGCGTCCCACGTGGTTTACCAGGTGTGGACGGGTACTTCGTTGGCTGCGCCCCAGGTGACCGGCGCCGCGGCACTCGTTGCGCAGATGTTTCCCGGACTGGAAATCAACGGTATCCGGCAAACGATACTTGGTACGGCCGACGACCTTGGCGATCCCGGCCCCGACGCCGTCTACGGGTATGGGCGCCTTAACGTGGGCAGGGCCATTCGCGGCCCGGCGGCTTTCGACTGGGGCGATTTCTTCGTACGCGCTCCGGCTAGCCATGACGCGGCCTTCCTCAATGACATCGCCGGCGCGGGTGGCCTCGAAGTCGTGGGCGATGGGAAGCTGACGCTCTCCGGGCACAACACGTACCGGGGCGAAACGCACGTGCACGACCAGGCCACCATGGAATCGATGTTCGCGATTCCTGGCCCGCTTTGGGTGGATGCCGAGGCCAACGTGATCGCCCACGGGGACATCGGCGGCCGCGTGCTCAACTATGCGACGCTTACCACGGGCGACCAGCCCGTGCATATCGCAGGCGATTACTACCAGTACGCCAACGGGCGCCTGGCGCAGAAACTCGGCGCGCCACTCATCGTCAGCGGTCGCGCCACGCTGGACGGCGACTTCTACATCGCAGGGGCGGTTCCCGGCTATGTCGTTTCGTCCCACCAGCAGGTGCTGGCTGCCGCCTCGATCAGCGGAACCTTCGCCACAACCACGAACGGGCCAGGCGTTTTCCTGGCGAAGTCACTGGCGTATCTGCCGACGGAAGTATGGATCGACACGACCGCGCTGAGCGTCGCCCAGGTCGCTTCCACGAGCATGTCGGCGTCGCTTGCGGCGACGTCGTCGGCCCAGCGCCTCGATGGCGCCTTCGCTCAGATCGACAAGAGCCTCACCGCGCCGGCCGCTGCCGGGGACGGTTTGGCTCAGGGTACGCTGATCGCCGCGGGAAGCATCCAGCAATCGCGCGACACGCAGACGGCGCAGGCGTCGCTCGAGTCGCTGTCCGGACAATTGTACGCGGCGGGCACGGCGGTGACGCTGGCTGGCATCGATGCGGGCAACGATGCGCTGATGGCCCATCTGGATGAGCAGGGCACGGGCTCGTGGACGCAGTCGCTCGGTTACCAGGGTGGCCTCAGCCGTAGCGGGTTCGGCAACGTCGGCTTCAATCTCGGCGGTGGGTTGATCGGGCACGATGTGCGTCTTGGCATCAATGGCTTCGCCGGCGTGGCGGTCGCGCAGATGAACAGCAACGGCCAGCTCGACGGCAGCTTCGACCGTCAGCGCAGCCGCGCCACGCAGGGCATGTTCTATGCCGGCTCACTTGGTTCGAACTGGTACGGCGTGGGCCAGGTCGGGTACGGCAGTTTCCGCGGCGACATGCAGCGGCTGCTACGGTTTGGCGACCAGGCGACGTTTGCCGGTACCGATCTGAACGGTACTTACACTGCAGCGTACGGCGAAGTAGGATTCCGTACGAACGCCGCGGCATTCACCCTCACGCCTTTCGCAAACGTGCAGTACGCAAGTATCCGTCGCGACGGCTTCCAGGAGTTCGGCGGCGATGGCTTCGGCCTCAGTGCGAACGGTCAGACCACCTCACGCTGGCAGGCAGGCCTCGGACTGCGGGCGGCGGCATCCTGGCTGACCTCGTTCGGCCGGCTGCACCTGGATGGCAAGCTCGGCTGGCAGAACGCGTTCGCCACGAAGGGCGAGGTGTTCGCCGCGCGCTACACGGACTTTGCGCAGTGGGCGCCGGTCGAAGGCATCGGCCTCTCGCGTCGCGCCGGCACGGCGGGCTTCAACCTGTCGCTGGACATGAGCGAGCGCACGCAGCTGGGCTTCGACGTGGACCAGCGTTTCGCGGATCGCGACCACTCGCGTTCAATGCGAGCGTCGTTCAGGATGAACTGGTAAGCGGGAAGCCTTACGACTTGCCGTGGAACAACTCGCGACCGATCAGCATGCGGCGGATTTCGTTGGTGCCCGCGCCGATCTCGTAGAGCTTCGCGTCGCGGAGCAGGCGGCCGGCGGGGAATTCGTTGATGTAACCATTGCCGCCGAGGGATTGGATGGCTTCCAGCGCCACCTTCACCGCATTGGTCGACGCATTGAGCAGGCAGGCCGCCGGGTCGATGCGCGACTTCACGCCATTGTCGAACTGCTGCGCCACCATGTACGCGAAACCGCGCGACGATTGCAGCGCGGTGTACATGTCGGCGACCTTGGCCTGCATCATGCCGAAGGTACCGATAGGCGCGTTGAACTGCTTGCGCTCACGCACGTAGGGCAGCACCAGGTCCACCGCCGCCTGCATGATGCCGATCGGGCCGCCGGAGAGCACCAGGCGCTCGGTATCGAGGCCGCCCATCAGCACGCGCACGCCTTCGTTCACCTCGCCCACGATGTTCTCGGCGGGAATCTCGCAGTTGTCGAACACCAGTTCGCAGGTGTTCGAACCGCGCATGCCCAGCTTGTCGAGCTTCTGCGCGGTGGAGAAACCCTTCATGCCCTTCTCGATGATGAAGGCGGTCATGCAGCGGCTACCGGCCGGGCGGGGCGCCGTGCGCATGTACACCAGCAGCACGTCGGCATCCGGACCGTTCGTGATCCACATCTTCGTGCCGTTGGCGACCCAGGTGTCGCCCACGAGTTCGGCGTGGCAGCTCATGGAGCCGACCACGTCCGAACCGGCGCCAGGCTCGCTCATCGCCAGCGCGCCCACCCACTCGCCGCTGGCGAGCTTGGGCAAGTACTTGCGCCGCTGGGCGTCGTTGCCATTGTGGTAGATGTTCTGCACACACAGGTTCGAATGCGCGCCGTAAGACAGCCCTACGGAGGCGGAGGCGCGGGAGATCTCCTCCATGGCGACCATGTGCGCAAGGAACCCCAGGCCGGAGCCGCCGAATTCCTCGGGAATGGTGACGCCGAGCAGCCCCATGTCGCCGAACTTGCGCCAGAGGTCTTCCGGGAACACGTTCTCGCGGTCGATGCGATCCGCGCGCGGCGCGATCTCCTTCTCGGCAAAAGCGTGGACGCTTTCGCGCAGAAGGTCGAGGTCTTCACCGAGGGAAAACGGGCGCATGGTGCAACTCCGGGGGGGAATACAGGGAAACCTGCCCATCGTAGCGTGCGCGTGGCGCCAAGCCACGGCGCGACGCAGCATCAGGCCGGTGAGAGGGTAGCGATGCGGTCGTGGACGCGGACCAGCAGCAGGCACTGGCCGGCCACCAGGCGCAGGGTAGGGGAGGCATCCGGGAACGCGGGGTCAGAGTCGTTTTTTTCGAAGGGAGCTCCAACCGGTGGGAACGTCGGCAAAAAAACGACTCCGCCCCCGCGTTCGCCCGGACGAAACTGTGCTGCCAGGGTGTCGAAGCTTTGGGCGACCCGGGCGCACAACGTGTCGACCGTGGCGGCCTCGTCGATCGCAAGGGCGCGCCGATGCGCACCCAGGGTCGACAGATGGGAAAGACCGGCTTGCAGGGCCGAGACGAGGCGCAGCGCCTGCTCGCCCCGTTCGCGCGAATGTCCGGGCTCGCCGAGCAGTTCGGCCACGTTGCCGGCGACGGCAGCCTGCGCAGCGTGGGCGTCGCGGCGCAGGATGCGATAGGGAAGGTCGTCCGCCTTGCCCGTGGCGTACTGCGCCGCGATGCCTTGCAGGTACCTCGCGTAGGCGATCAGCGCGTCGGCGGTGACATCCTCAAGGCGGCGCACTCGCCAGTCCGGCAGCACGAAGCGGAGCACCAGGCTGGCAACGAACGCACCCAGCAGCGTATCCATCAGGCGCGGGCCGATGGCGTCGTAACCGTCGCCGGCCAGGCCGAAGCAGAGCAGGACGAACAGCGTGATGACCGCGGTGGCCAGCGTGTAACGTCGCAGGCGGAAGGCGAAGAAGCCTGCGCCCGTCGCGACCAGTACGGGCAGGCGCCAGTCGCCGCCCGGTAACAGCCGAAGCATCGCCCAACCCGCGACGAGGCCCACGACGGTTCCCGCGATGCGTTGCAAGGTCCGCTTGCGGGTCGCTCCGTACCCCGGCTGGCAAACGAACAACGTGGTCATCAGGATCCAGTAGCCGTGGCTCGGATGCAGGACAAGCATCACGACATAGCCCGCCAGCATGCCTGTGGCGAGGCGCACGGCGTGCCGAAAGTGGAGGGATCGTCGGTCGAGCCGCACGCGGATACGCGCGATGGCTTCGCGGAACGATGCCGGCTCGCTGTCCTGTAGCGAGACATCCGTGCTGTCGGGAAGGCGTCCCTCATCGCCAATATCGTCCTGGAGCCGTTCGATGTTGGCGAGGAGGGCGGAAAGCGCATCGTCCAGTGCCGGATCGATCGCTTCACGCTGGCGACGATAGGCGATCGCGTCGCGCACGTCGCCCAGCGCCGTTTGCGGTAAAGCGATGGAACCCGGCGGCTCGCCGTGGCGAATGGCGTCGGCGCGGGCGCGACAGGCGCGGGCCTGCAAGCGGAGCAGGTAGCCGAAGCGGAACATGATGTCGCTGTGGTACAGCGCCTCGGTCATGTCCTCATAAGGGTAGTGCGAGGAACTGATGCGTTCGTGGATGTCCTGGGCGATGAAGAACATGGCCAGACGCGCCGCCGACCTGCCTCGCGGCTGGCGCCGGCCGATGCGATCGATCAGCGCCGCGCGCGTAGCTGCCAGTGCCTCCACGGTGTGCAGGTTGCGTCGCGAGAATTCCACGGACAGGGCGTCGCGATCGAGCCCGTGCACGGGTTCGAACAGTGCGGCGCGGGCTTCCATCAGATCCGCGAGGGATTCGAAAAGCCGCGCGAGCGCATGGCGCACGGCGCGCTGGGGAGCCAGGGTGCTCCATAGCAGCGACAGCAACCCGTACCACGCCGCACCGGCCAGGATGGCCAGCATGTCATCCCAGTTGCCGGGTCTCGCCGTGGTCGCATCGGATGCGAGCATCGTATAGACCGAGAGGATCAGCGTTCCGGTGGCGATGGTGGAGTAACGCCCGCTGGCGGCCCCGAGCATCACCAAGACGAAGGTTCCCGCGGGCAGCAGCACGGCAAACAGTGGCGGCGTGTCGAGCGTGGCCTTGACGACCGAGGCTGCCGCGGCGAAGCAGACGAGGGTGACGACGAGGCCGCGCAGGCGGCCGCGCCAGGCATCGTCGGTCTCGGACAGAGCGCAGGCGATGGCACCGAGCAACGCCGGTACGACGGCATCGACGTGGCCCGTAGGAACGCACCAGGCGACGATGCCGGCGAGCGCCAGGAAGACTCGGACGACGTCGGCGAGGCGGTCGGATTGGGTGAGATGGCGGAAGGACAACATCCGCCTAGGTTAGCCCGATGTGCATGACTTGTAGGAGCGCGCCTTGCGCGCGACATCCTTTTGAGGCCGTGAGCAACAGGGCCTGGTTCTCTTTGCGAAAAACTGTCGCGCGCAAGGCGCGCTCCTACGGGGCCGCTTCAGCAAAGCCCGCCGTTGACCGCTAGCACCTGCCGGGTAATGTAAGCAGCCCCTGCGCTCATCAGGAAGCGCACGGCGGCGGCTACCTCTTCAGGGGTACCGGTGCGCTCCATCGGGATCGCTTTCAGGATCTGCTCAACCGGAACCTCCGGCTCGAGCATGTCGGTATCGATCAACCCGGGAGCCACGCAGTTCACCGTGATCTTCCGCTTCGCCAGTTCCACGGCCAGGGCCTTGGCAGCGCCAATGACACCGGCCTTCGATGCGCTGTAGTTCACCTGTCCGCGGTTGCCGACCATGCCGGACACCGAGGTGATGCAGACGATGCGCCCCGCTGCGCGGCGGCGGATCATCGGCATCACCAGCGGGTGCAGCACATTGTAGAAACCGTCGAGGTTGGTTCGCAGCACCTGGTCCCAATCGTCGGACGTGAGGCCGGGGAAGGCGCCGTCGCGGGTGAGGCCGGCATTGCAGACCACGCCGTAATAGGCGCCGTGCGACGACACGTCGGCCTCCAGCGCGGCGGCGGAGGCGGTGCGATCGGAGATGTCGAACTGGATGACGCGCGCATTGCGTCCGCGCGCGGCGATCTCGGCTTGCACGGCCTCGGCCTCTTCGCGACGCGAGCGGCAATGCACCACGAGGTCGTAGCCCGCATCGGCGAGGTTGAGCGCGATGGCACGGCCGATGCCGCGGCTGGAGCCGGTGACGAGAACGGTGTTGGTCATGAAGGTGTTCCCCTGGAATCGAAACAGTTTCGCGGATCGAGGTACGGCGTGGGATCCGGCGGACTGAAGACGGTGAGGCGTGCCTCGGCATGCATGCCCGGCGCGTCGATACGGCAGGCGAAGGCGCCCATGCCGTCCTCGTCATGGAAATGGCGCAGCGCCTCGATCGTGAGCCTGGCGCCGGGCGGAAAGGCGTCCACGTCGGCACGATAGGCGCGCGTACCGAGCAGGAAACCAGGGCGCACGTGGCCACCGGCGGCGAGCACCTGGCAGCCATTCCATGCGGCGATGGCCTGCGCCATCAGTTCCACGCCCGCCCAGGCGGGCAGGCCGGTGGCGTCCACGAAGGTGTCACCGCGGCGGACCACCCGCTCGCAGACGATGCGCTCCGCTTCCCACGTCACGACGCGATCGAGCAGGATCATGCGCCCCGCGTGCGGCAGCAGCGTTTCGATGGGCCAGATGGTCATGTGCCACCCGCCAGGATCAGGCTGGCGTTGTTTCCGCCGAAGGCGAAGGAATTGCTCATCAGGTGGCACAGGCCCTGGGGCAACGTATCGCCCACCTGGGTGAATGCCAACGGCGGTAGCGCGGGGTCGGGCTGGCCGTCCCAGACATGCGGCGGCAGGCGGCGGAGCGGGTCCACCAGTGAGAGCCAGCAGAACGCGGCCTCCAGCGCG
Source organism: Luteibacter sp. (assembly GCF_036499525.1). Lineage (GTDB taxonomy): Bacteria > Pseudomonadota > Gammaproteobacteria > Xanthomonadales > Rhodanobacteraceae > Luteibacter. Next base: position 21,055 of record NZ_DASYDO010000069.1, on the reverse strand, counting down.
CCGGCGGCGCCCAGCGTATGTCCGGTGAGCGCTTTGGTCGACGAGCAGGGCACCGCGTGCACGAAGGTCTGGGCGAGGGCACGGCTTTCCATCGCGTCATTGTGTTCGGTGGCGGTGCCGTGCAGGTTCACGTAGTCGATGGTACCGGCGTCGATGGCCGCTGCGGCAAGGGCGAGACGCATCGCTTCGACCGCGCCGCGGCCATCGGGTTCGGGCGACGACATATGGTACGCGTCCGAGCTGGCGCCGCCGCCGACGAGCGCCACCGGTGCCTCGCCGCGGGTCATGAGGAACAGCGCCGCGGCCTCGCCGATGTTGATACCGCGTCGCGCCGGCGAGAACGGTACGCAGCGTTCGGACGCGGTCGCCTCCAGCGCATGGAAACCGTTGGTGGCGAGACGGCAGAGGGTGTCGGCACCGCCGCAGATCACCGCGTCGCACAGGCCCAGGCGCAGCAGGCGCCGCGCGCTGAGCAAGGCCCGCGCCCCCGAGGTGCAGGCGGTGGAGATGCCATAACAGGGGCCGGCGATGCCAAGCCATTCGGCGAGGAACGCGGCCGGCGCCCCCAGTTCCTGGTCGGCGTAGCGGTAGCCGTCGGGCCACGTGCCCGTCTTCCCGCGCGAGGCGATGTTATGCGTGGCTTCCTCGATGCCCGTGGTGCTGGTGCCTACCACCACGCCCACCCTCGCCGCACCGAAGCGCGCGATGGCGGCGCGGATCTCGCCTTCGATTTCCTGGGTGGCAAGGAGCAGAAGGCGATTGTTGCGCGTATCGCGATGTTCCAGGCCAGCGGGAATCGGCGGCAGTTCCGCCGAGACGTGCCCGAGTGGCAACGCGTGCCCCGGTACCCAGCCGTCCAGGGAGCGCAGGCCATGCGCCGCCGCGTCGAACAGCGCGTCGGCGACGGCGCGCTTACCCACGCCGAGCGAACAGGCCACGCCAAGTGCGTTGAGATAGGTCTTCATGCGCCTGCGTGGGGTTTGCGCGCGGCCACGTTGACGAGGGTTTCCTCACGCTTGCCGGGCGGCAGTGGGGCCTTGATGCCCCAGCGTTCCAGCAAGCCAAAGTCCTTCGAACGGCTCCACCACAGGTAGGGCAGCGAGACATTGGCCGTGTCGAAGGCGAAGCCGCGAGCACGCAACATCGCCATGTATTCATCCGCGCTCTTCTGCACATGCATGGGATGGCGGAAGAACCAACGAATTACCCAGGTATCGATATACGCCTTCGTGGACTCGGCGAAGAGCAGCAGGCCGCCGGGCTTCAGCACGCGCCAGAATTCGTCGAGCGCACGTTCCTGCTCCACCAGGTGATGGAACGTCTGGTGGCAGAACAACACGTCCACGCTCGCGTCGGGCAGGTCGATGCGGGCGCAGTCGCCGAGCAGCAAGGTGGCCTCGATGCCTTGCCGTTCCGCCTCCGCACCCGACAGTTCGACGCTGTGCGGATCGGCGTCGAGGCCGACCAGGCGTTGCGGCGCGAAGGCGTCGCGCAGCAGGCGGAAGGAACGGCCCTGGCCGCAACCGACGTCGAGCAGGGTGCCGCCGCGCGGAAGCGGCTCTCCGGCCAGACGCTTCAGGTCGTTGATCGCCACCCGCAGCACGTGGTGCTGCCAGGTATGCGTGCGCAGGAAGACGAAACCGATACGGGTTTCCTCGACATAAGTGGCGCTGGCGTACTTCATGGAGGGTTTCCGGTGGAGCGCTGGGACGATGCGGCGAGGCGGCGCTCCACGTCGTCGACGAAAACGGCAGGCGAAACCAGTTGCATCTCGCCGTCGGCGAGCCTCACGGCTACCTGGATGGTGCTGGCGCGGGTGAGGCGCTCGCCGGTGGCGGCGTCGCTCAGGGTGTAGTGGATCTTCAGGCGGTTCTGCCACTCGACCAGCTCGGCACGCACCGACAGTTTCTGCCCGAAGCGCGCGGCACGCGCATATCGCAGTTGCAGGTCGATGATCGGCCAGACGTAGCCGGTTTCCTTCATCCGTACATAGTTGTGGCCGAGTTCGTCGAGCAGGGCGCAACGAGCGATCTCCAGGTATTTCACGTAATGGCCATGCCATACGACGTCCATGGAATCCACGTCGAAGAACGGCACCGTTACGTCGATCTCGGTGGCGAGCACCCCCTTAGCGCGCATGGGCCGCTCCGTTCGCATCGTGCCAGTACGGGTGGAAGTTGAACCATTGCAGCGGTGCCTGGAGGCAATGGCCTGCCAGCCATTCCGCGTAGCGTGCGACGGACGAGGCGATGATCGCGTCGCGTCGGCCGCGTTCCCAGCTGGCCGCGTCGTCGAAGCGGCACAGGTGGATGCGATAGCGTCCGGCCTGCTTCAGGCAACACACCAGGTTGATCGGACAACGCAGCATCGCCGCCATGAGCCACGGCCCCTGAGGGAACGGCGCGGAGGCGCCGAGAAAGTCGGCGTCGATGGCACGGCTGCCATGGGCGGGGACGCGGTCCCCGGCGATGGCGATCCATTCGCCACGCTCGAGGCGCTGCGAAAGATCCAGCATTGCCGCGGTGTCGAGATCGCCTATGTGCATCAGGCGCAGCCGCCTGTCGCCCGATTCGGCAAGGAGCCGGTTGAAGTGCGCCGCACTGGGCAGGTGCATCAGCACGTTCAGCGCCACGCCTTCGCCCAGCTCGGCCATGGCGCGGCAGACGTCCAGGTTGCCCAGGTGGGTGCAGACCAGCAGCTGCCCGCGCCCGCCGGCAAGCAGCGCATCGCGCACGCCGTCCGGATCGTCCATGTCCACCGAGGACAGGCGCAGTTTGCCGCGCCAGACGTCGAAGCGGTCCAGCATGCATTCGCCGAAGGCCAGGTACTGCGCGAAGACGGCGCGCGACCGCGGGAAGAGGTCGCTGCGGCCGCTCCATCCCGAGAGGCGGCGTTGGTACTCGGCGACGTTACGCCGCGCGGCACGCCCGGTGATGAAGAAGTACAGCACGACGAGCCGGATAAACGGCGTTACCGTGCGGCGGCCGAGCACGCGCACCGCGATCGCCGTGAGCTTGATGCCGAGGAAGCTGCCGCGTTCCTTCTGGTCGGTCCAGTGCGCGCTGGCGACGGAATCAGCCATCGGTGCCCTCCAGCCGCAGGTGCGCCGAAGACACCGGTGCGTCGTCGCTGCGATAGGCGAAATGCAGGCGGCCACGCACGGCGTCGTGGCGCAGTGTGAGTTGCACGCGATCGCCGGGGCGCAGCAGGCGCTGGAACTTCATCCCGTCCATGGCGCGACACGTGGCCGGTGTGCCGAGCCGCGAGGCGGCAAGCTCCAGCGCCCAGCCCACTTGCAGTACGCCCGGCAACACCGGCGCATCGGGGAAGTGATCGGCGAAGCACGCGAGGTCCAGCGGCAACTCGAGATCGAGGATGCAGGTGTCGCCTTCGCGGCGCTCGCCGAGCACGATCGCGGATTCGGGCAGGGCCGTGCGCAGCAGCGCATCCACTTTCGCGGCCTCCGGCAGGCGGTCGACGAAGCGCCAGACAAGCGGCGTGGACAGGGCGTCGTCGCCGGCGGCGTGCTGTCCCAGCTCGTTCACCAGGCCCGCCCGTCCGTGCCGCAGCAGGGCCGTGCGGCCCGCGCCGTCGAGTGCCACGACCATGCCGGGCCCCAGCTTTCCGGCGTAGCCGCCGGCCGCGGCTGCGACCCAGGGATGCGAGGCGAGGCGCTGTGCCGCACCATCCATCGGCGCCTTGTTGATCCGCCGGCGCAGGCGCTGGCGAAGGATCCACTCGCCGATGAAGAGGGCGCCCATGACCGAGTAGGCGAGGATGCCGTTGTAGAACGTCCACCAGGACAGTGGCCCCCACTCGGCCAGCAGGCCGGAAGCCATGCCGTTCAACGCGAAGAACGCCACCCACACCCAGGTGACGCGCCGCGTATAGCGCACCGCTACAGGCGGGAGGTCCGGCTCTGTCACGCGCGCGATGCGCTCGATGATCGGCGGACCGAACTTCAGGCTGAGTCCAAAGGCCGCGAGCAGGAGGCCGCAGATGAGGCTGGGGTACCAGCGCAGCAGGTGTTCCCCGCCGCCGAACGCGAGCACCGCGCAGTAGACGAGCGTGATGCCGAGCATCCATCGGCCGCCCGGCTGGCGCAGCAGCGCGGGGGCGCGCACCAGCCAGAGGGCTCCGAGGATCAGGCCGAAGACCGGCGTCGACACATGATCCGTGCCGAAGTACACGATGAAGGGGTAGAGCACCCCGACGACGACCAGTACGAGGTCGCTCAGCTTGCGCACGAGGAACTCCCCACGTAGAGCGCCAGGCTGCGCACGGTTTCGAAGTGGCGGCGTGCGTCGCGCGAATCGGACGCGATCTGCAGGCCGTAGCGGTTCTGCAGGGCTAGCGCCAGTTCCAGCGCGTCGACCGAGTCCAGGCCCAGCCCCTGGCCGAACAGCGGCTGGTCGACGGCGATGTCGTCCACCGTGAGGTGATCGAGCGCAAGCGTGTCGATGATCAGCCGGGCGATGTCGCGTTCGAGATCGTTCATGCCATGAGCTCCCTGGCGTAGAGGGCGTGCAGGTGTTCGTTGATGCGGCGCGAGGCTATCGGCGCGGGGACGCCATCGCTGAAGGCCGCCACGGCGATGTCCTCACCCACGCGGAAGTCCATCTGCACGCGGCGGTGCGGAACGCGATACCAGGGTTCGGCCTTGGTGAGCGTCGTGGGCCGGACCGTGATGAACACGGGCGTGATCGTGTGTGCACCGCGAACCGCGATCGCGGCGGCGCCGCGGTGGAACACCGGCGGTTTGCCCGGCGTGGTGCGGGTGCCTTCCGGAAAGACGATGAGGGTCTGGCCGCCGCGGAGCACGTCCGCCGCGCGCTCCAGCATCTCCGCGCTGCCGTCGTTGCTGATGTACTGCGCGACGCGCACGGGGCCGTGCATGCACGGGTTCTTCCACAGGCTGTGCTTCACGATGCAATTGGCATCGGGTACATGGCCGATGAGGTACACCACGTCGATGAGCGAAGGGTGGTTGGCGACGATCATCTGGCCCGGGCGGCCAAGGCGTTCCAGGCCTTCGAAGCGGTAGTTGAGCACCCCGGTGCGGTACATGAACTGCGAGTGCAGCCAGAACGCACGGCCCACGGTACGCCGGGCACGTCGCCGCCGGACCGCCGGTGGACCCGGCCAGTGCAGCACCACCGGCAGGATGAGCACGCGCAGCATCACGCCGCCGATGCCGAACAGCGCGAAGCTCAGTGCGGTGCAGACGAAACGCCAGGCCCAGGCGTCGCGGCGGTGGTTCACGTTGTCGGCTGCCAGTGCCATCGTCGCGTCTTCCACGGGTGGTCCAGGGGCGCGCCATCGTGCAGGGCGCGGATGAAGCGCAGGGCGTGCGGGATGCCGGCGACCGGCACCGCGCCGTCGTTCCCGGCCAGCGACAGGCGCCAGCGCGGCCCTCTGCCCGCGAGGGACAGGCGCAGCGCCAGCGTATACGAGAACGGCACGTCGTCGATCCAGCCCTCGTAGGCGGCGGCCGGGAACTCCTCGGCGATGACGGCGATCACGGCCGGGGCGCCTTCGCCCAGCAGGGCGGCGGCCTCGACGATGGCATGTTCGAAGGTATCGGCCTCGCCGGCGATGGCCACGGACTCTCCGCGCTGGCCGCGCAGGATCGACCACTGGCCTGCAATGGCGTTGTGCACGGAGAGGCCGAACTGCGTCGGCGACAGCGGTGCCTCGCGGCCGATCTCGTCGAGCATGGCGAAAGTGCGCGTCGTCTCGCCATGACGGGAGGCGAACACGAAGGGCAGTTGCTCGTCGTCGCCACACAGTGGCCACGCAGCATGCATCACGATGCGTGCCAGCCGGCTCAGGCGGCGGCGCTGCATCGGCGGCACGAAGTCGCAGGCGGGCTGTTCGCCGCGGTCGACGATCATGTGCGGGTCGGCTGCCCAGGCCGCCCAGGCGACGGTGTCTTCCACGCCCGGCGCCCAGGCACGCCATGCGTCGATATGCAGGTCGATCATGCCGCGGCCTCGTCGAAGCGGCGGATCATCAGCGCGGCGCAGCTACCACCAAAGCCAAAGCTGTTCGACAGCACGCTATCGACGAGCAGGACGAGTTCGCCGTCGATGAGAGGCGCTTCCGCGAAGGCGGGATCACGATGGGCGGGCATGGCTCCGCCCAGCAACACGCCTTCCGTCATCATCGCGATCGAGGCGATGGCGTCGAGCGCGCCTGCCGCCGCGGGCGCGTGACCGATGAGGCCCTTGATCGAGGACATCGGCGGCACGTCGCCACCGCGATCGGCAAAGACACGGCGCAATGCTTCCCATTCGGCAAGATCGCCGGGGATCGTTGCGCACGCATGCGTGTTCACGTAGCCGGGCAGCGTGCCGGCGAGGTCGATGGCTTGACGCATCGCCTCGGCCATACCGTCGACCGCGGGGTTGATCATGCCCGCGAGATCAGATGCGGCGCCGTAACCCGCTACCTCCGCGAGGATGGTGGCGCCACGCGCTTGCGCATGCCCTAGCGATTCCAGCACCAGCACGCCTGCGCCACCGCCGAGCAGTATGCCGTCGCGGTCCGCCGCATAGGGCGTGGAAACACGCTGGGCCACGACGCTCGCCGTCGACAGGGCGTTCATCACGTCGAAGCACATGGCGGCCTTGTCGTGCAACTCCTCCGCACCGCCGCACACCACGATCTCCTGGCGCCCGAGCTGGATCATCTCCATCGCCTGTCCGATCGCATGCGTCGCACTGGTGCACGCCGAGCCCACCGTGAAACCCCTGCCGCCGAAACCGAACGCCTGGGTCAGGGTGGCGGATACCGCGCTGCCCATGCTGCGCGGCACGATGAACGGCGAAAGTCGCGAGATGCCTTTGGCGTGGAACACGTCCAGGCCCGCCTCGTATTCGCTCAGCGCGGCGGCGCCGCCCATCACGATGCCGACATCTCGTGCGCGGACCCGCGTGGCGTCCAGTCCGGCTTCGGCAAGGGCCTCGGTGGTCGCATGCCACGCGTATTCCGCCGCCTGCGGCAGGTAACGGCGCAGCTTGCGCGGCGGCGGCTCGAGTGCGGACGTATCGGCCGGCGCGGCCACACGGCAGCCCATGCCCAGGGTGGCGAAGCCGTCCATGGCGCGAAAGCCGGTACGGCCCGCGCGCAAGCCGTCGAACAGCGCCTTCCTTCCCGCGCCGAGGCAGGACACCGCGCCCATGCCGGTGACGACCACTCGCCGCATCAGCCGTGCGCCTTGAAAATCAGCGACGTATTGATGCCGCCGAACGCGAAGTTGTTATTCATCACGTAGCCGGTGCGGATTTCGCGGCCTTCGCCCACGAGGTAATCCAGCCCGGCGCATTCGGGGTCGGGGCTTTCGAGGTTGATCGTGGGCGCGAACCAGCCCCCGCGCATCATCTCGATCGCCCACCAAGCTTCCAGGGCGCCGCAGGCGCCAAGCGTATGGCCGACATAGCTTTTCATCGAGCTGATGGGAATGCCGCCGCCAAGGACGTCCGCCGTGGCATGGCTCTCGGCGACGTCGCCACGGTCGGTGGCGGTGCCGTGCGCACTCACATAGCCGATCGCCGCCGGCGGCAGGTTCGCATCGGCCAGGGCCATGCGCATCGCGGCGGCCATCGTCTCCCGTGTGGGCTGGGTGATGTGCACGCCGTCCGAGTTGGTCCCGAAGCCGACGATCTCGGCGTAGATCCGCGCGCCGCGCGCGACCGCGTGGTCGTATTCCTCGAGGATCAGCGTGGTCGCGCCTTCACCGACCACGAGGCCGTCGCGTCCCGCGTCGAACGGGCGCGGCGTCAACTCGGGCGTGTCGTTGCGCGTGCTGGTGGCGAACAGGGTGTCGAACACCGCCGCGCCCGGACCGGAAAGTTCCTCGGCGCCGCCGCAGAGCATGAGCGTCTGCTTGCCCTGCTGGATCGCTTCGTAACCGTAACCGATGGCCTGGCTGCCGGAGGTGCATGCGCTGGACGTGGTGATGACGCGGCCCTTGAGGCCGAAGAACACGCCCACGTTCACCGCGGTGGTATGCGCCATCATCTGGATGTAGCTCGTAGCGGTCACGCCCTGCATGGAGCCGGTTTCCAGCATGTGGCCCACGGTTCGCGCCGGCTCGATGCTGCCGCCTGAAGAGCCATAGGCGACGCCCATGCGCCCGTCCGTGATGTGCTCGTTGCCGAGCAAGCCGGCATCGGTGAGCGCTTGCTCGCTCGCCGCCACGGCCAGCTGGGCCACGCGGCCCATCGAACGCACGTGCTTGCGCGACCAGTGCGCCGGCATGATGAAATCGTCCACCGGCGCGCCGAGCCTGCCGTTGAGCTTGTCGAAATAATCCCACTCGCCCATGCGGCGGATGGCATTGCGGAACAGGCGCAGTCGCGCCTCGATGGTGACCCAGTCGTGGCCGAGCGGCGTGATGCCGCCGATGCCGGTGACGACGACGCGCTTCATCGGGCGTCCTCCCGTGGGGTGTGTTGTTTGTTCATGCGTTGGGTCTTTACCGCAGGGAGGCTCAGCGGCGCGAGCAGTGCCGTGAAGCCGATGCCGAAGAGCAGGGTGAGTCCGAAGTGGCGCAATGCCGGCATCGAGCCGAGCGCGAGCAGGCCGAAGGAAAGCAGGGCGGTGACGGCGGACAGCAGCACGCCGGCATAGGCCGCGCCGGGCGCGTGCACCACGAAGGGCTCGCCCTCTCGCAGGAAGACGGCGTAGTTCGCTCCCACGCCAAGCACCAGCATGAGGGCCATGATGTGGAACAGTGTCAGCGGCTCGCCGAGATAACCGAGCGCGGCCACGCTGAGCACGATACCTGCGGCCGGAGGAAGCAGCACGCGCCAGGCGGCGCGCGGACCATATCGCCAGACGAAGGCGACGCCCACGAGCAGCAGCGCGCCACCCAGCCAGACATCGGCGTATCCGCGGTAGCGGCCGAAGAGTGCGGAAATGCTGGCCGGCTTGTCGACCAGGGAGACGCCCGGCAAGCCTTCGGCCGCCGCGCGCAGAAGGCGCGTATCGTCCTGTCCCTGCGGCACGACGATGCTGCCGGTGCCGTGGTCGCCGCTCATCCAGAGATAGTGGAACGGCGTGTAGGCGGGCATCGCCAGCCAACCGGCGAGGGTGAAGGGACGCCCCGGAAACGCAGCTTCGTACGCATCCGCCGCCTCACCCTTGAAACCCGCAGCAACCATGTAGGAGCGGACCTGTCCGCGACAGCTCGTCGCGCCGGTCTCCATATTCACGCGTGAGCTCGAAGCCTCGGCTCCAACGGCGTCGCGCACAGGTGCGCTCCTACAGAAGATTGCCGACGCCGCGGCAAGGTCTTCCGTCTGCCGCCTTGCCGAGGGCAGCATCGTGCTGATGCCTGTCCATCCCTTGAGTTTGCCTTCGTCTACCCATGTGCGCAGGCGATCGGTCAGCGCTTCCTCACGCTGCAACACCTCTTCGGCATCCCGTCCTTCCACCAGCCAGAACTGGCTGCCACCGCCGAAGCCGGCGATATCCTGGATCGTCCTGGTCTGCATATCCAGCGAGGGCGGCGGCGAGATCAGCAGGTGGATGTCGTCGTCGTGGCCGAGGCGCAGCCATCCTGGAACGGCCAGCAGCAGGAGCATGCCAGTAGCGACCAGGGCGCGACGCCCGGATGCGATGCGTTGCCAACCGAGCGCAAGCTTCACGAGTCCGGGGGATATCGGCTTCCGCGCAGGCGTCGCGAGCAGCGCCGGGAGCAGCCAGAACACACTGGCACAGGCGACGGCCATGCCGGCGATGGCGAAACAGGCCATCTGCCTCAGCGCCGGAAAGGGCACGAGGGCAAGCAGCGCATAACCAAGCAGCGATGTGGCGAGGGCCAGCAACAAGGCAGGGCGCACTTGGCGCACGCCACGCTGCGCATCCCATGTAGGTCCTGTGTTGGCGCGGGCGCAGAGGTACTGGATCGAGTAGTCCACGGCTTCGCCGAGCAGGGCCGCACCGAAAACGAGGGTTAGCAGGTGCAGCTGCCCGAACACCAGCACCGTGACGACGATGGCGCCGACGACACCGAGTGCCGTGGACAGGAACGCGACCAGCAGGGGCCGTACCGAACGGAACACCAGCAGCAGCAATGCCGCGATACCAAGCGAGGACGCGATGCCGACCACGTGGGTGTCGCGCTCCGCGCCCGCGCGCGCCGCCGCGGCGTAGAAGATCGCACCGGTACGCAACATTCGTGTACCGGGATGTCCTGCGACCATGGACTTCTCGGCATGGTCCAGTGCGGCGAGTGCCCGTCGCTGCACGGCGTCGTCGTAGGACGACCCTGCGAGCGTCGCTATCACCAGCACGTAGCTGCCGTCGTCGCGATGCGCGGTGAGCAGATCGTCCTCGGGCACGAGGTTCGCCCGGTTCCACGGCTGGCGATCCAGCCAATGCTGTGTCCAGCCGAAGGGATCATCGGTGAGGCGGGTGCCCACGGTGGCACCGAAAGGTTCGTTGAGGCGCCGGCGCAGCGCGGCTATGGCATCGAAGCCCGGGGCGGCGATGGCGGCGCGATCTTCCGGCGTGAGCAGGTGGAAGCGGAACGGCAGGAATGGCGTGACCAGGCTATCGAGGTCGAAGGGCGGAAGCTCGGCCACGACCGAAGCAAACACCGCGTCCTTGCCGAGGTCGGTACCGAGCTGTCGCGCGGCGTCCTTCGCCGCGTCGTCGTTCGCGTTGCCGACGAGCAGGATCATGCGGTCGCCGCTGGCTTTCGCGAGCCGCTCCACGGCGTCTTCGGCGAGCTGGTGCCGCTCGGTGGAGGGCAGCATGGCGAGCAGATCCGTCTGCAAGGGTGAGCGTCCACGGCCGAACAGCAGCCAAGCGCAGAACAGGCAGGCGACCACGGCCACGAACGCGAAGAGGCCGGCGCGCAGCGTGGTCGGCGATCGCGTCATGGAACGCCCAGTACCTTGGCTTCGAGCAGGGTCAGGGGGCCCGCGTCACGCGTGCCTGCAAAGGCGATGACGGTGCGTTCGCCGCTGGCGAGGTCCACCTCGATGGATTGCAGGAAGTCGTCGCCCTTCAGGGTGATGCCCGCGAGCACGCGGGCCATGCGCGCCTGGCGCGGCACGAAGTGCAGGGCCCAGCGCTGCGGCGTGCCGTCCGCCGTGATGGTGAACTGGCGCGCGGCTTCGTCGGACTTACCGGCAAGCAGCGACTGCAGCATGCCCGAAACCTGGCTGACGCCGCGATTGCCGTCGCGTACGCGCGTGAGCCGGCCCTGCGCGTCGATCCTCGAGGTACCGCCCGCGGTGAGCACGAGGTTGTCTTCGAACGGGTCGCGCGTATGCCAGACCATGCCGTGGCCGATGACGAAGAGCAGATCGCCCCGGCTTACCTGTGGTTCCGCCAGCGCGGGATTCTCCCGCGTCTGCGTGAATTCGGCGCGCACCTGCGCATGCTGCGCGAGGTGGACCAGGATGTCGTCCACGAGTGTGGGTGCCTGCGCCTGCGCGGCATACGCGCAGAGCAGGGCGGCGAGTGCGATCAGGCGGCGCATCGGGCGTCCTTGCGAAGTATCAGGCGAGGGGCACGCATCAGCATGCCGAGTACGAGGCGCGTGTGCATGGCGGCGATCCGCAGGTTGTCGCGCCACATGCGGAAGTGCGAGAGGCCGTCTTCCGGATAGATCACGCGGGTAGGCAGGTTGCACACCGGCACGCCACGCCAGTAGAGGCGTACCGCGATTTCCGTATCGAAATCCATGCGTGCAGGCAGCGGTTTACGCGAGATCTCCGCATGCGTCTCGTCCAGCGGGTAGAGGCGGTATCCGCACATCGAATCGTCGATGGCAAAGGACAGCGTCTCCAGCCATACGAGGGCATGCGTGACATAGCGGCCGTAAAGGCGCGCACGCGGCACGGAGTCGTCATAGACGGGACGCCCGCAAACCATGGCTTCGGGAACGGCCCGGCTTGCGTCGAGGAAGCGCGGCACGTCGGCGGTGTCGTGCTGGCCGTCCGCGTCGATCTGCAGCACGTGGCTGTATCCGGCCTCGTGCGCAGCCAGGAAGCCGGCGGTGAGGGCGGTGCCCTTGCCGCCGTTCTTCGGCAGGCGGATCAGGCGAAGGTCGTCGCGGCCAGCCACAAGGCGGTCGAGCGCATCGCGGGTTTCCGCGTTCGAACCATCGTCCACGAGGAACACGGGCAAGCCGTGGGCGGCGAGGGCATTCGCCGTCGCGCCGGCGGTGCGGCCGTGGTTGTAGACGGGTACGACGGCGCAAGGCGCGAAGGGTCGCGCCGCGGCTGCGCGCGGTCCGGGCCTGCCCGCCATCGGTCCGCTCAGCGGGCGAGCAATGCCTGCACGGTGGCGACCACGTCGCCGACCGTACGCACGCTCTTGAAGTCTTCGGGCTTGATCCGTGTCCCGGTCATGTCCTGCACCTGGATCGCGAGATCGATCGCATCGATGCTGTCCAGTTCCAGGTCGGTGAAGAGGTTGGCTTCCGGGGTCACCTTGGCCGGGTCGATCTCGAAGGTCTCGTGCAGGACCGACCGCAGGCGAGCGAGGACGTCGTCGGAAGTGAAGGTTTCGGCTGGGATCGCGCTCATAGCTCGGTTAAGTCCATTTCATCCCCGGATGGCTGGCCCGCTACCGCAAGGACGGTGTCGGGCGCCATCACCGAGGCGACGAAGGTGATCGGAAAGGCTCTGTTGTCTCCGCCCCTCGGGCGGTCCCCCTGACCCAAAAGCGCCGTGTAGGCAAAGCCTTACAGGAGCCATGGGGCCCGCAAAGTGTAACAGATCATGCTGCGGAACAATGCGTCCTTGCGACTTCCGAAGTGGCCGGACACTGTCCGTACGGGAAGGGCTCGGCGTCCGCGGACAGGGGCAGGTGGCGGTGCCTTTGAAATGGATACCGCTCTGGAATGCGGCTTGCGCGTGTTTCCGGCGGTTGGCACGGCTCCTGCAATCTACCTCCCGAGACCCCTTCCATCATCGTCGCAGGAGAAACACCATGAAGTACGAAACCGCCATGCTGAAGACCTTCTTCGTTGCCGCCGTCCTGACCTGCCTGCTGACCCTGGGCGCGATGGTCACCTCGCCGGCCCCGGTCGCCTCGCCGTCCATCGCGGCCGTCCGCTGATCGAACCCCTGGGCACGGAAACGGAAAAAGCCGCCGGACGAACCGGCGGCTTCTCTTGTCACTTCTCACTTCCGCAGCGATTACTGGCCGCGCATGCGGCCCTGGAAACGCGGCGCACCGTTGCCCATGTGCGGCAGACGGATCTTGCCGATGGCGCTGATGCGCTCTTCGGCCATGCGGTCCGCGGCCTTGTAGGTCGGGATCTTGTCGCGTGCCGAGATATCGAAGATGCGACCGACGTTGTAGTAGATCGTGCGCATCATGCGCATGGCGCGTTCGCGGTTGTAGCCGTCGATTTCAAGCGAGACGTTCATGACGCCGCCGGCGTTCACGGCGTAGTCCGGGGCGTAGAGCACGCCACGGCGGGCGAGTTCGTCGCCGATCGCGTCGGTGGCCAGCTGGTTGTTGGCCGCGCCGCAGATGATCTTCGCCTTGATGCGATCGATGGTCTGCTCGTTCACCGTGCCGCCGAGGGCGCACGGGCTGTACACGTCGGCGTCGACGTCGTAGATCTCGTCGAGTCCCACGGCTTCGCAGCCCAGTTCGTCGACGCAGCGCTGCACCGCGTCCTTGTTGATGTCGGTGACGAACACCTTGGCGCCCTGTTCGCGCAGCAGCTTGATGAACTCGCTGCCCACGTGGCCACAGCCCTGCACGGCGTAGCTGTACTTGCCAACGTCTTCGTTGCCGTGCTTGTGCTGCAGCGCGGCCATCAGGCCCTGCAGGGTACCAAACGCGGTGAACGGCGACGGGTCGCCTGAGCCGCCGTGGACCTGGTGCACGCCGGTGACGTACTCGGTTTCACGGAACACGTATTCCATGTCGTTGACGTCGATGCCGACGTCCTCGGCCGTGATATAGCGGCCATTGAGCGAATTCACGAAGCGGCCGAAGGCACGGAACAGCGCTTCCGACTTGTCCTTGGAGGGATCGCCGATGATCACGGCCTTGCCGCCGCCGAGGTTCAGGCCGGCCACGGCGTTCTTGTAGGTCATGCCGCGCGACAGGCGCAGCACGTCGTTCACGGCGTCCTGCTCGGTCTTGTAAGGCCACATGCGCAGGCCGCCCAGCGACGGGCCGAGCACCGTATTGTGGATCGCGATGATGGCCTTCAGGCCCGCGTCCTTGTTATGGCAGAAGACGACTTCTTCGTGGCCCGTGTTGGCGATGGTTTCGAAAATCATCGAGCGCAAACTCCAGTTACAAGCGGCTTGGGCGCCGCCTTTCAGGTGGAAACCGGCGGTGGGGACCACCGGTGGATTGTGACTGTCCAAAAAAATCGCCCCAACCTTGGAGGCGGGGGCGATATGTCGTGTCAGCTGCCTAGTTTAAACCCTTGCGGGCCTCTGTGTGGGTGCGCCGCAGCACGGGGGCTAGCGGCGCCAGTGGCGATCGCGGTGCCAGGTCTCCCGCTCGAAGCGCCAGCCGTGGCCGTACGGGCGCCACGGCGGCGAAAGTGCGGGTGAGGCTCATGGCAGTCTCCTTCGGGACTCCGCGCGATGCGGATTCGTGCGCCAGAACGCAGGCTCCTGCGGGCGGGTTGACTACCTCCCGTGGCATGCGTTCAGCTTCGCGGATGAAACCTCCCCGCCGCTTTGGCATCCGCACCGTCGCGACACTCCTTGGAATCCGCGTGGCCTACCGCTTCGGCAGCCGCCTGGCGCCAGGGCGTACCGTTGCCCACGCCGCGCGGGTTTTCCAGACGCCTTTGCCGAGCAGCCGTGAGCGTGCGGCGTACGCCGCCACATTCACATCGGCCCGGGAAGAGCGCGTCGATATCGGCGGCAGGTCGATCGCCACCTATGTCTGGGGCGATCCGGCGACCCAACCGTATGTACTGTTCGCGCATGGCTGGTCGAGCATGGGCCTGCGCTGGGAAAGCTGGATGCCGCAGGTTCTTGCGATGGGTTGGGCGGCGGTGGCGTTTGACCAGCCCGGGCATGGCCGCAGCGATGGCGAGTTGTGCACGCTCCCGGACTTCGCGCATACGTTGAGCGCGGTTGCCAGGCATTACGGCGACCCGGAAGGTGTCGTGGCCCATTCGCTGGGCGGCGCAGCCGTGGCGCTGGCGCTCGACGACGGATGGACCACGAAACGCGTGGTGCTGATCGCGGCCGCGGCGGACGTGCAGGGGGCGACGCGCCGCTTCGCGCGTTTCGTGCGGCTGGGCGAACACCTGCGGTCGAAACTGCACGACGTTCTCACGGAGCGCACCGGTGTCCTTATCGACGACCTGCACATCGCCCACCACGCACCGAAGCGCACCCAGCCGGTGCTGGTGGTCCACGACCGGGCCGATCCCGAGGTGCCAGTGGACGAGGCTGCGATGTACATGAAGCTCTGGCCCGGCGCGACACTTCTGGAAACGACTGGCCTCGGGCACCGCGCCGTCGTGGACGACGAGGCGGTGAGGGAAGCGGCCCTGGCATTCCTCTCTTCGCCCTGAGTTCGCTGCATTGCAGCAAGGGGCCTCGACCGCGCCGCAGTAGAATTCACAGTTCCCCATTGTCGTCGATCGTCCCGGAGTCTCCATGAGCTCGCAGCCCAAGCACATTCCCGCCAGCAGCACAGACGTCGAAGCGACGCCGCTGCGCTTCGTCACGGCGGCGAGCCTGTTCGACGGGCACGACGCGGCCATCAACATCATGCGCCGGATCATCCAGAGCCAGGGCGCCGAGGTGATCCATCTGGGCCATAACCGGTCGGTGGAAGACGTGGTGCGCGCCGCGCTGCAGGAAGACGCAGACGCCATCGCGCTGTCTTCGTACCAGGGCGGCCACGTGGAGTACTTCAAGTACATGGTGGACATGCTGCGCGAGCGCGGCGCCGGCCATGTACGCGTGTTCGGTGGCGGCGGTGGCACGATCACGCCGGAAGAAATCAAGGAACTCCAGGCCTATGGCGTGGAGCGCATCTATCATCCAAATGACGGCATGAAGCTCGGCCTCGTGGAAATGATCGAGGACGTGATGTCGCGCACGCGCGCCGCCGCGAAGCAGCGCGTGGAAGTCGCGCCACCGGCTGCCTCGGTCGAGGACGAAATCTCCATCGGCGGCATGCTCTCGGCGATCGAGGAAGACCTGCTGGGCGAGGAAGAACTGGCCCGTCTGCGCAAGGCGTGGAAGCTCGCCGGCGGCAAGACCCCCGTCCTCGGCCTCACCGGTACGGGCGGTGCGGGTAAGTCGTCCGTGGTGGACGAACTCCTCCTGCGCTTCCTGCACGCCTTCCCGCAGATGCGCATCGCGGTGCTTGCCGTCGACCCGACGCGCCGCCGCAGCGGTGGCGCCCTGCTGGGCGACCGCATCCGCATGAACTCGCTGCGCAGTCCGCGCGTGTACATGCGCTCCATGGCCACGCGGCGCCAGCACGCCGCCACCTCGGTGGTGCTGCACGACTGTATCGACTTCCTCAAGGCCCAGGCATACGACCTGGTGATCGTGGAAACCGCCGGCATCGGCCAGAGCGATTCGGAGATCGTCGACCTGGTCGACTTCCCGGTCTATGTCATGACCAGCGAGTACGGTGCCGCCAGCCAGCTCGAGAAGATCGACATGCTCGACTTCGCCGAACTCGTGGTGCTCAACAAGTTCGACAAGCGCGGCGCCGAGGATGCACTGCGCGACGTGCGCAAGCAGTGGAAGCGCAACCGCACGGCCTTCCAGCTGGCCGACGAGAAGGTGCCGGTCTATCCGACCATCGCCAGCCAGTTCAACGATCCGGGTGTCACCTGGATGTTCGATAACCTGTGCCGCCTGCTGCGCGAGAAGCTCTCGCTGCCCGAGGCCACCTGGACGCCGGACGTCGACACCAGCCTGCGCGAGCCGCGCGCCACCGTGCTCATTCCGGGCAACCGCGTGCGCTATCTTGCGGAGATCGCGGAACAGGGACGTGGCGTCAACGGTGCCATCGCAGTCCAGGCCGCGGCGGCGAGCAAGGCGCAGCATTACTACGAGTCGCTGAAGGATATCGGTGACGAGGCGCTGCCGCGCGCGTTCGACCTTTACGACCACAACCTGCTCACCGTACACGGCGACCGCTCGCTGATCACGCTGCGCCAGCGCTACAACGAGGCGGTGCGCGAGCTCTCAAGCGAAGCGATCCACCTGCTGCGCGAGTGGCCATCCCGCTTCGAATCGGTCACCGCCGAATTCAACGAGTACCAGGTGCGCGACAAGGTCATTCGCGTGGAGAATTACCGCGAATCGCTGAGCCACCAGAAGATCCCGAAGGTATCGCCGCCGAAGACGAGGGATTGGGGCGAGCTGCTCTCCTTCCTCATGCGCGAGAACCTGCCGGGCCATTACCCGTACACCGGCGGCGTGTTCCCGTATCGCCGCGCCGGCGAAGATCCGACCCGCATGTTCGCGGGCGAGGGCACGCCGGAGCGCACCAACCGCCGCTTCCATTACCTGTCGCTGGGCGGCGGCGCCGCGCGCCTGTCCACGGCGTTCGACTCGGTCACGCTTTACGGCGAAGACCCCGCGCCGCGTCCCGACATCTACGGCAAGATCGGCAATTCGGGTGTGTCCATCGCCACGCTCGACGACATGAAGAAGCTGTACTCCGGTTTCGACCTGTCCGCGCCGTCCACCTCCGTGTCGATGACGATCAACGGCCCCGCGCCGATCATCCTCGCCATGTTCATGAACACGGCGATCGACCAGAACATCGAGAAGTACCTCAATGAGGACGCTTCGCGCTGGGACGCCGCCAACGCGCGCATCGCCCAGCTGTACCCGGACGGCAACCGCCCGCGTTACAACGGCGAACTGCCGCAGGGCAATAACGGTCTCGGCCTCGGCCTGCTCGGCGTCTCGGGCGAGGAAGTGGTCGACGCGGAAACCTACGCGCGGATCAAGGAATACACGCTGGCGACAGTGCGCGGCACCGTGCAGGCCGACATCCTGAAGGAAGACCAGGCGCAGAACACCTGCATCTTCAGCACGGAGTTCGCGCTGCGCATGATGGGCGACATCCAGCAGTACTTCGTCGACCACAAGGTGCGCAACTTCTACTCCGTGTCGATCTCGGGCTACCACATCGCGGAAGCCGGGGCGAACCCGATCAGCCAGCTGGCCTTCACCCTGTCGAACGGCTTCACCATCGTCGAGTACTACCTCGCGCGCGGCATGAAGATCGACGACTTCGCGCCGAACCTGTCGTTCTTCTTCTCCAACGGCATGGATCCGGAGTACACGGTGATCGGCCGCGTGGCGCGCCGCATCTGGGCCCGCGCCATGCGCGAGCGCTACGGCGCCAGCGCGCGCAGCCAGATGCTGAAGTACCACATCCAGACCTCCGGCCGTTCGCTGCACGCGCAGGAGATCCAGTTCAACGACATCCGCACGACGCTGCAGGCGCTGTACGCGCTGTTCGACAACTGCAACAGCCTGCACACGAACGCTTACGACGAGGCGATCACCACGCCGACCGAAGAGAGCGTTCGCCGCGCCGTGGCGATCCAGCTCATCATCAACCGCGAGCTGGGCCTCAACTTCAACGAGAACCCCTGGCAGGGCAGCTTCGTCGTCGACGAGCTGACCGATCTTGTGGAAGAAGCGGTGTACAAGGAATTCGAGGCGATCAGCGAGCGCGGCGGCGTGCTCGGCGCGATGGACACGATGTACCAGCGCGGCAAGATCCAGGAAGAGTCGATGTACTACGAGCACAAGAAGCACGACGGCTCGCTTCCGCTCATCGGCGTGAATACCTTCCTGCCGAAAGACCACGGCGGCGAGATCGCCACCGAGATCGAACTGATCCGCTCCACGGAAGCGGAGAAGGGCCAGCAGATCGACAACGTGCTGCTCTACGGCAAGGCCCGCAACAGCCTGGCGCCGGACAGCCTGACCATCCTGCAGAAGACCGCCCGCGACCGCCGCAACGTCTTCGAACAGCTGATGGAAGCCGTGCAGCACAACTCGCTGGGCCAGATCAGCCACGCCCTTTACGACGTAGGTGGAGAGTACCGCCGCAATATGTGATGTTGATCTGCAGAGGTGGGGCCAGGCCGACGCCGATCTCGCCTCCGCGCAAGACCCGGATTTGAACTCGACCACCGGTTCGTAGTCCCATGGGGGCTTGGTCATGGTGGGAGCGGTACGTTGAGAAGTCAGTCGTCGGGTTCGAAATGGGTTGCGGGGTTGCTGGTCGTGGCGATCGCCGCGGGTGTTGGCGTCTTCGTGTACAGGGAGAAGCTGGCAGGAGAAAAGGCGGCGTCTCCGCCCTTCGCCACCGCGAGTTCCTCCGCGCCCGCCCATGCTGGAACCGCCCACGACGCGGCACTGCCGCAGCATCCGATCGGACCGGCCAGTGGATCGACAGCGGCCTTGCCGCCGCTGGACCAGAGCGACGATGCCGTGCTCGCCGGCCTCCTGGCGCTCACCGGCGACGATGCCCTGAAATCGCTGCTGAAGCCGCAGGCGATCATCTCGCGCATGGTCTCGACCATCGACGCGCTGCCGAAGCACACCATCGGCATGAACATCGTGCCGCTGCGCACGCCCACAGGGCGCTTCCAGGTGCAGTCGGACGACGGCATGTTCGTCGAGTCGAAGAAGAACCTGGAACGCTACGACACGTACATGTACGTCGCCGACCATGTGAATCCGCAGGTCGCCGCTGCCTGGTACAAGCGCAATTACCCGCTGTTCCAGGAGGCCTACCGCGACCTCGGTACCGGTGGCTATTTCAATGATCGCCTGATCGAAGTCATCGACCACCTGCTCGCCGCGCCGGAGCCCAAGGGCATCTTGCAGCTGATCCCGGCGAAGGAAGGGTATGTCTACGCCAATCCCGATGACGAACAGCTGTCGGTGGGGCAGAAGTTCATGATACGCGTGGGCTCGGCGAACGAGGCGAAACTCAAGGCGAAGTTGCGGGCATTGCGCGAGGCGATCCTTGCCGATGCGCCGGCCAATGCGTCATCCACGGGATCGCGCCCGTCTGCCTGAGATAGCTGGAGCGTGCCCTGGCCGCGAGCACCCGTCGCCGACAGGGCCGGCTCCCACCAAGCTCGCACCTTACGAGACGCTTGCCCGGTGGGAGCCGACCCTGTCGGCGATAGGTGCTTGCCTCAAGCTTGCCCGTTTCCGTCAGGGCTTCTTCGACGGATCGCGTACCGGCACGCTGATGTTGCACAGGTCGATCTTCCCCGCCGGGCGGGTATAGAAGTCGTCGCCGGCGGTTGCACTTCGCGCGATCACAGCGGCGAAGGCTCGCTGTCTCGACAGATCGGCTGTGGGGCTTAGGCAAGAAGGGTCGCTCTTCGCAGCGGCCTACAGATTTACCGATCTAGAAAATATTGTTGCTACGAGCACGCTTTGAACTTCCAACTGTCTCTTGAAGTCGCGAGATGATTTCGCCCATATCGACGGCCTCAGGAAGATTTATGAAAGACCGTGAAATAGAAGCGATCACAGTTCTAAAATCTTGGTCAATATTTTTGAAGTCATTCGTCGCAAACGCAGTGCCGAAGAGGGCCTTTTCGTTGATTGAGTCGTAATCGTCGCTCGTCGGAGTAGGCATTTTAGGGGCAGAAACCTGTCGAAGCCGAGCGTCTCGCAGTGCTCCCGAGCGACGAGAGATTGCCAAAGCAGCGAAATTGATATCCTCGAAGATTATGAGATAGCCCTTTTTGTGGAGAGGAGATATGAACTTCAACACATAGTCCGAAGGATCGAAGTTTCCGTTCTTCTCCAGTCGGTTAGATAGTTGGTCCCACGAGTGTGAGAGCTGTGGGGCGTAAAAGAACTCGTACGCCATATACGCGTGAGCGATATCCTCGCGATCAGAGTCATCGAACAGTTTCCTCAGTTTCGATTTAATTGCTTGGCGATCTCAAACTCCACGTGCAACACCCACCTCCGAAAGGCTAGGCTGTTGCGATGAGAACGTATCAAGAACTGTCCTTAGACGAGCGCGTGGAAATTCAGCAGCGCATGCGATCTGGCGATAGCCTCCGCGCGATAGC
>NZ_DASYDO010000068.1:0-132494 GCF_036499525.1 Luteibacter sp. | reverse complement strand
CTTGAGTCTCAACACCCGCCCGCGGCAGCGGCATGGGTTTCGCACGCCGTTGCAGGTCTACACCGAGCTCCGCCAACTAAGCGAGGCCGATCCGGCTACGATGCACTGACTGTGTTGCGCGTGGACCTTGAAACCGCCTAGCTTTACCGGGGTGGCGTTAGAGTTATGGCCCGTAGTTAGGCCTGTTCGTATAAGGCGAGAGCCTCGTCGTTCGAGGCTGAGCTTGCTGGGCGCCTTTGAACGGACATGGTCGACTCTCGTAAGCCTCCTGGCGCTTACGGTTGTTCTCGAGGCGCTGTCACTGCTGTCTCCATTACTTAGCCAGTGGTTGGTAGACGAAGCCACTACGTCCAACAGCACCGAGCTCGTTGTTACAATGGGCACGGCATTTACCCTTGTGCTTCTCATTCAACACTCCGTGTCTTACCTTCGGAGCCTTATTGCCATCCACTTTGGTTGCGATGCTTCTTTAAAGAGGAAGTCAGGATTCTTTAGACATTTGATGTCTCTGCCGACCAGCTTCTTTGAAAGTAGAAGCGTAGGTGACATCTCGTCGCGCTTCACTTCCATGGAAGCCATTCACCAGACGCTCCTGTCTGCTGTGGGAACGTTTGTCGTCGATGGCTTGGTTGCAGTGGTATCGCTAAGCGTTTTACTTATTTACAACCCGTCAATCGCTCTTGTTTCTTTGCTATCGCTGTCGACGATAATTTTGCTTCGATTGATAACGCTACCCCATCTTAGGGAAGTTTCGTCAGATCAAATAGAGCGATCGGCGAGGGTACATAGTCATTTCATTGAATCAATACGTGGTGCACGCGTCATTCAAATGTTCGGCAGGCAGCGGGATCGCAGCTTGGCATGGCACAATCTGCTTGTCGCTCAGTACAATTCCTTATATAGGTCGATGCGCCTCAGGACTAATGCTGGCCAAGTTTGCGCCCTGATAGCTGGAATGGAAGGCGTGGTGGTCCTCTGTTGCAGCGCTAATGCTGTGATTTCGGGTGCATGGACCCTCGGCGCCATGATGGCTTTCTCGTCCTATAGGTCGACATTCTCGGTGAGGGTAAATGCAATATTCGATAAGATCTTAGAGCTAGCCATGCTGAGGCTACATTTTGATCGCTTGGCGGATATTTCGGAAACAGAATGCGACGTTGCAGTGACGGATGAGAGTGTCGCCACCGAGCTTGGAATGGCGGACGGAGTGAGGATTTCGGGAGTTACGTTCCGTTATGCGCATGGGGAGCCCACCCTTCTCAGTAACGTCAGTTTGACAATCCTTGAAGGCGAGTGCGTGGCGCTGATTGGCGGTTCCGGGTCAGGCAAAACAACGCTGGTTAAGTTGCTTCTCGGGCTTCTCGAACCTGTGCGAGGTGACGTAAGCGTGGGAGGGCGCTCGGGATATGTTCTTCGGTCGCTGACTAATTCAGGGGTGATCGCGGCTGTCATGCAAGATGACACTCTTTTCGGGGGAACGATCGAGGAAAACATACATTGTTTCGATTCGGAGCCGGATTTATCATTCGTTCGGTCCTGTGCAATCGCTGCCCGCATTCACGACGACATCATGGAGCTTCCTATGGGATACATGACGCTTGTCGGAGATATGGGATCGTCACTCTCTGGCGGTCAGAAACAACGCGTGATCTTGGCGAGGGCGCTATATCGGCGCCCGAAGTTGCTGATACTTGATGAAGCGACGAGCCATCTTGATGTAGGGAATGAGGCTCTGATCAGTTCTGCTATTCGCGAACTCAATATCACGAGGCTGATCGTTGCCCATCGACCCGATACGATAGCCTCTGCGGACCGAATTGTTGAACTAAGAGGAGGGCAACTGCATGAACACGAGCAAGTGCGAGCGCCAGCTTTGGTTACGCCCCTTGTGTTCGCTGCTTACTAGGCCACGCATTAGTCGAAACGTCAAAGCCAGGGTTATGACTAACCGCTTGGCCGACATCATCATTCCCGAAGCCACTGAACCAGCCTGTAGGCACCGTAGCCGATAGCCGCAGCGACGGGTGCAGCCGTCGCGATGACTACGCCACTGGCCATGCCCCCGACCGCGGCGCCGATTGTCGCCAGGCCGGAGCTTATACCGGCCGCGCTCAAGCCCGCAGTACCCAAGGCACTGACGACGCCAATGTTCCAGCAGTACCGGCAACCGCGCCTGCATCGCGCGCGGCGCGTCCAACGCTTGCGACTCGCGCGTTCGTCTTCGCTAAGCGCAGGATTGGCGGCCAGAAGTGTATTATTGGCCATTGCACCTGCCCTCGTAATGCACCACGCGCCTCTTGTCCACGTAAATGCCGTGGTGGGTATAGGTCAATCTTCGCGATACAAGATGCACACCAAGCCCGATCTGATCCGCGGAGTCCACATCCGCGCCGTCGATGACGATCGTTTCCACACGCCCCCCTGTTGATGTGTCGTCAGGTTGTCTCGGGTTAAGGCGCGAAGAAAGCTATGTATGACAAGGCGCTCCATGGCGGCGTCGTACGACTTCTGTGAATGCCGCCGCCTTCAAGGTGGAGTCGCCAAGCTTCCCTGAAAGGCCTCCCGGCTTCTTAGCCCGGATTGCTACGACTGCCGAGTAGCGCGCGCCTTACACCGCTGACGACACGCCAACAGCCGAAACGCAGCAGGCAACACCACCATAGACAACAACGGCGCAGTCAGCATCCCACCGACCATCGGTGCCGCAATGCGCTGCATCACCTCCGACCCGGCACCGTGCCCCAGCAAGATAGGCAGCAGGCCAGCAAGAATGACAGCCACCGTCATGGCCTTGGGCCGCACACGCTGCACCGCACCCTCGCGAATCGCCTCGTCCAACTCCGCCTCCCCAGCGTCGGGATGCGCCGCCAGCGTGCGATCCCAGGCATGGCGCAGGTACAGCATCATCACCACGCCAAATTCCGCGGCAACGCCGCCCAGCGCGATAAATCCGATGATGGTCGCCACAGACACGGCGTGCCCCATCATCCAGATAAGCCACAGCCCGCCGACCAGGGCGAGCGGAACGCTGGCCATGATGACGACGGCCTCGCCAACCCTTCGGAACACCGCATAGATCAGCGCGAAAATGATGGCTAGTGCCGTGGGCACGACCCAGGTCAGTCGATCCATCGCGCGGGCGAGGTATTCGAACTGCCCCGACCAGGCGAGCGTGGTGCCCGCCGGCAGCGCGACCTGCGCACCGACGGTGCGTTGCAGGTCGGCCACCACGGCGCCGAGATCGCGGCCCGCGGTGTCGATATACACGTAGGTTGCCAGCGATCCGTTTTCGCTCTTGAGCATGGGCGGACCGGCAGCCACGGTGATGTCGGCGACCTGCGCAAGCGTGACCAACGCCCCTCCCGTGGCAACCAGCGGTAGTTGTCGCAACGCCGCGAGCGAATCGCGGTCGACGCGTGGGTAGCGCACGACGATGGGATACCGCTCGCGCCCCTCGACGGTCTGCCCGATGGGTGCGCCGCCGACCACCGTGGCGATCGCGGCCTGCACCTGGGCCTGCGTCAGGCCGTAGCGTGCCGCGTCGTCGCGTCGCACGCGTACATCGACATAGCGCCCGCTCGCGGTGCGCTCGGCCACGGCCGAGGCCACGCCGGGCACGGTGCGCGCGACGGCCTCGATGCGGTCGGCGACCTGTTGCAGGCGCGCCGGATCGCTGCCCAGCACCTTGATTCCGATAGGACTCTTGATGCCCGTGGCCAGCATGTCGATGCGGTTGCGGATCGGTGGCACGAAGAGGTTGGTCAGCCCCGGCACGTGCACGGCCTTGTCCAGTTCCGTCCTGAGCTTTGCCATCGTCATGCCCGGTCGCCACTGGTTCGCGGGCTTGAAGGTGATGGTGGTCTCGAACATCTCCAGCGGCGCGGGATCGGTGGCGGTGTCGGCGCGGCCGGCCTTGCCGAAGACGTGGTCCACTTCGGGCACGGTCTTGATCATGCGGTCGGTCAGCTGCAACAGCTGAGCGGCCTTGCCGGCGGACAAGCCCGGCAGCGCCGTGGGCATGTACAGCAGCGTGCCTTCGTCCATCGGCGGCATGAACTCGCTGCCCAGCCGGCTCCACGGGAAGAGGGCGCTCAACAGGAGTAACGCAGCCAGGGCGAGCGTCGTTTTCGGAAAACGCAGCACGGCATCGAGGATCGGGCGATACACGGCGATGAGTGCACGGTTGAGGGGGTTCTCGCGTTCGGCGCGGATGCGCCCGCGCACCAGATAACCCATCAGCACCGGCACCAGCGTTACGGCAAGGCTGGCGGCTGCGGCCATCGCATAGGTCTTGGTGAACGCCAATGGCTTGAACAGCCGGCCTTCCTGCGCCTCCAGCGCAAACACCGGCACGAAGGACAGCGCGATGATCAGCAGGCTGGCGAACAACGCCGGTCCCACTTCGGCCGATGCCTCGGCGATCAGCGTCCAGCGTTCGTTTCCACCGGGTTCCGCACCGTCGTGTCGTTCGCGCCAGTGTTCCAGGTGTTTATGCACGTTCTCGATCATCACCACGGCGGCGTCGACCATCGCGCCAATGGCGATGGCAATACCGCCCAGCGACATGAGATTGGCCGATACGCCCTGAAGGTGCATCACGATGAAGGCGGCGAGCACGCCCAACGGCAAGGTGATGACGGCAACCAATGCGGAACGCAGATGGCCGAGGAACAAGACGCACACGAGCGCGACGACGAGAAATTCCTCGAAGAGCTTGCCGGTGAGATTGTCCACCGCGGCGTCGATCAGCTGCGCACGGTCGTAGGTCGGTACGATCTTCACCCCGGCGGGCAAACTGCGCTGGAGAGCCTGTAGCTTGTCCTTCACCGCCGCGATCGCGGCCCTCGCATTCTTGCCCGAGCGCAACACGATCACACCGCCGGCGACCTCCCCCTGGCCATCGAGTTCGGCAATGCCACGACGGAACGTCGGGCCACGTCGCACGGTGGCAACGTCGCGCAAAAGCACGGGTGTGCCATCAGCGGATGTCGTGACCGGCACCGTGGCGAAGTCCTTGGAAGTACGCAGGTAGCCTTCGCTGCGGACCATGAACTCGGCTTCGCCTTGTTCGATCACCGAGCCGCCGTTAGCGCCATTGGCGTCGCGCACTGCATCGACGAGGCGTTCGACGGTAATCCCTCGTGCGGCAAGGGCTTCCGGGTCGGGCACGATCTGCCAGGCACGCTCCATGCCGCCGACGCTGGCCACTTCGGCCACGTCTGGCACGGTTTTCAGCTGGTAGCGCAGGAACCAGTCCTGGAGACTGCGCAACTGGCCCAGGTCGTGCTGGCCGGTGCGATCCACCAGCGCGTATTCGTAGATCCAACCGAGCCCTGTCGCGTCGGGGCCCAGTGCGGGCGAGACGCCGGACGGCAGACGATCGCGTACCTGGCTCAAGTACTCCAGTACACGCGAACGTGCCCAGTACAGGTCGGTCTGTTCGTCGAACAGCACGGTGACATAGGAATCGCCGAAGAACGAATAGCCGCGCACGCTCCTCGCTCCAGGTACCGATAGCATGGTGGTGACCAGCGGATAAGTCACCTGGTCTTCCACGACCTGCGGCGACTGGCCGGCCCAACCCGTGCGAATGATCACCTGGGTATCGGACAGATCGGGTAGCGCGTCGATCGGCGTGCGCGCCACCGAGAACGCACCCGCGACGGCAAGCACGAGAGCGGCCAGCAGCACCCAACCGCGATGGGCGATCGCCGCACGAATCACACGGGCGATCATGGGTGATGCTCCATCGACGGGTGACTGGTTGCATTGAGCCGTTCCAGGGCGCCGGACAGGTTAGCTTCCGAATCGATCAGGAACTGGCCGGAGACGACAACGCGCTGGCCAACCGTCAGTCCGTTGCGAACTTCCGTCAGCCCTCCGGCGCTGCGACCGGTCGTGACAGCAACTGCACGAAAGCGGCCCTCCCCCTCGGCCACGATGACGCGCGTGTCGTCGCCCTCCGCGATGACAGCTTCATCGGGAACGACGGCAACCGCGTCGCCTGATGCAGGCGCCAGGGCGACATGCGCAAACATGCCCGGCGCAAGCGCGCCATCGGCGTTGGCAAGCACGATTCGTGCGCGCTGCGTACGGCTGGCGGTATCGATGTCCGGCAGCAGCGTCTCGACCTTCCCCGCGAACACACGACCCGGCAACGCATCGACACGCACCGTCACCGGGGTACCCGCACGAATCGACGCCGCCTGGCCTTGCGGCACCGCCGCTTCGACCCATACCGAGGTCAGTCCGTTGATCGTCATCAAGGTCTGCCCCGCGCTGACACGCTGGCCTTCGCGAACGTCCACCGTGATGACCACGCCGGCCACGGGTGCACGCAGGCGGATGGCCGCGCCATCGCTGCGCGAGGCCATGCCATCCGCTGGCGACAGGCCAAGCACGCGCAGGCGTGCCTGCGACGCGTCGCGCAGTGCTTGCGCATCGGCGGACTGCGTATGGCGAAGTGCCTCCGCCTCCGCAAGCGCGCTACGCCATTGCGGCGCAAGCAACGCAAGCAATGGCGCGCCCTTGCTCACCATGGTGTACGGAGCGCGCACATCCAGATGCTCCACGATGCCATCCACGCGCGCACTGACCGTTGCCGACTGGCGTACGTCCCACGTCACGTTGCCGGTCACATCCACGGCTGTCGCCATGACCCGCTGCTCGACAAGAGTCGTTCGCATCCCCAGGTTCTGCATCGTCGAGGCATCGATGTGCACGCTGCCCTTCGGTGCATCCTGTTTCATCCTGGGCACCATTTGCATGCCCATGGGCGACAGTCCCGGATGATCGAAGTGCTGGTTGGGGACCATCGGGTCGTACCAGTAGAGGATGGGCTTCGCGGGTGTCTCGGCGGCGGTCGGTGCCGCATGGGAGCCGGGTGGCCTGGTGTCGTGGCGGCCCGCGAAGAATGACGCGATGGCGATCGTCGCGATGACCAGCGCACCGAGTGCGAAACGTACAGGGCGGTTCATCGGTCGGCTCCGGTGGGAATCAGGTAAGCAAGCGCAGCCCACGCGCGGCCGTATCCGGCTTGCATGCGCGCGTAGTCGGCATGGTGGGAAAGCTCGTCGCGGCGAGCACTGAGCAAGGGAGCGATATCGCCGCCGCCGCGGTAGGAAGCCAGTGCGAGGGCGACGCGATCACGGGCCAGCGGCAGCAGCACATCGCGATGGCGACGCACTTGCTCGCCCCACGCCACCCACTGCGACCACGCGCGCTGGATCGCTTCGATCTGTGCGCGGCGAGCGTCGGCGTGCTCGGCGCGCACCGCATCCAGATCCGCGGCACGCGCGGCGATGCCACGGTCCTGCCGGTTCTTTGTAAACAAGGGCAGGCTGACGCCCACCTGCAACGAGACCATGTCGGACAAGCCACGAACGCGCGAACCGTAGCTCACACCCAGGTTCCAGGCCGGCCGTTTGTCCGCCTGCGCAGCCGTCAATGCCGCCGCCGCGGCATCTTCACGCGCGGGCCAGGCCAGGAGCGCGCCTTGCGCATCCACGCGAGCAAGCAGGGCCGGCTCGTCGAACGGGAGCACGGTGAAGTCGGGCGGCTCCGCCAGCGGTGCGCCCGCCGGTGTTCCGACCCATCGGGCAAGGCTCGCGCGCGCCTGTGCTTCCTGCGCGGTCGCTTCATCGAGACGGTTGTCCAGGTCCAGCGCTTCCATGCGTGCCGCCAGCACGTCCGCCGCACTCCCGGATCCGCCTCGCAGCCGCGCAGTAGCCGCTTCCACATCCTGGTTCCAAGCGGTGCGCAAGGCGCGGAGCATCGCGATTTCCTGCTGTGCTCCCCACGTGCTGACCCAGGCATCGGCAGCGGTCTGGCGAATGGACACGGTCGTCGCCACTTCATCGGAGCCGGCAACGACGGCACGGGCCTGGCCCATCGCCCGTTCGGCCTGGCGCTTGCTGCGCGAGGGCAGCGCCTGGCTGATGCCGACGGTGCGCATGGTCATGCTGTCGCCGCCGGCGGTGAAGGCTCCCGGTCCTTGCGTGGCGAGGTTATCGATACCGAAGGTGAGCTGCGGATCGGGCAGGGCGCCGGCGCGTGCCGCCTCCTGTCGGGCGGACTCGGCTTGCGCACGCCGGGCCTCGAGGAGTGGCGCCTGCGTGACAGCCTGGTCGGTGGCTGCCTGGAGAGTGAGCGCAGGTGGCGACGCGGCGACCGCCAACGCAGGCGCCAGGGCAAGAATGAGGGCGGCAGCAAGCCGCCGCGTGAACCGATGCATGATGATCTCCGATCGCAAACGCACACGGCCGTGCGTTCACGGCCGACGAAGGGCGAGCGATCGGGGCTAGATCAGGAGTGTGCAGTACCGCAGCGAGGGCGGTGGATCGGGGCGAAGCAGCGTCGTGTCCGGCAGAGCAGCCAGGTCTGGTCGATCCACCAGCGTGTCGGTCAGAGCGGGCCAGTCGGCCGGCAGGAGCAACGGGGGCACCGTCGGCAACCGCGCGTCGGGCGTGGCCGAGGTGTGGTCGGCGCAATGTTCCGCGCAGCGCGGATCGCCGGTATGCACATCGCTGCCGTGGTTCGCCGCTGCCTGCATGGACACGTCCGCGCAGGGACTGGGCATGGCGCACACGTAGGCGGCCATGGCCAACTGCTGGAACAGCAGGCAAAACATCACCAACCCGATACACAGGGTTCGACGGCGACGGCTAAGGCGGAAGCGGGGACGCATGACTCGCGTATTCTAGCCCACCGCATTAAGAATCGTCTAAGCCCTTCCGCGCCAAGCTTTTATTTACAAGCTTTCAAGGCGGGGATGCGCCTACATTCAGCGTGAAATACGGAGAACGGCCATGACGATCCGTACGCTCATTGCTTCGGCTTCCGCGGTCTTCGCGTTCGCGATGGCCGCGCCTATCCCGGCAGGGGATGCCCAGACCCCAACGCCCGCGCCGGCAGCCGCCCGAACGTTCTCAAACGTCAGCAATGAGGTGTCCGGCATGCGACTACCCGACAGCAAAATGGCGCGCGATGTCACCAAGCTCGTTCGCGATGCCGAGGGCGATCTTCTGTTCCAGCACTCTGTGCGCGTTTATTACTGGGCCGCGTTGGCGGGAAAGCGCAAGGGGCTGAGCTTCGACCCGGAGCTCCTTTACGTCGCTTCCATGTTTCACGATTTCGGCCTGACGTCCGGCTACGGTACAAGCCACTCGCGCTTCGAAGTGGACGGTGCGAACGCCGCACGCGACTTTCTGCGGAAGCACGGCGTGTCGGATGCGGAGAGCCAGAACATCTGGTTCGCGATAGCCCTGCATACGACCAACGGCATTTCGCCGCACCTGTTTCCCATCGCCACGCTTCTTGCCGAGGGTGCCAACATGGACCTGATAGGCGCCGGCTACGACGACTTCACTGCCGCCGAGCGCAGCGCGGTCGAGGCGGCACATCCGCATCCGCCGGGGTTTGCGGACGCTTTCATGCAGGCGGCTTACGACAGTCTCAAGCATCGGCCTGAGACGACTCAAGGGACGGGGCTGGCCGATATCATGGCTTATGAGGATCCTGGGTTTGTGCGTAGGGACTTCAGTCGTTTGATGTTGAAGTCGCGGTGGGACGCAGGGAAATAGCCCGACGTTCAGAATCATCGTACGACTGCGGTGAGACGCTGGCCTGTCGGATGTTTGCAGAAGATCCCGCATAGCACGGCCTACAGCGCCTGACGGCAACGACTTATTGCCATCGACGACTACTTTGAAGAGCATTCCTGACGATCTCGGAAGGAGTGTTCTTGCATGCGTCCATGGAAGGCGGCTGTTGCCGCCGTTGCAACGCCCGCCGCCGTCGCCGCGGCGGCCTACGGCTCTGGCTATCTTTGTTACCAGTTCCTCGGTGTCGACGGCTATCCGGTGCAGTGGGATACGGCGTGGCGCTACGTGCAGGCGATCGATCAGCCTGCCTACGCGCCGTATGTGTGGCGCATCAAGCTGGCGCTCACCCTCGGTTGCGCCGCGCCGTGCCTTGCGTGGTGCGCCGTGGTGGGCGGGCTGTTCATGGGTAGATCGACCGCGTCATCCACGCACGGCGACGCTCGCTTCGCCACGCTTGCTGACCTGAATAAGGCGGGCCTGCTGAAGCAGACGCCGCAGGGCATCCTCATCGGCAAGTACAAGGGCCGACTCATCTGGCTCAGCGGCGCGCAGCACGTCATCACGATCAGTCCCACGCGCTCGGGCAAGACGACGAGCCTCGCCATTCCGGTGCTGCTGTCCTACCTGGAATCGATGGTGGTGTTGGATATAAAGGGTGAGCTGTACAAGCACACCAGCGGGTGGCGCGCCGCCCAGGGCCAGGTCATTCGGGTTTGGGCGCCCTACGACGCCGAGGGGAAGACGCACCGGTTCAACCCGATGACGCTGCTGGCGGACATGGATCACGGCCTGCGGATCGGTGAGATCCAGACCATGGCCGCCATCCTGTATCCGGACCAGCCGGGCGCGGACCCGTTCTGGATTTCGCAGAGCCGCGCGGCATTCACGGCGTTCACCTCGTTCCTGTTCGAACGCTGGGACTGGAAGCGGAGGCCACAGCCAGGCGGGATGTCCGCCGGCGCTGCGGATGCCGACGCAAACACCGACCCCGAGTTCCCCTCGTTCGAACGCATCCTGAGCTTCTCCAGCGGTACGGACGGGCAGACCACGAAGGAGATGCTGACGACCATCCTTCAAGGGGCCAACTTCGACTTCGTCAGCCCGCAGACGCATACGGTGTTCAAGAATCTTGTCGGTTTGGCCGAGGACACGTTCTCGTCGGTCATCGCCGCCATGCAGGCGCCGCTGCAGCAGTTCCTGAACCCGATCCTGGCCGCCGCGACCAACGCGACCGACTTCGACGTCCGCAGCTTCCGCAAGACGCCGACGACGCTCTACGTCGTCATCCCGACCAACAAGCTGGACGAGAGCAGCAAACTGCTGAACATCTTCTTCAGTACGGTGATCGGCAACAATCTGGACAAGCAGCTGGGCGAAGAGCCCGAACTGAAGCACCAGATGCTGATGCTCATGGACGAGTTCACCGCCATGGGTCGGGTGGACGTCTGGGCCAAGCGCATCTCCATCTCGGCCAGCTACGGCGTGCGCGATCTTTGCATCATCCAGAGCCGATCACAGCTAAGGGCTGCCTACGGCGACAACGACGCGCAGAACTTCATCACCAACCATGGCGCGCAGATCGTGTTCGCGCCGCGCGAGCAGAGTGATGCCAACGAGTACAGCGAGATGCTGGGTTACAAGACCGTGCGGAAGCGGCAGCACAGTTCCAGCCATGGCGGCGGTGGGAGGCAGGTGTCGACCAGTTTTGTCGAGGAACGCCGGGCGCTGTTGTTGCCGCAGGAGATCAAGGATTTGCCTGCTGACGATGAGTTGATCTTCTATGAGGGGTGCAAGCCGATTCGGGCGCAGAAGAATTGGTTCTTTAAGGATAAGGAGTTTAAGAGGCGGGCTGCTGTGGCGCCGGTGGTGCTTGTTCGGGCGAAGGTCGTGGTCCGGGAGACGTCGCTAGAACCCATGGAGCCTGTCGATAACCGTGTGGCCCATCTTCAGGAGGAGCGAGTTGCGGAGGCATTGGGGCAAGTAGTTAGGATGGCGTGAGGCGACTTGAGCGATCGAGTGACGCCTATGAGGGATGAAGACTGGGGCGGGGAAGGTGCACGTCCATCGTCACTGACGTCCGTCCACAAGATGACCCAGCCCGATCCGTTGTATGACCTACAGCTGCTTCGGGACGTGGCGACTATCAACGAGCGAGTTCGGAGTGATCTTGGGCCTGCCCGATTCCACGCGACCTCGGCCGATCATGCTCATAGGCGTGCAATTCCAGACAACCAGAACGGGGAAGACGATATGAAGTTTCAACGCCTCGCAGCAGTGTTGGTGATAGGCGCAGCAGGGATAGATGCGTCCGCGGCGTGCAAACGCGATGGGAGCCTGAGCAATTCTCATGCCGATAAACCGTCGAACGAGTCGCCTCGTCTACACGTAGGCGAGCCCGTCTGGCCGAGCAACGGCATCGCCGAACGACAGTTAGGGAACGGAAAGGAAACGTGGCCAGAAAACATCATTGTTGAGTACACGAACGAAGCATGGAATGTGTGGGCCATTGTGTCCCCGGTGCGTGGACCGTCAAATGCGATCGAATTCTTCTCCGGAAGGGTGGATGACGTGATGGTCACTAATCCAGGCGGATACAACGACTCGTTTATCGATTCAAAATGCATCAAACACAGCGCGAACACCGACCGCAGTTTTCATTTTAAGGATCCGCGGCCCGGAGGGGCGGTCGGATCCATTCATGTGAATGTCGACGTGCTCAGATTCGAATGTGAGAACTTGTGCGGTCCGGACATATACGTGTCAGAGCTGCACAATGATTCTGGTGGCGTGCTTTGGAGGAAGGTCCCGTTTTTTCTGGATGAAGGCGAGTTGGACTCGATGATAGGGACTGGCATTGATATGCGTGATGGCACTGTCATCTTTATCGGAGGCAAGTATGTCTTCCGGGTACGTCAACGGGATTTCACGCCCGTTGGTGGCGCGCCGCATCTGCGTGTCGTCGACGAGCGTGATGTCATTAGGGTCATAGATAAGGCGAACGGAAAGGACATAAAGGACTTTGATGCTTATCTGACGGAAGAGCTCCACTTGAAGTAAGAAGATGCGTGTAAGAAAAGTCGAGGAGATCCATGGTGTCTGTCCATAAGTTGTCCACACGCGACCCGCTGCACGACATGCAACTGTTGCGGGACGTGGCGCTCGTTAATGAGCGCGTTCGGCGTGAACTGGGACCACCGCCTTCGAAATACCACAAAGGCACCGCACAACAAAAAAACATGGAGAAAGGGGGCATGATTCTTCAGCAATTAACGACGGTTGCCGCTACCGCGATCCTAGGTACGACATCGGCATGGGGCGCATCGGAAGTGACCGCGGCGAATGCCGAGGTCGTTCCGGCGGCGATTGCGAAATACGTGGACGACGACAAAGCGCTGCTCGCCTACAAGTCCGCGCAGAACCCGAGGGGTGGGAAGACAGCCGCCATTATTTTGCGGCATCCAAAGGACCCTGCACCGAATCGCGGAATGTTCTATGAGGATCGGGTTGGCTACACCTGTGAGCTAATCCTCCTTCGCGAAGAGGAAGGGAAAACGAGGGTGACGGGGCGTAGTCAGAAAGCTGTGGACTGCGGGAGCAACCAAATAAACGTGTCGGCCGAACACCTAGAGCTGAATGATCAGCTCGAGTTGTCGCCTGAAAAGGTGGCCTTCGTGAACGAGGGAACACCCCTCGGTTCTTACGCGACATCCTTCGAGAATACCGACGGCTCGTGGCACCTTTCTCGCGCGACACTTATCTACACGGACTACGATGAGGCCTCAGATGAGAATCTTGTCGTGAATGAAACGGCCTCCTATCCGGAGGATGTTGGACTCATTCCCATGGAGAAATTCGACCGTAAGAATGTTCAAGCCGCTCTTTCCAAGAACAAGACTCTGGTTCCTTAAGGATTAGGAAATTAACATGGCAAGGTTAAACCAATCGTCTGCATACCTTCTCAAAGCAGCTATTGATTCCGGTATGAGTTCGCCGGCTGAGTTGGCCAGTTTCATGGGTAATGCATATATCGAGACGGCCCGCTTCACGATGATGCATGAGAAGTTCAACTACACCAGTGTAGAGAAGATCGAGCAAGCGTCCGCGTCTTCCACAAGAAGGTTCACGCGAGAGCAGATTCAGGCGGCTGTGGATAGCAGGGATCCCGAACAGATCGCTACAGTCCTCTATGAGGGTAGGGACAAAAAGGACCTGGGGAACTCCGAGGTAGGCGACGGCTGGCGTTTTCACGGAAGAGGCTACTTCCAGTTCACGGGTCGATACAACTATAAGACGCATGGGGATCGACTAGGCATCGATCTGACAGCTGACCCCGAAATTGCCGCTGATCCGGAAGTTTCCGCCAAATTGGCGCTTGCATATTGGAGCAAGGTGCCCGAGAAGGAACGAGAGGACCCTGTAGCGGCGGGCATTATAATTAATGGCGGCAAGCATTCTGCGGAACGTCGCCTTGCCGCTGCTCGTGAATGGGCCGCGATCATTACTCCGGAGCTCATCCGAGACTTACAGAGCGGAGCGCTCACGCTCGAGCAACTGGCTGTGATGGAGACGGACCAAAGTCAGCCTCTCCAACCCGGCAAGCGCCAGGATATTCGGAAACTCCAGACGAGCCTCAACCGTCTCGGATACAGCGACGCAGAAGGCCGCGCACTAACCACCGACGGCGACTACGGCCGCCGGACGCGCCTGGTCGTCAGGGACTTCCAACGTGATCACGGGCTAGTGGCTGACGGCATCGCCGGTCAACTGACGATAGCGGCTGTGCACAGTGCCGTGGAAACCGAATTGCGGTCCATCGGACAACCGGACGCACCTTACTTGCAGTCCCGCGAACCGGACGAGGCTCTGTCAGCCTATCGATCGCTTACACCCGAGCCCGCGCCCAGGTCGCCTCTCCTGCCGCCTCCTCGGCTTGACGATCCGGGCCATCGTGATCATGACCTGTACCAAGAGGCCCGCACCCACGTACACGATCTGGACAGGCGACATGAGCGGCAGACGGACCAGTACAGCGACAACCTGAGCGCAGCGTTGGTGGTGGCCGCCCGGTCTCACGGGTTGAGTCGCATTGATCGGATCGAACTGAGCGACGACGCCTCCCAGTTGTCGGCGATCGAGACGTCGTTGGGCGGTCCTGACAAACGCACCGACCTTCCGGTCATGGCGTCCATGCAAACACCGTTGGCGCGCAGTTCGGACCAATGGCGCGACGTCATGGATGAGTTCGAACGACGCGAAGAGATGTCGCGGGAGCACGCGCAGGAGATGTCGCGTGAGCCGCAGCGTGGATGGAATCCGCCAAGCCACGCCACGACCGTGGCATCAGACCACGGAAGGGAAGACCCTCGCCATCCTGGCAACCCCACCCACGAGCTGTACAACGAACTTCAGCGACAGGTCCCCCAGGCCTCGGAAGATCGCCTCGTGCAGTTCACCGCCGCTTGCCATACGAACCGCATCACCGCCGCCAATCTCAAATCCGTCCGATTGGACGAGGACCGGATGGTATTGGAGTTCCAGGGGGCGGGCTGGCTCACGACACCGGCCCGGATCGACCTGAGCGCGCCGCCGACCTATCCCCAGGAGGTCATCGCACAGATCCAGCAGTTCGACCGGCATGAAATGCAGATCAAGGAGAATTTCCAGATGCAGCAAGCGCAAATGAGCATGGGCCGTTCACTTTGAGCGGCGGAACCACCAAGTGGCTTGCCGGCGTGCGGGTGCCATCGGTTCGTGCGATGCAGGTGAGGACGGGTCTATTTGAGCGACCATTTTTTTAGCGAAGGGCAGTAGGACCTGATGCGCTTTCGCGAAAGGCTGTCGCGCACAAGGTGCGCTCCTACAGGGGCTTTGGGCTCGGGGGGTTCTTGGGATTGTTTCCTCGTCGATGCGTCCATGCGCGGTTCCAATCCGGGTGTCCCGTTCGCCGGCTAGTTGCTCGGACTGTCGACGCGCGACGCGTTGTAAATAAAGCCCGATAGGGGCAACAACTGGCTCAGCACGCGGTTCCACTTGGCTACGCCGGCGGCGCCAACGAACACGACATCTCCTGCCTCGACGGGGAACGCATCGGCCAGACCGAACGCGGCGGGCGAGCGCACTGCCAGGTGGAATACCTGCGTAGGCGTCTGTGACAGGTTCCTGGAACCGCGGATGACGTAAACCTCGTCCGCATTGGAGGTCACGGGGCTGAGTCCACCGGCTCGGCCGATGGCCTGCGTGAGGCTGATGTGCGCGGTTCGGAAGGATAACGCGGCCGGCCGCATCACCTCGCCGACGACATATACCTCGTGGTTGTCGT
The DNA here is from genome assembly GCF_036499525.1 of Luteibacter sp. Classification (GTDB taxonomy): domain Bacteria; phylum Pseudomonadota; class Gammaproteobacteria; order Xanthomonadales; family Rhodanobacteraceae; genus Luteibacter. The sequence goes on along the minus strand of NZ_DASYDO010000068.1, from coordinate 116,573 downwards.
TGAACGGCAGGTAGATCCTGTCGCCCGGTTGCAGCCAGATCACGGGCAACGGTTGCCCCGACGTGCCGCTGGCGTCGATGTGGTACGTCTTGCCGTCACGGGTCAGGGTCAGTCCGGAGAGGTCGGCCAGTGCGGGATCCACGCCTGCCGTGCCGATGGCCTGGCCCAGTGTGTATGGCACCGCGCCGATCACGACCGGGTCTGTCCGGCGGAATGCACCCTCCAGCGTCACGCGCTGGCTGGCGTACTGCACCACGGTGACATCGACCTGGGGATCCTTCACGTAGTCCGTGAGCGCTTTGGAAAGTTGTTCACGCAGCTGCGGGATCGTCATGCCCTCGGCGTGCACGACGCCCACGTGGGGAAAGTAGAACGTACCGTCCGTGCCGACCGGGCGGCCGTTGGCCACCGTCTGCTGCTGCGTTCCCGCAGGCGAGGTCAGTTCAGGATGGTTCCACACGGTGACGTAAAGCGTGTCGCCTGGCCCGATGGTGTAGTCGGCAGGTTTCGTCTGGCCGAAGTCTTCGGGTATGGCCGCCTCGCGTTGCGCGGACATCACGAATTCGTGCGTGATGGGGGTGAAGGTAACGTGCGGATCGTCTTTCAGTTCGTCGACATCCATGCGTTGGCCTGGAACGATCGCGCAGGCTTGAATTGCCGCGCAGCAAAGGACGAGCAGGACGACGCGTGACATCGGCAGGGCTCCTATGAAAGCTTGCGCTTAACCGCCCTGCCGTGCGGACCCGCGTGGGAAGCGGGGTGCGAGAGTTAAGCCATGCCTCGTGTGACAAGTGCGTCAACGGGGAAAGCAAACTTATCTTTCGCTTAGTCGTCTACAGCGAGTTCACAAAAAGACGTTTGCCATTGTGATGTTTGCATGCGTATGCTGATTCGGCAGCACATTGGCGCCCGGATCAGGCAGGGTTCCGCGGCTCGTTCTTCTTCTCGTATCCACGAGGGAGCGAACCGTGTTCCACAACATGCCCACCCTTGCCGCGCCGCAGGCGCGAGAGCACGCCGACGCGCAAAATGCGCCTCGCCAGGACGACATCGATCTGCGCGCCTTGCTCCGCACGGTGCACGAACACCGATGGACCGTGATCGCCTTCGCCGCCGCCTTCGCGTGCGCCGCATTGATTTATTCCACGCTTGCATCCCCCGTGTACGAAGCCAATGCCGTCATCCAGGTGGGACAGGCCGTGCCTGCCGTCGACGATATCGCGAAGATGCTGGACGCCTCGGCATCGCGGGCCTCCACAGAGATTCCACTGCTCACGTCTCGCAGCGTCATCAATCGCGCGGTGATCGAGCTCGGCTTGCTCACGGAAGTCCGGCCCCAGCGATTCCCCCTGGTCGGCGGATGGCTTGCGCGGCGCTTTCGCGGGGCGAACCCGGGCAAGGTCGCGGATGCCTGGCTCGGCATGCCGCAATACGACTGGGGCGGCTCGGAAGTGACCATCGCCAAGCTCGATGTGCCGGCGTCTCTCCTCGACCAGCCGATGCAGATTGTCGTCGGGGAAGGCGGGGCGTACCGCCTCCTTGGCGACGATGACGATACCCTGGTGTCCGGTCGCACCGGCGCGATCGCGACGGGCCACGACGTCACGTTGCTCGTCGACCGCATCCGTGCGAATCCCGGCATGCGTTTCGACGTGATCCGCCACGCGCCGCTGACGACGGTGAGTCTCATCCAGTCGAACCTGGTGGCCACGGAGCAGGGCAAGGACTCGGGAATCATTTCGCTCGCCTATCGCGGCATCGCTCCCGTGGAAGCGACGGCACTGCTCGACCGGATCACGCGCGGATACCTGCTGCAGAACGTGCAGCGGAATACAGCCGAAGCCACCGCCAGCCTCGAGGTGGTGCAGCGGCAGTTGCCGCGAGCAAAGGCGGACCTGGACCGTGCCAGCCATGCTTTGAACGTGTACCAGAGCAAGACGGGGGCGATCGATACCAACCTTCAGGCGGGGAGCCTTCTGAACGAGACCGCGACGCTGGAAACCAGCATCCAGCAGTTGCGCATGCAGCGCGTGGATGCCGACCAGCGTTTCGCGGCCGGTCATCCCGTGATGCGCGCGCTTGATTCACAGCTTGGCATCCTGGAAGCGAGGAAGGCGACGCTTGCCCGCAAGATGGCGCAGTTGCCCGCATCGCAGCAGGACCTGCCGCGGCTGACGCGTGACGTGCAGGAAAACGAACAGGCCTACGCGAACCTGCTGCATCAGTCCCAGCAGCTGGAAGCCATGCGCGAAGCCGCCATCGGCGATGCGCGCCTTATCGATCCCGCCGCGGTCAACGTTTCCCGTCCGGTCTGGCCGCTGCCGTTGTTGCTGATTCCCGGCGCGATGTTGCTCGGTGTGGTTGCCGGCCTGGCGTTCGTTTTCCTCCGGCAGCTCCTGCGCCGGGCGATCGAGGACGAATCGGAGATCGAGGAACTCGGCCTGCCGGTGTTCGCCTGCATTCCCTGGAGCCGCGCGGGGCGTGCCGCTCCCTCGCGGCGGCTGGCGCGCGATACCCACGCGCCGGCACTTCTCCTTGCCCATCGCCCGAGGGAGGTGGCGGTGGAAGCGTTGCGGGGCCTTCGTACCTGCCTCGATGCCACGCGGCTGGAGGCGCCGAACAACGTGCTGCTGGTGACCAGCGCCTGGGCGGGCAGCGGCAAGAGTTTCGTGAGCGCGAACCTCGCCACCGTCATCGCCAATGCCGGCCAGGAGGTGCTGCTGGTGGACGGCGACATGCGCGGCGGCGAGTTGCATGCCAGCCTGAGCAGCGGCGTCGGCCCGGGATTGTCGGAACTCATCAAGGGTGACACGACCATCGACGAGGCCGTGCGGGCTGTGCCGGGCGTGGCGCGCTTGATGTTCATTCCGCGTGGCGCGCTGCCGCCCAATCCGTCGGAACTGCTCATGCATGAGCGCTTCGCGGCACTGCTGAAGGCGCTCGGCGATCGTTACGGTACCGTCGTGATCGATGCGCCGCCAGCTCTGGCCTTCACCGACGCCACGCTGATCGGCAAGCATGCCGGCACGACCTTGCTGGTGGTGCGCTATGGCGTCGACCAGCCCCGCGACGTGGCGACGGTGTGGCAGCGACTGGCCCAGGGCAGGGCGACGGTGCGCGGCGCGATCTTCAACGCCGTGGAGCGGCCGCGACGTGCGGACGAGGCGGACGCCCGCTACAGCTATCCCCTGGCGCAGGTCTGATCGTGCGTACCTCGGTCGCGACGCTGCGGGCACAATGGTCCCTGCTGCCATCGGCATGGCGCAGGGCCGCCGTGGGGATTTCATTGCTGTGGATGGCGACGGCGCTGGGTGCCGTCCTGACCTTCCTGGTGCAAGTAGTGCTGGCACGCCGGCTCGGGCCGCACGAGTTCGGACGTTTCACGGTGGCGCTCGCGACCGTCGCGATGGTCGCGCCCGTGGCCGGCTTCGGACTGCCGCAGTTGTGGCTGCGCCTGTACGGCGTGGAGGGCTGGCAGGCCGGTCGCTGGATGCTGCCGTCGCTGCGCTTCGTGGCGTGGACCATGGCGTTCGGGTGCGCCGCGGCCATCGCGTGGTCCGTGTTCGCCGCATCCGGTGGGTCGACCTCGCTCACCTGCCTGCTGCTACCGGTGATCCCTTGCACGCTGGTCGTCGGGCTGGTGTCGAGCAAGCTGCGACTGGAGGAGGACGATCGGGGCCTTGCCATGTGGCAGCTTGCATTGCCGGGTTCGCGCTTCGCCTTCGCGCTTGCGGTGCTGGCGTGGCCCGTCGTGGGCGCCGCGACGGCGGCAGCCGGTTTCGGGTTGGTGGGTGCGGCCGTGGCGGTGGCGGGCATTCCCGCGTTGGTGGCGATGTGGCGGGGCGATTTCGCCCTGCGCGGTCACGCGCCGCGCGACGATCGACTCCACGCGCCGGGAAACGAATCGATGGCCGCGGTCTGGCGGCTGGGATGGGCTTACGGTCTGGCGGCGCTGCTCTACCCGATCTTTTTCCAGGTGGGCACAGTGATGCTCGGCCGGATGGAAGGGCCGCGGGAGGCCGGATTGTTCGGCATCGGCCTGGGCGTCATGACGGCGGTTTACCTGCTGCCGGCCACGGTCTACCAGAAATACCTGGGCTCGCGACTGCATCGATGGTCGGTGCATGAGCCCCAGAAGTTCCGTCGTGTCCACCGCCACGGGGCGTGGATCATGTTGTTGGCAGGTCTGGTCTGCGGCGCTCTCGTGGCGGCAGTCGCGCCTGTCTTCGTGCGGGCGGCGTTCGGCACCGCGTTCGCCGGGGCTACCGCTGTCCTCGTCGTGCTCTCGGCCTGTGCGCCTTTGCGCTTCCTCTCCATCGCCATCGCGTCGGCATTGCTGGACGAGCGGCAGGCCCGCCTTCGCGTGTTGACAATGGGTGGAAGCGTCGCCGCGGTCATCCTTTTCAACCTCGTGCTCATTCCGCGTTACCACGCGCTGGGAACGGCGTTTGCCACGGTCGGTGGCGAGGCGGTGATGCTCGCGTCGTCGTGGCTGGCGGTGCGCTATGCGGTTCCCGTGCTGGCGGGGAGGGACGCATGACCCCCGCCTGCGCCCCCGTCAGCACGATCATCCCGTGCTATCGCTGCGTCGATACGATTGACGCAGCCGTGGCCTCGGTATCCGCGCAGCGTTTGCGGCCGGCGGAAGTCCTGCTGGTGGATGACGGAAGCAGGGATGGAACCCTCGAGTACCTGCATACGGTGGCCAGCCGCCACGAGCCGGGGTGGATTCGTGTGCTGGCCGCCGAGGTGAACGCCGGCCCCGCCGCTGCGCGTAACATCGCATGGCGCCATGCCGCGCAACCATACATCGCTTTCCTGGATGCGGACGACACCTGGCATCCGCAGAAGCTGGCCGTGCAGATGGCGGTGATCGGGGATCAGCCCGGCATCGCGTTGCTGGCCCACCGCATGAACGTGCAGCGGCGCGGCGCGCCACCGCCGCCGCAGCGCTATCCACTGAAGGTACGCGTGGTGCGGCCGCACCTGCTGCAGTGGCGAAGCCCCTTCCAGACGCCTTCGATCGTGTTGCGGCGCGACCTGCCATTCCGCTTCGACGAGCGTTTCCGCCGCTCGGAGGACTTCCTGCTCTGGGCGCAGATACTGTTGTCCGGTTGCGGCTGCGCCAAGATCGAGCACGTGCTGGGATCCCTGCACAAGCCCGCGTTCGGCGCGAGCGGGCTCAGCGGCGACTTGCGGGCCATGTACTCGGCCGGCCGGCGGGCCAGGGCGGAACTGTACCGGCGTGGCTTCCTGGGCTGGTGGCACTACCGGGCGGCCGACGTGCTGGCGGACGCGCGCTATGCGCGCCGGCGCGTGATCACGCGGATGCGCGAGCGGTCGTCGGATCGTGTGATGCGCGAAGCGGGAGATGCGTCGTGAACACCGTGGTGCTTCCGTCGCGGCGGATGGCGGCCGCCAACGCATGGGTGGTGCTGGGTACGGCGGCCCTGGTGATGGCGGGATCGGTGGCGTTATGCGCCGTGGCCTGGCGCGCGCCTTGGCAGGGCACCGATACGCCGATCTACGCCGCCTGGTACCTGTCCCTGCGCAGCGGTGTGGTGGTGACCCGTTTCGAGCCGCTGTTCGTGCTGGCCTCGCGCATGGCGAGCGCCGTGGGGCTCGGCGTGCATGCATGGCAGGGCCTGCTGTTCCTGCTTCTGGCCGGCGGCGGCGCCCTGGCCACGCGCGCCTACGCACGGGATCTCGGTTCCACTCCCGCGAGGCTGTTGCCCGCGGCGACGATGGTCCTGCTGCTCTCGCCCGTGTTCGTCAACGCGGCCATCAACGCGACGCGCCAGGGCCTGGCGGCCTTTCCGATCATCGCCGCGCTGCTGGCCTTCCAGCGGCGGAGCTGGTTCGCCTTCGCCGTCATGTCAGCGGTCGCCACCGGGTTTCATTTTTCGGCGCTGCTTTACATCGCGCTGGCGCCGGTCCTGCTGCTGCCGCCGCGCTGGCTGCGAGTGGTGGCCGCGCTGGGCTTCGCCGCGTACGCGACCGGGCTCACCATGATGGCGGTGCGGATCCTGTCGCCCGCCGCCTTTGCGGTGGTGATGGCCTATGGCACCGATGCCACGTACCGCGCCGGTGTACGGCTGGATTTTGCTGCCTTTTCGCTGTTCTGGTACGGGCTGCCGATGCTCCTGGTGCGCACCGTCCGTGAGCCCTGGGCAGGGCGCATCGTGGACCTGCAGGGCGTTTACCTCGTGCTGATGCTGCCTTTCCTGCTGGTGGGGTGGGGAAACTATTCGAACCGGTTCCTGCTGCCGGCCTGGCTGTATGCCTCCCTCGTGCTGGCGGCCCTGTGCGTGCATTCCCGGCTTCCGTTCCTGCGGCATCCCGTGGTGATCGGCCTGGGACTCCTCCTCAGCGGCGTTGTATTCGCCTTTTACGTGAGCAGTGGGGTGGCGCTATGAGCGTTCCGGCGACGGGCCCGGCGAAACGGGGAGTACAGGTTCGCCTCACTCCCGGCACGCGCCGTCCGGATTTCCGCGAATTGGCACAGGGCACCGGGGCCATCGACATCACGTCCCTGGCGGACCTGCTGCGCAATGCCTTCGTTTATCCGCCGCATTCGATCTATGAGGACGTAAAGGTAGCGATTACCGCCGGCTTCGACGATGCAACGGACCTGCATGGCGACGTTCGCTTCCGTTTTCCCTATCTGGCATTGGCGTCCGCTACGGCGGATGTCGACGACGATGCGTTGGTCTCGCGATACCACGCCCTTCTGGCGGAAGCCGCTGCCATGTCCACGTCGCGCATGGTGTCGCCCTGGTTTCTGCAGAGCGGTGGCAAGGATTCGACGTCCATGGCCATCGCCCTTGCCGACGCCCGGCCCGATGCCACCTGCATCACCTACCGCGGCGGCAACGAGGAAGACGAGCTGGACTCGGCGCGCTTCGTGGCGCGACAACTCGGGTTGCGTCATGAATGCCTGGAGTGCGACGCCGGCAGGGCATACGACCGTTACCTCGCGATGGTTCCGCGCATGCCTCTGCTCACGGCGGATTTCGCCATGTTGTCCTACGCGGACATCGTCACGCACGTGGCATCCCACGGCGGCGACGGCGTGATCGATGCGACGGGTTCGGATTCCTATTTCGGCATGCATGCCCACCTTCGCCATCGCGTGCTGGCCTTGCTGGCGCGCGGCATGCGGGTTCCTCGCGGCATCGCCGACTGGCGGCCGCTCACGCAATGGTTCCGCTTGAGCTACGCGCTGGGCACCTTGCAGATGAATGCGTTCGAGCGGCTGTTTCCTGGCTCGCGTTTCAGCGACGGCGAGGTCGATGGCCTGCTAGGTACCTCAGCTCCCGCGCTGGCGTCGCGCCACCGGCTTGAACTGTTCCGGCCCGAGATCGCCGCCGCGACCCGGTTAGAGAAACGTCGTGGGCTTGCGGCGACGATCGTCGAGGCGGCCAGCTTCGGCAAGGGCATGTTCGTTACCGCGGCGACGGGCATGGACGTTGCCTATCCCTATTGCGATCCTGGCGTATCCGGGTTCGTGTTGCGTGAAGTACCGTCTTCATGGCGCATGGGTCCGAACGGGCAGAACAAGCGGCTGGTGCGTGCCCATATCGCACGGCATTTCGAAAGGCTTCCCTACGTGCAGGCCAAGGGCTGCTTCCGCTTCAACGTCCGGCAGCTTGCCCGCGAACGCTTCGACCAGGTGCACGCGTTGTCGGCCGCGTGCGCGGACGTCGTGCCCGGTGCCACGGCGTGGCTGGAACGCCATCGCCGCCGGCTCGACAATAAATACCATGCGTCGAAGTTTTACCTGCTGGCGGTCGTGCTGCCCTGGGTGCACAGCCGGCTGCACGATGCGGATCGCGAGGACTGAGGCGATGGCGGATACCGGCGAAGGTTTTATCTCCGCGCGCCGCCGCCTCCTGATAGGCGCGGCAGCGGCCGTTGCCTGCGCGGCCATTCCCGTCGCGCGCGCCGCCAGAGACGTCAACGCACGCTCGTTCGGTGCTCGTGGTGACGGGCGCACGGACGATACGGCGGCGCTGCAAGCTGCGCTCGATGCGGTGAGTCCCGGCCTCGTGCTGCGTATTCCCGCGGGTCGCTACGTCATCGACGCCCTCCGATCGCTGCGTCCACGGCCGGGATCGTCGGTCTTCCTCGATGAGGGTGCCGTGTTGCAGGCGGCGCCCGATGATGCCGAACGCTCCGCGATCATCGACCTGACGGACGTCAGCGATGTGACCATCCGCGGCGGCCGGCTCGTCGGGAACCGCGACGGGCATGGCGGCGGGGGCGAATGGGGACATGGGATACGCGTCCTGGCGTCCAACCGCATCGCACTGTCCGACATCGTCATTACCGACTGCTGGGGCGACGGTGTGTACGTCGGGGCACGGGGCAAGGCGGGCGCGGCAACACCGAGCAGGCAGGTTCGCCTGCAACGGATCACGTGCAGCCACAACCGCCGGCAAGGCCTTTCCATCACCGTCGCCAGCGACGTGGTCGTCGACGGGTGCACCTTCGTGGACACCATCGGTACACCACCTTCCTCCGGCATCGACATCGAGCCGCAGCGGCAGGGACCCGCGCGAGGCATCCGCATCCTGCGCAGCACGCTGTCGCGAAACGACGGGTGCGGCATCGAATGCAGTGGCGATGTCCACGACCTCGCCATTGTCGACTGCGTCATCGAAGGCAACCGGACCCACGGCATCCTCGCGCGCGGGGTAACCGGCGTCGTTATCCGGGGCTGCACCATCCGGCGCCAGGGCAGGCAGGGCCTGGTGGTGGCGCGCGACGTGCACGACGCCACGCTGGACGCGAACGATGTCCGCGACAACGGCACGCAGTGGCATGCGGAGCCCAGCGGGAAGAATCCGCGGCCGAACGTGCAGATCGACATTCCCCCTGGTGAACTGCACGGTAGCGGGAGCGGGCAGCAATGAAAATCATGCTCTTCGCCAACACGGCGTGGTACCTGTACAACTTCCGCCTCGGCACGGCGATCCGCCTGCGCGAACTGGGTCACGATGTGCTCCTTGCCTCCCCTTCGGATCCTTACGCTTCGCGATTCGAGCGCCACGGCCTGCGCTGGCGGGAAGTGCCGATGTGTCGCGGCCGCGTCGATCCGTTACGCGAAGCGCGCACGGTGCGGGCGATCGTGGCGGCGCTTCGCGACGAGCGGCCGGATGTGTTGCATAACTTCACGCTCCGCTGCGCGGTTTACGGTGCGTTCGCCGCGCGGGTGGTGGGCATTCCCTCGGTGGTGAATGCCATTACCGGCATGGGCTATGTCTATGCGGGCGACGACTCGCTGGCGCGGGTACTCCGCCCGCTGCTGACCTTCCTGATGCGGCGGACCCTGGACCGCCGCTCGTCGCTGCTGGTCCTGCAGAATCCGGACGACGCCGCGGCGGTGGCGCGTGCGGGTCTCGTGGACCTGCTGCGCATCAGGGTGATCCGTGGCTCCGGTGTCGACACGGAGCGGTTCCACCCGGTGCCCCACGAGGAAGGACGTCTGCGTGTGGTGCTTGCCTCGCGGCTGCTGCGGGAAAAGGGCGTGGAGGAATTCGTCGAGGCGGCGCGGTTGCTTCGGCGCGGCGGGCGCGACATCGACGTCGTGCTTTCGGGCGCGCCCGATCCCGGCAATCCGCATTCCATCGCGCCGGAACGCGTGGCCGCATGGCACGCCGAAGGCATCGTACGCTGCGTCGGTCACGTGGACGACATGGCATCGCTGCTCGCCACGGCCGATGTGATGGTCCTGCCGAGCTACTACGGCGAGGGTGTTCCCCGGTCGTTGATCGAGGGTGCCGCGGCAGGGCTTGCCATCGTCACCACCGACATGCCGGGTTGTCGCGAAGTGGTGGTGCGGGACGGGGTGGATGGCCTGCTCGTGCCCTGCAAGGATGCCGCATCTCTCGCGAACGCGATCGCCCGGCTGGATGCGGACCGCCCCCTGTTGCGCCGCCTGGCGTCGCGTGCCCGTGCCAATGCGGTGGCGCACTTCGACCAGTCGATCGTCATCGACCAGACGTTGCGCCTGTATGCGGAATTGCTGGGGTGCCAGCAGCTCCGTGCCGCCGCGGTCAGTCCGGCTCCAGCGGAAGAACCGGCGCGGTGACGGGACGGCTCATGTGCTTCCGCGCGACCGCGCGCCACGCCCATTTTCTTGCGGCGATGTACGCAGCCGCGACAGTGGCTAGGGTCACGAGGCTGCTACCCGGTGCGAGGTGGCGCAACGCATAGCCAGTGGCCGCGAGCGCGGTGGCCAGCCCGACCAGGACCAGGAGAGTCTGCCGCGGGCTGAAACCCACGGCCAGCAGCAGATGGTGGACGTGGCTGCGGTCCGGCGCGAACGGTGAGCGTCCGCTGCGCATGCGCTGGTAGATGACGGCGAGGGTATCGAGCGCGGGAAGGGCGACGCACCATGCCGCGGCGGGCAGGGAGACATCGCGGGGCGTCGCCTGGCTCACGGCGATGAGCGCCCAGGCGATGAGGTAGCCGATCAGCATGCTGCCCGCGTCGCCCAGGAAGATGCGCTGTCCGAAAAAGCCGAGGTTGGCGAGCAGGAACGGAAGGATGCCCGCGGCGAGCACCAGCAGGATATGGACCATCCCGACGTTGCCGTCCGCATAGACGATCATCGCGCCGATGGCCACGAGGGCCATGGCCGCGGCAAGCCCATCGATGCCATCGAGCATGTTGAACGCGTTCACCAGGCCCACCACCGCGATGATCGTCAATGGCACACCGAGGTCCCCGGTGAGCACGACGGCATCACCGACACGGCCGAGGCAGCCGATGTGCGGCGCGCCAGCGACGATCATCCATGCGGCGGCGCAGATCTCGAGGAAAAGCCGCGCCCTCGCGCCCATGCCGAAACGGTCGTCGACCGCGCCCGCCAGCGCCAGGATCGCGGCCGTGGCCACGAGGTGAAGCTGCAGGCTGAGCGAAATCCCAACGAGCGGTAAACCGGCGAGAAGCCCGGTCAGGATGGCCAGGCCGCCAATGAGGGGAATGTCGCCCGCGTGCTTCTTCCGGCCGCCGGGACGGTCGACCATGCCGCATGGTCCCGCGAGGCGGCACATGATGACGATCATGGAGGCGGTGACCGCGGCGGATACCGCGCACGCCAGCATAAGACGTGGCTCCAGCATCGGGCGGGCTCCTCGGGACGATCTTCCCTGCCTTCCTCTTCAGGAAGTGATGGGTTCGCCGTTGCGCCTGCCGCGCGTAGGGTGTGGTGGTCGAATGCTGCGGCGAGGGTGCCTGCCATGTTGTGCAAGGCCAGTGCACGTCGCGCGTTCAGTCATTCACGGCAAAGGCGGCGTCGTCTTCTCGAGGATCCGCATCGATTCCGCGTTCTGCTTTTCCCATGCGGCGATGTCCGCCTTGTTCACCGGTACGTCGTGCAGGATGGCCGGGTGGCCGTTGAGGCTGCTCATGGGTTTCTGCGAAGCCAGTGCAGGGAGGCTGGCCGGCGTCGTCCGGGCCTGCACCACCTGCATGGCGGCACGCGCAACGGTGACGCGCAGCGCCGCGAGTTGGGCCTCATGAATTTCGCGGATGTAATAGCTATAGAGCATCGACAGTGCAACGGCCATCGTGGCGATGGCGCCGGCCGCCGCGACCAGCGGTGTCCGGTTCGATTTCGCGGGCCGCGGGCGACGTGCCTGGTTCTGCCACGAGGGCATGCCATCGATCGTGGCGTGCGGCATCCGCGGTTCCGCGATGGGTCCCAGCATGGCGCGTACGGCCTTGCCGTCGATCAGACGGATATGCCGGAACTTCGCCGCGGCTTCGATGGCCGCGTTGGTGAACTCGCCCGACGTAATCACGATGGCACTGGTGGCCCCCGCGGTATGCATCACGCCAATCAGCTGGTGGACATCGTTATGCGGCACCTTCCAGCAGTTCCAGTGCTTGCACTGGATGACGATGATTTCCTGCTCCCGGAGGAGCTTCAGGTCGATGCCACCGTCCGTGCGGTTCGTTCCTGCGCCGGTGCCGGTGTGCAGCACCTCGTAGCCAAGGTCACGGTAGTGGTCGGCGATCAGGCACTCGAACGCGTCCCACGAGACGCGGGTCAACGCGTCGTCGTGCCGAAAGTCCACGGGCTTGAAGCCGGTCGTCATCGGACCTGCTCCAGGATGTACGGCTGCTTGTGGCGCCGCAGGGCGCCTTTCAGGACTGCCATGTTTTTCTCCCCCGTCCGTTCCTGGCCCCCCGCCCCCCGGCTGGCCATTCGGAACGGTCGAATATAGCGCACCGTAAGGTGGCGCTTCTGTAGGCCCAGGACTACACGGTATGTGACAGGAGGCGCAGGCCCCCTTCAGCCCCGCTCCCTAGAATGGGCGCGATCGCCGGGATGCCGGCTGGATGGAGGTGGGCTCGTGAGGAAGACGATTCGATGGATGCTGGGAACGCCGCTGGTGCTGGCTTCCGCTTTGGCCTGCGGCGCGGGTTTCGATTGTGGGAAGGCCGCCACACTGGTCGAGAAGGCGATCTGCGCCTCGCCCAAGGTATCCGCACTCGATGGACAACTCGGCGATGCCTTTCGAGCAGCCTTGACGAATCATCCCGGCAAGAGCGGCGCGCTGAAGCTCGATCAATTCCACTGGCTGGCGGACCGGGATGCTGCCATCGCGGACTTCCTGCGCGACAACCCCGGCAAGCCGCTTGCTGCCAGTGTCGGGCAGTATCAGGCGCGGATCGACTTCCTGCGCGGACTCGACGCGAAGGCCCCGAAGCCCCTGGATGCGGTGCAGGGCGGGCTGGTCCGGTTGCCCGCAGGTTCTTACGATGTGCTGGCCGACCTCGGCAAAGTGGGCTTACCCATCACGGTCGCTACCGACGTTTCCCTCGACGACGCGACAGCCTTCCCATACGAACCGGATGCCAGGCTGAGTAAGGCGCTGGGCGAACGGGACGCCTCGTCGGGGTACCGCAAGCTGTCCGGCGCGCCGGTGAGTTCGCTCTTCTCCGTGGGCGGCACGGCGCATTGCTGGACGGAGACGCCGTTCCGTATCGACGGGAAGAAGGCGATCGCGGTCAATGCACCCGACGCCTGGGATGGCGACTGCATGACGATGCATGGAATGGCGCGTGTCGGCGACGATGTCATCGCCACCGTCCTCACCAACCCGTCGGCCGACGAGATGAGCCTGGAAGTCAGCCGGTGGGACGGTAGCAAGTTCGGGCCGGACGCACAGCTGACCCTGCGGTTCGACCATGCGCTGTCCCCGATGGGTAGTGCGTGCGCCCCGAAGCAGTCGCCGTGCGATGACTTCGCCACCACGGCCATGGCATCCGTCGCCCGCTACGACCGCAGTCCTGTACCGGGCACCCTCGATCGCTCGCTGAAGGGTCCTGCGAAAGCGGCCTACGACGCCACGGTTGCCGCAGCGCGGGCGCCCAAGGGCATCGCCCCGGAAGGCGACACGAATTCGTACCCGGACCTTCCCACCTTCGGCACGTCCATCGCGGACGGCGAGATGACCGGCTACGGCCCCGAGGCCACCTTCTTTCCGATCGACTTTCGCGGCGAGACCTTGCTGGGGTTCATCGGCCATGGTCACGTCGGCTGGCGTATTAACGACGACTGGCTGGTTTCCGCCTGGCGGTTGAAGGGCGGGAAGCTGGAGCCAGTGGCCTCGGCTTACGTGGCGGTGAAGCGCGGGGCGTTGCTGCTGTCGTCGGTTGGTTTGTCCAGTCCGGGAAGACATACGCCTTCACGTACGTGAAAATTGTGAAGTCGGTCACAAATTGTCGCACCGCGTCACCTCTTGGAGAGGACGAATATCCCCGCGACCCGCTGTAACACTAGCTTCACATCTGCTGGCACGGCCCTTGCTGAATGCCCATCGCTCTCCAACGGCACCTGTCACCGCAGGCGACAGAGGGGTTGACGAGGAGCATCGACTCTTCAGTGACTAGGGATCAGCAGGGACTCCAATGAATAGAATTTTTCGCATCGTCTGGAACCGGACGCTCGGCCAGCTCGTCGTCGTTTCCGAACATGCCCGCTCCCAGGCCAAGGGTGGCCGTTCGTCCGCGGGCGGTGCGTCCGCCATCGTCGCCGGTTTGAAGCGCGCGGCCCTCGGCGTGGCGCTTGCCGTCTGCGGCATGCCGTTCGCCAGTGCGCATACCATTTCCGTGGGCTACACCAACGGCGGTAGCGGCGGCCTTACGTTCTGGTACGGCACTTACCACGATTCGGACGAGGCCAACCATTTCGAAGGTCAGTTCCAGCTTATCGGCCCCAACGGTTATGAAGAGCTGGTGGACTTCACCCAGCTTGTTTCCTCCCGACCGGACGGACTCGAGGACGGCGTCAACAATTTCTACGCGAGCGGCATGACCGGCACGACGCTCACGCCGACAAACCAGTCTGGTAATCCCGACGCCAAGACGTGGCAGGGCGTTTCCTTCACAGGCCTCCTGCCGGGCGTATACACGTATATCTACGTGCCGTCCGCCACTCCGTCGGATGCCTGGAATCCGTACGAACCGGTGCTCACCAATACGCTGACCATCACGGGCGCGGACCTCAACGGGTTCCCGATGCAGAACGGCAGCACTTACAACCAGGACGCTCCGGAACTCCAGGATCCGAACTCCATCCTGTTCAACGACGGCACCTTCAAGCCGACCCAAGACACGACCACCGATCCGGGCCAGCAGGTCACGGTGCGCGCCGGCGGCGGCACGGTCGACACCACCGGTGGTGATGTGGTCTTCACGGGCGGCGTCGACGGCAACGGCACGCTGACCAAGACGGGCGACGGTACGCTCACGCTCACCGGCCCCAGCACGTATACCGGTGGCACGGTGGTCGACCAGGGCACGCTGAAGGGCGACACCGGTAGCCTCCAGGGCCAGATCGACAATAACGGCACCGTGGCTTTCGACCAGGACGGTAACGGCAACTTCGGCGGCACGATCGACGGGTCGGGCAACGTCGTCAAGGATGGTACCGGCACGGTCACCTTCACCGACGCAAACCATTACGACGGCGCCACGATCGTCAACGACGGCACGGTGGCGCTGTCCGGGGACGGCTCCATCGGCACGGGCGACATCGTAGTCGGCGCCACCGGCACGCTGGACACGACCGACGCGAACCACAGCACGACGGGCACCACGCTCGCCGGCAGCGGTTCGGTGGTGCTGGGCGGGAACGACCTGAACCTCACCGATGCCCACGACACCTTCGACGGCACGATCTCGGGCAGCGGCGGTGTCAACGTCACGGGCGGTACGGAAGTCCTCACCGGCGACAACACCTATGGTGGCGGCACCACCGTGATGAACGGCGGGACCGTGGCCGTCGATCATGACGGCGCCCTCGGTACCAGCGGCGTGACGCTCGACGACGGTACGCTGCATACGACCGGCAACATGGACATGGGCCGCGACATCCTGGTCGTGGGCACGGGTACGGTCGATGTCGACGCAGGCACCACGCTTGGGCACAGCGGCGCGGTGTACGGCAGCGGCGACTACGTGAAGACCGGCAGCGGCACCCTCGATGAGACTGGCGACCTCAGCCAGGACGGCAAGACGATCGTCGATGGCGGCGTGCTGGTGCTGGGTTCGGAGAACAACAGTTATACCGGCAATACCGTGGTCAATAGCGGTGGCACCGTGCAGGTCTCCAGCGATGGCAACCTGGGCGGGGCCTCGAGCGACGTGGAGCTCCATGGCGGTACGCTGCATACGACCGGCGACATGGACACGGGTCGCGACATCTCGGTCACGCTCACCGGTGCGGTCGATGTCGACTCAGGCACCACGCTTGGACACTCCGGCACGGTCACCGGTGACGGCGACTTCGTGAAGAACGGCGCCGGTACGCTCAATCAGAGCGGCACGCTGGACCAGAACGGCGCCACGATCGTCAACGACGGCACGCTGGTCCTCTCGGGTAACAATACCTATACCGGCCCTACCGTGCTCAACGGCGACGGTATCGTGCAGGTGTCCGACGATGCCAACCTGGGCTCTGCCTCCGGCGCCCTGGAATTCAACGGCGGCACGCTGGACGTCACCGGTGACGTCAACTCGGCGCGCAATATCGGTCTCTCGAGCGACAACGGCAATATCTGGACGGACGAGGGCGCCACGTTCGCCACCACCGGAGGCATCAACGGCTCCGGCGGCCTCAATAAAGAGGGTGAGGGCACGCTGCGGATCGACGGCGATGCGAACCAGAACGGTGGCTTCACGGTCGCGGACGGCACGCTGGTGCTTAACGGCAACAACCAATATTCGGGCCCGACGACCGTTGCCAACGGCGCGACCGTGCAGGTGAACAGCGGCGCGGCCCTTGGCTCGACCTCGGGCGCCGGCCTGATCCTCGCCGGGGGTACGTTGGCCACGACGGGTGATGTCGACACGAGCAAGACGGTCACCATTCTCGGAGGCGCAACGTTCGATATCGGTGCCGATACCACCACGACCGCCCATGGCGATATCAGTGGCGGCGGTGACCTGGTCAAGGCCGGCGAAGGTACGCTGGTGCTCGATCAGGCCAATACCTTTGTCGGTGACACGAAGATCGACGACGGCACGGTGCAGATTTCCAGCGACACGAACCTCGGCGCCGGCGGCAACGTGATCTTCAACGGCGGGTCGCTGCACACCACCGGTAACGTGGATTCCTCGCGCGACCTCGTCCTGAATGACGATGCTTCCATCGACGTCAATGCCGGTACGCACATGGCCACCGGCGGCACGGTCTCCGGCTCGGGCGCGCTCGTGAAGGACGGCGAGGGTCGGCTGGTGATCGGCGGC
Organism: Luteibacter sp.; assembly: GCF_036499525.1. Classification (GTDB taxonomy): domain Bacteria; phylum Pseudomonadota; class Gammaproteobacteria; order Xanthomonadales; family Rhodanobacteraceae; genus Luteibacter. The sequence continues at coordinate 99,806 of NZ_DASYDO010000068.1, read as the reverse complement.
GTGGCCTCCCATACGGGCGGCACGATCGTCAACGACGGCACGCTCGTGCTTACCGCCAACAACACCTATACGGGCGGCAACACGATCAATGGCGGTACGCTGCAGGTGCAGAACGACGCCAACCTCGGCGATGCCTCCAACGGCATCGACTTCGAGGGCGGCTCGCTGCACACCACCGGCAGCTTCACGACGGCGCGTGACCTTTCCCTCACCGGCAGCGGCACGATCGCGACCGATGTGGGCACGACGGTCGTCGCCACGGGCAATGTGGCGGGTGCCTCGGGGCTGGTGAAGGAAGGCAAGGGCACGCTCGATATCTCGGGCGCGCTGTCGCAGGGCGGCGGTACGACGGTGAACACAGGCACACTGATCCTGGGTGGCAACAACACCTACACCGGTGGCACCACGATCAACGGCGGCACGCTTCAGGTTTCGTCCGACGAGAACCTCGGCGACGCGTCGAACGACATCGCTATCGATGGCGGCAACCTGTCCGTCACCAAGACGATGAGCACCGACCGCGACATCCTGATCGGTAGCCATGGCGCGAGCATCACCACGGCCGACGGCGTCACGCTGAACGAGAAGGGCGACATGAGCGGTGCCGGTGGCCTGACCAAGCTCGGCGGCGGCACGCTGGTGGTGTACGGCAACAACACGTTCACTGGCGGCACGCTCATCCAGGGCGGCGTCATCCGCATCAACTCCGGTTCCTCCCTGGGTACGGGCCAGATCCTGCTCCGGGGCGGCACGCTGCAGTCCGATGCATCCCTTGGCACGGGCCAGGAGGTCATCATCAGCGGCGACTCCGGCGTGAATGTGGCCGTCGGGACCACCACGGTGCTCTCGGGCAACCTGATGGCCGCCGAGGGCAACGGTTGCTTCGTGAAGTCGGGCAAGGGCTACCTGAGCCTCACTGGCAACTCGAGCCTCGCCAGCGGCACCTGCGTCCAGGATGGCGTGCTGAGTGCGAACGGAAACCTTGCCAGCAGCTTCGTGCAGGTCGACAGCATCGGCACGCTGCGTGGCACCGGCCTCATCACCGGCCCGGTCAACGTGGAAGGCCGTCTGGCCGCGGGCAACTCACCGGGTACGCTGACGGTGGCAGGTACGGTGACAATGCAGGCCGGCAGCACGATGCAAGTGGACATCGACGGCCTGGGGACGGGTAACGGCGCGGGCAACTATTCGCGCGTGCTGGTGGTCGGCGAAGGCAACCGCTTCGTCGCCAGCGGCACCCTGGCACCGACGCTGCGCGGCATCACGGGCGACGCTTCCAACACCTACACGCCGGCGCTGGGCGATACCTATCGCATCGTCACGGCCGAGGGTGGCGTGGAAGGCCGCTTCACGACGCTCGAGCAGCCGACGGACGGCCTGGCCGCGAACACGCGCTTCCTCGCCTTCTATGGCGCGAACGCCGGTCATAGCATCGACCTGCGCGTGGCGCCGGTGTCGTACGCGGAACTGCTCGGCGCCCATGCGAAGCGCAATGGTCTCTCCGCGGCTGGCGCGCTGGACGACGCGGTGACGGCGCTGGATGCCGGCAACGCCACGGCGGCGCAGAACGGCCTGCTTTATGCGGTGTCCTCGCTTCGTGCCGACGGCGTGACGACGATGGTGAACAGCCTGTCCGGTGAAGTGCATGCCGACCAGGCCGCCGCGGCACGTACTGCCGGCCTCGGCATGCAGCGCGACGTGAGCGATCACCTGGGCACGGACAAGTCCGCCGACGTGGCGCACAACGTATGGGCCAACGTGACCCGCGACGGCAACCGCTCCATCGCCGACGGGCAGGGTAGCGGCTTCGAGACCGGCACCGACCGCACCACGGCGGGTGTCGACCTTTACACGGCCGACGGTACGGTGATCGGCGTGGCCGGCACGCATCACGACACCAACGTGATCGCCCATGGCGGCAGCGGTTCCATCCGCGGCAACTCGGGCATCGTGTACGCGCAGCAGGCCATGGGCAGCTTCGTGCTCGATGGCATGGCGGCCTACGGCACCACCGACTGGACGACGCGCCGCGCCGATCCGATGGGTGGCTCGCAGCTGGAAACCCGGACCTCGGGCAAGGACAGCATGGCCAGCGCCACGCTGCGCATGCCGATGCAGATGGCCGGCGGCTCGCGCATCGAACCTTATGCCAGCGTCGTGTGGCAGAAGGTGGAGCGTGACGCGGTGAGCGAGCACGGCTCGGTGGCGGCACTGTCGGTGGACGCGTTGTCGGAGAAGGGCACGCGTGTGCTCGCCGGCGTGACCATGGGCTCGAAGGCGGCCGATCCGCTGGCGTCGACGCTCACCTGGCGCGCAGGCATCGCGGTGGGTGCCGATACCGGCGATCTCCTCGACCCGACCGTGCACGACACCCTGGCCGGCCAGCGTTTCGACACTGCCGCTCCGGGCGTCGGCCGCGGCTTCGTCCAGGTGAACGCGAACGGCACGATGCGCCTCGGCAAGAGCACCTACCTCTACGGCGGACTCACCGCCGAGGAAGGCTCGAGCCGCTCGGCTTACGGTGTCACCGCGGGTGTACGCGTGGCGTTCTGAGGCAGGTAACTGCTAAAGGCCCGCTCTCAAAGGCTCGCCCTCAAAGGCGAGCCTTTTTTGTTGGTGCACCCAGGGTCGTAGGATCGCGCCCTGCGCGCGACATCTTTTGAGGCCATGCCACAGAGCTGGCGCGCAACCTTGGAAACAGAGGCGAAAGGCTGTCGCGCGCAGGCGCGCTCCTACATGTTTTTGCCGGTGGCGAGGCGGGCGCCCCTCTTTACGCTTTCCTGCGGCGCAGGGCGTAGCCGATGCCCAGGATCGCGAACCACACCGGACTGGCGATCAGCGCTTGCCGCGTATCGCTTTCCAGGGCCAGCAACACGAGTACGAACGCGAAGAACACCAGGCATGCCCAGCACATGAAGACGCCGCCAGGCATCTTGTAACTGGACACCGCATGCAGCTCGGGGCGGTTCTTCCGGTAAGCCATATAGGCCACCAGGATCAGCGACCAGACGAACATGAAAAGGATGGCCGCCAGCGTGGTCACGAGCGTGAACGCCGTGACGAGGTTGGGAATCACGTACACCAGCATCGCGCCGCCCAGCAGGCAGATGCACGAGAACAGCAGGCCACGCGACGGTACGGCCGCCTTCGACAGGTGGTGGAAGGTCCTCGGCGCATGGTCTTCCTCGGCCAGGCCGAACAGCATGCGGCTGGTGGAGAAGATGCCGCTGTTGGCCGACGACGTGGCCGAGGTGAGTACCACGAAATTGATCAGGCTGGCCGCGGCGGGAATGCCCGCAAGCACGAACAGTTCCACGAACGGGCTCTTGCCCGGCAGTACCTGGCGCCACGGCGTCACCGACATGATCACCACGAGCGACAGGACATAGAACAGGATGATGCGCACGGGGATCGAATTGATCGCTTTGGGCAGGTTGCGCTCCGGGTCTGCCGTCTCCGCTGCCGTGGTGCCGACCAGTTCGATACCGACGAACGCGAACACGGCGATCTGGAAACCCGCGAAGAAGCCGCCGATGCCCATCGGGAACATGCCGCCGTCGTTCCACAGGTTGGCCAGCGAGGCCACGTTTCCGCCCGGCGATCGGAAAGCCCAGGCCACCATGCCGAAGCCAGTGACGATGAGCGCGCAGATGGCGACGATCTTGATGAGGGCGAACCAGAATTCCAGTTCGCCGAACAGGCGCACCGTGGTGAGGTTCAGCGCCAGCAGCAGGAGGACGCAGAGAACGGCCGGTATCCATGGCGCGAGCCCGGGGAACCAGAACTGCGCATACGACGCGATGGCGATCACGTCCGCGATGGCGGTGATGATCCAGCAGAACCAGTACGTCCAACCGCAGAAGAAGCCGGCCCACGGCCCGAGCAGATCGGTGGAGAAGTCGATGAACGATTTGTAGTTGAGGTTGGAGAGCAGCAGCTCGCCCATCGCCCGCATCACGAAGAACAGCATCACGCCGATGATCAGGTACACCAGCAGGATGGACGGCCCGGCGAGGCTGATCGTCTTGCCCGATCCCATGAACAGACCGGTACCGATGGCACCGCCGATGGCGATCAGCTGCAGGTGGCGGTTCGACAGGCTACGCCTGAGATGTTCGGGGGACTGCTCCTGCGGATGCGACATCGGGATGCTCGGTCGGGACGGAAGCCGGAACCATACGGGTCGCTCGAGGTGGCGGCAAGGCCAGGAGCGTACTATCGAACGCTCTGCCGTAGCCGCACCATGGAGCCCCGCATGATCGACCCTCTTCGCCAGGCAGTTATCGAGGCCTATATCGACGCATACAACCGCTTCGACATCGAGGGCATGCTCGTCACCCTGTCGGACGACGTGCGCTTCGAGCACCACTCGGGTGGGCAGCTGAGCGTGGCGACGGACGGCAAGGGCGATTTTGAGCGGCTGGCCCGCGTGGGAGCCGCCATGTTCGCCTCGCGGCATCAGTCCGTGGTGGCGCTGGACGAGGCAGGCGACACCGTGCTGGCCACGATCGACTTCCACGGGGAGATCGCCGAGGACATCCCGGATGGGCCGGGTGCGGGCACGGTGATCGAGATGCGGGGCACCTCGGCTTTCGGCTTCTCGAGCGGGAAAATCTGCCGCGTGGTGGACAAAGCCTGAGGCAGGCCCTCAGGCGATCGCCCGGCCCACGGCGGCGAGCAGGGTCTTCCGGTCGTAGGGCTTGGGCAGGTAGTCCATGCCTTCCGCCAGCCAGGGGTGCTGTTCACGCAACTCGCCGGACGTCACCAGCACATACATGTCGGCGTGGCGGAGGGCTAGTTGCTCGCCCGATACCCGGCCGGGCATGCGCACGTCGGTGAACAGTACGTCCGCCGTTCCTGTTTCCAGCCACCGTTCCGCGGTATCGCCGTCGGGCATGGCATGGACTTCGTGGCCGGCGTCCGAATGGAGCGAAGCGCGCACCCTTCCTGGAGCGCCCTTCGCGCAGCCGCGCGCTGCAGGGCCTGGATTCGCAGAGCACCGCATCATCAGCGGCGTGCGCCCGCAGATCACCCAAACCATCGTAGAACGGTCGCGATTCCTGGGGCGGGGTATGGACATGATCGCGAAGCCGTTCGAGATCGACGTGTTGCTTGGCCGGGTGCGGGCCATGCTGGATTAACCAGTTCCGGGCTCGTCGTAGGAGCGCGCCTTGCGCGCGACAGTTTTTCGCGAGACGCAGCAGGTCCTGATGCTCACGGCCTCAAGAGCTGTCGCGCGCAAGGCGCGCTCCTACGCGAAGCCTTCCAGCACGATCTTGCCCTTCGCCGTATGGCTTTCGATGAGCTTATGCGCCCGCCGCAGGTTCTCCGCGGTAATCCGCCCGAAGTGCTCACCCAGCGTCGTGCGCAACGTACCGTCGTCGATGGCTTTCATGGGAGGGGTCCGGGTTGCGATACCGGAATCGTCCTCCGTTCGGGCGTGTCTGGAAACCGTCCGGGGACGGGATCAGTTTCCCCACCCGTTGAAAATCCCGTGTAGGAGCGCGCCCTGCGCGCGACAGGTTTTTAGGCCGTGAGCGGCAGGGCCTGTTGCTCTTCGCGAAAAGATGTCGCGCGCAGGGCGGGCTCCTACCCCAAGGACGTGCTTTTCGGGAGCCCTCCAAATTGCCGATATCTTCCGGCTTGGCTTACGCCTATGATCCGGCCCCACGATCGGCAGGCGTTTGCAGGGGAACGGGATGTCGCAGGGGAGATCGGGCGCACTCGGCGACCATCGGTTCGTCGCGGAGATGGACGCGCTGCAGAAATTCGGCCGCCTCGAGAAGGCCGCTCAGCTGGGCGACGTGCGCGCGCAGTTCCAGGTGGCGCACATGTACGCCGAAGGCGAGCACGTGGCGCAGGACCGTTTCCGTGCCGCGCAATGGTTTCGCCGCGCGGCGGAGCAGGGTCATCTTGAAAGCCAGTGCCGCCTCGCCGCCCATCATGCGGAAGGGCTTGGCGTGCCCCGCGATCCGTTCGAAGCCGCTGGCTGGTACCGGCGCGCGGCCGAGGCGGGTTCGGCCGATGCGCAGTGTGCACTGGGCACCCTCCACGCCCGCGGCCATGGCATCGCCACCGACCGGCAGGAAGCCCTGCGCTGGTGGACCCTCGCAGCCGACCAGGGCCACGTGCAGGCTTGCGTGAACCTGGGCGTGTCGCATTACTTCGGCCGCGGCGTGCCTCGCGATGCGGAACTCGCTTTCACTTATTACGGAAGGGCCGTGGAACGCGGCCAGCCCGACGCGCCCGGATACGCCGATGCGCATTGCAGCCTGGCGCACATGTATTGCGACGGAATTGGCGTGCCCAGGGACACCGTGGCGGGCGAGCACCATTACCGGCGTGCCGCCGAACTGGGTAATGGCACGGCCCAGTTCGTGCTGGGCAAGCTGCACCTCGAAGCGAGTGCGCTGCCGGAGGATCGCGCGCAGGCGCGCTACTGGTTCGGCCTTGCGGCAGCGCAGGGGGATAGCGAGGCACGCAGGCATCTGGCCGCGCTCGAGGCCGCGCCCGATCCGGAGGAACCGCTATCCGGGCGCGAGACCCGGTCAGGACCGCAGGATGCCGCCGGGCAGTTCCTGCTCGGCCAGCGCCTGGCGTCCGGCGACAGTGTGTCCCGCAACGATCGTGAAGCCGTGCGCTGGCTGTCGCTGGCGGCGGAGCGGGCGCACGCTCCCGCCCAGTACGCCCTGGCACGGATGATCGACGAGGGTCGGGGCCAGCCACGCAATGTGCTCGAGGTGGTGCGTCTGCTGAGGCATGCGGCCAGCGCAGGCCATGCCGATGCACAGTTCGAACTGGGGCTGTTCCACGAGCGGGGCGAAGGCGCGCCGCGGAACCTGTCGATCGCCCGGGCCTGGTTTCGGAAGGCGGCCGCGAGGGGTCACCTGAAGGCCTTGCGCAAGCTGGAAAAGCGCACTTGGTGGCGGGTCTGGTAGGAGCGCGCCTGTGTCCTGGCGCCCGGTTCGCCGGGTGCGGGTCAGGTCTCTGCCCAGCGCCGCAGCAGGTTATGGTAGACGCCGGTCAGTTGCAGGATCGATGCCTGCTCCGCGCCGTTCGCCGACAGGTTGCGAATGGCCGTGTCCAACTCCAGCAGCAGGCGCCGTGCGCCGTCGTCGCGAACCATGCTTTGCACCCAGAAGAACGAGGCGCTGCGGGCGCCCCGGATCACCGCCGTGACGCGGTGCAGGCTGGACGAGGGATAGACGATGGCATCGCCGGCGGGCAGCTTCACCTCGTGCTCCCCGTAGGTGTCGCTGACGATCAGTTCGCCGCCGTCGTATTCGTCGGGTTCACTTAAGAAAAGCGTGCACGAGACGTCGCTGCGGATGTGCGTGTCGGCATCGCCGGTGGTCATCACCGCGCCGTCGATATGGAAGCCGTATTCGCCGCCGCCCTCGTAACGGTTGAAGCGTGGCGACAGCGTGCGCAGCGGCAGCACCGCGGCGTGGTAGAGCGGATGGTGGGCGAGCGCCGCGACGACGATCGACCCCAGCTCCTGGCGCAGCACCGAAGACTCGGGCAGCTGCAGGTTGCGCTTCACTTTCGCACCCTGCGGACCGACCGTCTGCCGGCCGTCGGTCCACTCGGCGCCGTCCATGACCCTGCGCATGCCTGCCACCTGTTCCTTGCTCAGGACGTCGGGAATGTGCAGGAGCATGGGCGTGCCTCGCAGGGTCAGAAGCGGATGTTCGCCGTGACCATCGCCGAACGCGGCGTGCCCGGGGTATACCGGAAGCCGCTCTTGTTGATGGCCGCGACGTATTCCTTGTCGAACAGATTGTAGACGTTGAGCTGCAGGTCGACGTTGCGGTTGAGCGGATAGCTCGCCATCGCGTCGAAGACCCAGTATGCCTCCGTGTACTTCGGCGTGCCCACCTGGCCGTCGCTGCCACGCTTCAATTCGCCGTTGTAGCGCGCGCCGCCACCGATCGTGAGGCCGAAGGGCAGATGGTAAGTGGTCCATGCCGTGAACGCGTTCTTCGGCGTGTAGGCAAGGTCGTCCGAGCCGTCGCTGGTCACCGCGGCACCTTTCTCGACCTTGGTGTCGGCGGTGGTAAAGCCCGCGCTGACGGCCCAGTCGTCGGTGATCTTGCCGACGGCGGAAACCTCAACGCCCTGCACGCGCTTGCGGCCCACCTGGTAATACTGCAGGTCGGTCGGATCCTGCACCACGTCGTTGGTCACCGTGGTGCGGTACAGCGCGGCGGTGAACAGGAGCTTCTCGCCGAGCACGTCCCACTTGGTGCCGACTTCGGTGGTGCGTGCCTTCTGCGGATCGAAGATCGGATTGTCGGCGCTGTTGGCCGCACTGGAGAGGGCCAGCGAATTGCCGCCCGGAGGATTCTGCGATATGGCGAAGTTGGCGTAGATGCTGCCGTTCGCCGTCGGCTTGTAGAGCACCCCGAGCTTGTAGTTCTTGAGGTTGTCGCTCTTCTTTGCGTCGACGCCCGGTACCACGGTGCCCGTGGACAGGGGGCCGCACGCGGGACCGCTGCGGCCACCGCAGGCGACGAGGCTGGTGAAGTCGGTCTTGTAGTGGTCCAGCCGCACGCCGGCGTTCACCTGCCAGTGTTCGCCGAACTTCAGCGTGTCGAAGACATACGCCGCGGCGGTGTTCGTCTTGCCCGAGCTGTTCGCGCCGTTCTCGCCATAGACCAGGCCGCCGACGTGGGAATACGGATGGTAGAGGTTGGCCGCGGGCCACGCGCTGCCGTTGAGCGCCACGATGCCCAGCGCGTCCACGCGCTCCTGGGTGACCTCGACACCGGCGCTGATGTCCTGGGTGAAGCCACCGTCGCCGATGTGCGCGGTGAGGTTGGTCTGGTTGGTGGCGATGCGGTTGTTCTGGTGCTTGAACGTAGGCAGGCTGCGCGCGATCGTCCAGGTCGACGGATCGGCCGGGTCGGGCGTGGATAGCGTGGGCGCCGGGGACGTCGACGAAGGCGCACCCGCCTGGAACGAGGTAAGCAGGTAATCCTGCGTGGTGCGCGCCCAGCGCGTGATGTTGTGCAGGGCCAGGTTTTCCGAGAAATCGTGCTCGACGATGACGGTGAACATGTCCTGCGTGTTGTTCTCGTGGTCCTGGTCGGTGCCGTAGAAGTTGTTCGGATCGACCTTGCGCGCGCCGGCAAGGAAGGCGCGGCCGTCGGGCGCCTGGTAACCCGGCAGGCCGATGGTCGACACGCCGCCGTCGGGACGGTTGTTCTGTTTGATATGCAGGTAGTCGAGGTAGACGCGGGTGGGCGTGCCCAGGCCGAAGGCCAGCGACGGGGCGATACCCCAGCGATCGTTCTTCACGCGGTCGCGGCCGTACGCGCCGCTATCCTGGCCCATCACATTGAGACGAAAAGCCTTGTCGCCGTCCAGGGCCTGGTTCCAGTCGGCGGTGGCGCGCTGGCGCTGGCCGCTGCCGTACTGCACGGAGCCCGACACGCCGTTGCCCAGCACCGGCTGCTTGCTCACCATGTTGATCGCACCGGTGGGTGCGGTGCGGCCGTACTCGGTACCGTCCGGGCCTTTGGTGACTTCCACCTGCTCGATATTGAAGATGTCGCGCGATACCGCGCCGGTGTCGCGGGCGCCGTCGACGAAGATGCTGTTCGAGGTATCGAAGCCGCGCATGTAGATGGCGTCGCCGGTGCTGGTCGCGCCGTTCTCGCCGACGTAGAACGTGCCCACGCCCGGGCTGTTGCGCAGCGCCTCGGTGAGGTTGCTGGCGCCCTGCTGCTGGATGAGCTCTTTGCTGATCACCTGGATGGTCTGCGTGGTGTCGAGCAGGGGCTGGGTGAATTTCGGCGAGGAGACCTTGTCCACGCGGTAATCGGCGGAGCGGGCGGCTTCGATCTTCATTCCGGGCAGCGCCTGCGCGTCGTTCACCCTGGCCTGCTGCGGAGGCGCGGCGATGTCGGCCGGCACATCGGTGGCGGCGGCGCCGTGCGCAAGGGTGAGGAGGACGGCGGCGCCAACGGTGCGCGCGGCGGGAACGGCATGCTTGCGGCTCTTGATACAGGCCATGGGGAATTCCTTGTGCTGTCTGGACGAATGAAGGGACGGCCTTCGTTCGCGCATGCGCCGTCCTTCACGCGTCACCGGGGCGGCGCGAGCAAGAAGATCCTGTTGGTCCCTGGCAGGGGGCGTGCGCGGGTACGGGACCCGTCGGGACCACCATCGTAAAATTAATGAGAACGATTTGCAATCGTATCCATACCTAAGGCGTTCCTAAGCGCGCGGTAGGCGAATCGTCATCCTACGGACAGCAAGAAATAAGCTTGTAATGGCATGGTTGTGGCACGTCTTCAGAGCGCTTCCTTCATGTCTCCTGTGTTGCCGCTTTCGCACGGTTCGTCGACTGCTCCTGCCCGTCAACCCCTGCATGGAAGCGCGGCAACCTGGCGAAGGCGTGCCTCGGCCTGGCTAGCCCGGCGCCTGCTGGCGCCACAGAAGAACCTCGTCGGCGCGGGCGGGCTGCCCGCGTTCGGCATCCAGCGCATCCTCGTGTGTCGCCCTAATCACCGGCTCGGCAATACCTTGTTGCTGACGCCGCTGCTGGTGGAGATCGAACGGCGATTTCCCGGCGCGGAGGTGGACCTGTTGTCGGCGGGACCGGCGGCACCGTCCATCTTTCGCGGGTTCGATATCGTGGGCGACTGCGTGACGCTCGATCGCCGCGCGGCGCGACGTCCGCTGGCTACATTCGCGGCCCTGCGCATGCTGCGTTCGCGCCGGTACGATCTGGTGATCGATGCCGCATCGGGCTCGTCGTCGGGACGCATCGCAAGTGCGATGGTGAAGGCGCGCTTCCAGTTGCGGGTGGATTCGAGGCCCGACGGCGAAGCGGTCGCACATCTTGCGGCGAGGCCCGTGCATGCCTTGCGCTGGGCGCTCGGCGTGCAGGGCGATGCGATGGTGCCGCCGCTGGACTTGCGCCTGACCGATGCCGAACGCCGTTGCGGACGCGAGGCGCTGTCACGTGTCCTTGGCGACGGCGGTGAAAACGCGCCGCCCGTGCTGGCGATCTTCCCGAACGCCACGGGCTCCAAGCGCCTTGCTCCTGAGTGGTGGAGCGAATTCACGCTCGAACTCGCCGCGCGATACGGTGAAGCGCGCATCGTGGAACTGGTATCGGCCGACGGGCTGTCGCGGCTTGGTGGCGTCTATCCGACGTACTACACGAGTGACCCGCGCAAGCTCGCCGCCTTCATCGAAGCCGCCGGCACCTATCTGAGCGCCGACTGCGGCGTGATGCACCTGGCCGCGGCCACGACGGCGACGACGGTAGGTCTTTTCGGCCGTACCGACCCCGCGCGCTACGCTCCTTATGGCCGGAAAAACATCGCCGTGGCGTGCGACGACGGCTGCCCTCGCCGCGCCGCCGTCCGGGTCGCCGCGCATCTGTGGCGACCCGTTCAGGCGTGAACGCTACGCCGCTTCGAGCTTCCGGGCAGGAGCCCTTTGCTTCTTGAGGTCGTAGCGATCCAGGTTCATCACCTTCGCCCATGCCGCGACGAAATCCTTGACGAACTTGTCTTCCGCATCCGCGCTGCCGTAAACCTCGGCCAGCGCGCGCAGCACCGAGTTCGAACCGAACACGAGGTCGACGCGGCTCGCAATCCACTTCAGCTTTCCGCTGCCGCGCTCGCTGCCCTCGAACGATTCCCTGGCGGGCGAGGTCGGCTTCCACTCCGTGCGCATGTCGAGCAGGTTGCGGAAGAAGTCGTTGGTCAGCTTGCCGGGCCGGTCGGTGAGGACACCCTGGTTGCTGCCGTCGACGTTCGTACCGAGCACGCGCATACCGCCGACGAGCACGGTCATTTCCGGCGCCGTCAGGGTCAGCAGTTGCGCCTTGTCGATCAACAGGGCTTCGGCCGGCACGCTGTACGCTGCCTTGAGGTAGTTGCGGAAGCCATCGGCTGCCGGTTCCAGCGGCGTGAAGGAGTCGACGTCGGTCTGTTCCTGCGAGGCATCCGTACGACCCGGCGAGAAGGGCACGGTCACAGGATGGCCCGCTTCCCTGGCGGCTTTCTCGATCGCCGCGCCGCCGGCCAGTACGATCAGGTCGGCGAGCGAGACTTTCTTGCCGCCCGTCTGGGCGAGGTTGAACTCGGCGCGAATGCCTTCCAGCCGGTCCAGTACCTTCGCCAGCTGTTCCGGCTGGTTCGACTTCCAGTCCTTCTGCGGTGCAAGGCGGATGCGCGCGCCGTTGCCGCCGCCACGCTTGTCGCCACCGCGGAACGTGGAAGCGGACGACCAGGCGGTGGAGACCAGTTCGGCGACGGTGAGGCCTGAGGCCAGCACCTTGTCTTTCAATGCCTGGATCTCGTTCTCACCCACCAGCGGATGATCGACCCTGGGCACAGGGTCCTGCCAGATGAGTTCTTCGTCCGGTACTTCCGGGCCGAGGTAACGGGCGCGCGGACCCATGTCGCGATGGGTCAGCTTGAACCAGGCGCGGGCGAACGCGTCGGCGAACGCATCCGGGTGTTCGAGGAAGTGTCGCGAGATCTTCTCGTACGCGGGATCGAGGCGCAGCGACAGGTCTGTCGTCAGCATGGTGGGCCGGCGGCTGGCGCCGCCATGCGCATCGGGTATGACCGCGTCGCTGTCCTTTGCCACCCACTGGTTCGCGCCGGCGGGGCTCTTTGTGAGTTCCCACTCGTGCCTGAACAGGTTCTCGAAGAAAAAGTGGCTCCACTGCGCGGGCGTCTGCGTCCAGGTGACTTCAAGGCCGCTGGTGATCGTGTCGGCACCGACGCCGCTACCGTGCGCGTTTCGCCAGCCGAGGCCTTGCTGCTCCAGGTCGCCCGCTTCCGGTTCGACCGCGACGTTCGCCGCGTCCGCCGCGCCGTGGGTCTTGCCGAATGTGTGGCCACCGGCGATCAGCGCAACGGTCTCCTCGTCATTCATTGCCATGCGCGCGAAGGTCTCGCGAATATCGCGCGCGGCGGCGATCGGGTCCGGATGGCCTTCCGGCCCTTCCGGATTCACGTAGATGAGGCCCATCTGCACGGCCGCCAGCGGGTTTTCCAGATCGCGGCCGTGATCGGTGCGGTCCTGTTCCTCGCCATGCAGGTGTGGATCCGCGACGAGCACGCCCTCGTCATCGGATTGCACCTTGCCGTAGCGATGATCGCCGCCCAGCCATTCGGCCTCCTTGCCCCAGTAGACGTCCTCGTCCGGCTCCCACGTGTCCTCGCGCCCGCCGGCGAAACCGAACGTCTTGAAGCCCATGGTCTCGAGGGCGACGTGGCCCGAAAGGATCAGGAGGTCGGCCCAGGAGATGCTGCTGCCGTACTTCTGCTTGATGGGCCAGAGCAGGCGACGCGCCTTGTCCAGGCTGACGTTGTCGGGCCAGCTGTTCAGCGGTGCGAAGCGCTGCTGTCCGCGCCCGCCGCCACCGCGGCCATCGCCGATGCGATAGGTGCCTGCGCTATGCCACGCCATGCGGATGAAGAGCGGCCCGTAGTGACCGAAGTCGGCGGGCCACCAGTCCTGCGAATCCGTCATGAGGGCGGCCAGGTCTTTCTTCACCGCGGCGAGGTCCAGCTTCTCGAACGCGTCGGCGTAGTCGAAGTCGGGCGCCAGCGGATTCGATCGCGAGGAGTGTTGCGTGAGCAAGTCGACGCGCAAGCGCTTCGGCCACCAGTCCTTGTTGGTCGTGCCGCCGCCGGCGGTATGTTTGAACGGGCACTTTGCTTCGGTCGACATGGCGCATCTCCTCTGGGAACTCCTCCACCGATCATAGGCCTGCGCGGGGCATTGCCATAATTGATTGATTCGATGATGACAAGAGGCTACGCCTATCGCGCGGCCCGCCACCGTCCGCAGGGGGGCGCTCGAGTTCCACCGCGCGCATGAGCATGGCCGCAAACGTCTTGACGCATTCCACCGAATCCACCGAGGCGGTGGCCGAAAGCGTGGGATGCCAGTTCGTGACGGCCTTCCGCCATGTTTTACACAGGCCATCGGCATGGCGCCGGCAGCATGGCGGCGTCAATTTCGTCCAAATATCGCCGCGTGACTTGACCGTACGCTGTCCATGGCAGCTAATAATCGTTTGGCCCAGCCCTTTCTCCCCTTGCCAAGGGTATCCATGAGCGCCATCGCCGACACCGATATCACCGACAGCCGTCCGCTCAACCGCAACGACGCCAAGACCCTGGTCCTCTCCGCGCTCGGTGGTGCGCTGGAGTTCTACGACTTCGTCATCTTCGCGTACTTTGCGAAGACACTCGGGCACCTGTTCTTTCCGCCCGGCACGTCGGACTGGGTGGCCCAGCTGCAAGCCTTCAGCATCTTTGCCGTCGGTTACCTCGCGCGGCCGCTCGGCGGTCTGGTCGTGGCGCATTTCGGCGATCGCGTGGGGCGCAAGCGCATGTTCACGCTCAGCGTGTTCCTGATGGCCGTGCCCACCCTGATCATCGGCGTGCTGCCGACGTACGCGAGCATCGGCGTATTCGCACCCGTGTTGCTTACGTTGTTGCGCGTCGTGCAAGGCATCGCCATCGGTGGCGAAGTGCCGGGAGCATGGGTGTTCGTTGCCGAGCACGTCCCGCGCCATCGCGTGGGCCTGGCCTGCGGTAGCCTCAGCGCGGGCCTCACCGTCGGCATTCTCATCGGTTCGCTGCTGGCCGCCGGCCTGAACGCCCACCTGTCGGAAGCGGAGATGCTTGACCATGGCTGGCGCATCGCCTTCCTGCTGGGCGGCGTGTTCGGTTTCTTCGCGGTGTACCTGCGCCGCTGGCTCAGTGAGACCCCGGTGTTCGCACGCATGCGCGAACGCAAGGAACTCACGATGGAGTTGCCGGCCTGGGTGGTGCTGCGCGATCACCTGCCGGCCGTGCTGCTCTCGATGGTCGTCACCTGGGTGCTCACCGCGGCGATCGTTGTCGTGATCCTGATGACACCGACCCTGATGCAGACGGCGTTCCATGTCGAGCCGGCGCGCGCGTTCACCGGAGGCAGCCTCGCCGCGCTGGCGCTTTGCGTCGGCTGCGTACTCGGCGGCCTGCTGGTGGACTGGCAAGGCAAGGCCCGCGCGATGCTGGCCGCTTCCATCGGCCTGGCCATCAGCACCTATGCGTTGTACCTCGACCTCAGGGCGGGCGGCGAGAACCTGTTCGTGCTGTATTCGCTCGCGGGGCTCTTTGCCGGCGTGGCGGGCATCGTGCCTTCCGTCCTCGTCACCGCCTTTCCGCCCGCGATCCGCTTTTCCGGCATCTCGCTGTCTTACAACATCGCGTATGCCATCGGCGGCGCGGCCACACCGGTGGTGGTGGGATACCTGGCGAAGACGGCCGGCGGGCTCGGCCCCGCACACTACGTGGGGGGCGTCGCGCTGGTCGGCATCGGCAGCGCCATCTACATGATGCGTGGGCGAAAGCTGCCGCCCGCGTAACGCGGCGGCTTCACGCTCTTTTCATAGGCGTGACGGGCAGCGGTACGGGTCCCTTCGCGACAGTTGCGCCGGCTCCGCGCGTTGGGCATCCTTTTCCCATCGCGGCGATGCCGCCGCGCACACCGGGTCGTTCCCCTCGACCCACCGTCGTCCTCACACCGTCGCTCCAGACCATGACTGACGTCATCACCCTCGGCTGGCGCGAACGGCTTGCACTTCCGTCGCTCGGCGTTTCCGTCCTCAAGGCGAAGCTCGACACGGGCGCTCGCTCGTCGTCGCTGCACGTCGAATGGCTGGAGGTGGACGAACGCGCGGACGGCACCTGGCTGCGCTTCCAGATCCGCACCACGCGCAAGGGCGGCCTGTCGGCGCCGTGCGAGTCGCGGGCGACAGGGCGACGTTCGGTGACCGATTCGGGCGGGCATACGACGACGCGCTGGTTCATCCAGACCGAGGTCGAACTGGCGGGGCGCCACTTCATCGCGGAAGTGAACCTGACCGACCGGCGGCACATGCTGTTTCCCCTTCTTCTCGGCCGGACCGCCCTCGACGGGCGCTTCGTGGTCGATCCTTCGCTCTCCTACTCGCAGACGCCGCGCCGCGCCGTCCGGGACCCCTCATGAAGATCGCCATCCTGTCGCGCAACGCGCGGCTGTATTCCACCCAGCGGCTGGTGGAAGCCGCGCGCAAGCGCAAGCACACCGTGCGCGTCATCGATCCGCTGCGCTGTTACATGAGCATCGCGCCGCAATCGTTCGCCATCCATTTCAAGGGCAAACCCCTGGGGCCCGTGGACTGCGTCATTCCCCGCATCGGGGCGTCCAGCACCTTCTACGGCACCGCCGTGCTCCGCCAGCTGGAACTGATGGGCGTGTTAACCCCTAACCCCTCCGACGCCGTGCTTCGCGCGCGGGACAAGCTGCGCTGCCTGCAACTGCTCGCGGCCCGCGGAGTGGACATGCCCCTGACCGCCTTTGGCGACAACCCCGACGACACCTCCGACCTCATGGCGATGCTGGGTGACCCGCCCCACGTCATCAAGCTGAACGAGGGTACCCAGGGCGCCGGTGTGGTGCTGGCGGAGAAACGTTCGGCCTCGCAGAGCGTCATCGAGGCCTTCCGCGGCCTCTATGCCAATTTCCTGGTCCAGGAGTTCATCCGCGAGGCCAACGGTCAGGACCTGCGCTGCTTCGTGGTCGGCGACCAGGTGGTGGCATCCATGCAGCGCTCGTCCGCCCCGGGTGAGTTCCGCGCGAACCTGCATCGCGGCGGTACCGCGGCCGCCGTCCAGCTGTCGGAGGACGAGCGCCGGGTGGCCGTGGAGGCCGCCTCGGCCCTCGGCCTGGAGGTGGCCGGCGTCGACTTGCTGCGTTCCTCGCGCGGACCGTTGCTCCTCGAGGTCAATGCCTCCCCGGGGTTGGAGGGCATCGAGGGCAGTACGGGCGTGGATGTCGCCGCCGCCATCGTGGCCCATTGCGAGGCCCGCCTGGCCGCCCGCCCGGCCGTCGCCAAGGCCCGCAAGACGCGGTCTGCGAAGGGGTTAACAGCGATTTAAAGGACGGTCCCCTATAAAGGTCGCACTGTGATTCCGCGATGCGGGGTGACGGTATCGGGGCAGTAGTTCTTTCGGCCCGGGCGGGTTCCCCCCGTCCGGGCCTCTCTTTTAGCGCTGTCCGCTTCACGAATTCCCCGTTAAGCTTGCAGTCGCAATACTCATAAGACTTAAAGCGACCGCACAACGGAGTGCCGCATGCGCGTTCTGGTCATCGAAGACAACACCGACATCGCGACCAACATCGGGGATTACCTCGAGGATCGCGGCCATGTCGTCGATTTCGCCGGCGACGGCGTCACTGGCCTCCATCTGGCCGTGGTGCACGACTTCGACGTGATCGTGCTCGACCTTACCCTTCCGGGCATGGACGGCCTCGACGTGGCGAAGAAGCTCCGCCACGAAGCGCACAAGCAGACGCCGGTGCTGATGCTGACCGCCCGCGACTCGCTGGAGCACAAGCTCACCGGCTTCGAGTCCGGCGCCGACGACTACATGACCAAGCCCTTCGCCTTGCAGGAATTGGCGGCGCGCCTGGAAGTACTGGCACGGCGCGGCAAGGGTCCGCAGAGCCGCGTGCTGAAGGTGGGCGGCCTTACCTATAACCTCGACACCCTCACGGTCACCCGTGAAGGCAAATCGATCCAGCTGAACCCCATCGGCCTGAAGCTCCTTCAGGCGCTGATGGAGGCCAGCCCGTCGGTCGTCACCCGCCAGGACCTGGAACAGCGTGTGTGGGGCGAAGAGCTTCCCGATTCCGACTCGCTGCGCGTGCACATCCACGGGCTGCGCGCGGCTATCGACAAACCGTTCGAGAAGCCACTGATCCACACGCGTCACGGTATCGGATACCGCATGGTCGATCCGGATGCGGTCCAGGCGTAAGCTTCGTTTCCGGCTGATCGTTACCTTCACGTTGTTCGGATTCGGGCTGAGCGCGCTGTTCGCGTACGCTGCGCTCAATATTCGAGAGCGCGTCGAAGAGCAACTGATCAACTCCGCCTTGCAGGACGAAGTCGATTCGCTCAACGCGAAAGTGCGGGCGAATCCGAACGAACGTCCCCAGTTCGAGATAGTGAAGGGCGCCACCTTCAGCGACCGGACCATCTACAAGGCGCCGCTCAACTGGCAGCCGCTCGGTACGGGCGTGCACGATCTCTACGAGACGGACAAGGATGAGAAAAGCCACCACTACAAGGTGGCGGTGCGCCGCGAAGGGGGCATCATCAGCTTCCTGCAGTTCGACGTGTCGCGCGACGAGCTCGGCAAACGCCAGCTCATCACCAGCGTCATCGCCGCCGTTTTCCTGTTCGGCCTGATGTCGCTGGTGATCGGCGTGTGGTTGTCCTCGCGCGTGCTGCGTCCGGTCACGGACCTCGCCCGCCGCCTGCGCGACTTCCGCCGCATGGGCAAGGCGGAGGCACTGGCGCCGCATTTCGCAGACGACGAGGTCGGCGAACTGGCGGTGGCCCTCGACGAATACGCGATGCGCCTCACCTCGGTGGTGGAGCGTGACCGAGAGTTCAATTCCGACGTCAGCCATGAACTGCGCACGCCTCTCGCTGTCATCGCGAGCACCACGGAACTGCTCCAGGGCTCGCCAGACCTCACCGACAAGCTGCGCGAACGGCTGAAGCGTATCGAGCGTGCTTCACGCCAGGCCACGGAACTCATCGAGGCCCTGTTGCTGCTCTCGCGTGCCGAACGGCGCGGTCCGACACGCGGCGAAACCACGGATGTCGCCAAGGTCGCTGCCGATGTCATCGAAAGCCAGCGCCCACAGATGGGAGGCAAGCCGATCGAGATCGAGCTGCTTTCCGATGGCTCGGTGACGGTCAATGCCCCCGCTTCGGTGCTATCCGTTGCCCTGACCAACCTGATCGGCAATGCGATCAAGTACACGATGGAAGGCATGGTCACCGTGCGCGTGCTCGACGGCCGCATCGACGTCATCGACACCGGCCCCGGCATCAAGCCTGAGGATGCCGAAAAGCTTTTCCAGCGCGGCATTCGCGGTGAGAGCGCCACCGGCGGCGGCGCGGGGCTCGGCCTGGCCATCGTGCGCCGCCTGTGCGAGCTCTACGGCTGGGATGTCTCCCTGCGCCCGCGCCCCGAAATGTCCGGCGCGATCTCGACGATCGACTTCCGCTAAGAAGCATGTAGGAGCGCGCCTTGCGCGCGACATCTTTTCGCGAAGCGCAACAGGCCCTGATGCTCTTCGCGAAAAGATGTCGCGCGCAGGCGCGCTCCTACATGGCCTTCTGTCTGGTCGCAGGAAATCACGAACGACTATTCGAGAGTCCTGTCATCTCGTTTGTCATCAGACTTTCATTCGGACGTCCGAACATGCGTCGCTTCCCCGACGCGTACCGGGCTGCCTCTGGAGAGGAGGGCTGCGGCGTGTCAACACAAGGAAGGACACCGCCTCTTGTTCAAACAGACCGTTCTGGCCGTCGCCCTGGGCATGGCCTTCGCCTCCGTCGCGTCCGCGACCGACACTCCTGCCACCACCACCGTCGATACCGATAGCGCCGTAGCCAACCGCGAGAAGGCGCAGGATCTCGATGCCGTTTCCGTCATCGGTACGGGTGAAACGCGGCAGGTGCAGCGCCTGCGTCCTTCGGATCAGAAGGTGCTGCCGCCGGGCACGAGCCTGCAGAAGGTGCTGAACACCTTGCCGGGCGTAAATGCGCAGTCGGTCGACGCATTGGGCAGCAACGAACAGTCCATGACGCTGAGCCTGCGAGGCTTCAGCGGTACGCGACTCGGCTACACGCTGGACGGCATGCCGCTCGGCGACAGCGCCTACAACAACTACAACGGCCTCACGATCAACCGCGCCCTGATCTCCGAGAACTTCGCGGGGGCCGAGCTTTCGGAAGGTATCGGCAACCTCGGTACGCCGTCCACCAGCAACCTGGGCGGCACCATCGCCTATGCGTCGGGCGATCCCGCGAAGACGATGGGCGGTCGCGTCGTGCAGAGCTTCGGCAGCGACCAGAACCGCCGCACCTTCGCTCGCTTCGACACCGGCGAGTACCACGGCTTCTCGATGTATCTGTCGGGCGCGCGCACCACGTCCGACCTGTTCAACAACCAGGACGCGTACAACGGTTCGACCACCAGGCAGTTCAACGGCAAGGCCGTATGGGACTTCGATGGGGGCCGCCTGACCGGCTTCGCCGATACCTCGCGTACCTCGCAGGCGGATGACTTCTACCTCTCCAAGAGCGAACTGGCCCGCGGCCTCGGCTGGGACTGGGGTGGCTACGCGCCGAACTGGCAGCGTGCCGTCGGCAAGGCGTACTGCAACGCAGGCACCTTCAACGCGAATCTCTGCGACAGCAGCGGTGCGGACAAGGACGCGGACGGTGCCTTCACCGCTGGCCAGATCCTGCGCAGCGACGATCTCTACTACCTCGCCGGCGATTTTTTCCCCAGCGACTCGGTGACGATCCACGCGCAGGTGTACCACCACGAGGACGCAGGCGAAGGCCATAACTGGAACAGCGGTACGTACTCCTACCCAGGCACGCCGCAGCAGTTGCCGATCATCTTCCGCAACACGCTGTACACGATCAATCGTTCGGGCGCGATCCTGTCCGCCTCGTGGGACATCGCCAACCAGCACATCGAAGGCGGTGTCTGGTACGAGCACAACATTTCCAGCGCCTCGCGCTATAGCGGCTACGTATCGGGCCCGCGCGACCTCAGCGGTCCGATCGACGACACACCGGATCTCGGCGTCTTCGATCAGCGCACGGTGTGGAATACGCGCCAGGCGTTCCTGCAGGATACGATCCGCTTCCTCGATGACGCCCTCACCGTCGACGTGGGCGTGAAGAGCCCGCACGTCACGTCGCAGGCCACGGCCCTGCCGGGCGATGCCGTGCAGCCGATCAAGCCGACCTCGAACAACCAGTTCGCCAGCGGCAAGCTTAGCGCGAGCAAGGCGCTGTTGCCGCAGTTCGGCGTACGCTACCGCGTCGCCGAGGGTCAGGAAGTGTTTGCCAGCTTCGCGAAGAACATCGCCATGTTCCAGGGCGGCTTCAAGCTCGGCCCGCAGGCGGTCAGCCAGTCCATCTGGGATGCCCAGGGTGATCTCAAGCCCGAGAAGTCGCGCAGCCTCGAAGCCGGCTATCGCATCGAGACCGGACCGGTAGCCGCGTCCCTCGCGGCGTACAACGTGCGCTTCGATAACCGCCTGCTGCAGTACAACCCGTGCGATTCGCGCCAGCCGGTGGGCCCGGCCTGCGGCAACCGTTTCTATAACGTGGGCGGTGTCGACAGCCGCGGCGTCGAACTCACCTTCGTCTGGTCGCCCACCGACCACCTGCGTTGGTACAACTCGGCCTCGTACAACCGCTCCACCTATGCGAGCGACTATGTGCAGGCCGGCGTGGTCCAGGACACCAAGGGCAAGATCCAGACGGATACGCCCACGAAGCTGTTCGCTACGCAGATCGACTGGTCGGAAGGCCCGTGGTTCGCGTCGCTGCGCGGCAAATACACCGGCAAGCGCTTCTACACGTATACCAATGACCAGGGCTTCGGTGGCTTCACGGTGTGGGACCTGTCGGGCGGTTACGACCTCGGTCCCATCTCCGTGGCGAAGGACGTGCGCCTGTCGTTCAACGTGACCAACCTCGGCGACAAGCGCTACGCCAGCAACCTCGATTCGAGCGCCTTCGTGCCGAGCGATCCGTCCGGCACCGCCTACGTGTTCCACGCGTCGGCCCCGCGCCAGTACTTCGCCACGCTCGACGCCCGCTTCTGATGTTGCGCCCTCTCGCCGGCCTCGCGATCGTTTTCCTGCTGGGGAGCGCGGCCGCGCGTAAAGGCGAAGTGCTCGTGCCGGATTTCGCCATCCTGCCCCTGCCGCGCGCGGTCGAGGTGGGTGGCGATACCTACGTGGACAAAGGTCTCGTCGCCGCCGGCTCCCTGCCGGCGGGGACGATCGATTTCCTCGGCGACACGCTGGGCTCGTTCTCGTCCCTGATGATCGAGCCCGGTAGCTGGAAGCGGGAAGGCGATACCTATACCGGCGTGTTGTGGACGTTGCCGGATCGTGGCCGCAATGATCCGGAGCACGGAATCTTCTTCGACTACCGGGCACGGTTGCATCGGTTCCGCTTCCGCTTAACAGCCCCTGCAGGAGCCGCCACGGCGGCGAGCGTCACCCTCACCCCAGACGGCGGCCGCGAACTCCGTGACTTCGATGGCAAACCCTTCACCGGTGCCGAACCCGGTAAGGGCACCCGTACCGAGAAAGGCATCGTCCTGCCGTCGCCAGGGAAAGACACCGGCGCAGGCAAGGTGTCGCTCGATGCCGAATCGCTGCAGTTCACCGGCGACGGCGGTTTCTACATCGGCGACGAGTACGCGGCCAACGTCTATCGCTTCGATGCGAAAGGCGAACTGGCTGGTGTCATCGTGCCTCCGCGCGCAGTGCAGCCGCTGGATGCGAAGGGCAATCCGGACTTCACCTCGCTGCGTCCGCCGGCGAGCGGTCGACGCAACAACCAGGGCGTCGAAGGCATGGCCCTGTCGCCCGACGGCAAGCGGCTGTTCGTGATGCTGCAGAGCGCGCTCGTGCAGGACAGCGCACCGGGCGATGCCTCGGGTCGCACGTTGACTCGCGTCATGATCTACGACGTGAGCCGAACGGCCGTGCCGCCGCACCCGCTGGCGCACTATGTCGTCCGGCTTCCCGCGTACGACGACGGCGGCAAGGGTGGCAAGCCCAACCGCACGGCCGCACAGAGCGAAATCCGCGTCCTCGACGACCATCGCTTCCTCATGCTCGCGCGCGACGGCAGCGGTTACGGCGCGGAAGGCGACAAGCCGATCGTCTTCAAGAACGTGCTGCTTGTCGACACATCGGGTGCGACCAATCTCGCGGGCGCCATGTACGAAACCGCGACGACGCCGCTCACAGGCGAGGGCGGTGACCTGCGCGCGGACATCCATCCTGCGAGCTGGCAACCGCTGGTCAACCTGCTCGATCCGGCCGATCTCGCGCGCTTCGGCCTGACACTCGATCGCGAGGCTACAAGCATGGCGATGCTCTCGGAGAAGTGGGAGGCTATGGACCTCGTGCCCGCGCTCGATCCTGCGTATCCCCATGACTGGTTCCTGCTCGTGGGCAACGACAACGACTTCATCGCGAAGCATTGCGTCATGGACGGCCAGCGCTGCGATTCCGGCATCGATAACGACAACCGCATCCTCGTGTACCGGCTGAGCCTGCCGGACACGCGTTCCACCGACGCCTCCCACCACCACTGAAGGGTTACGCGCATGATGAAACGTACGGTTCTTTCCCTGCTGTCCGCCACGCTGCTGCTGGGTGCGACTGTCAGCCACGCGAATTCACCGGCCTATGTGGACAGCAAGGAATACAAGGCGCTGCTGGATGCCTCGCGTTTCGCGGGCAATCCGTCCAGTGCCGCCGCGACGCTGCTGCACGACGTGTCGGCGCGATTGAGCACGCTAGGCTTCGACAAGTCCATCGACGGCAGCTTCAGCGCAGGCGACCGCGACACGCTGGCGTACTACGACACACCGCACAGCTGCTCGCTGATGAATCGCGGTTACTCCGTGCGCACGCGCGCCGGCGATCATTCGGACATCCAGTTCAAGTTCCGCCATCCGGACGAAGAGCTTTCCTACTGGACAGACGTGTCCGGTGCGGGAAAGAACAAGGACACCAAGCTCGAGACC
This sequence comes from Luteibacter sp., assembly GCF_036499525.1. Classification (GTDB taxonomy): domain Bacteria; phylum Pseudomonadota; class Gammaproteobacteria; order Xanthomonadales; family Rhodanobacteraceae; genus Luteibacter. Next base: position 76,134 of record NZ_DASYDO010000068.1, on the reverse strand, counting down.
GACGTGACGCCGGGTAACCTCGTGCTGGCGCACTCCACGGAGCAGGACGCGACCACGACGCCGACCACGGTGTCCGCGCTGATCAAGCAGTTCCCGGGAGCATCGGTGCTTTCCGACATTTCCAGCGCCGGCCTGTTGCCGGTGGCGGGTGTGACGGTGACCCAGCAGGAATACGACGGTCCCGAGTCGGATATCGGCGAATCGGTGGCCGGGTTCACGCTCACCCTGTGGTATGTCAACGGTGCTTCCACACCGGCTCTGGCCGAACTCTCGTTCCGCGTCGAGGCGGACTCGGACAATTACTTCACCACGCCGGTGATGACGCGCTCGCAGCTACTGAACACCGCCATCGGTTCGATCGGCAACGGCTGGAACATCGCCAACGACGGCGGCAAGACGAGTTGGCTCTACGCATACCGTTCGTCCGCCTACCCGAACGGCTTCTGCAACTAGGCGGTTATTGTAGGAGCGCGCCTGCATGTTCGGATTTACAGCGGCTCGAGCCAGCCCCAGCGATCGGCCGTCTTGCCATTGAACAGGCCGAAGTACAGCTCCTGCAGGCGGCGCGTGATCGGGCCACCCTGGCCACTGCCGATCTTCTTGCCGTCCACCGAGCGGATCGGCGTCACTTCCGCCGCCGTGCCGCACATCAGGATCTCGTCCGCGAGATACAGGTACTCGCGTGGCAGATCGCGTTCGACCACGTCGATGCCTTCCTCGCGGGCGAGGGTCATCAACGTGTGGCGGGTAATTCCGGTGAGGATGGAGGCGCTGGCCGGCGGCGTGTGCAGCACGCCGTCGAACACCAGGAACAGGTTCTCGCCGGCACCTTCGCTGAGCAGGCCTGTGGAGGCCAGCGCGATGCCTTCGCCGAAGCCGAGGCGGCGCGCCTCGCGCGCGATCAACTGCCCGGAAAGATAGTTGCCGCCCGCCTTCGCACCCGCCGGGATGGTGTTCGGCGCGAAGCGCTGCCAGCTGGATACGCAGGCATCGATGCCGTTCTCGAGCGCCTCGGGCCCAAGGTATGGCCCCATCGGCCAGCTCGCCACGGCTACGTCGGTCGGGCATTCGGCGGACAGGCCGAAACCGCCCAGGCCACGGAACGCCACGGGGCGCAGGTAAGCTGCCTTGAGGTCGTTTTTCTTCACCACCGCATGGCAAGCCTCGGTCAGCTCATCCACCGTATAGGGGATCTCGATGTCGTAGATCTTGGCGGACAGGTAAAGTCGCTTCAGGTGGTCCGTGAGGCGGAAGATCGCTGCCCCATCGGGCGTTTTGTAGCTGCGAATGCCTTCGAACACCGACGAACCGTAATGCAGCGCATGCGCCATCACGTGGACGGTGCCATCGCGCCACGGCTTGATCTGGCCGTTCTGCCAGATCCATTCGGGGTAGTTCTGCGACATGGGAGCGCTCCGGAGGGGGCCGCGCATGATAACGGGTGGCGCCACCGCTCACATGGCGCAACGCGTCAGTGCGCCGGCGAATGGCCCACCGCGGGCCTTCCCTCCCTCGTGGAAGCCGGCTACGCCGGCGATCCCGCGGCCGCAGCGGGCCAGTCACTTCACCCCGGCGGCCTTAACCATAGGCAACCCGAATCGCGAACGACAGAGAAGTGCGCCCGCCGGGTCTCCCCATCACCCCCAGACACCGAGGTCACGGCATCGATACCGGCACCCTCGCTACCTTCCAGCGATACCAGCGGCCGCCGAACCAGGGACTCCATCGCCCGAAGATTGTCCACGGCCCCGGCGCTGCCGTAACCGTTCCACAGGATCAGTCCGCCCACGCGGTTGGCGCTGCGCGCGGCGAAGGCCTGGGCAAGCCCGTCGCGAAGCTCCAACATGTCCTTTGCGCAAAGCAGTCCCGCCGTCGGTCCCGCGGAGGTGCTGGAAGCCGAAGGTGGCAGAAGCGAGATGGCCCCTACGCTCATGCAGGGCTGGTCACTGAAGACAGGACTTCCATCGCCGCCGACGCAGCGATGGATCACTGTCTGCGCGGCGGCGGGCAGGGCGGCGAACAGCAGGACAAGCAGGAGAATGGAGCGGATCACGGAGCTGACGCTGTGGCGACGGTGGCTCATCATCCACGTCGCCGCCTCTGCGAAGGGTGATGGCGCGCACGTTACCGCGCTGGGAGACGCTCCAGCACCGAGGTGGTCGCCCGGGCCCGGTTGATCGTATAGAAGTGCAGCCCTGGTGCACCACCCTCAAGCAGCCGGCGGCACAGGTCCGCCACCACGTCGGCACCGAGCTCGCGCACGGCGGCCGCGTCATCGCCATGGGCCTGCATCCGCTTGACGATCCAGCGCGGGATCTCCGCACCGCACTGCTCGGAGAACCGGCGAAGCTGGCTGAAATTGGCGATAGGCATGATGCCCGGCACGATCGGCACCTGCACGCCGAGCTTCGCCACGTCGTCCACGAAGCGGAAATAGGCGTCCGGATTGAAGAAGTACTGGGTGATGGCGCCGTTGGCACCCGCGTCCACCTTGGCCTTGAAGTGGCGAAGGTCGGTAAGGGCGTTCTCCGCCTGCGGGTGCGTCTCGGGATAGGCGGCCACCTCGATATGGAAGTAGTCGCCGCTGTGTTCGCGGATGAAGGCGACCAGTTCCGCCGCATAACGGAAATCCCCGGGGGTGGCCATGCCCGAGGGAAGATCGCCGCGCAGCGCGACGATGCGGCGGCAGCCCGTGGTCTTGTACGCATCCAGCAAGGCAGCGATTTCCGCCCGCGTGCCACCCATGCAGGACAGGTGCGGCGCCACCGCGAGCCCGTGTTCCGCACGCAAGCGTCGCACCGTGTCGTCCGTGTAGCTCAATGTCGAGCCGCCGGCGCCGAAGGTGACCGAGACGTACTCCGGGGCATGGGCCTTGAGGCGCCCTACCGCGGTATCGAGCTGCGCGCGCTGCTCGTCGGTCTTGGGCGGGAAGAATTCGAAGCTGATGGCGGGCATGCTGTACTCGTCCGGAAACCTGGCCAGAGTATATATCTTCTCATCCTGATGAAAAGATAGATTTAACCATGACTTCCTCAGCGACTCGAAAACCGGCTAGTCGTCCCGTCTGCTCCGATGGCAGTGACGCTGCGTGGCGGAAAGGTGGTTTCTCCGACGGTGCGCGCTTCTCCGCTGAAGTTCGCGACGAGGCGGGTTCCGTCGGCGAAGGTGGTGCGCTGAACCTGACGGTCCGCCGAAAGCCATTCGAAGCGGGTCAATGCCTGGGTGGCCAGGCGGCGGTGCAACGGCGCGAAAAAGGCATCCTGGCGCAGGATGGCCGGCAACCTGTCGGTGAGCGTGCCTTCGCTCAGGTGGTAGAGGCCGGGGACGTTGTAGAGGAGCTGGGTCAACTCGCGCTCGATGCGAACATCCGTGAACTTGAGGTTGTCGTATAGCCAGTGGTGCGTCGCGATCACGGAGTCGTGGAAAACCGCCTGGTAAAGCGGAAGGCGATAACGCGGATCGACGTGAACGGTGCGATAGATCTCCTTCAAAGGCACGGCCTTGAAGAAGATGGCGGCTTCGTTCGCCGGATACCATGCGCCGACGAAGTAACGGGAGTGCGGGTTTTTGTTTTTCGACTGGCCCATGTCCGGGTCGCTCCAGCCGATCACCGGCGTCAGCATGCCGTGCGCAAAGGCCAGGCCACCCGCCGCGAAGGCATTGCCGCCTTCCGACCCGGTGGGAAGGCGCTGCGCATCCTGCATCCAGCGCATATTGGCTACCGCACCGGCCACGTTCTCGCGACGGGTCATCGTCGCGCCTTCCCGGTAGCTTTCGAACGACATGCCCGTGGCATAGGCGTCGAGGAACCAGCTGTTGTACGGCACGCGCGCACGAATTGCCTCGACGCGCGAGCGCATCGTGGGGTTCATGCAGCGTGGGTCGGTATAGCGCCCCTTGCCGAGGAAGCCTGTCTGCGGTTTTCCTCCGCGCCCGAGGATGCCGCAACGGTCGAAAGCCCGCCTGCCGAGGTGTGCGGTGCTCCAGCTGGGATCGACGTCCGGCGTCAGCGCGGTCTCGTACGAATCGTACGGTGCGATGAGGTAGCCGGCCGCCACCGCGGCCGATACCGCCTCCGGGTGCCATAGTCCCGGTTCCCAGCCCTGGCCGTGGCCGAGCCAGAGGCGGCGCAGGCCTGCGTCGCGCAACCGGTCGATCATGCCTGCCCAGCCGCCCCAGCGCGCTGCGTCGAGGTGCACGGCACCCGTGAACAACTCCGCCACGTGTTGCCGGATCGTTGCATAGGTCGAAGACAGTCTTTCCATGTCCGGCATGTCGCCCATCCACCGGCGCCTCGCGTGGCTGGCCAGGGCTTCGTTGAGCGCATCGAGCAGGAACCGCTTCGCATGCGCGGGTGAATCGTCGGACAGGGGCAGGCGAGACAATGCCTCTTCGCCCATGCCCTTGCGAAGCATCGAAGCGAGCGCCGAATCGCCTTGCAAGGCACGGCTGAATGCCTGCCAGTTGGTGACATCGGCGGTGGACAGAAGGCCGCCCCATAAATAGATGTGCGTCGCCCCGTGCAAGCCTTGCATGTCCGGGACACGTTCGAGTTTGTCCGCCATGGGCTCGAATCGCCCGTTGTCCACCAACCAGCGGCGGTATCGCCTGGCTCCCGCCAGCAGGTCGGATTCATCGCGGTCGAGGTGCAGGATCAGCGTGACGGGATCGTGGACGGTCAGCGGCGTGAAGCGATGACTGAGAGCGACCGTGACGGCGTCTCCGTTCGCGGCAAAGTCCAGGCGATTGTCGAATGAGTCCGGCAGTATCCAGGTAAGCGAATGGCTGCCATGGATATTGCCCCAAAGAGGAAGGCTCAGTTCTTCCACGGTGTCCATCGTCGGCTGGTGATTCGTCAGGAACCGCTGCCACGTCGCCTGCCCCCTTGGCACGTAATGGCCCTCGGCGAATGGCAGGATGAGTCCCTGGCCCATGGCCTCGGCCGGCTGCCTGACGATCATCAGCTCGCCTTCCGATGTCGCCCGGATGGTGAGAATCAGATCGTCGCCGTCGATGTTCGCAGAAAATTCGTAGGCGCCTTCGTCCCAGGTCCACTCCGCTCGCGTGGCCATCGTCGTCGCCGCCGCGGCATGGGCGCTGCCGCCCGTCGAAACAGTCATGCGGGTTTTGCCATCGACCATGGCGGTCAGGGCGAGCGTGGACGGGTCGATCGATGCCTGCCATCGATCGTTGCGCAGCACGATGTCCGTGCCGGACGCAGACATGGCGAACAGGGCATGCAGCCCGAAAAAAATGGCGTTCCTGACCATGGACCTTCCTTCTTGCGTACGGAAAAAAAGAAGGCGCCCTGGGGCGCCTTCTGTCAATACCGCACGATGAACGTTTGCTCAGTAACGGTAGTGGTCAGCCTTGTACGGCCCTTCCACCGGCACGCCGATGTAGTCGGCCTGGTCCTTCGTCAGCACGGTCAGCTTCACGCCGATCTGCTCAAGGTGCAGGCGGGCGACTTCCTCGTCCAGCTTCTTCGGCAGGCGGTACACCGTCTTCTCGTAGGTGTCCTTGTTCTTCCACAGGTCGATCTGTGCAAGCGTCTGGTTCGAGAAGCTGTTGGACATGACGAAGCTCGGATGGCCATGGGCGCAGCCGAGGTTCACCAGGCGGCCTTCCGCCAGCATGTAGATGCTGCGGCCTGTCGCGCCGAAGGTGTAGCGGTCGACCTGTGGCTTGATGGTCTCGCGGGTGACTTCCTTCGCCGCGTTCAGGCGATCCATCTGGATCTCGTTGTCGAAGTGGCCGATGTTGCAGACCAGGGCGTTGTTCTTCATCTTCGCCATGTGTTCCAGCGTGATGATGTCCTTGTTGCCCGTGGTGGTGACGTAGATGTCGCCGAGGCCCAGCGTGTCTTCGATGGTGGTGACCTGGAAGCCTTCCATCGCGGCCTGCAGGGCGTTGATCGGATCGATCTCGGTGACGATGACGCGCGCGCCGAAGCCCTTGAGCGAATGCGCACAGCCCTTGCCCACGTCGCCGTAGCCGCAGACGACCGCGACCTTGCCGGCGACCATCAGGTCGGTGGCGCGCTTGATGCCGTCGGCCAGCGATTCGCGGCAGCCGTAGAGGTTGTCGAACTTGCTCTTGGTCACCGAGTCGTTGACGTTGATCGCCGGAACGAGCAGCTTGCCGGCTTCCGCGAGCTGGTAAAGACGATGCACGCCGGTGGTGGTCTCTTCGGAAACACCGCGCCATTCGGCGGCGATCTTCTTGAACCAGCCCGGACGGGCGGCGGCCGTCTTCTTCACGAGATTCTTGATGACCTGTTCTTCGTGGTTGCCGCTGGGGGTGTTGACCCAGTCGCTTCCGTCTTCGAGCTCGACGCCCTTGTGGATGAAGAGGGTGGCATCGCCACCGTCGTCGACGATGAGCTGCGGGCCCAGTTCGCCGGGATGGGTCAGCATGTCGAGCGTGCAGTCCCAATACTCTTCAAGCGATTCGCCCTTCCAGGCGAACACCGGGAGACCACCGGCGGCCAGTGCCGCGGCCACGTCGTCCTGGGTGGAGAAGATGTTGCAGGAAGCCCAGCGCACCGAGGCGCCCAGTTCGCGCAGGGTCTCGGCAAGCACCGCGGTTTCCTTGGTGACGTGCAGCGAGCCCGAGAGGCGCACACCCTTGAGCGGCTTTTCGACGGCGTAGCTGGCGCGGATCTGCATCAGGCCGGGCATTTCCTCTTCCGCCATGCGGATGCGGCGGCGCCCGAGGTCGGCTTGCGAAATATCGCGGACCTTGAAGTCCTGGAACGAGGTGTCTTTGGTAACGGCGTTCATCTGGCGTATCTCCGGAGATTCACGGGGGCGCCGTTCGGTGGGACGCCGCGCCGAGCCTGGCCTATGGGTGATCCCATGGTCGCAGCGCCCCTCGGCGGGCAAAACGGTCCGTAGATTGTATCGCGGAATCCGGATGCAGGGATGAACACTCAATTTCGGTACTCTCAGGGCTCCGATGCCGAATTGAGAGTCCGATGGAAGCCGCACGCGACCCCGAATTCCTGCCCCACGACGGCCCCCTGCGCGAGGACGTACGCCGTCTTGGCGCCCTGGTCGGCCAGATGCTCGCGGAGCAGGGCGGACAGGCTTTCTTCGAACGGGTGGAACATGTACGTACCGGAGCCATCCACCGGCGCCGCAGCGGCGCGTCTGTCGACGCGCTGGCCGACTCCCTGACGGGCCTGGACGCTGCCGACGCCGAGGCCCTGGCCCGTGCCTTCGCCACCTACTTCCAGGCGGTGAATACGGCGGAGCGCGTGCACCGTATCCGCCGTCGCCGCGACTACCAGCGCGAGGGCGGCGCGCCGCAACCCGAATCGCTGGCAGCCGTGCTGGCGCTGCTGAAGAACGAAGGAGTGGACCGCGACGAGCTGACCCTTTTGCTCGGGCACCTCGACGTGGAGCCCGTCTTCACCGCGCATCCGACCGAGGCCGTGCGCCGCTCGCTGCTGGAGAAGGAACAGGAGATCGTTCGCGCGCTGGTCGACGAGTTCGATCCGAGTCGCACGCCCCAGGAACGCCGCGACGACGATGCGCGCATCCTCATGGCGCTGTCGGCTGGCTGGCAGACCGCCGAGGCGTCGCCGGTGCGGCCGAGCGTGCAGGACGAGTTCGAGCACGTGGGTTTCTATATCGCCCAGCCGCTGTATCGCGTGCTGCCCGCACTGTACGAATCGCTGCAGCAGGCGCTCGCCGATACGTATGGCGATGGCATCGCCATACCGCGCCTCCTGCGTTTCGCCACCTGGGTGGGCGGCGACATGGATGGGAATCCGAACGTCAATGCCGAGACCGTCGCGGCGACGCTCTCGGCGCAGCGCTCGCTTGTGCTGGAGCGCTATCTGGAAGACGTCGCCGTGCTGGGCCGCCTGCTCAGCCAGACGGACGATCGCGTCACGCTGGACGACGGGTTGAGGGAACGCATCGACGCCTATCGGGAGAGGTTCGCCGAGGCTGCGGCGCGCATCCGGCCCCGTCACGCGGACATGCCTTACCGCGCTTTTCTCACCTTCGTCGCCGCGCGTCTCGAAGCGACCCTGCGCGATAACGACGGCCGGTACGCCTCCGCGGACGAGTTCATCGACGACATCGCGCTGGTGGAGAACAGCCTTCTCGCGCATGGCGGGAAGCACGCCGGTGCCTATGCCGTGGGCCGTCTGCTCTGGCGCGCGCGCACGTTCGGTTTCCACCTGGCGCGGCTAGACGTTCGTCAGGACGCCCGTCTGCACGACGAAGCGCTTGCCGCCTTGCTCGGCGACAGCGAATGGGCCAACCGCGACGCCGCAGCGCGCGCCGGCAGCCTGCGCCCCTATGCGTCGGGCGAGCGCCGCTTCGACACCGGCGTGGACGACGAAAACGCGACGATGCTGCGCGATGTTTTCGCCACGCTGGCCGATTCGCGGAAGCGCTACGGTCCCGAGGCCACGGGCCTGTACATCATCAGCATGGCCGAAACGGCCGCGGACGTGCTCGCTGTCCTGGCGCTCGCGCGCCATGGTGGTTTGTTGCATGAAGGTGGCGTACCGCTGGATGTCGCCCCGTTGTTCGAGACCATCGACGATCTCGCCGGTGGCGCGGAAACCTTGCGCACGCTGCTCGACGATCCGGTGTACCGCGCGCACCTGAAGGCCCGTGGCGATCGCCAGTGGGTGATGCTCGGTTATTCCGACAGCGGCAAGGATGGCGGCACCGTCGCCTCGAAGTGGAGCCTGCAACGGGCACAGGTGGATTTGCTGGAGGTGGCGGCAAAGGCAGGCATCCGCGTGGCGTTCTTCCATGGTCGCGGCGGTTCCGCGAGCCGCGGCGGCTCTCGCATCACGCCGGCCCTGATGGCGTCGCCCCGTGGTTCGGTAGGCGGCGTGTTGCGCGTGACCGAGCAGGGCGAGGTCATCCACCGGAAATACGGTATCCGCGCGCTGGCGGTGCGCAACCTCGAACAAACGCTGGGTGCGGTGATGCGTGCCTCGCTGAGGCCCCGCGACAGCGAAGCCCGCGAGCCGGCCTGGAAAGACACCATGGCGCGCCTGTCGGACGAGAGTCGCAAGGCTTACCGTGCCTTTGTCGACACCGAAGGTTTCGTGGACTATTTCCGCGGCGCCACGCCGATCGACGTCATCGAGCGCATGACGCTCGGCTCGCGCCCCGCGCGCCGGCGCAGCATGAAAGGCGTGGAAGACCTGCGCGCCATCCCGTGGGTGTTCTCGTGGACGCAATGCCGTGCCGTGCTCACGGGATGGTACGGGCTTGGCTCGGCACTCGATGCCGTCGCAAAGGATGGTGGCGAGCAACCCCTCGTCCAGATGGCTCGGGACTGGCCGTTCTTCTCCACGATGCTCGACGACGTGGAGATGGTCCTTGCCAAGGCCGACATCGACATCGCGGAGGCCTTCTCGAAACTGGCGGGGCCGCTACACGATCGATTCTTTCCGATGTTGCGCGACGAGTTCGGGCGGACCGTTCGCTGGGTCTTGAAACTCAAGGGTGAGAGTGAATTGCTGGCGGGCGATCCACGGCTGGCGACCTCGATCCGCCTGCGTAATCCGTATGTGGACCCGATGAGCCTGCTGCAGGTGGACCTGCTGCGCCGCTGGCGCGCGACAGGCGGCAAGGACGACGCGTTGCTCAATGCGCTGGTGGCTTGCGTGAACGGCGTTTCTCAAGGATTGCAGAACACGGGCTAGGCCAAGCACCTGTAGGAGCGCGCCTTGCGCGCGACAGCCTTTCGCAAAGAGCAACAGGCCCTGCGGCTCCCCGCTCCAAAATATGTCGCGCGCAGGGCGCGCTCCTACGGATCAGCCTTCCAGTTCTTCCCACCGCGCAAACGCAACGTCCAGCTCCGCCTGCACTTTCGCCAGATCTTCATTGCTGCGCGCGATGGCGGCGGCATCCTGCTGGAAATACTTCGGATCGTTCATTGCCGCCGTGCGGCGCGCGATCTCGGCCTCGAGTTCTTCCAGCTTCGCGGGCAACAACTCGAGTTCACGCTGTTCCTTGAACGATAGCTTCTTCTTCGGAGCAGCCGGGGTCGCTGCCGCCGGAGCGGGCGCGAGCGCGGCTTTCGCCGCCCCCTTCGCGGCCTGCGCCACGGGGCGCTGGCGCAGCCAGTCGCTATAACCGCCGATGTACTCGCCGACGATGCCGTCGCCTTCCAGCACCAGCGTACTGGTGACGACGTTGTCGATGAAATCGCGATCGTGCGAGACCAGCAGCAGGGTGCCGGTGTATTCGTTGAGCAGCTCCTCGAGCAACTCGAGCGTCTCGACGTCGAGATCGTTCGTCGGTTCGTCCATTACCAGCAGGTTGGACGGTTGGGCGAACAGCTTCGCCAGCAGGAGGCGATTGCGCTCGCCACCCGAAAGACGCGTGATCGGCGCGCGGGCACGCTCGGGGGAAAACAGGAAATCCTGCAGGTACCCGATGATGTGCTTGCGCTGGCCGTTGAGCTCGATGTATTCGCGGCCTTGGGCCACGTTGTCCAGCGCGTTCATGCGGTCGTCGAGGATCGAGCGGTGCTGGTCGAAGTAGGCCACTTCCAGGCCGGTACCCAGCGTGACTTCGCCTTCCTGCGGCTTCAGCTCGTTCAGCAGGATCTTCAGCAGCGTGGATTTGCCCGCGCCGTTGGGCCCCATGATGCCCACGCGGTCGCCGCGCATGATCGTCGTGGACAGATCGTGCAGCAGCGTACGCCCGCCATAGGCCTGGGTGACGTGCTTCGCCTCGATCACCTTGCGGCCCGACGCCTGGGCCGTGGCAAGCGTGATGCGCGCATTGCCGGACTGCTCGCGGCGATCGGCGCGATCGCGGCGCATGGCCTTCAGGGCGCGAACGCGGCCTTCGTTACGCGTGCGCCGGGCCTTGATGCCCTGGCGGATCCACACTTCTTCCTGGGCCAGCTTGCGATCGAAATGCGCATTCGCCTGGGCCTCGGCGTGCAGGCGTTCCTCACGGCGGCGCAGATAGTTGTCGTAATCGCCCGGCCAGCTGGTGACCGAGCCGCGGTCGATCTCGACAATGCGTGTCGCCAGCGAACGCAGGAAGCTGCGGTCATGGGTGATGAAGACGATGCTGCCGGCGAAGCCCTTGAGGAAGCCTTCCAGCCAGGCGATCGCCTCGATGTCGAGATGATTGGTCGGCTCGTCGAGCAGGAGCAGGTTCGGATCGCGTACCAGCGCCTGGCCCAGTAGCACGCGGCGTTTCATGCCGCCGGACAGCTCGGAGAAATCGGTATGGGCCGGCAGTTCCAGGCGTTCGATCACCTGCTGCACGCGCGAGTCCAGGTCCCAGGCGTTGTGTGCCTCGATCTGCGCCTGCACGTCGCCCAGGCCGTCCATGTCGCCCTCGTCGAGAAGGTGGTGGTAGCGCGCGAGGAGGTGGCCGAGTTCGCCCAGGCCGTCGGCGACCACGTCGAAGACGCTGCCTTCCGTGTCCTGCGGCACTTCCTGGGTCAGCCTCGCGATGCGCGTTCCGCCCTGCAAGCGGATCTCGCCGTCGTCGGGATGCAGTTCGCCCGCGATGAGCTTCAGCAGGGTGGATTTGCCCGCGCCGTTGCGCCCGACGATGCATACGCGCTCGCCGGTATCGAGGGAGAGATCGACCTGTTCGAGCAGGAGCGGGCCGCCGACGCTGTAGTCGACGTTGAGGAGTTGGATGAGGGACATCCAGCTATTGTACCCGGGGTCCTACGCCGTATCGATGCGGTAGCGCGTGTGCTGCCGCCAGACGGCGCCCGGCCGCAGGATCGCGGCTTCCGCCTCCGGCCCGTTCACCTGGTCCGGAAAGGCCTGGGTCTCCAGTGCGAAGCCTGCAAACGGGCCGTAAACGTCCGCGTGCCGTCCCGGCTGCCCCGTCAGCTTCTGGCCGCTATAGAACTGCAGCCCAGGCCGATCCGTCTCTACGGTGAGCCGGCGCCCGCTGGAGGGCTCGAAAACCGCGGCCACGGTGCGTGGCGCCACTCCCGGCGTGCCAAGCGGGACATAACAATGATCGAACCCGCCGACCAGCCGAAGCTGGGGGTCCGGCCAGTGCAGGCGCGAGCCGATCGGCGCCGCCTCGCGGAAATCGAACGCGGTACCCGCAACGCCCTGGCGCCCGACGGGAATAGCCGCCGCATCCACGGCGAGGAACTCGTCGGCCTCAATGCGAACCAGGTGGTCGCGGATGTCCGGGCGCCGGTCGTTGAGGTTGAAGTAGGGGTGGACGGTGAGGCTGAGGGGCGTGGGCGCGTCGGCGGTCGCGGCATAGAGAAGGTCCAGCGTGCCGTCGTCCTCGAGCCGCAGGCGCAGCTCCACCCGTACCTCGCCCGGATACCCGCCCTCGCCTTCGGCCGAGACGAGTCGCAGGATAAGTCCCTCGCCTTCTGCCTCCACGTCCCAGCGCTGCCGGTGGAAGCCGTCGTTACCGCCGTGCAGGTGGTTGCCGCCATCATTGCGGTCCACCTTGTAATCGATGCCGTCGAGCCGGAACCGGCCGCCACGGATGCGGTTGGCCCAGCGGCCCACGACGCCGCCCATGTAGGCGTTGGAATCCAGGTACTGCTGCGCATCGGCGTGCCCGAGCAACACGTCGCCCACACGGCCCTGGCGATCCGGGGCCTGCCATGACAACAAGGTGGCGCCGAGGTCGCTGATTTCCACCTGCGCGCCGCCGGCGTTGCGCAGCGTCCAGCGGTGCAGCGGTCGGCCGTCGGGGAGTTGGCCCCATGCGGTGGCGGTAGATACGGGCATGGCACGTTCCGGACGGGCAGCGATCAGGTCGCCCCCGTCGTCCGATGAAGGTCGAGGTACTGGCGTGGCGTGCAATCGTACTCGCGCCGGAACACCGCGTACATGTACTGCAGGGAGGTGAAGCCACAACGCAGTGCGATATCCGCCAGCGGCGTGGCGGAATGCGCGATCAGGTCGCAGGCGGTGTCGAGTTTGTGCTTCAGGATCACCTGGTGCACCGTCTGCTTCAGCTCGCGCTTGAAGTGTTCTTCGAGCACGGTGCGCGACACGCCCACATAGTCGGCCACCTGCTCGGTCTTGATGCCGAGGCATCCATACTGGCGAATGTAATGGCTCGCCCGCATCACATGCGGACTGCGCATCGGGTGATAGCGGCTGGACGCCTGCACGTTGATGCCCACCGGCGGCACCAGCACCCGGGTGCCGGAACAATCCACGCCGCGAAGCATCTGGTGCAGGAGGTGTGCCGCCGTGCGACCCATTTCCTCAGCACCCTGGATCACCGAGGTGAGGGGGATGCGCGTGAGCAACTGCGCCATCGGATCGTTGTCGATGCCGACGATGGCGATCTGTTCGGGTACCGCGATGTCGCCGATCACGCAGGCCTGGAGGACCTGGCGCGCACGCGCATCGGTGGTCGCGATGATGCCGACGGGCTTGGGCAGCTCGCCCAGCCACGCGACCAGTTGCTCCACGGCTTCTCCCCAACCACCTGCGCTGGTGGGCAATCCCTCGTACACCGTGGCCTCCACCGCCTCTTCGTCCGCGATGGCGCGGAAGGCCTGCTCGCGCTCCTGCGCCCAGCGACTGCCTGGGTGGGGCGGAAGACCATAGAACGCGAAGCGGCCCAGCCCCTGTTCGATGAGGTGGTCGTAGGCGAGGCGCACAAGGCGCGCGTTGTCCGTGGCGATATACGGCACGCCGGTGGGATAGGCGGAAGGATCGCGGTACGACCCGCCGACCGCCACCACGGGGATGTGCAGGTCGCGCAATGCATCGGGCGCTTCGGGATCGTCGAAGTCGGCGATGACGCCGTCGCCCTTGAACTGGCGGATGTCGCGCATGCGGCTGCGAAAATCCTCCTCCATGAAGAGGTCCCACTCCACCCGCGTGCTGTTCAGATAGTGACCGATGCCAGCGACGACCTGTCGGTCGTACACCTTGTTGGCATTGAATAGCAGGGCGATGCGGTGGGGAGTCATGGCTTCCTCACGCTAGCAGGCTTCAGCCTTCCGACCATGACGCAGCGCGGCATCGAAAAAGACCTTCCGCCCGCCGGAAATCGCAATTGCGTGTGGGAGGGCCTGCTGGTCACGATCATTGGAATACATCTCCGCGTTCATCAAGGAACAGCTATGTCGTACTTTTCCATGGTCCCGAAGATTCGCTACGAAGGCCCAGGCAGCGACAACCCGCTCGCCTTCCACCACTACGACCCGGACAAGCGGGTGCTGGGCAAGCGCATGGCCGACCATCTTCGCCTGGCGACCTGCTACTGGCATACCTTCGTCTGGCCGGGGTCCGACGTGTTCGGGGCGGGTACCTTCACACGCCCCTGGCAGCAGCCGGGCGATCCGATGACCAGGGCCCGCGAGAAGACGGAGGCTGCGTTCGATTTCTTCTCGCGGCTCGGCACACCGTTCTATACGTTCCACGACACCGACGTGGCGCCCGAAGGCGATGGCCTTGCGGATTACAAGAACAACTTCGCCGCCATGGTCGACATGCTGGAAAAGAAGCAGGCCGACACCGGCATGAAGTTGTTGTGGGGCACGGCCAACCTGTTCAGCCATCCGCGTTACGCCGCCGGTGCCGCGACCAATCCGCAGCCGGAAGTGTTCGCCTATGCCGCCACCCAGGTGCGCTACGCCATGGAGGCCACGCAGCGCCTCGGCGGCGCCAACTACGTGCTATGGGGTGGCCGCGAGGGTTACGACACCCTGCTAAATACCGACCTGAAGCGGGAGCGCAGCCAGCTCGGCCGTTTCTTCCAGATGGTGATCGAGCACAAGCACAAGATCGGTTTCAAGGGCACGATCCTCATCGAGCCGAAGCCGCAGGAGCCAACGAAACACCAGTACGACTACGACGCGGCCACCGTCTACGGCTTCCTGAAAGAGTTTGGCCTGGAGAATGAGGTGAGGACGAACCTCGAGGCCAACCACGCCACGCTTGCCGGCCACTCCTTCCACCATGAGGTGGCGACGTCGATAGCGCTGGGCGTCTTCGGCTCGATCGACGCCAACCGCGGCGATCCGCAGAACGGCTGGGACACCGACCAGTTCCCGAACAGCGTGGAAGAATTGACGCTGGTCACTTACGAGATCCTGAAGGCGGGCGGTTTCACCACGGGTGGCTTCAACTTCGATACCAAGGTACGCCGCCAGAGCAGTGCACCCGAAGACCTCTTCCACGGCCATATCGGCGCGATCGACGCGCTGGCTCTAAGCCTGGAGCGCGCGGCGAAGATGATCGAGCGCGACGCGCTGGCCGATTTCAAGGCGAAGCGTTACGCCGGCTGGGAGGGCGATTTCGGCGGCAGGATTCTACAAGGCGGCTACACGCTGGCCTCGCTTGCGGACGATGCCGTGGCGCACGATTTCCGTCCCCGGCACGTTTCGGGTGGACAGGAGTTGCTCGAGAACATCGTCAACCGCTATATCTACGGGTGAATGAGATACGACATGGAAGCACCGGCGCGCCTGTACCTCGGCATCGACCTGGGCACATCTTCGGTGAAAGCGGTCGTCATGGACGAGGCGGGCGCCGTGCGCGCCAACGCCTCCAGCCCGCTCGAAGTCTCCCACCCACGGCCACGCTGGTCGGAGCAGGACCCGGCCACGTGGTGGGCGGCGACGCAGGCCGCCGTAGAGAAAATCCTCAAGGAAGTAGAGGCGCGCCGCATCGTGGCCATCGGCCTTTCGGGGCAGATGCACGGAGCCACGCTGCTCGATAAGTCCGGCAACGTCCTGCGCCCGGCCATCCTGTGGAACGACGGGCGCTCGGATGTCGAATGCGCCGAACTGGAACGCGTTCCCGGATTCCGCGCAATCACGGGCAACCTGGCCATGCCGGGATTCACGGCGCCGAAGCTCGCATGGGTACGCAGGCATGAGCGCGAGGTTTTCGATCGCGTCGCGAAAGTGCTCCTGCCGAAGGATTACCTTCGTTTGTGCCTCACCGGCGAATACATGACCGACGCCTCGGACGCCGCGGGCACGCTGTGGCTGGATGTGAACAGCCGCCAGTGGAGCGACGGGATGCTCGCCGCGACCGGACTCGACCGCTCGCACATGCCGCAGGTGCTCGAGGGGACCCAGCCGGCCGGGCGCCTGCGCGGTGAGCTGGCGGTGCGCTGGGGCATGGATGAGGTGCCGGTGGCGGCAGGCGGTGGCGACAATGCGGCCGGCGCCGTCGGCGTGGGCATCGTGCGCGACGGCCAGGCCATGTTGTCCCTGGGTACTTCGGGCGTGTATTTCGCGGTATCCGATGGTTTTCGCGCGAGTCCCGAGCAGGCCGTGCATGCGTTCTGCCATGCCTTGCCGGATACCTGGCACCTGATGTCGGTAATGCTCAACGCGGCCAGTTGCCTCGATTTTACGGCACGGCTCACCGGGCTGGGTGACGTGCCGGGCTTGCTCAAGGAGGCCGAAGCCCGGGGCCTCGCGATGCATGGCCCGCTGTTCCTGCCTTACCTCACGGGCGAGCGTACGCCGCACAACAACCCGCACGCACGCGGGTCGTTCACGCAACTTGGCCCCGACACCGACCGCGCCGACCTTGCCAACGCGACGCTCGAAGGCGTCGGCCTTGGTCTTCTGGATGGCTTGCTGGCGGTGGAATCCACGGGACTCGTCGCCGACGAGATCACCGTGATCGGGGGCGGCTCACGCAGTGCCTACTGGACGCAGATGCTCGCCGACATCCTCGGCAAGCGCCTTGTCCTGCGCAGTGGCGGCGAGGTCGGGCCCGCCCTGGGCGCGGCCCGCCTCGGCCGGCTGGCCGCCGAACCCGATGCTTCGCTGGACGAGGTTTGTCCGATGCCGCCGGTCACGGCCGCGTTCGAGCCCGATGCGGCGCGTCATGCTTATTTCCTGCAATCGCGTCACCCTTTGTTCCGTCGCTCCTACGAGCAACTGAAACCCCTGTATGTCGACGCCGCCGCGGGCGACGTCCTTCGTCCCTCCCTGAGGGCGATGCCATGACCCGATGGAGAAGCACATGAAACAGAAGTCCCTGCATACCCTGCTAGCCGTATCCATGGCCGCCGCCGGTGTCTTCGCCACGCCGCAGGCGCATGCGAGCAAGGACAAGCCGGTGATCGGCTTCTCCATCGACGATCTGCGCGTCGAGCGCTGGACGCGTGACCGCGACTACTTCAAGGCGGCGGCCGAGGCCAAGGGCGCCACCGTTTCCGTGCAGTCCGCCGATGCCAACGAACAGAAGCAGATCCAGCAGATCGAAAACCTCATTTCGCGCAAGGTCGACGTGATCGTCATCGTGCCGTTCAACGCCAAGACGCTCACCACGGTGGTGGCCGAGGCGAAGCGCGCGGGCATCAAGGTGATCTCGTACGATCGCCTGATCCTCAACGCCGACGTGGACGCGTACATCTCCTTCGACAACGACAAGGTCGGCCAGATGCAGGCGCAAGGTGTCATGAACGCCGCGCCCAAGGGCAATTACTTCCTGCTCGGCGGCGCGCCCACCGACAACAACGCGAAGATCCTCCGCGAGGGCCAGATGAAGGTCCTGAAGCCACTGGTCGACAAGGGCGACATCAAGATCGTGGGCCAGCAGTGGACCAACGAGTGGCTGGCGTCCAACGCGCAGTCGATCATCGAGAACGCCCTCACCGCGAACAAGAACAACATCCAGGGCATCGTCGCCTCCAACGACGGCACGGCCGGCGGCGCCGTCGCTGCCTTGAACGGCCAGAAGCTGGCCGGCAAGGTAGCGGTCTCGGGCCAGGATGCCGACCTCGCGGCCATCAAGCGGATCAAGGCCGGCACCCAGACGATGACCGTGTACAAGCCGATCAAGACCATCGCCACCGATGCCGCGAACCTTGCCGTGGAGATGGCGAAGGGCGGCACGCCAACTTTCACGTCGACGATGAACAACGGCAGGAAGGATGTGAACACGATCCTGCTCGCACCCACCGCCCTGACGAAACAGAACGTCGATCTCGTGGTGAAGGACGGCTTCTACACGCAAGCCCAGGTAGGCCCCTGATCCCGTCGTCATGAGCGAATACCTGTTCGAGATGCGCCGCATCGTCAAGGAATTCTCCGGCGTGCGCGCGCTCAACGGCATCGACCTGGCCGTTCGGCCGGGCGAATGCGTGGGCCTCTGCGGCGAGAACGGCGCAGGCAAGTCCACCCTCATGAAGGTGCTGTCGGGCGTGTATCCCTATGGCACCTGGGAGGGCGAGATCCTCTTCGACGGCAAGCCGCTGAAGGCGTACACGGTGCGCGACAGCGAAGACACCGGCATCGTCATCATCCATCAGGAGCTGATGCTGGTGCCGCAGCTCTCCGTGGCGGAGAACATCTTCCTTGGCAACGAGATCCGCCGGTTCGGCGGGCTCATGGACTACGACGCGATGTATGCCAAGGCGGACGCGCTGCTGGCCCGCCTGAAGCTGAAGGACGTGAACGTGGCCGCGCCGGTGATGAACTACGGTGGCGGCTACCAGCAGCTGTTCGAGATCGCCAAGGCCCTGGCGAAGAACGCGCGCCTGCTGATCCTCGACGAGCCGTCGTCGTCGCTTACCTCGTCCGAAACGAACATCTTGCTGTCGATCATCGAGGACCTGAAGCGTGACGGCGTGGCCTGCGTCTATATCTCGCACAAGCTCGAGGAAGTGGCGCGGGTCTGCGACACCGTCACCGTCATCCGCGACGGCAAGCACATCCTCACCAAGCCGATGGCCGAGATGACCACGCATTCGATCATCACGGCGATGGTCGGCCGCGACATCGAGAACTTGTTTCCGAAAGTGGAACACGACATCGGCGAGGTGGTTTTCGAGGCGCGGCATGTCACCTGTTGGGACGTCGCCAATCCGAACCGCAAGCGGGTGGACGATATTTCGTTCCAGGTCCGCCGTGGTGAGATCCTCGGCATCGCCGGTCTCGTCGGTGCCGGTCGCACCGAGCTTGTGTCGGCGATCTTCGGTGCGTATCCGGGGCGCTACGAGGCGGAACTGATCCTCGAGGGCAAGCCAATCAAGGTGCGCACGCCGGAGCAGGCGATCAAGGCGGGCCTGTCGCTCGTGCCCGAGGACCGCAAGCGGCAGGGCATCGTTCCCCTGCTCGGTGTCGGCGACAACATCACGCTCGCCACGCTGACGCATTACGCACACGCCGGCCAGATCGACCGGCAGGCGGAAATGCGGACGGTCGAGGCCGAGATCAAGCGCCTGCGCGTCAAGACAGCGAGTCCCGAGCTACCGATCGTCGGGTTGTCCGGCGGTAACCAGCAGAAGGCGGTGCTGACGAAGATGCTGCTGCCCGAACCGAAGGTGCTGATCCTCGACGAGCCCACCCGCGGCGTCGACGTCGGCTCCAAGTACGACATCTACAAGCTGATGTTCGAGCTGGCTTCCAAGGGCGTGGCGATCATCATGGTCTCGTCGGAGATGCCCGAGGTGCTCGGCGTCAGCGATCGCGTGCTCGTGGTGGGCGAGGGCAGGCTGCGTGGCGATTTCCCCAGCCTGGGTCTGACCCAGGAGCAGGTGCTCGCCGCCGCCATCTCGCACGCCGCGGAAGGGCCCGCCCACGCCGCCTGATCCAACGATCCGTTCACAGCGTTACCAGGGAAAGCCTTCCATGCAGGCACAGAAAGTCCAGCAACTGTTCGTCCGCTACAAGATCCTCGCGCTGCTCATCGCGGTCGCGATCATCTGGGTGTTCTTCCACCTGAAGACCGAGTCGGCCTTCATCACGCCCGGCAACCTGTCCAACCTGTTCCGGCAGATGGCGATTACCGGCATGCTCGCCTGCGGTATGGTGTTCGTCATCATCGCCGGCGAGATCGACCTCTCGATCGGCTCGCTGCTCGGCCTGCTCGGCGGCGTCGTGGCGATCCTCACCGTCAACGAAGGCTGGGGCACGTGGCCGGCCATCGGCGCGGTGCTCGTCCTTGGCCTGCTGCTCGGCGCGTTCAACGGCTTCATCGTTACCAAGATGCGCGTGCCGTCGTTCATCGTCGGCCTCGGCGGCATGCTCGCTTTCCGCGGCATCGTGCTGTACGTCACCGGCAGTTCGACGATCGCGCCCGCCCCCGACGACCTCATCGCGCTCGGCCAGGGGTTCGTACCGCAGGCGCTGTCGCGCTGGATCGGCGCCGTGATCTTCCTCGTGATGATCGGCCTGACCGTGCGCCGCCGCATGCGCCGTTCGACGCTGGGACTCCATCAGGTCGCGGTGTGGATCGACGTGGCGCGGCTGGTCGCCATCGGTGCGTTCGTCGCGGGCTTCATCCGCATGCTCAACGATGCGAACGGCATCCCCATCCCGGTGATGATCCTGCTTGGCCTGCTGGCCGCGTTCACTTACGTGTCGACGCAGACCGTGTTCGGCCGGCACATCTACGCGGTGGGTGGCAACATGGAGGCCACGCGCCTGTCCGGCGTGAACGTGGCGCGGGTCAAGCTGGTGGTATTCGCGTTGATGGGCCTCATGTGCGCCTTCGCCGGCATCATCACGGTGGCGCGCACGGGCTCGGGTTCGCCCTCGGCCGGCACGGGCGGCGAACTCGATGCCATCTCGGCGT
The DNA here is from genome assembly GCF_036499525.1 of Luteibacter sp. GTDB lineage: Bacteria > Pseudomonadota > Gammaproteobacteria > Xanthomonadales > Rhodanobacteraceae > Luteibacter. The sequence goes on along the minus strand of NZ_DASYDO010000068.1, from coordinate 55,631 downwards.
GCTTCATCGGCGGCACGTCCATGCGCGGCGGATCGGGCACGGTCTATGGCGCGCTCATCGGCGCCCTGGTGATGGCCAGCCTCGACAGCGGCATGCAGCTGATGGACGTGGACAACTCATGGCAGATGATCATCAAGGGCGTCATCCTCGTGCTGGCTGTGTGGGTGGACGTACTTTCCGGTTCCAACCGTAACGCCTGACCCGGCCACGACATCCGACGTGTAGGAGCGCGCCCTGCGCGCGACAGCTTTTGAGGCCGAGAGCACAGGCCCTGTAGCTCTCGGCGAAAAGCTGTCGCGCGCAAGGCGCGCTCCTACAGCGCGTCGTTACGGCAAGGTCCTGGCCATCTTCAGATAGTGCTTCAACGTCGGCAGGGTCTTCGTCGCGAAGGCTTTCAGCTGCGGGCTGGAGCCCTTCTCGATCTCGGTCTCGAAGATCGCCACGGCCTCTTCGTGGTCGGCGACCATCATCGTCGCGTAGGCCTTGTCGAACTCGGCACCGCTCATGCGCGACATGGCGTCGAGGTTCTTCTGGCTGTCCGGTGGGGGCGCATCGACCAGCGCGTAACCCTTGTCGCCGGATTTCAGTCCCGCGAGTTCTTCGTTGACCCGGGTATGGTCTGCGACCATCTTCTGCGCGAATGCCTTCACCTTGCCGGAGGACGACTGCTTCAGCGCCAGCTGGCTCGCAGCCACTTCGGTGAGCCCCGAAGCTCCCGCGTTCTTGAAGAATCCGCTATCGGTAGGCGTGCCACCCTGGCTGTCCTTTTCCTGGGCTTGCGCAGACAGGCCCAGCGTGGCGGTGAGAAAGGCGATGGCAAGGGCAGGGCGGCGGCGGCGGTTCATGGTGAGATCTCCGGCAGGGAAGGGCTAAGGTTTCGCACCACGCCCATGAAGTGCTTGTGACAACTGCCGTGGCACGTTGCGTTGGCGCCGCGGCCTCTTGGTCGATGCCGCTGAAGGGTTCGTCTCGCGTGTTGTAGGAGTCGCCATGGCGGCGAGGGAGTCTTGCGAAACGCCGCCATCGAAAGCGACATAGGCCTTAGCGGCGAGGGGCACGGTTGCCGGCTGCCATCACGTCCTACGAAGCGAAGGACCACGAAAATGCTCATTCTCCGCATGCTGATGCTGCTCGTTAAAGAACGCCGCAGGGGCGGTCGTTGTTAGCCGAAAAAGCTCGACGACTCCCGATTACAGCGCAAATTTGTTTATCACATGAATGGACACCGTACCGAAAACCTTTGCGTCCATGTTTCTCAAACAATCGCCGAAGCGAACTGATAAAAGGTCGCGGCGAACATGCCACTCCGTCCCACGTCTGTAGGACAGGGCGTTCGCATAGTCAGACTCGCCAAGGAAACTCAATGAAGAGCATCTATCTGAAGCTGTCCGGCCCCGACATGAAGGGCGAATCGATGGATAAGGAGCACAGCCAGTGGATTGAACTGAGTGCGCTGCACCATGAAATAATGCAGCCCGCGTCGCGCAACGCGTCGACCGCAGGTGGTCACGCAATGGGGCGCACCGAGCATGGCGACATGACCGTGGTAAAGGACCTTGATATGGCCAGCCCGTTGCTCGCGCAGGCCGTATCCAGCGGTATCACCTTCGATGCTGCGCAGATCGTGTTCTATCGCGCTGCCGGCGATGGCAAGCGGGTGAAATATCTGGAGATCCAACTCAAGAATGTCCTCATTTCTCGTCTTGAGCTAAGCGTCAACGATGTCCTTCTCCCAGTCGAGTCCATATCACTCAGGTACGCCGCGATCCAGTGGAAGTACCAGAAGCAGAAGATCGACGGCGGAGTCGCCGGCAACACGTTGGGCACATGGAGCCTGACGAAGAACGATAAGACGTTCTCCGTCTGATGTCAGATCGGAAGGAGTGAATCATGCTAGATGGCGTTTTCAAACTGAAGCCCGATACGGCGCTGGTCATTGCCGGGTTTTCATTCCCGGCGTTCTCCGGTCTCGGCGAACTTCGAAATCGGCGTACACATATGTGTGTCCCCAATCAAGGGCCCATTCCCGTAGGAATGTATTACATCGTCGATCGGCCCGAGGGAAGGACTTTCGGGCTAGTCCATAAGTTGTTCAAAGGCGATTGGTTTGCGTTGTATGCGAAGGACAAGGTGATCGATGACGAACGATATTGTGCAGGGCTACTGAGGGGGCAGTTCCGATTGCATCCGAAAGGTTCCAACGGAAGGAGCGAGGGATGCATCACTGTTGAGCATCAGTCAGATTTTGACTTGCTTTACAGCTTGTTGAAACAAACCGGGAAGGAGTCGATTCCGGGGACGGACTTCATGACCTATGGAACAGTGCGGGTGTCATGACCGTAGTCGGCAGAATTCTCGGGTGGGCATCGTGGCTGGCCGTCGCGGCATGGCTATATGGAGTCATCTGGACACATCTGGATCATTCTCTGGACTTTTCATTCCCAGAAAGCTTCTATTCCTGGTGGGGAGACCTGCTGGACGTTCAATCACACGATGGCTCCCACTACCTGTTCATATGGGGGACTTCGCTTCCCATGGTTTTGGGCTTGCATGCCGCTGCTTGGGTAGTCCTTCATTATGTTGGTTTCGCGTCCGGCCCTCATCGTCTGGTCTACCTACGATGGCAGCGAAGGGTCTCTGCCATCGTAGGCTGGACTAGTTGGCTGTTAGTGGTAACACTCGCGGCCCTAGCCATCAGCGATGCGATCGACAAGGCGAAGGATGGCGAGCTCACGAAATATTCCGGCAGCGAAATTGCGATAATTGTCGCCAGCGTGTTTTGCGCTGTCGGAATCGTTCATCTGGTCGCCCTGCGAATTGCACGTCGACGCAGGCTTGCCGCGAGCACCCATCGCCGCTGATTTGAGCGGTGAGGGGCGTACCCCGACGCTTCTCGCCAGACGCAAACGGCGTGCGTGCCAAACACGATGGCGAAGCCGGGCCCGGACAACCCGGACATAGGAAAGAGCCAAAAAAAACGGGCACCCGAAGGTGCCCGTTTCATCCGGCAGGTGGCGTCCGCTTACTTGCGGGCGACCTTCGCACCAAGGCCTGCGGCGTCGCGCAGGATCTCGGCCTTGTCGGTCTTCTCCCAGGAGAACGCCGTGAACGTATTGCCGTTCTTGTCGGTGATCTCGTAGGGCTTGCGACCGAAGTGGCCGTTCGAGGCCGTCGGCTGGTACATCGGGTGGACCAGGTCGAGCATCTTGATGATGCCGTACGGGCGCAGGTCGAAGTGCTTGCGGATCAGCTTCTCGATCTTCTCGTCGGAGATCTTGCCGGTGCCAAACGTGGTGACCGAGATCGACGTGGGCTCGGCCACGCCGATGGCGTAGCTGACCTGGATCTCGCAACGGTCGGCCAGGCCGGCCGCCACGATGTTCTTCGCGACGTAGCGCGCGGCGTACGCGGCCGAGCGATCGACCTTCGACGGATCCTTGCCCGAGAACGCACCGCCGCCGTGACGGGCCCAGCCGCCGTAGGTGTCGACGATGATCTTGCGGCCGGTGAGGCCGCAGTCCCCCACCGGGCCACCGATGACGAACTTGCCCGTCGGATTGATGTGGAACTTGGTGCCCTTGTGCAGCAGCTTCGCCGGAAGCACGGGCTTCAGGATCAGCTCGCGCACACCTTCGATGAGATCCTTCTGCTTCACGTCCGGATCGTGCTGGGTGGAGAGCACGACGGCGTCGATGGCGACGGCTTCGCCGTTCTCGTAGCGCAGGGTGACCTGGCTCTTCGCGTCCGGGCGCAGCCACGGCAGCGGCGAGTTCTTCTTCTTGCGGACCTTGGTCTGCTGCTCCACGAGACGGTGGGCGTAGTGGATCGCCGCCGGCATGTACTCGCCGGTCTCGTTCGTGGCGTAGCCGAACATCAGGCCCTGGTCGCCCGCGCCCTGTTCTTCAGGCTTCTTGCGGTCCACGCCCTGGTTGATGTCCGGGGACTGCTTGCCGATGAGGTTCAGCACGCCGCAGGTTTCGCCGTCGAAGCCGACTTCGGAGGAGTCGTAACCGATATCCAGGATGACCTTGCGGGTCAGGGCCTCGAGGTCGATCCAGGCACTGGTGGTGATCTCGCCCGCGACGATGGCCACGCCGGTCTTCACCAGCGTCTCGCAGGCCACGCGCGCGCGCGGATCCTGGACCAGGATCGCGTCCAGGACGGCGTCGGAGATCTGGTCGGCGATCTTGTCCGGATGGCCTTCGGAGACCGACTCGGAGGTGAAGAGGTAGTTGCTCATCGGGGCGATATATCCTTCTTTACGGATAAAGAGATAAATGGGGCGCGCCATGATACACGGCCCCGGTCCGTTTTGCAGCGGGGAGGGTACTGCCAGGGGGTGACGATTGCATGGATGTTCAGGAGGCCCGGCCTCCGGACGCCCGGGCAAGGCGCCAGGGGCGGCCCCTTCGCCGCTAAAGCGGCTCCTGAATAATCAGAAGCCCTCCAGGGGATGCGGGCCGTAAGCGTCTTCCAGGAGCGCGGTTTCCTCGGCGCTGAGAACGAGGTCGATCGCCGCCACGGCATCGTCGAGGTGGTGTGGCTTCGATGCGCCCACGATCGGCGCGGTGACGCCCTGGCGATGCGCCACCCAGGACAGCGCGACCTGCGCGCGGGGCACGCCGCGCTCGTCGGCCACCTTCTTCACCGCCGCGACGATCGCCTTGTCCGAGTCCACGGTGGCGTTGTACAGCGTGCCGCCGAACAGGTCGTTGTCCTGCCGCGCGCTGCGCTCGTCCCAGTCGCGGGTGAGGCGGCCGCGGGCGAGCGGGCTCCATGGCAGCACGGCGATGCGCTGGTCGACGCAGAACGGAATCATCTCTCGCTCCTCCTCGCGCTGGAGCAGGTTGTAGTGGTCCTGCATGCTCACGAATTCCGTCCAGCCATGCAGGCGCGAGGTGTATACCATCTTCGCGAACTGCCACGCGTACATGGACGACGCACCGAGATAACGCACCTTGCCGGCCTTTACGACGTCGTGCAGCGCTTCCATCGTTTCCTCCACGGGAGTAGTGCGATCGAAGCGGTGGATCTGGAGCAGATCGATATAGTCGGTGCGGAGGCGCCGGAGGCTGTCGTCCACGGAATGGAAGATCGCCTTGCGCGACAGGCCTCCGGCGTTAGGTCCTTCGCGCCAGCGGTAGAAGGTTTTCGTGGCGATCACTACTTCGTCACGCCTCGCAAAATCCTGCAGGGCGCGACCCAGGATGTCTTCCGACGTTCCGTCGGAGTAGAAATTCGCCGTGTCGAAGCAATTGATGCCCAGATCCAATGCCTTGCGGATGAAAGGACGGCTTTCTTCCTCGCCGAGCGTCCATGCATGGGTGCCGCGATCGGACGCGCCATACGTCATGCAGCCCAGCACGAGGGGAGAAATTTCGAGGCCGGTGCGGCCCAGTTTCACGTAGCGCATGAAGGAACTCCGTCGGTAAGTCGTTCTTGCCGTAGTGGCGTAGACGTTACATATACCCGCCAGGGCTATCTTCAAAGGTCTCACCCCTTTGGAGAAGCACCATGTCACCGATCGGCGCTACGCGGCGCGCGCCACGCATCACCGGCATCGTCGTCGGCATCCTGGGACTCGCGCTTGCCCTGGGCGGCATCTGGCTCGTCGCCCTGGGTGGCAGTGTTTATTACCTCGTTGCAGGTGCGGCTGCGTGAAGGACCTCAAAGTCGCATGGACGGCGCGCACCGGCGACACCATCCGCCCCGGTGAGGACAAGGGCGGCACCGATGCGGGCCATGAGTTCAATTTCGAGAACACGCCCATCAAGGTCGGGGACACGCTTTCCGTGTGTACCGGGCATAGCTGGGTGGTGGCCTTCGATGCCGCCACCGGGCAGAAGAAGTGGAGCTTCGATCCCAAGGCCGACACGGAAGCGGATGTCTATCTCGCTTGCCGGGGTGTGGCCTATTACGAGGCGCCGCCGGGAACGCAGACCGGCTGCCCGCGCCGGATCATCGCGCCCGTGCTCGATGCCCGCCTCATGGCACTGAACGCCGACACCGGCAAACCGTGCGAAGACTTCGGGCAGCATGGCTTCGTATCGCTCACGCAGTATCTCGGCCACGTGCCGGCAGGCTTCCACTTCGTCACCTCGCCGCCGCTGGTAATCAAGGACCGCGTCATGCTGGGGGGATGGGTGTACGACAACCAGGCCGAGGGCGAGCCCTCCGGCGCGGTGCGCGCCTTCGATCCCCTTTCCGGGAAGCTCATATGGGCATGGGACGTGGGGCACGATCCGCAGAACTGGACGCCGGGCCCGGGCGACCAGCTGACCCGGGGCACGCCCAACGCGTGGGGCGTCTATACCGCCGATCCGGACCTCGGCCTGGTCTACCTGCCGATGGGCAATGCCACGCCGGATTACTTCGGCGGCCACCGTCGCCCGATCGACGAGAAGGTGTCCAGCTCCACCGTGGCGCTGGATATCGAAACCGGTGCGCCGAAGTGGGTCTACCAGAACACGCACCACGACGTATGGGACATGGACGTGCCGACGGGGCCTTCGCTGGTCGACCTGCCGGACCGGCAGGGAGGCAGCGTTCCCGCGCTCGTGCAGACAACGAAGCGGGGAGAGTTCTTCGTACTCGACCGCCGCACGGGTGCGCCGTTGACCGACGTACGCGAAAAGCCGGTGCCGCAGGGTGCGGTGCCCGGCGACTTCACGTCGCCGACGCAGCCATATTCCGTCGGCATGCCATCGCTGGCGCCTAAGGACCTCACCGAACCGTCGATGTGGGGTGCGACGCCGTTCGACCAGCTGATGTGCCGCATCGAATTCCGCAAGGCGTACTACAAGGGCCAGTTCACGCCGACGCAACGGGAGGACACCATCGTGTATCCGGCGTTCGACGGCGTGATCGACTGGCATGGCGCGTCCATCGATCCGTACAACAAGCGGCTCATCCGACGAACGCACGGGCAAGGAGTTGTGGAAGGCACGCCTTCCGGCCGGCGGACAGGCTAATCCGATGTCATATTCGGTGAACGGCAAGCAGTACGTCGTCATCGCCGCCGGCGGCCACAGCGGCCTGGGCACGAAGTCGGGTGATTACGTGGTGGCGTACACCCTGCCGTGAGGGCGATTCCTGCGAAGCGAGCCCTTGAATCCGTGAGAACACCCCTTATCTCAGCTGCCAGCACGGAAACACGCCTTGGCGGAAATTAAATCAAGGCGTAACATTTCCACCCGTCACGAGAGCCAACACCATGTTCCGCTGCAAGCACGATTTGATGCACATCCCAACGATCGCCCCACGGGCGCGTCGCGGGTGCGCGCGCGCCGTGCTTGGAGTTACATCGTCATAAGACCATGTTCCGGCCTCGAAGAACCTGAAAAGCACCCGCAAGGGTGCTTTTTTTTGCCTCCAGGAACCGTAGCCATGAGTACCACCCGAGAAACCCGTATCCCCGTCGACCGCTGGCGCAACCTCGGCATCATCGCGCACGTCGACGCAGGGAAGACCACGCTCACCGAGCGCCTCCTTTACAAGACCGGCACGATCCACCGTACGGGCGAGGTGCACGACGGTGCGACTACTACCGATCATATGGAACTCGAGCGCGAGCGTGGCATCACGATCGGCGCCGCGGCCGTGCGCGCGAACTGGGCGCCGGATGGCGGCCAGCCGCACCGTCTCACCCTCATCGACACGCCGGGACATATCGACTTTGCGATCGAGGTCGAGCGGTCGTTGCGCGTGCTTGACGGCGCGGTGACGGTGTTCTCCGGCGTAGCCGGCGTGCAGCCGCAATCCGAAACCGTGTGGCACCAGGCGCGTCGTCACGGCGTGCCGCTCATGGCCTTCGTCAACAAGATGGACCGTCCCGGCGCGGACTTCGACGCGGTGGTCACGCAGATGCGCGACAAACTCGGTGCGAATCCGTGGGTGGTCGCGCGGCCGATCATCGAGGGCGAGCACATGACGGGCCTTGTCGACCTCGTTGCTGAACGCATCTGGCGTTTCGACGATGCCGGCAATCCCGCCGCGCATGCCTGGAACGAAGACGAACGCGTTGCTTACCGGGAATCACGCGCCGAACTCGTGGCAGCCGTCGCGGACCGCGACGAAACGCTGGCCGAGCTGTGGCTTGCCGAGCGGCCTATCGATGCCGTCGCGCTTACGGCCGCGCTCCGGCGCGGCACGCTAGCGGGTGCCGGTTCGCCGGTGCTACCGGGTTCGGCGTTCCGCAACGTCGGCATCGAACCCCTGCTGGATGCATTGGTGGCGTACCTGCCTTCGCCGCTCGATCGCCCCGCGGTCGTCGCTCATACCGACGACGGCGACACGATGGTCGCGCCCGAAGCGGACGCGCCGCTGGCCGCGCTCGTCTTCAAGGTCGTGAACCAGGCGCATGGGCCGCTGGCCTTCGTGCGGCTTTATGCGGGCCGCCTGAATGTGGGCGATGCTGTTTGGCGCAGCGGTACCGATCGCGTGCAGCGCATCGGCCGCCTCGCCGTCGTGCGCGCGGAAGAGACCGAAGCGGTGGAGTCTGCCGAAGCGGGCGACATCGTCGCCATCGCGGGCTGGAAGGACGTGTCCACCGGCGAAACCCTGGCCGACACGCATCGGCGCGTGCGGCTGGAGACGATACAGGCGCAGCCTGCCGTGTTGTCCTGGCGCCTGTCGCCCGAGCGTTCGGCCGACCTGCTCAAGCTCGGCAACGGATTGGCGCGCCTGGCGCAGGAGGATCCGTCCTTCCGCGTCGGCACCGATCCGGACACCGGTGAGACCCTGGTCTGGGGCATGGGCGAACTGCACCTCGAGGTGATGGTGGAGCGCCTGCGCCGCGAATGGGGTGTGCAGGTGCGCACCGGTTCGCCACGCGTGGCGTACCAGGAAACGCCGGCCGCCGCGTCGGGTGCGATCGAAGGGAAGCTTGCGAAGCAGACCGGTGGCAGCGGCCAGTTCGCGCGCGTCGTGCTGTCGGTCACGCCGAACGGCGGCGAGGCCAACACGTACGAAGATCGCACGACCGGTGGTGTCATTCCGAAACAGTTCCAGGCGGCGGTGGCGAAGGGTGCCGCCTCGGCACTGCTGGAGGGACCGCGCGGCTATCCGGTAGTCGGCGCTGCGGTCGCTGTACTGGACGGACAGGCGCACGCCGTGGACTCGAGCGAGATGGCCTTCCATCGCGCCGCGCAGATCGCCGTGAAGTCGGCGCTGGACGCGACGGGCACGGTGCTTCTGGAACCGGTGATGCGCGTCTGCGTGAGCGCGCCGGGTCCGGCGGTCGGCGACGTGCTGGGCGACCTGCAACGGCGTGGCGGGCAGATCGTGAACCTGGTCGACCGGATGGAGCGCACGGAGATCGAGGCCGACGTGCCCCTGGCCCAGCTGGACGGATACAGCACGGCATTGCGCTCGCTGAGCCAGGGCCGGGCCTCGGCGACGGTGGCTTTCCATGCGTACCGCCCGGTGACGCAGGAGCCGTCCCGCCGTTCGGCGTGAGAACGCCGGCTTTGTAGGAGCGCGCCCTGCGCGCGACAGCTTTTGAGGCGGCGAGCAACCGGCCCCCGCTGCTCTTCGCGAAAAACTGTCGCGCGCTGGGCGCGCTCCTACACGAGCCGGCTGTGGCGAGGTACGCTTCAGTCATGATTTCTTATCCCGACGCGCTTGCGCTCCTTCTGAACGAAGCCCAGCCCCTCGGCAGCGAAGACGTTGCGCTCGATGGGGCCACGCGACGATTCCTTGCCGGCGACATCCGCGCCCCGTTTGTGCTCCCTTCGTTCGACAACGCGGCGATGGATGGTTACGCACTGCGCGCGAGCCACGAAACGATAGCCGCCGGTTCGACCTTCGCCGTCGCCGCCATGCAGGCGGCAGGCGATGCGACACCCACCTATCCACCCATGGAAGCCTGCGAGATCGCCACGGGCGCGCGCATGCCCGAAGGTTTCGACACGGTCGTGCCCGTGGAGCGCAGCGATCGGCAGGGCGAACGGGTACGGTTTCCCGTCGAAGAACGCCGTGGCCAGAACGTGCGCCTCGCGGGCTCCGATATCGCGCTGGACGCGCAGGTACTCGAGCGTGGTCGTCGCGTCGACGCCGCCGCGGCGATGCTGCTTGCCGCGCTCGGCATCGAGCGCGTCGACGTCATTCGGCGACCGCGTGTCGCCATCGTCACGACGGGGAGCGAACTCAACGCCGCGGGGCCCTTGCCGCCCGCGGGTATCCACGATTCGAACGGACCGTTCCTTGCTGCGAGCCTGGCCCGGTGGGGCGTCGAAACGCTGTCGCGTTCACGGGTGCGGGATTCCGGTGGCGCGTTCGCAACGACGATAAGGGATGCGCTCGATGCACACGCGGACCTGATCGTCACCACCGGTGCCGTATCGGCCGGACGTTTCGATTTCGTCCCGGCGGCGCTCGCCGCACTGGGTGCGCGCGAACTCTTTCACAAGGTGGCGATACGCCCCGGAAAACCGCTGCTTGCGGCGCGCTTCGACGGCGGCCCGCTGGTGCTGGCGCTGCCGGGCAATCCGATGGCGGTCGCCGTCGGCTATCGCTTCTTCGTGGCGCCCGTGCTGCGCGCGATGGCTGGCCTCGCACCGGAACGCCCCGATCGCGTTCGCGTGGTCGCACCGCTTCGCGGCCGCGAAGGCATGCAGCACTTCGCCCTCGGCCATATCGGGCGCGACGCGGACGGGCGGCAGGTGGCGCGCATCACCCAGGCGCAGGCCGCCTACCGCATCCTGCCGTATGCGCAGGCGAACGCATGGCTCACAGAAGCCGACGGCGCCGATGACGTGGGCGATGCGTGGCCCCTCGATCCGGCGGACGCCCCATGATCGTGGGCCTCGTACTTGCCGGCGGCCTCTCGTCGCGCATGGGCGAAGACAAGGCGATGCTGCGTATCGACGGCCGCAGCTTGCTGGAAATGACGATAAGGACACTGTGGGATGCCGGCGCGGGCGGGGTGGCGATCAGCGGCACCCGTGCGGGGGGCATACCGGACCGCTGGCCTGGCGCCGGGCCCGTCGGCGGTATCGCGAGCGCCATGCACGGGCAGCCGGATGGCGAATGGCTCGTGGTGCCCGTGGACATGCCGCGTCTGGGCAGCGAGGTACTCGCCCCGCTGCTTGCCGAGCGTAGCCGTGCCGCGACGCACTGGCGGGATCATCCCCTGCCCATGCGCCTGACCATGGATGCCGCCGCGCGCGAGGTCCTTGACGAACTGATGACCCGGCCCGGGCGCGCCTGTTCCATCGCCGCGTTGCAGGCGCGACTTGGCGCGACGGCGCTGCCGCTCGACGGTCTGGACACGCGGCTGCTGGTCAACTGCAATACCCCCGACGAATGGCGCGAGGCGAACGCATGAGAGTGCAATTGGAGGAGGACACGATCCGCGTGCGGATCGACGAGGACGAGCTGAGCGAACTGCTCCAGGACATCGCATTGCTGGGGTCCACCGCGTTCGGCAGGGCCTTTACCATGCGTTATGCGATCGACGCCACCGACAACGGCTGCACCTTGTCCGGTACAGCGCACGAATGGCGCATGGAGGTGCCGCGCGAGGCGTTGCGCGACCTGCAGTCGCGTTTGCCGAGCAAGGACGGTCTCGTGTTCGACATCCCCGGCTACGACACCGTGGCGACCACGGTCCGCTTCGACGTCGACGTGAAGGACAGCCTGCGCCGGCGCAGAGGCTAGCGGATACGTTCCGGGCGGCTGTAGATGTTGAAGCGGCCGGGGCGTGCGAAACCGAGCAGCGTCACGCCGCAATCCACCGCCAGATGCACCGCGAGTGCCGTGGGAGCCGAGATGGCCACGACGATCGTCATGCCCGCGACGGCGGCCTTGGTAACCATCTCGTAGCTGGCGCGGCTGGTGATCGCGAGGAAGCCGTCGCGCGGATCGGTACCCGCGACGAGCATGGCGCCGATAAGCTTGTCGAGCGCGTTATGCCGGCCCACGTCTTCGCGCACGTCCACGATCGTGCCGTCCGGCGCGGCCCAGGCAGCGGCATGCACCGAGCCGGTGAAGGCGTTGATCGGCTGGCGCGAGCGCAGCGATTCGAGCGCGTGTTCGATGGCATCCGGGCCGATGACGGGTCCGGCGGCTACCGGTGGAGGATGGCGTACGACGTCCTCGAGCTCCCGGCTACCGCAGATGCCACAACCGCTGCGGCCTGGGAGTTCGCGTGCACGCTGCGGCGCTAGCGATAATCCGGAGGCCGTGCGCACGTCCACCACGATACCTTCCAGCACCTCGCGCACCTCGATGTCGACGATGTCGGACACCGATTGCACCTTTCCTTCCGTCAGGGAGAAACCCCGGGCGAAATCCTCGAGGTCGGCCGGCGTGGTCATCATCACCGCGAAGGGCTCGCCGTCGAAATGCATCGCGACCGGCACTTCTTCGGCCAGGCGATCGTCGTCCTCGCTGCGCCGGCCACGCTCGAAGCGGATCACGGGGCGCGTGGCGCAGCCGGGTGGCGAACGTCTCTCAGGTGGCATGCGCCGCCTTCGGTCGGGCCGGGCGGGAGGCGGGCGCGGCTGCCGCCTCGATGCGTACAGGCACCGACTTGTACGCCGGCGTGCCTGAGCGGCGGTCGTGACTTTCCAGCGCGATGAGCACGTTGCCTTCCGGGTAGTACATCGCCACGGAACCCTCGGCGATGTCGTACGCCACGGCGACGAAGTTGCGCACGGCGCGCAGCTTGCCGTCGGCCGCGTTCGCGCCCGTGGCGAACACATCGATGCGGTCGCCATGCGCGAGTCCCCGCGCGGCGAGGTCGTTCGCATGCATGAAGACCACGTCGCGGCGACCAGTTACACCGCGATAGCGGTCGTTGAGGCCGTAGATCGTGGTGTTGTACTGGTCGTGCGAACGCACTGTCGTAAGCATCAGCCCGTTCACGTCCAGCGGCGGATTCTCTTCAAGGCCAGGGGCAAGAAGGAAGTGCGCACGCTTGTCCGGCGTGGCCCAGTCGCGCTCGCTGGCCGACACGCGCAGGCGGAAGCCGCCGGGCACGCTTACGCGGCGGTTGAAGTCGCGGAAGATCGGGAAGACTTTCTCGATGTCGTCGCGGATGAGGTTGTAGTCGCCGACGAGGCGAGCCCAGTCCACGCGCGTGCGCGGCAGGGTGGCCTTGGCGATACCCGCCACGATCCACGGTTCGGAACGCAGGTGCCCGGAGGCCGGCGCCAGGGTGCCGGCGGAGGCGTGCACCATCGACATCGAATCCTCCACCGTCACCGCCTGTGGGCCGGTGGCTTGCTCGTCCAGCTCGGTGCGGCCGAGGCAGGGGAGGATGATCGATTCCTTCGCCAGGATCAGGTGCGAGCGGTTGAGCTTCGTGGCGATGTGCACCGCGAGGTCGAGCTTGCGCATCGCCTCGAAGGTTTCCGCGGTATCCGGCATGGCGACGGCGAGGTTGCCGCCAAGCGCGATCAGCGCCTTCGAACGGCCCTCGCGTATCGCGATCACCGCTGCGACGGCGTCGTGTCCATGCGCCACCGGCGGCTCGAAGCCGTACGTGCGGCGAATGCCTTCGTTGAGCTCGTCGTTGGGCTTTTCCGTGATGCCCACGGTGCGGTCGCCCTGCACGTTGCTGTGTCCGCGCAACGGGCAGATGCCGGCGCCCGGGCGGCCGATGTTGCCGCGCAGGAGCAGGAGGTTGGCGATCTGCTGGACATTCTCCGTGCCATGCGCGTGCTGGGTGATGCCCATGCCGTAGCAGATGATCACGTTCTTCGCCTTGGCGTAGATGTCGGCAGCGTCTTCGATCTCGGCCCGGGTGAGGCCGGAATGGCGCTCGATGGCCTCCCAGGACGTGCGGGTGACGTCCTCGGCGAGTGCCTCGAAGCCGGTGGTGTTGGCTGCGATGAACTCGCGGTCGAGCACGCCTGGCATGCCTGCGGCCATGGCGCGTTCGTCGACGGCGAGCAACGATTTCATCATGCCCTTGAGCACGGGCACGTCGCCGCCGATCTTCAGCTTGTAATAGGTGGAGGCGATGCGTACCGACTTGCCGGTGAGCATTTCCACCGGATGCTGCGGGGAGGTGAATCGCTCCAGGCCGCGTTCGGGAAGGGGATTGAGCACGACAATGGGTACGCCGCGCAACGATGCCTCACGAAGCGTGGACAGCATGCGCGGATGGTTGGTGCCCGGGTTGTGGCCGATGCAGAAGATCGCGTCGCACAGTTCGAAGTCGTCCAGCACCACCGTGCCCTTGCCCGAACCGACCGATTTCGGCAGGCCCACGCTGGTGGCCTCATGGCACATGTTCGAACAGTCGGGAAAATTGTTCGTACCGTATTCGCGGACGAACAGCTGGTAGAGGAAGGCGGCCTCGTTCGACGCCCGGCCGGAGGTATAGAACTCGGCCATGTTCGGATCGGGCAGGGCGCGCAATGCCGCACCGATGCGCTGGAAAGCCTCGTCCCAGGCGATCGGCTTATAGGTGTCGCTGGCGCGGTCGTACGCCATGGGGTGGGTGAGCCGGCCGAGACCCTCGAGGGCATAGTCGGTGAGGTTCCAAAGGTCCGCCACCTTATTGCTGGCGAAGAACTCGGGCCGAACCCGCTTGGCCGTCGCTTCCCAGGAGACCGCCTTCGCGCCGTTCTCACAGAATTCGAAGGAAGAGGTTTCCTTGGGATCGGGCCACGCGCAGCCGGGGCAATCGAAGCCCGTGGGCTGGTTCACCTTGTGCAGCGCGAGGGACTCTCGTGCGATGGCCATCTGGCCGCTGATCGCTTTGGCCACGGCACCCAGCGCGCCCCAGCCGCCAGCCGGACTCTCATACGGTTCGAAGCCAGGTACGGATTTCTCGCTCATAGGGGCGCTCGACAAGGAATGGACTCAGCCCGAATCATTCTACGCGCGCGTCGGGCGATGCAATTGAACGAAGGTACGACGCCCGCAAGGCGACGGAGGCCTCTGCCGCGCCGCCACATGCGAGAGCGTGATGGACGTCACGAGGCGGCACGGAGGGTTTGTGCAATGCACAATAGTCATGACGTAAGTTAAGTCATGCATTCCATGCATAACTGATAGTGGCATGATCGCATTGTTCCCACCGCCCACGGGGACGAGCATCGCCACCGCTCCGCCGGCGTTTCGGCGGGTTCGGGGGTTCCACCATGACATTTCGCCGCTTCGCCATCGCCGCGTTCGCAACGCTCGCCGCATCTACTGCCTTCGCGCAGAGCACGCCGGATGCGCAGCAGCCACGCCAGACCGCACCAGCCGCCACGAAAGACGACAAGAGTCCGGTCGACCGGTGGCGCGACGAAGGCGTGTCGCTACGCTTCGTCTGGTCGAACGACTGGGCAGGCAGTGTCCGCGGCGGCGAACGGGTCGGCGCGACCAATGGTGGCGGCGCGGTCGGCGGCGCCGACCTCGACATGGCCAAGCTTGCCGGCATCGAAGGCGGCAAGGTGCACATCACGTTCTCGCGCTACTACGGGCACAGCGTGGCGGCGGACGATATCGGGGTGGTGCAGAAGATCCAGGGCTACTGGTATCCGAAGCGTCAGTGGGAGCTGGCCCAGCTGACCTGGGAGCAGCAGTTTTCCAGCAGCCACATCAACGTGCTCGCGGGGCGGATGAACGCGACCTGGCAGTTTGCCCGTTCCACTTACGGCTGTCGCTTCGTCAGTGCACCGGACTGCCCGTACCAGCTCACCAACACGTCGGGTGGGTTCACCGGCTTTCCGTACGTGAACTGGGGCGCACGCGTGAAGTACCAGCCCGATGCACGCTACGTGTCGATCGGCGCGTTCGAGATCAATCCGGACCGTCGCAACAACAATGGCCTGGACTGGGGTATCGGCAAGGCGACGGGCGTGCTGATTCCGGTGGAAGTGGGTTACGGCACAAGCTTCGCCAACGACCCGTACCCGAAGCACCTGATGATCGGTGGCTGGTATAACTCCGCCCGGTTCACCGATCCCGAACTCAACACACGAGGCCTGCATCGTGGCCTCGTTGGCGGTACCGCGCGCAATTACGAGGGCGGGCGTTACGGCCTCTACCTCCTCGCCGACAAGGTCGTATGGAAGCCGGATCCCACCAGGAATACTCGCAACCTCGCACTGTTCGGCTCGGTCACCGGCCCCATGGATAACGCCGAGAACTACACGCTGCAGTCGACCGTCGGCATGTTATGGACCGGTCTTTCCGCTGCTCGCCCGACCGATTCGCTGGGCTTCCAGGCCACGCTGTTCCGTTTCAGCAGGAAAGCGGTGGGTTTCGAAGACGACCTGGTCCACAAGAACAGCGGCGCGAACGATCACTTCGCCCGCAACGAATGGATGACCGAGCTCAACTACAGCTACAAGCTGCTGCCGGTGGTGAGCCTGGTGCCTAACCTGCAGTACATCGTGCATCCGGACATCCTCGGCAACACCGTGGGCGTGAATCGCGTGTCGGCCAATGCGATCGTGGTCGGCCTGCGCGTGATGGTGAACATGGGTGGGCCCGGTAGCCGGTGAAGCACCCTGCGCCCCGTTCGGCACATAATCGGGTCACCCTGAGCGGCTGGCGCGTGGCACACCCGTGGACCTGAAACACCTGCAGAGCTTCATCCGCATCGTCGAGTTCGGCAGCCTCACGCGGGCCGCCGCCACTCTTGACGTGTCGCAGTCGCTGCTGAGCCGCCAGGTGCGCCAGCTCGAGATGGAACTGGGCACCCACCTGCTGGAGCGCAATGGCCGGGGCGTGGTCGCCACCGAAGCCGGACGCGAACTGGTCGAACATGGCCGCGGCATCCTGCGTCAGGTGGAAGTGGCGCGCATGCAACTGGGCCAGGCGCGCGGCGTCTTTGCCGGCAAGCTCGCCATCGGCTTGCCGCCCAGCGTGGGCGGCTTGCTCACCGTCGACCTCGTCATGCGCTTTCGCGAACGCTACCCGGCCGCGCAGATCAGCGTGGTGGAAGCCCTGAGCGCCAGCCTGCTCGAATGGCTGCAGCTCGGCCGCCTGGATTGCGCACTGCTGTACAACCCCGCGGTGAACGCCAACATGCGCTTCCGCCACGTGCATACCGAGCAGCTCTACCTCATCGGCGGCATGAATGACGGCCACGAGTTGCCAGAGAGCGTGCCGCTGGCGACGCTCGGCCAGTACCCGTTGATCATTCCTTCGCCGCTACACTCGGTGCGGCAGCTCATCGAAGCGGATGCCGCGCGCTATGGCGTATCCCTCGACATCCGGCTGGAAATCGACTCGGTCCGCTCGCTGCTGGACCTGGTCGAGCGCGGTGTCGGCTATGGCGTGCTTTCCCGCAACGCGGTGCTGGCGCGGCGCGGTCCCCACCAGCTGCGCGCCGTGCCGATCGTGATGCCGAACATCGTCACGCGGCTGGTCGTGGCGACGCCCACGCAGCGTCCGATGAGCCCCATCACGGAAAGGGCACTCGTGCTGGTGGACGAACTGATCGCGGAAGGAAAGCTCGACCCGCTGAACTGAAAGCCGTGCTGCATTGCATCAAATGCAAGACACCCGTACAGATATGACGATTGTGCATAACAGATAGGCGTTTGATCGCGTTGTACGCCCCCGTCGACGGGAAGACCATCCTTCCGTTGACTCCTCTTTAGGCGAAAGCCATGGCGCACGAAATTCCCTGCTGGTACATGCGAGGCGGCACCTCGAAAGGTCCCTTCTTCCTTGCCCGCGACCTGCCTGGGGACCGTGCCACCCGCGACGCCGTGATCGCGGCGGTCATGGGCTCGCCGGATGCCCGTCAGATCGACGGTCTGGGTGGCGCGAAGACACTCACCAGCAAGATCGGCATCCTCTCCATCCCGACCGATGGCGTCGCCGATCTCGATTTCCTGTTCGGCCAGGTCGGCATCGCCGATGCGACGGTGGACACCACGCCCAATTGCGGCAACATGCTCGCGGCAGCGTTGCCGGCGGCGATCGAGTCGGGACTGATCGAGGGCGACCACGGCACCACGACTCGCCGCGTACGCACGGTGAATACCGGTGTGGTGGCCGAAATCACCATCGAGACGCCATTCGGCAGGCCGGTGTACGACGGCGACGCGCGCATCGATGGCGTGCCGCGCCCCGCGGCGCCCGTAAGCTGTGGATTCCTCGACACCGAGGGGTCGCTCACGGGAAGCCTGCTGCCCACCGGCAACGTACGCGACACGATCGACGGCATCGAGATGACGCTGATCGACAACGGCATGCCGGTCATGGTCATTGCCGCCGCGGCACTCGGCGTGCGTGGCGACGAGAGCCCTGAGGAACTCGACGGCAACGCCGCGCTGAAGGCGCGCATCGAGGCGCTGCGCCTGAAGGCGGCGCTGCTCATGAATCTCGGCGACGTCAGCAACAAGCCCGTACCGAAGATCACTCTGGTGTCGCCGCCGCGTGCCGGCGCCATCGGCACGCGCACCTTCATTCCGCACGACGTGCATACCTCGATCGGCGTGCTCGGCGCCGTCACCGTCGCGACGGCAGCCGTCCTTCCCGGCTCGGTGGCATACGACGTCGCCAATCCGGGCGAGGGCGACGTGCGCACCCTTTCGATTGAACATCCCACGGGCGAGTTCAGCGTCGAGGTCGGCATGGAAGGCACGCGCGTGGTCCGCGCGGCGCTCCTGCGCACGGCACGGCTGCTGATGCGCGGCACCGTTCCCGTCTCCCTATCGATCTGGCGCGGCCCCGCCGCCTGATCCCATTCCCTGGAGCTAGCCATGTCCGAACAGAAGACCGCGCTTATCGTCAGCGCTCATTCCGCCGATTTCGTCTGGCGCGCCGGCGGCGCCATCGCGCTGCACGCTGCCCAGGGATGGCGCGTGCACATCGTTTGCCTGTCGTTTGGCGAGCGCGGCGAGTCCGCGAAGCTATGGCGCCAGCCGGGCATGACGATGGATAAGGTGAAGACCGACCGCCGGGCCGAAGCGCAGGAAGCCGCGGACATCCTCGGCGCCAGCGTGGAATTTCTCGACATTGGCGATTACCCGATGCGCGCGGACCTCGACGTGGTGTTCCACCTCGCCAAGGTCTACCGCGAACTGCGTCCGTCCTTCGTGCTCAGCCACTCGCTGAAGGACCCGTACAACTTCGACCATCCGCTCGCCACCCACGTGGCCCAGGAAGCACGCGTGGTCGCCCAGGCGCACGGCCACGAGCCGCAGGTGCCGGTGATCGGCGCGCCGCCGGTGTTCCTGTTCGAGCCGCACCAGCCCGAGCAGTGCGAATGGAAACCGGAACTGTTCCTCGACATCACATCGGTATGGGAGAAGAAGCGCGCCGCTTTCCAGACCATGCGCGCGCAGGAGCACCTGTGGGAGTACTACACCCGGGTCGGCTTGCAGCGCGGCGCCCAGGCCACGCGCAATTCGGATTTCAAGATCACCTATGCGGAAGCCTTCCAGCGCGTGTTCCCGCACGTGACACAGGGGACGCTCGCATGATCGGCGTGGTCGTTCGCAACCGGCCGTCCATCGGCGCGGAGCGGGCCAGCACGCTGGCCGCGCTCGGCGTCGCCACGGTGCACGAGGCGCAGGGCCGCACCGGCCTGTTCCAGCCGCCGATCGCGCCGATCCAGCAGGACCGCGCCATCGCGGGATCCGCGGTCACCGTGCTGGCCCAGCCGGGCGACAACTGGATGCTTCACGTGGCCGTCGAACAATGCCGTCCAGGCGACGTGCTGGTCGTCGCGTGCACCACCGAGAACACCGACGGCATGTTCGGCGACCTGCTCGCCACGTCGTTGATGGCTTGCGGCGTGGCCGGCCTGGTCATTGATGCCGGCGTGCGCGACAGCGCGGAACTGCGCCGCATGGGCTTTCCGGTCTGGGCGCGCGCGGTGCACGCGCGCGGCACCGTGAAGGCCACGCTGGGCTCGGTCAACGTCCCCGTCGTCATCGGCGGCCAGGTGGTGAAGGCGGGCGATGCCATCGTCGCGGACGACGACGGGGTGGTCGTGGTGCCTTACGCGACCGTGGATGCCACCATCGCCGCATCGCGCCAGCGCATGCTGAACGAAGAAGACAAACGTAAGCGCCTTGCGGCGGGTGAACTCGGCCTCGATATCTACGGGATGCGCCCGAAGCTCGAAGCCGCCGGCCTGCGCTACGTCGACGACCTTCCGAACGAGTAACCCATGAAATCCTGCCTTCCCCCCGATCCGCATCCCACCAGGCCGCAGCAGGCGCTCCCGCCGCTCGCCTGCGATGCGCACTGCCATGTGTTCGGCGCCGCCGACCGCTTCCCCTTTGCGCCGGACCGCACCTATACGCCACCCGACGCGCCTTACGAACATCTCGTCGCGCTCCACGACTTCCTCGGCCTCGACCGTGGCGTCATCGTGCAGGCCAGCTGCCACGGCACCGACAATACGGCCATGCTCGACGCCATCGCGCGTGGCGAAGGCCGTTATCGCGGCGTGGCCATCGTCGACGACGGCATCGACGACAAGGGCCTCGAGGCGCTGGACCACGGGGGCGTTCGTGGCGTCCGCTTCAACTTCGTGCAGCATCTCGGCGGCCGGCCGGACATGAATGTGTTCTGGCGTGTGCTCGGCAAGGTGGCGGAGATGGGCTGGCACGTGGTACTGCACCTGGACGCCAATGACATCGTGGAACTGAACGACGACGTGCTCGCGAAGATCCGTGTGCCCTTCGTCATCGATCACATGGGCCGCGTGCAGGCCGCCAAGGGCCTGGAACAGGAACCTTTCCGCCTGCTGCTTGCGCTCATGCGGGACAACCCGCTGGCGTGGGTGAAGGTGAGCGGTGCCGAGCGTGTCTCCGTCGGCAAGCGGCCGTTCGACGACGCTATCCCGTTCGCGAGCGCGCTGATCGAGGCCGCACCCGATCGCGTGCTCTGGGGCACGGACTTCCCGCACCCGAACATCTCGAAGGACATGCCTAACGATGGCGGCCTGGTCGACCTGATGTTCCGTTTCTGCCCGGACGAGGCCATGCGCAGGCGCCTGCTCATCGACAATCCCGCGCGCCTGTACGACTTCGCCTGATCGATCCACGTCACGAGAACCCCATGTCCGATATCGCCGCCACCGTTCCGTCGTCGCAGAAGCCACGCAAGCCGTTCTACCGGCAGCTCTACGTCCAGGTCCTGGTGGCGGTGATCATCGGCGTTATCCTCGGCTACCTGTCGCCAAAATACGCCGTGGCGATGAAACCTCTCGGCGACGGCTTCATCTTCCTCATCAAGATGGTGATCGGGCCGATCATCTTCTGCACCGTGGTGACCGGCATCGCGGGCATGCGCGACATGCGCAAGGTCGGTCGCGTGGGCGGCAAGGCGCTGCTCTACTTCGAGATGATTTCCACGTTCGCGCTGTTCTTCGGGCTTGTCGCCGCGCATGTGTTCCATCCTGGCACAGGCTTCAACGTCGATCCGTCCACCCTGAAGGCGGACGAGGTGAGCAGCCTCGTCGCCCAGGGCCACAACATCGAATCCATCGGCTTCCTGCTGTCCATCATCCCGACGACCTTCGTCAGCGCGTTCGCGAAGGGTGACGTGCTCTCGATCCTGCTCATCTCGGTGCTGTTCGGCAGTGCCCTGGCTTCCGTGGGTGCCCGTGGCAAGCCTGTCTACGACGTGATCGAGGCTAGCGCCCAGGTGTTCTTCAAGATCGTCCACTACATCACGGCGGTCTCGTCCATCGGCGCATTTGGCGCCATGGCCTTCACCATCGGCAAGTACGGCGTGGTGTCCCTGGTGCCGCTGATGAAGCTGATCGGCAGCTTCTACCTCGTCTGCGTGGTATTTGTCGTGGTGGTCCTTGGCGCGGTCGCGCGCTTTACCGGATTCAGCATCCTGCGCTTCTGCGCGTACATCAAGGACGAACTGCTGATCGTGCTCGGCACCAGCTCGTCGGAAGTCGTACTGGCTCCGTTGATGCGCAAGATGGAAGACCTGGGATGCCCGAAGGAGACGGTGGGCCTTGTCGTGCCGACGGGCTATTCGTTCAACCTCGACGGCACCAACATCTACCTGACCATGGCGATCCTGTTCATCGCGCAGGCGCTGAACATCCAGCTCTCCCTCGAACAGCAGATCACGGTGGCAATCGTGGGCATGCTCACCTCGAAGGGCGCCAGCGGCGTCGCCGGCGCCGCACTGGTGATGCTGGCCTCCACGCTGAGCGTCGTGCCGGTGGTACCGGTGGCAGGCATGGTGCTGATCCTCGGCATCCACCGCTTCCTCGGCACCGGCCTCGCGATGACGAACCTCGTGGGCAACGGCGTGGCCGTGATCGTGGTCTCGGCGTGGGAGCGCGAGCTCGACCGCCCGAGAATGGCGGCCGTACTGAAAGCGGCATAACGATCCGTGGCTCCTGCGCTTCGCTCCGTCGCCTACTGGATCGGGTAGCCCGCTGGCGCAGGCTCATGTCCCGTGCGGCTTCGCCGCCGCATCCTTGACGTGCTTCGCTTCGTAGGGTGGGCTCGCCTTGCGGCCTCGCGCGCGGCGCTTGCGGCGTGGCGGGGAAGCCGGCAGCCGTCGCCCTCGCCGCGAAGGCTTGCGTCGTTCCTTGGGAAAGGATGCCGCTGCGCGGCAGTGTCTTATGGCTTACGCCCCGGCGGACCCGGGCGTCCGGGCGGGGGTCTTCGACTCGGCATCCCTGCCTCGACGAAGACGGCCGGCCATCCAGGCCGGCCCCCTGCGGGCCTTTTCCGCCCGAACGCCCTCGACTCCAGACATCGCGGCGAGGGCGACGGCTGCCGGCTCCGAACGATACGGTGACGTGCGGGAGAGCTGGGGTGTCGATGCTTGGTGTGGGAGCCGCTTCAGCGGCGATCCCGCGGCAGCGGGCAACCTTGCCTCAAGCACCCATCGACGCTGAAGCGGCTCACAAAGCGATAGCGGCTTCTGCATGTTCGCTTCCACGTGAGGTGGGGAGTCGTCGGGTGTCGCCCTGGGAGCGATTGCGCAGGGAGGCGAAGGCCGGACGAGCACTTAGCGACCAGGGTGACGCGCGGCGACTCCCCTGCCTCACCGCCAAGAGCGGAACACGATGGCGAAGCCGAGCCGGCAGTGTCTCAGGAAATACGCGAAGACCGAAAAACGACTCTGGCCCCTTTTTAAGCGGCCAGGGAGATGCCCGCTTCCAGTGCGTCGAAATACTCGCGGGTGAGCCGCAACTGCGTTGCTGCATCTTCCGCCTTGTTCACCACGTGGCGGAATGCCGCGTTTTCTGGACGATCCTTCGCGTACCAGCCCAGGTGCTTGCGTGCGATGCGCACCCCCATCGTCTCGCCGTAGAAGGCGTAGAGGTGTTCCAGGTGGCCGGTGAGGATGTCTCGCACCTCGCCGGGCGTGGGTTCCGGAAGGAAGCCGCCTGTGTCGAGGTGGTGGGCGATTTCGCGGAAGATCCATGGACGGCCCTGTGCGCCGCGGCCGATCATCACCGCATCGGCGCCGGTCAGGCGCAGCACTTCGCGGGCCTTTGACGGGTCGACGATGTCGCCGTTGGCGAGGACGGGAATGGAAACGCTGGCCTTTACCGCGGCGATGGTCGCGTACTCGGCTTCGCCTTCGTATTTGTCGGCACGCGTGCGCCCATGCACCGAGAGGGCGGCGATGCCCGCGTCCTCAGCGATGCGCGCGATGTTCAGAGCGTTGCGATGGTCGCGATCCCAGCCCGTGCGGATCTTCAGCGTGACCGGTATGTCGACCGCCTTCACCACGGCATCGAGGATGCGCGCCACGAGCGGTTCGTCCTGGAGCAGGGCGGAGCCCGACCACACGTTGCAGACCTTCTTCGCGGGGCAGCCCATGTTGATGTCTACGATCTGCGCACCGTTGTCGGCGTTGTACCTGGCGGCCTCGGCGAGCATGCCAGGGTCGTAGCCCGCGATCTGCACGCTCACCGGCTCGGGTTCGCCGTCATGGTCCATCCGCCGCAGCGACTTGCGCGTATTCCACAGGCGCGGATCGGCCGTGGTCATCTCTGACACGGCAAGCCCGGCCCCCATGCGTTTGCACAGGAGCCGGAACGGCTTGTCGGTCACGCCAGCCATGGGCGCGAGCACCACGGCGGGCGCGATGGAGTAGGGGCCAATACGCATGGCCTTGATTTTACTGCTTTCTGGCCTCTGCGCCCAGCGCGGCGACAGCCGCGGCGGCATCCACCTCGAGCATGCCGTGGGTGACGCTGCTCGTGCGCAGAAGGATGTCGCGCGCCGTGCGTGCATCCAGTCGTGGCGACAGCGAAAGCAGCAGGGCGAGGATGCCACTGACGTGCGCGGCGGCCATCGAGGAGCCCGAGGTGAAGTCGTAGCCGCCGCCGGGCTGGGTGGTGAGGATGTCCTTGCCGGGTGCGCTGAGGACGCCCGCCGGCGCCGGGGCGGTGTCGCTGGAACGCACCACGATGACGCCCGGCGCGCTGTCGGGAAATCCGCCGGTGCCGCCGCCGGGCGGCAGCGCGGCCACGACGATGCGGCCACTGCTCAGCAACTGCTCGAGCAGCTTGCCGAGCAGCGGATCCGGCGGTCCGCCCAGGCTCATGTTGACGATGCGCGCATCGGTATCGTTGACCGCGGCGAGCGCCTTGGCGAGGGTGAACGAGTTGCACCGCGCACCTTTGGCGGGATCGGGATACCAGCAGGCCTTGTATACGCTGATGCGCGATGTCGGCGCGATGCCGACCATGCCCTGGTGGTTGTCGCCCTCGGCGGCGATGATCCCGGCCACCTCGGTCCCGTGGCGGTCGCTATTGAATGCGTTGGTGTTGTTGTCGTCGACGTCATCGCCGCCATCGCGCACATGGTCGCGAAGATCGGGATGGCTCATGTCGGCGCCGGTATCGACGACCGCGATGTGCACGCCGTCGCCCTGTGTGACCGTATGGGCGACTGCGGCGCGTGTTTCGACGAAGCCGCGCTGAAGGTCCGTATAGGGGTCGTTGTAATGGCGGCCGTCCTGGGGCGCCGCCTGCTGCGAGCCATTGTCGTTGCCGTAGACGGAATACTCCTGCAGGGGCTGCGCCAGTTGTACGCGCTTGTCCGCCGCGAGCCGCGCGATGAGCGCGTCGCGATCCACGCCAGGTGGCGGCCGCAAAACGACGCAGTAAAGCCCCAGCGCCTTGATCGGCCAACCCGTGATCGTGCGCACGCCATAGGCCTTCTCGATATCTGCCAGGGCGGATGCTGCACGCTGTCCCGCGCCGTAATTGGCGGACGGTGTGTAGCCAAGCAGGTTAGACCCTGCATGCGTCGCCGCTGGCTCCAGCGGATTGGCCACGGCCAGGACGATATCGCGCTTGCCGTCCATGGATGCGACGTCCCCGGTTGGGGACGCGCCGCCTGCGGAAGTGCCGCGTGGGGGGCGCACCGCTGCGCACCCGCCGAGCATGGAAAGAACCAGCGATGCCGAAAGGACGAAGAGCAGCCGCTTCATGGTGCTCCGCTGACGGGCTCCGCAAAGCGGATGCCCGGTGTGGCGCGCAGGCGCAGCAGGGTCTGTGTCGACGCGGCCTTGCCGTCCTCGGAAACCAGCGTATAGGCACCCACGTCGTTGGGTCCGCCCGTGACGCGCAGGTGGAAGTCCTGCAGGACCTTGTTCCACTCGGCGACTTTCATGGTCGACTGTGGAACGACGCGCAGCGCGCCCGGCACCATCGGGGCCTCGGCCTGGCTCAGCGTACGGTATGCCGGCGCCGGCGATTCCTCGCCACGCAGCTTGATGCCGAGCACGCCGATGCCGATGGCCTGCACGAGCACCGCGGCGACCAGGCCACGGACCAGCCAGCCCGACGAGGTGAACCGGCGCGTCACCGGTGGCTGTGCCTGGGCTTCGTCGATGCGAGCCATCAGCTGGGCAAGGCCCGCGTCCGCGTCGACAGGGAGGTCGGACGGCAGCGACAGCGCCGCGCGCAGGCGTTCCTGCTGCGCGAATTCCTCGCGGCACGCAGGGCAGCCGGACAGATGGGCCCTCAGCCAATTGCCCTGTTCGGTGGGGGCATCGCCCCGGAGTACCCAGGGCATCGCTTCCCAGGCTCGTGTGCAATCCCTGCCAGCATCCTTTTGGAGGGTCATGGCGCGTTCTCTCTGTTGATGGTTCGCTCCCCGGCCAGTCCGGGAAGCACATTGCGCAGCTTCACGCGCGCATGGAATAGCCGTGCCTTCACGGTGCCCACCGGGCACCCCATGATCGTCGCGACGTCGTCCAGCGTGTGGCCGACGCCATACACCAGTTCGACCACGACGCGCTGGTCGGCGGAAAGTCTTTCAAGGCCCTTGCCCAGCCAGTCGCGCAGCACGCGGTCCTCGTCGGGATCGTGAGCCGGCGTGCGATCTTCGGGAAGGCTGTCCTCGTCCACGGGTTCGGCGCCGTGCTGGCGCAGCGCCTTGAGGCCGCAGCGGTAGGCGATGCCCATGATCCACGTGGATACGCGGGAATCGCCCTGGAACGTGGCGGCCTTCTGCCAGGCGATCCAGAAGCAGTCATTGATGGCTTCCTCGACGATGTCCGTGCGCCGGGTGATACGCGACAGAAATCGGCATAACCGCCCGTGATAGGCGCGGTACATGACCGCGAGCGCGGCCCGGTCGCCGTCGGCCATGCGGCGCAGCAGCTGGCGATCGGTCGCGTCAGCCTCGTTGTCGGCATGTCTCATGGGCTGGCCCATTGGTTCGGATGACTCGTGGGTTCCGGCCGGACGGCAAAAGGTTGCCTCTGTTACCTTTCAGAACGCCCGCGAGACGGTTGCTGTCCACGGTGAGATTTCGGGCTGGAAGGCACGGCGATCGCGATTGCTGGTGATATGGGCGACCTCGATCCGCCACGGCCCGTTATCCCATGTGAGGCCAGCGTGCCCGTAATAGTAGTGGTTCCGGCGCTCATAGCCGGCCCCGCGCGGGGGCACCAGCTCCTGGGCCGCACCGGCGCTCGCCGAGAGCGAGAATCCGCGGGCCAGCGGCCAGTGGAGTCCGAGGTCGGCGGCGCCGCGCGGACGCTGGCCGCCGTAGCGGTTCAGATGCGAGGCGGACACCCCGAACGTGAGCACGTCACGATAGATCCAGCTGACGCCGAGCTCCGTACGGTCATAGGTTCTTCCGCGTCCGTGGCTCGGATACCGGTAATCGAGGAGGTTCGCCTGCATCTGCCAGTCGGTGGCAAGCGACCAGGAGTGAGCCACCTGGGCGACGAAGCTGACGAAACCACGCGGTGTACGGGCCTGTGCGCTGGCGGAGACACCGGCGGACCATCCGGAGGGCGAGGTCCAGTTGATCGCACCCTGAAGGACGGGCCCCGGCGGGGTGATGGCCATGCCGCGGTCCACCAGCTGCGAACTCAGCGCGAAGGTGCCGGTCAGCGGCGAGGTTTGCGCGTCGGTTGCCGGGGAGGCCAGGATCAGGGCCACGACGAGGAAACCCGGACGGGCCCGGGGGCTCGCGTAGGTGTGGGTGACCTGTCGCTGGTCTAGGGCATGCGGGAACGCGGCACCATACTCCCTCTGCGGTATCCGGCCGATCCGGGCGCCAGGGACGCCGGGATCCACTCTAGTGCTGGGTGTCGAGATAGGAAATCAGATCGTCCAGGTCCTTCGCATTATCGAGGCCCTCGTACTTCATTTTCGTGCCTGGGTTGGCCTTTTTCGCCGGTTGCGAAAGGTAGGTATGCAGCTGTTCCGGTGTCCATGTCCACGCACTCTGTTTCAGCGCGTCGGAATAGTCGTAGTCAGCAATGCTTCCGGCCTTGCGCCCCACGATGCCGAACAGGCTGGGGCCCTTCTTGTTGCGGCCCTCCCTGACGGTGTGGCACTCGGCGCACTCGGATTTGAAGACGTCCTTGCCCGCGTCGGCATCGCCGGCCCGGGCCGGCGGTGCTGCCCAGCCGGCGGCGACGATGACGAATAGGGCGAGATGCAGGTTTTGTCGCAGGGTGGATGTCGACACTCGAACGGCTCCCTTCATGGTCAGAATGCGATGCTGGCCGAGAGGGAAAACGCGTTCAGGTCGTGCGCATCGGTCGTCTGCGTACCTGGTGGCGCGAAGAAGATGTCGTCTTCCCTGCCGGCGAAGCGGCTGAAGCGGAACCAGGTAGCCGCAATCTTCAGGTTGGCGATCGAGGTATACGAATCGTCCTTGCCGAAGGGTGCCCAGTACACGCTGATGAGGTTAGTGGTCGTGTCCGGATCGCCCGAGGGTCCGAAGCGCGCCAGGTCGTGCGACCCGGTGCTCTTGAAGTGGGCGACGCTCACGCCGTAGGTCTGCTTGAACGTGTAGGTCACGCTCATGGTCTGGTCGTGCACGATGCCGTCGTCGCGTGCGATGACGCCCCCGATGACCGGCGTGCTGCCGTAATCGCGCTTCTCCAGGATGTTCACGTAGGCAAGCTGCACGATGTGGTCGCGGTTGCCCAGGTACTGATAGGTCAGGTCGTAGCCCATGTCGACAAGGTCGTCGCTGGGTCCGGACCGGGGCAACTGCCGTTTCGTCGTCAGCCCGACCACGCCCGCCGAGAAGAATTGTTTCTTCATGTCCTTCATGTACGCAAAGCGAACATAAGCCATATCGCTGAGGCGTCCCGGGTCGCCGCCGATGTCGTACCCGAGGTTGTCCTGCTGCGACGTGGACAGGGAGCGGTAGCTGCCCACCTCGCCGTACCAGTTCTTGTCGAAGAGCGCATAGGCCGTCGCACCGATCACGCGATTGGACAGTGAGTTCGCGCTGCCGGGATTGAGCAGGGTGCCGGTGACGCCGGCGGGTCCGAGGAAGCTCGAAGACGGCAGCACGGAGATGGGATCGTCGAAGCCCGGGCTGTTGTTCACGCTTACGCCGAACAATGCTTCCTTGCCGCCGATCTTCAGTTCCTTGGCGACGAAGCGCAGGTCCACGCTGCTGAGCTTCGTGTTGTACGTGTTGTGGCCGGTATGATCGGCCTCGACTTTCACGTAACCGCCGATCTGGTCGGTGAGCCGCCCGGCCAGGTACAGGTCGCCCTCGGTCAGGGCGGTAGTGCTGTCGCCGCGCGCGGGGTTGGTATGCGTCTCGGTCAGCTGCATCGCCAGGGGGATCTTCGTGCCCTTGCCATCGGTATCGGTATAGCCGCCCAGCTTGAAGCGCATGCCATAGGGCGTGAGCGCGGGGCCATAGGCGCCCGCATGGCAGTCCGCGCAGGCCGCGCCGGTCTGGCGCGCATAAGCGGGAATGGCCTGTGCGGTCGTAGTGGCGAAGAGCAGGAACGCGGCCACGAGGCCGCCGAGGAGCAACTTGTCGGTCCTTCGCTTCACGCGTGGGCTGGATAACGGCAGCATGGTCTGTTCCTTCTTCCTATCGATGGGTCGCAACGTGCAGGCCACCGCCGCCCATCAGCGACGACGCCTCGGTAACATCATTCGGAGCGTGTGGTCGCGCAGCACGAAGTGGTGCCAGAGCGCGGCGGCCAGATGCAGCGTGGCGAGCACGAGCAGGGCCCAGGCGGCATCCACGTGCAGGGACTGCAAGGCGTCCGCCAGGTCCTCGTCCTCGCCGACCAGCGCCGGCAGGGTCAGGCCAAAAAAATGCACGTCCTTGCCCGCGGCGCTGGACATCGTCCAGCCCAGGAGGGGCAGGGCGAGCAGCAGGGCATAGAGGGCGACGTGGGTGGCGCCAGCGCAGATCCTCACGACCCGCGGATGGTCGCCGCCCGGCTGCAGCTTGCCGTAGCGGATGCGCAGGCCCACGCGGGTGCCGAAGAGCAGGAGCACGAGCAGCCCGGCATGGCGATGGCCCTCAAGCAGCCACATGCGCACCGTGCGCCCGTCCAGTTCGCTGCGTACCAGGATCAACATCGCCGCGACGACGACGCACAGGACCGTGAGCCAGTGGAGCGCCACCAGCGTGCGTGGGCGCATCGGTACCGGTGCCTCGTTCGTCATCGCCAGGCGTCCTCGTGTGCCATGTCCGTTTTGAGTGCCGGCCGGCGGGAGGAAGGTTGCGCCCGCGTCCCGCAACCTTTTGCCGCCGGCACCGGCACTCAGGTGGGAGTCCGCCGTGAGCCCAGCAGGTCGCCCCAACATGGACATCCAACCGATCCTCCTGCAGACGCACGGCGACAGCCGCGGCATGCTCGTCGCACTCGAGCAGGAGCGGAACGTGCCTTTTCCCATCCGGCGCGTCTATTACCTTTTCGCGACCAGCACGGAGGTGCATCGCGGCATGCATGCGCACCGGCACCTCAACCAGCTGGCGGTGGCCGTGCGCGGCAGCGTCACCATTCTTCTCGACGACGGCACCGGGCCTGCGCAGGTGACCCTCGACGATCCCGCCAGGGGATTGCTGCTGGGGAGCATGGTGTGGCGGGACCTTTACGATTTCAGCGACGACTGCGTGCTGATGGTGCTGGCCGACCAGTTCTACGATCCGGCCGACTACATCACTGATTACGATGAATTCCTGAGCGAGGTACGGGGCGATACGAGGCGCGGAGGAACCGCGTGGTGACTGTCGCGTCGCCCGCGGTGCCGTTCCTTGAGCTACGCGAGGTCAACGCGGCCCATGCCGATGAGCTGAAGGCCGCCGTGGCCCGCGTCATCGACTCCGGCCATTACGTGCTGGGAGAAGAACTGTCGGCATTCGAGCGTGAGTTCGCCAGGTGGTGTGGCGTGCGCCATGCGATCGGCGTGGGCAATGGCCTGGATGCCCTTTCGCTGGTCCTGCGCGCCTACATGGAACTCGGCGCCATGAACGAGGGCGACGAGGTGATCGTCCCCGCCAACACGTTCATCGCGAGTTTCCTGGCCGTGAGTGCCAACCGGCTGGTCCCGGTACCCGTGGAACCGGACGAGGAATCGTTCAACCTCGATCCGGCTCACGTCGAGGCGGCCATTGGGCCGCGTACACGGGCCATCATGGCCGTCCATCTCTACGGCCGCCTCGCTGACACACGGATGCTCGCGACGATTGCGCGACGATACGGCCTGCTGCTGATCGAGGATGCCGCACAGGCCCATGGTGCCGCTTACTGCGGGCGCAAGGCGGGTTCGTTTGGCGACGCGGCGGGTTTCAGCTTCTATCCGGGCAAGAACCTCGGCGCACTGGGCGACGCGGGCGCGGTGGTGACGGACGACGACGCCCTTGCGGCCGCCGTTCGCGCGCTGCGCAACTACGGCTCCGTGGAGAAGTATTGCCACTCGCGTGCAGGTGTGAATTCGCGTCTCGACGAGATACAGGCGGCCGTGCTTCGCGTGAAGCTTCGCCATATCGACGCGGAGAACGCGGCGCGGCAACGCATCGCCACCGTTTACCGGGAAGCGATCGCCAATCCGGCGATCCGCCTTCCCGCCGAAGGCCATCCTGGCGGCCATGTATGGCACCTGTTCGTGATACGCAGCGCGTGGCGCGAGGCGTTGCGCGCGCACCTCGCCGATGCGGGCGTGCAAACCCTGGTCCATTACCCGATCCCGCCGCACAGGCAGGGGGCTTATTCCCCGTTGCACCGTCTGTCCTTCCCGCTGACGGAGCGGATGCACGACGAAGTGCTGAGTTTGCCGATGGCGCCTAACCTGGGCAACGAGCAGGTCGAGCGGGTGATCGACGCCTGCCTGTCGTTCGTGGCGCCATGAACTTCGTTCGTTCCAGTATGTATGCGGCGGCCGGTACGGCGGCGCGCCTGCTTGCCGCGCTGCTGGTGGTAAAGCTCGTGGCCTCTTTTGCCGGTCCTGCCGGCGTGGGGCGCCTCGGTCAGTTCATCAGCCTGATGTCGCTGCTGGCAGTCTTCGCCGGCGGAGGCATCGGTTCCGCGGTGGTGAAATACGTGGCCGAATACCGCGAGGACAGCGCTCGCCTGTCGCGACTGCTGGCCGCGGCGCTCTGGTACGCCTTGCTCGCTTCCTGCGCGATGGGCGTGGTGACCTGGCTGTTCAGCGCGAAGATCGCCGTGTGGCTGCTGGGCGACGCGAGCTACGCCAGCCTGGTTCGTGTCCTCGCCTTCGCCCAGCTGGGCGTCGCCGTCGTCAACTATATCCTCGCGGTCATCAACGGCTTCATGGACGTGCGCCGGCTCGCGCTCATCCATGTCGCGGGCTCGGCGCTGGCCATGCTGGCCGCGCTCACGCTGTCGCGCTGGCTGCATCTGTACGGTGCCTTGCTTTCCCTGGTGCTCGGCCAGGTACTGTGGCTCATCGTCGGCCTGCCTGCGTGGTGGCGCAGTCCGTATTTCAGCCGGGGCATGCTGCGCATGCGCTTCGACCGCGAGATGACCGGGCGGCTCGCGGCCTTTTCCACGATGACGCTGACGTCGGCCCTGGTGCCGCCCCTGGTCAACATCGCCGTCCGCGACGACCTTGCCAGCCGCTTCGGTTGGGAGCAGGTCGGTTACTGGCAGGCGGTGACCCGCGTGTCGGACGCCTACCTGCTGTTCATCGTCACGGCGATCAACATCTACTACCTGCCGCGCCTGGCGGCGGCGAAGCAAAAGGGCCCACTGGTCGCGGCGCTCCGCGAAGCCTGGCGCTACCTGCTGCCGGCCGTGACGCTGGTGGCCGCCCTCATCTACCTGCTGCGCGATACGGTGACCGCGGTGCTGTTCAGCGGCGACTTCGCCGCGGCAAACGCGCTTTACGCCCCGCAGCTGATCGGCGATGTCCTGAAGATCGCTTCTTTCGTCCTGGCCTACCTGATGCTGGCCAAGGCGATGACCCGTCTTTTCATCGTTTCCGAGCTGGTCTTCGCGGCCACGTACTTCCTGCTCGTCCATGCGTTCACCGCACAGTTCGGGCTCATCGGCGCGATGTACGCATTCGCCGTGAACTATGCGATCTACCTGCTCTTCAATCTCGTGGTGGCGCGGCGCTACCTGGGAGCCCTTTGACATGGCCGCTTCAGTCGCCTCGATGCCGCTGGTGTCCGTACTGGTCCCCGCTTACAACCACGAAGCCTTCGTGCAGCACTGCCTGGACAGCATCCTGGCCGACCCGTATCCGGCCAAGGAGATCGTCATCATCGACGATGGATCGACCGATCATACCGCCGAGCGGATCGAGGCATGGCTGGCGCTGCACCGCGACCATATCCAGGTGGAATACGTCAGTCGCGAGAACAGGGGTATTGCCGCCACGCTCAACGAACTGGCCGCCCGCGCGCACGGGGACTTCCTGCGCATCGGTGCCAGCGACGATTACCTCCTGCCGGGCGGCTCGGAGGCGTTGGTCCGCTATCTCATGGCGCATCCGGCCAAGGGGGCGGCCATCGGCGACTGCGTCGTGGTCGACGGTAACGGCAACAAGATCCTCGACAGCGGCATGTGCGACCTGCACGGTGCCGACAAGCGCCTCTACCGGTCCGACGACGGCATCCGCCGGGCGGTAATCAGCCATTGGGCGATCGGTGGTCCGGTGACGATGCTGCGCAAGGGTGCGCTGGAGACCGTCGCGCGCTGGACCGAGGGCTTGCGCATCGACGATTGGGACCTGTTCCTGCGTCTGGCTGCACGCGACGCCATCGGCTTCATCGACGTCAAGGTGTGCGCGTACCGCCTGCATGGCGCGAACTTCAGCAAGACACGACATACCGCCACGCGCATCGTCAACCTTACGGAAGCGCGGGAGGTGGC
This sequence comes from Luteibacter sp., assembly GCF_036499525.1. Taxonomy (GTDB): domain Bacteria; phylum Pseudomonadota; class Gammaproteobacteria; order Xanthomonadales; family Rhodanobacteraceae; genus Luteibacter. Next base: position 22,151 of record NZ_DASYDO010000068.1, on the reverse strand, counting down.
TTTGCGGCGGGTTTGCATGTTCGCCGAGCCCGATCGCACGCGGCTGCGCGCCGAGGCCTGCCACATCGGCGCGAAGATCGCTTTCCTGCAGGGCCGGATGGGACGCGTCGCCGTGCATATGACGGCCTATTTCTCGTTGCTGGCGATCTCGAAGCTGCGCTTCGTCCACGCGCGTCACCGTGTGGGCGCTGCATGAAGGGGCTTCTTCGCCTGCCGTCGTCCTACCTTTGCCTGCCGATGCTCCTGGCGTGCGGCGTCACGTTGCTCACCTACGACCTGCCGGCAGGCTATGGGCAGGGGATCCTGCTGCTGGTGCTCGTGGCAGTGGGCATCATGCTGGCCGACATGGTGTCCGGAACCAGACTACCCCCGCCGGAGCGATTTCGCGCGCGGCACTACGCGGGAACGCGCGAGGCGTTCGTGGCGCTCGCGTTCGCTGCCGTGGTGGTCGTGTTCTGCGTGCTGGACGTAGCGCTCTACCCGGTGCCGCTGATCAGCGACCCCTCGTCGTATGCCACCCTGGCGCCCGGTCGCGAGCATCTCCGGCATATCTCCGACATGTGCTGGATACTGCCGGTCATCGGCCTGCTTTGCGCGCGCCACCCGGGGCTGCGTTACGGGCTGGTGGTCGTGGGGCTGCTGTTCCCGGTGCTGGTGATCGACCGCAATCGCATCTTCGCCGGGTTGTTCTCCATCGCTTTCGTGCTGACGTTCCGTCGCGATGTCGCGCGACCCCTGCCGTGGAAGGCCATCGGCCTGCTGGCAGTCCTCGGCTGCGTGGTGTTCTCGGTGCTCGGTACGCTGCGCTCAGGTTCCATCGAGCAGGTGAGGTTGCCCTTCGGCGATCTCTACAAGGCAGCGCCGCAAGGCGTGAAGTGGTTGTTGCTTTACGTCAGTGCGGGTCCGTACAACTTCGCGTCGATGCTTGCCAAGCATTACGCCAACCCGGATTTCCTCTTCCACCAGCTCGTACCGGGTAGCGGGCCGCTACTCACGGCGGATACCGATATCCCGTTCGATGCTGGCAACATCAACGTCGGCACCGAATACCTTCCCTTCCTGCTGGCCTGGGGCGTAGGTGGCGCGATCGCGTCCATGCTGGCGGCATATGCGCTGCTGCTCTGGTGCGTTCGGCGGTTGAGCGCGGGGGTATCCCTGTTCGGCCTCCTGATGTTCCTGCGCATCGCCTATGTCTCGGTCATGGCGCCGTTCGCACCCCAGATCTTCATCGGGATGAACGGCGGCTTCCTCGTGCTTTGCCTCCTGCTGCAGATGCTGGCAGGGCTGCTGCCGAACCGGCGCCTGGCACTCCCATCCCGTTCCACCCATCGTGAGTTACCGGCATGGCAAGCGACGACGAAATCTATTTGATCGACATGTGGCGCATCGTCGTCCGCGAGTGGCGCTGGTTCATCAGTGTCGGTTTCGTGGTCCTCGCGGCCACCTTCGCCTATCTGCACCATGCACGTAACCAGTGGGAGGCCACAGCCTGGATACAGATCGGCCAGGTGGGCACGACCCCGGTGGGGCAAGACCCCCACGTCGAGGCTTTCTCGCGCACGGTCGAACGGCTGGAAACCGCGGCGTTCCAGGACGAGGTGCTGAAGAGCGTCGGCGTGCCCGTGGACGCGGCCGAGGGCAGGCTGTATCGCCACAGCATGAAGATCGAGCAGCTGGCATACGCCAATCTCATCAAGCTTCGGGTACGCGGGTATTCGGCTGAAGATGCCAAAGAGCTGGCGACGGCAACGGCCACGGTGCTGCATGCCGTGCACGCCCGGATCGCCGCCGCCCCCGTGGCGCTTGCCAAGGGACGCATGGAGGAGCTGGAGGCGACGCTGAAAGAAACCCGGGCCAATCGCGACCGCCTGATGGCGGAAGCCTCGGGCGACGGACAGGCAGCTGGCCTGGCTGGCGTGGCACTGGCCACCAGCAACGACGACCTCCGTGCCCTCGAGCAGTCGCGTTCCGAACTGGCGGGGCGCCAGCTCGCCAACTACACCTACGAGACCTCGATGGCCTGGCCGGTCTATGTGCCGAAGGAGCGGGCGTTCCCGAATACCTTTCTCACTGCTGCTATCGGGCTACTCGCCGCCGCCTTCCTTGCCACGCTAGCCGCGGTGGCGAGGCATGCGCTGCGCTCACGCGGATTCAACCGAAGTCGCGCATGACGGCACTTACCGACATGAACCAGCAAACAGGAACCGGGCATGCCACATCCGGTGGTTTCGACGAGGCGCGGCTGCTCGACACGCAGCGGGCGTTCGACAGCGTCGCGCCCGATTACGACGGGCCGCGCGGCAACAACGAACTGATCCAGCGCATGCGCACGACGATGTGGAATACCGTCGGCGCCGAACTGCCATCCGGATCGCGCCTTCTCGACCTGGGCTGCGGCACGGGCCTGGACGCGGTGGAGTTCGCGCGCCACGGGTACCACGTGGTGGCCAGTGACTGGTCGCCCGAGATGGTGGAGCGAACGCGTGGCCGGGCCATCGACGCCGGTGTCGAATCGCGCCTGAGCCCCGTGCACCTGGGCATACAGCAATTGCACCTGCTCGGCGGCCGGTTCGACGGCATCTATTCCAACTTCGGTCCGTTGAACTGCGCGCCCGACCTGCGCGCCGTCGCGGACGAATGCGCCCGGCTGGTGCGTCCCGGCGGTAGCCTGGTCTTCTCCGTGATGGGCCGGATCTGTCCGTGGGAGCTAGGCCATTACGCCTTGCGCCGCCGATTCGGCCGCGCGCGCGTGCGTTTCGGCACCGGTGTGCAGGCGGTAGGCATGAACGGCCACACCATCTGGACGTGGTACTACACGCCGCGCGAGTTCCACGCGGCGTTCTCCGGACACTTCACCCTTGCCAGCTACCGTGCACTCAGCCTCTTCCTGCCGCCCCCCTACATGGTGGACCGCTATCGCCGCCGCCCCGGCTGGTACGAGCGTCTTGGCCGGGTGGACGACCGCTTCGGCGATCTTCCCCTGCTGCGCGACATGGGCGACCACTTCCTGATCGTCATGCATCGGCGCTGAGCATGCGCGTCATGGCATCCCTTCCGGGCTTCACCCTCACCGGCGCCGCACTGGTCGGCAGCGGCCGCGCCACTCGCGCACCGCTGTATCTGCGTGGTGGCCACATCGCCACGCGCGCCGCGACGCGCGACGTTACGATTAACCTTCGCGACCACCTGGTTTTTCCCGCCCTGTTGAACGCGCACGAGCACCTGCAGGTGAACAACGTGCCGCCGCTACCCGGGGACACCGTCTTTCCGAATGCCTACGACTGGATCGACGCTTTCCAGGCGCACTTCGCCGAGCCGGCGACGGTGGCCGCGCTCGCGGTCCCGAAAGCGAGGCGCATGCGCCACGGCGGACTGAAGAACCTGCTTGCGGGCGTCACCTGTGTCGCACACCACGACCCGTGGCACCCCGTGCTCGACAGTCCCAATTTCCCGGTGAGCGTGTTGCGCGACCATGGCTGGAGCTACGCGCTGCACGGTCCGGTCTACGGACCGCCGGTGCGGTCCAGTTTTGCCGCGACCCCGTTCGGCCGGCCGTGGATGATCCACCTGGCCGAAGGCACGGACGCGGTGGCAGCGAGCGAACTCGACGAACTCGATCGCATGGGCTGCCTTGCCGCCAACACGTTGCTCATCCATGGCGTGGGTATGGGTGCACGCGACATCCAGCGGGTCATCGCCGCCGGTGCCGGCGTGGTCTGGTGCCCGGGGAGCAATCGTCGATTGCTCGGGCGCTCGCTCGATCCGCGCCCGCTACAGGCTGCGGGCCGCCTGGCGCTGGGCAGCGATTCGCGGCTGAGCGGCGCCCGCGACCTGCTCGAGGAACTGCACTGCGAACGCCTGCGCGGCGAACTCGGTTCCGAGGCGTTGCTTGGACTGGCGACGGTGGATGCCGCGCGCATCCTCGGCCTTCCCACCCGTGGCAGCCTCGATACTGCTTGCGTCGCGGACTTCGTGGTCGTCGAAGACCGCGGTGGCAACGTGGCGGATAACTTCGTGGGCCGCTCGCGTGCCGAGTTGCGTGCCGTGGTGCGCGACGGCCTGCCTTGCCTGGCCGATCCCGATTTCGCCGACTGGTTCGCCGCGGCGAATGTCGACACGATGGCGGTGACGCTCGACGGCAAGCCGAAGCTGCTGGCTCGCGCTTTCGTCGATCCCGACCTGCTGGCCATGGAGCCGGGGCTGGAAGCGCGGCCTCACGTCGAGCGTGCGATTCGCCGGGCAGGTGGCAACGCATGACCGCTACGACCGCTACGCCCATCCTTGAACCTGCGCTGGCCTACGCGCTTTGGGCCGCGGACTATCCGGCGTACGCGCACAACCCGGTCATGCGCGCGGAAGAACGCGCGATGCTTGGATTGCTGCCCACCGACCTGCGTGACACGGTCGTGGTAGATGCGGGTTGCGGCAGCGGGCGTTACATGCGCCACGCGCTTTCGCGCGGGGCCGCCCATGTGCATGGCGTGGACCTGTCGCCCGAGATGCTGGCACGGGCCGCCGCGGTGCCGGCGGAAGCGAATGCGGCGTCTCGCGTGGCGTTGGTACAGGGCAGCCTGGACGCATTGCCGCTGGGCGATGGCGTCGCTGATCTCACCCTGTCCGGACTGACGATCGGACACCTCGAACGGCTCGAGCCGGCGCTCGCCGAATTGCGCCGGGTGACGCGTCCGGGTGGCCGTATCCTCTGCAGCGATGTGCATCCGACCGGCCACGCGCTCGGATGGCTGCGCGATTTCAAGGCGGGCGGTCACCGCTACGCCGTGCGCCATACGCCCCATCTCTATAGTGACTGGCACGCGGCCTGCCTGCGCCTCGGCCTCGCGATCGAACGCGTGCTCGAACCCATGCTGGACCCCACCGACATTCCCGAGGGCGCGCATTTCGATCGCCAGGCGCTCGATGTACCGGTGGCGCTGGTGTTCCGGTTGCGCCGCATTCCCGCTCCTCCGCCCGGTTCGCTGCCATGATGTCGTCCCCGAACACCTTGTTGGTCAACCCGACCATCACCTCGCGCGCCAGCGCGCGGTTCCCTCTGTCGCTGCTGCACCTTTCCGCGGCGCTGGATCGCAGCGGAACGAGCCGTATCGTGGACGGGAACGTGGATCGCGACGTGGTCGGCGCCACGCTGCGGGCGCTGGAGGAAGGGCGTTTCGACGCGGTCGGCCTCAGCGTCATGGGCGGCCCGCAGATGGAACCGTCAATCGCCGTCTCCAGGGCGATACGCGAACGCCATCCCCACCTGCCCATCATCTGGGGAGGCTACTTCCCGACGCTGTATACCGATACCGCGCTGTCCGCCCCGTACGTCGATTACGCGATACGTGGACAGGGCGAGGAGAGCCTGCCCGAACTGCTGGCGGCGCTGGGTCGCCCCGACCAGGACGTATCGCGCATCGGCGGGCTTTCGTGGAAACACGACGGTGTCGCCGTGCACAACCCGAACCGGCGCTTCTCGCTCGACGACAGCGGCATCGTGCTGCCTTACGGCAAGCTCGGCGATCCGCGCCGCTACCTTGCGCCCACCTTCCTCGGCCGGCGCACGGCCGCTCACCAGGCCGCGATCGGCTGCCGTTTCCGTTGCACGTTCTGCGGCGTGGCGGCGATGTTCGGCGGCACGACGGCACTCCCCACCACGGCGCGCCTCGAACGCGACCTCCGCTATCTCAAGCACGAACTGGGTGCCGATTCCATCCAGTTCTTCGATCACAACTTCTTCGATCGCGAGGCGGACATGGTGCCGCTGCTCGAAATCATGGCGAAGCTGGAACTGCCCTGGTGGTGCTACGCGCGCTCCGATGCGTTGCTGAACCTCTCTGAATCGACCTGGAAGCTGGTGCGCAAGAGTCGCCTGCGGATGGCGTATATCGGTGCCGAGTCGCCCAGCGGGGCGATGCTGAAGGAGATCCGCAAGGGCACTCGCCCGGACCAGACCCTGGAAGTGGCGGAACTGTGCCGGCGCAACGGAGTGATCCCGGAACTCTCCTTCATGGTCGCGCCCCCCGTGAACACCGAGGAAGAGACCATCCATACCTTCGAGTTCATCCGCGAACTGAAGAAGATCAATCCGCAGTCGGAAATCATCGTGTACATCTACACGCCACTGCCGGAAGGCAGCAAGCACGAGAAGGATCGCGGCAAGCGCGCGTCCATGCCGCTGCTGGACCTGGACGGCGAGCCGGTGGCGTTTCCCTCGTCGCCGGAGGAGTGGACGGAGAAGCGCTGGGTCGACTATGCCTGCCATGCGGATGCGCCATGGCTGGGCGACGACCTGCGCCGGCACATCCAGGATTTCGTCACGGTACTGCGCTGCCGCTTCCCCACGGTGCAGGACCTGCGCTCGCCACCGTGGGCGAAGCGTGGCCTGAGCGCGATGGCGGCGTGGCGTTATCGCCGTCGCCGCTACGACAAGCCATGGGAGCTCAACCTCGCCAATCGCCTGGTGCGCCTGCGGCTGCCGCAGGTGTCGGGCCTCTGAGGGCATCGCGCTTGCACGCCGTCATGGTCAACTTCATCGGCGCGCCGCCGGCCCTGACAGTGGACGACGTGTTAAAGAGCTGGAGCTCGCTCGCGGACATCGCGGACATCGTCACCCGGGGCGGCACGCGGGTATCGGTCGTGCAGATGGCGGGATTCGACGCCCAGGTAGAGCGGGCAGGCGTGGACTATCGCTTCGTCGACACGGGGGGTACGCGCAACGCGGGCGAACTAGGCCGTCGTGCCGCCAGCGTCGTCGCTTCACTCCGTGCGGATGTCATACACGTACACGGGCTCGCCTACGCCCGCCACGCGGCGGCCATGGCGCGGGCCTACCCTTCGCCGCCGGTCGTTCTCCAGGATCACGCCGACGGCATACCGCGCGGCTGGAGGCGCCTGCCATGGCGGTACTGGTACCGCGTGGCCTCGGGCATCGCTTTCACGTCGCCGGAGCTGGCCGAGCCTTTCCTGCGCCGGGGCCTGTTCCGCCACGACACCCGGTTCTTCGCCATACCGGAAAGCAGCAGCCGCTTCACGCCCGGCGACCGGGCGGAAGCACGCGCAGCCACGGGATTGCACGGCGCCCCGTGCGTACTTTCGGTGGGCCACCTGGCTCCGGGCAAGGACCCCATCACGATGCTCGACGGCGTGGCACGTGCCGCCGAGCGCCTGCCAGATATCCAGTTGTACTGCGCGTTCGGCACCGCGCCCTCGATGGTCGACGTACAGGAGCGGATCGGTAGGGACGCGCGTCTCGCTGGACGCGTGCACCTGCTCGGCAACGTGCCGCATGCCCGGATCGAAGCGCTCATGCGTGCGGCGGACGTGTACGTTTCCGCAAGTGTCGCCGAAAGCTCCGGTTATGCCCTGCTGGAAGCGATGGCCTGCGGTACGTTCCCCGTGGTGACGGACATCCCCGCCGCGCGGGCGATCACGGGAGATGGCCGCGTGGGCAAGCTGTGGCGGCGGGGCGACGCAACGGCACTCGCCGACGCGCTCGCTGCCACGTTCGTGAAGGGAAGTGATCGACGCGCGGTGCGCGAACACTTCGACCGGACCCTCTCCTTCGATGCCTTGGGTGCGCGCTGGGCTGACGCTTACGCGCAGCTGATCGCCGCGAAGGTTTCGCCGTGAAGATCGCCATGGTGCTCCCCGGCGGCGTGGCCCGCGACGGCGAGAGGCAGGTGATCCCCGCGTTCCTCGCGCTGATCGAGCGGCTGGCGCGCGGGCATGAGGTGCATGTGTTCGCGCTGCACCAGGAAGCGGAGCCCGGGTCGTGGCCACTGCGGGGGGCTACCATCCATAACATCGGGACGGGGCGCACCGTCTGGCGCGCCATCCAGGCCATCCGCGCGGAACACCGGCGCATGCCGTTCGACGTGGTGCAGGCGATCTTCTCCGGACATTGCGGTTTCATCGCTGTCGCTTCCGCGAAATCGCTCGGTTTACCCAGCCTCGTGCACATCGCCGGCGGCGAACTCGTGGCGCTGCATTCGATCCTCTACGGTGGCCGCCGGAAGTGGCGCGGCCGCCTGCGCGAAGCACTCGTGCTGCGCATGGCGGACACCGTCAGCGCCGCGAGCGCGCCGATCGTTCGTTCGCTGCGTGCGCTGGGTATTCCCGCGTACCGCATACCGCTGGGCGTGGATACCGATGCGTGGACACCGCTCGCACCGCGCCCGCGCGACAGGGGTCCCGCGCAACTCATCCACGTCGCGAGCCTGAATCGCGTGAAGGATCAACCGACCCTGTTGCGAGCCATGGCCAAGCTGGCGAACGCGGGCATGGACTTCGACCTCCGCATCGTCGGTGTGGATACCCTGGATGGCGAGGTCCAGCGTTTGTCGCGCTGCCTTGGCCTCCAGAAGCGCGTGAGCTTCCTCGGCTTCCGCACCCAGCGCGAACTGCGTCCGCTCATAGCCTCGGCGGACCTGCTCGTCATGTCGTCGCTGCATGAGGCAGGCCCGCTGGTGCTCCTCGAGGCGGCCGTGGCGGGCGTGCCCACCGTCGGTACCGCGGTAGGACACATCGCCGAATGGGCATCGACGGCGGCGCTCGCCGTTCCCGTGGGCGATGCGAACGCGCTGGCCGATGCCGTCGCCGAGGTCATCGACGACGACCACCTGCGCCTGCGGCTGGCGACAGAAGCGCAACGCCTTGCGCTAGCGGAAAACGCGGACCATACGGCAGCATCGTTCCAGATGCTCTACGACGACCTGACCCGTTCCCGTTGAGCCCTCGTCCTAGATGGTGAGCGGCGCGCCATGTTCGAGCGCCTTGCGCACCACGTACAACGTATCCATGCGCGGAACCGGCCGGGTCAGCCAGGTCAGCAGGCGGCGGCGGTGGCCCAGGGTGACCCAGTCCTGGCCTTGCAGCCACGCCTGCGTGCGGACCATGTCGGCGCGTTCCTTCACGCTTTCCTGCGTTGGACGGAGGCGGTTCTTCAGATAGCGGACAGCGTCACCGGGGGAGCGCGACCATTCCAGCCCGGGAAGCGCGTTCAGCCAGAGGTTCGAGCAGGACAGGCTCGTGAGTGTCTGGCGGCGGGCGAAGGCGCGGAGGAGTGGCGGGCAGTCGCGCTCCAGGCGGGCCAGCACGGCCTTGGGAACCGCGCCCTGGTAATAGCGTGCGACGAGGCCGAGCGGCGGCAAGGCCCACCACGGAGCGTCCGCCTCCCACAACGGCTCCCAGTCGGCCGGTGCCATGCGCGAAGCTAGCAGCGCGATGTCGTTGAGGTGGATCAGGCGCAGGCTTCGGCCGCAGATATTGCCCGCGGCGTGCAGGAGCAGGTGGCTCATCAGCGCACCCATCGACGGATAGGCGTTGATGCCGGGCGGCGCTTCGTGCGAACGGACCTGCGCGGTGATGTCGACGGTGGCGACCGGCAGGCGTTCGTGGATGCGTGTATGCAGTTCGATGTTCACCGGCGTGTCGCGATGCTCGCCGAGGCCCGTCACGGGCACGACGCCGGCTGGCTTGAACACACGGTGTTTCCACTGCGCGAAGGATGCTTCGTAACCGAGCGACGCCAGCAACCCTGCCGTCGCATCGGCATGCACCTCGTCGACGAGCAGGTCGATGTCCGCCATCGGCCGGTCGCCCGGGGCGTAGAGCCCCAGCGCATGCAGCGCCGCGCCTTTCAGTGCCATGAGCGGCAAACCCGCGGTCCGGGCTGCCGCGTCGATGTGCTGGAGCAGCGTGGCGATCCTTTCATGCCGCTGCGCCACATGCCCGCGTTGCTCCACGAGAAACCGTCGCCACGCCGGGCGCTGCCAGGTGGAAAAACGGCAGAGCAGAGGCGAAATGCCATGGGCGACTGCCGCGGCGGTCGCAAGGCGCCACTCCAGTTCGGTCCAGCGCGGCATGTCGGTACCGGGAAGCGCGAGCGCGAGTTCCGCCGCCAGGATCTCGGTGGTGTCGTGGAGACCGCGACGTACGAGCTTGAGCGGAGGGGACATAACGGGCCTCAGACGAAGGGCAGGGCGACGCTTTGCATCGCCATGGACGATGGCAGCGTGGGTTGTTCGCTACGGTGGGCGCGCTCGCTTGCGATCAAGGCATCCCAGCGTTTGCACAACGCGGCTTCCGCGGTGCTGTTGATGACGCCCTGCCGCAGCGTCACCTGGTCGTGCAGGAGATCGCGGAAGCTGCGGTAGAAGTCGGAGTCGTAGGCACCGCGGAACATCATGGCCAGGTCGGCGCTGTCGTCCCAGTGCGTCTTGTCGCCGAGCTGCGCCTTCACCTCTTCGAAGAACGTTGTGCCTGGCAACGGATAGGAGACGCTGACGCCGATATCGTCCGGCGCGGCGTCCGCTACGAGTTCGCGCGTGGCGAGCAGGTCGTCGAGTTGCTCGCCGATATAGCCGAGCTGGATGAAGAAGCCGACACGGATGCCATGCGCGCCCAGGCGCCGACGGGCTCCGATGAGTTCGGGCACGCGGGTGCCTTTGGTCATGCGATCGAGCACCCGCTGGCTGCCGCTTTCCGCGCCGATCCAGGCTTCGGCGCAACCGGCCTTCGCAAGCGCGGTACACATGCGTTCGCTGGCAAGGTCGGCGCGCGTCTGGATGGTGAAGGGAACCGATCCGTCTTCGTCGTGCAGGTGCTGCGCGAATTCGCTCACCCAGTCGGCGCGGAAACCGAAGATGTCGTCTGCCATCCAGATATGGTCGGGCGCGTAGGTGCGCTTGAGCCATGTCATCTCGGCGGCGACGTCCTGCGCGGTCCGCTGGTTGTAGTGGTTGCCCCAGATGGGTTTAGCGCACCAGTTGCAGCGGAACGGGCAACCGCGCGAGGCGGCCATGTTGAGGCTGAAGTAGCCGTGGCGTTCGCGCCAGAAATCGCGATAGCGCTCGATGTCGAGCAGGTCCCAGGCAGGTTGTCCCACCACGCGCGGGTCGGGCGGCCGCGGGCCGACGTGGCCCCTGCGGACGACCCCGTCCACGATGGTGGCGACGCCGGGCAGGCCTGCCGTCCACGCATCGTCGTCGATGTCCGGGTCGCGCTCCAGCCGCTCCACGAGCGCGGTCAACGCGGCGATGCCTTCGCCGACGAGGACCACGTCGGCGCCGGCGGCGAGGAACGGCTCGGGCTGGTCGGACGCGTCGGAGCCGGCGACGATCACGCGGGCGCCCGCGGCCTGGGCCTCGGCGATCATCCGGCATGCGGCATCGCGCATGCGGCCGAGGCACATTTTCGTGAGGAAGTTGAAGTTGTCTTCGTAGAAGACGACGAGGCCGGGTGCCGCCTGCTGGAAGGCCGGCATATAGTCCTCGACGCCGTCGGACAGCATCGCGTCGAACAGCGAAAGCTCATGGCCCATGCGACGCAGCAGTGCCGCGATCTGGATGGTCGCGAGCGGGGGATAGGGTTTGCCCCGCTCCCACTGCTTCCTGTCGTAACGAAGGAAATAGGAGTGGCCTACCTGGATCTTCAGCATCGGGTGGAAGCCTCGAACGGAACCATCGGGACGCCGCGCGGGCGACGCTGCAATGGTCGTAAGTGCCGTACCCACCCGGGGAGGTTGCCTCACGGTGTTCCCGGGTCGCGGGACAACCATTCCCGTCGCGCGACGCACCCACGGGTCCGTGGGCTCCGGCCAGAGGATGACCGACCGGTAATGATGTTCCCCAGCGATATCCCCCTGCGCGACGACCCGCTCGCCGACCCGTTCGGGGAGCGCCTGCGTCCGGCCATCTGCATGAGCCGTGAGGTCCTCGGTGCCCGTTTCCGTTTCGAGAGCGACAGCATCGCCTTGCTCGAACTGGTCGAAGCGGCCTATGGCGGCCTTCCCGGGCACCGTTTTCCCGGACTTTCCCCAGAGTTCCACGTCGAACTCCGCGTGGTGCCGCGAACGGCGGGGGAGGGTTTCGTCGAGCCGCCACCCGTCCGCATGCAAGGGGGCAGGGGCCTGCTTTGCGGGGTCGTCGACGCGTCTAACTACGTGGTCCTCGCTCCGGCCCAGCGCCGGGGGCTCATCATCGTTTCCGAAGACATGCTCGCGTTCCCTTACCACGTGCGCTACGAGTTGCTGGAGTTCGCCGTCTTTCTCCTGGCCCCTCGCGTGCTGAACCTCGTGCCACTGCATGGCGCGTGTATCGGCAAGAACGGCCTGGGCGTGCTCCTGCTCGGACCTAGCGGCGCCGGTAAATCGACCCTGACACTGCAAGGCCTTCTGCACGGCATGGACTTGCTCGCGGAAGACAGTGTCTTCGTGCACCCCGAAAACCTGCTCGCCACCGGCGTGCCGAACTTCCTCCATGTGAAGCACGACACGCTACGCTTCGTCGACGACCCCGTCGCACGCGAGTGGATCGAACGTTCGCCGGTGATCCGCCGACGCAGCGGTGTTGCCAAATACGAGGCCGACCTGCGCGAGCGGCCGGGGTTTTCCGCGCAGGCGCCGTTGCGCCTGGCTGCCGCGGTCTTCGTCTCCAGCGAGCCCGCCGATGGGCCGGACGACCTGCTCAAACCCGTCCCCTGGGAATTCGTCCCGTCGATGTTGTCGGCCGACCAGCCGTATGCGGCAGGACACGCGGGATGGGACCGTTTCGTGCAGCGGATCAACCGGACCGGCGTTTACGCGTTGCGCCGCGGTCCGCATCCACGCGACGCCATCCAGGCCCTGGACCGGCTGCTGGATCGCTCCGGCACGACGGACTGACATGGCTACCGGCCCCACCGAGCGAACCCCCTCGCCGCTGCGCGCCCTGCTGGACACGCTGCCACGAGGCGATCGTCCGAAGATCGCGATGTACGTCGCGCTGTCGCTGGGCTCGGCCCTCGCGGGCAGCGTCGCGGCATTGCTGCTCGTGCCGCTGGTGCAACCGGTACACGATCTCTCCTTGCCGCACTTCCTCCTCCCGGCACCCGACAGCGACGCGCCGGCGGCCATCTTCGCGCTCGCGACCGCTGTGTTCACCCTCCTGCGCTGGCAGGCTGCGCGACTGGGCGCACGACTCACGGCGGGCTATGGCCTGGACTTGCGCCGGCGCGTCCAGGCCCGCCTGGTGGATGCGCCCTTGCCAGCCCTCGCGGATGCCACGTCGGCGGAAATCGCCAATGTGCTCACCCATAACACCGAGATCGCGGTCCAGGGACTCAGCGCGTTGCAGCAGTTGCTCGTCGCGGGCACGACCGCTGCCGTGAATCTCGCCTTCGCCTTCTGGGTGTCGCCGCCGCTGATGCTTGCCGTGCCGGTGTTCGCCGCGGCGGGCCTGCTGGCCTCGCGTGCCTTCGGCCGGGAGCAGACCGAGGTGGCAAGAGCCTACGTCGCAGGTATGACGCGCCTGTTCTGGCACAGCGAGGATCTGCCGCGCCGGTTGCGCCACGTTCGCTCGTTCGGGCGCGAGGATGCGGAGAAGGCGAGCTATGGCGAGGTCGCCGCCGGGCTGTGCCGTGGCTACGCACGCCAGTTTGAACTGATCGCATCCGGTCGTCTGGTGCTCGAACTGGTCTGCGCGGCAGGCATCGCCGGCCTCTTCATGCTGGCGCGGCGCTGGCACGGCATCGATGCCGCTTCGCTTGTCGCGGTTTGCCTGCTGCTGGGGCGCCTGCTGCCCTATGTCGCGACCACCCGGCAGAGTTTCCAGCAATTGCGCTCGGCGGTGCCGGCCATCGAACTGTGGCGCCGGTACATGGAGCTGCCCGTGGCGCAATCAGGCCTGCATGGTGCCGGCGATCCGTCGGGCGCCGTGCCGGTTCACATCGACCACATGCTGGTCCGGCCGCCGGTACGTGGGATCGAGGTGACGAATATCGCGCTGGTGCCGGGGGAGCTCACGCTCGTGCAGGGCGACTCCGGGATCGGCAAGACCAGCCTCGTCGACGTCCTTGCAGGGATGGCGCCGCCGGAAACGTTCTCCGCGTGGTCGGACCAGGGCAGCCTGAGCTTCGACGCGTATCGCGCCCTGGTGCGCAAGGGTGCCTATGTCAGCCAGGGCGTCCGCCTCTGGCAACACTCGGTACGCGAATGCCTGGCATGGGCGGCACCGGATGCCGACGACGCGACCTTGCGCCTGGCCCTTGCCGACGTGGGTCTGGATCACCGCCTCGACGACAGCGCGGAAGGCCTGGATACCGCGCTGGCCGACGCATCGAGCCGGCTTTCCGGTGGCGAACTGCAGCGTCTGCTGCTGGCCCAGGTGATTCTGCGCCAGCCGCGGCTGGCCGTGCTGGACGAGGCGACCAGCGCCCTGGACGCGGCCGCCGAACTGAACGTGCTGGCGGCCCTGAAGCGGCGCCTTCCCCACACGATCCTGCTGGTGGTCTCGCACCGCCCGGGCGTCGCGGCCCTGGCAGAGCAATCCATCGCCATCGACAGCGAACGGACGGTGGTCTCGCGGAAAAAAAGTCCTGCCGCTCGGTCTATTGTCGCCCTTCGTCAGGGGCCCTGACGTCGGCAGCGGCCACAGGGGAGCCGGCCGATCCATCGCTGAACCCGCTTCGGCGTACGATGCCGTCGTATCGTGGGCCAGACGCTGGCGCGCGACCTGGAAGGCCGCGCCTTGTGTCGCCCGCCACGGTGGCGAGGCTGGCCTTTCACGCGAGTTCAAGGCCGGTGACGGTGACGATGTCCGGTGGCATCACGCAGTTCCATGCGCATGAAGGCGCCGCCGATGCATTCGATCGCGCGGATCGCGCGCTCTATGCCGCGAAGCGCGAAGGACGCAATCGCTGCATGCTGCCCTGAGTCATAATGGTCCACCTCAGTTTCGCAAAGAGGTGATCCGAGCCCATGGAAGCAACGACACAGTGTCGCCCGGGTGCCGGTGCGGCGGCCAGGACCGAGGCCATCGTCGAGCGCGGCGAGGTCCGCTTCACCGTGCTCACGCCGCGCCTCGTCCGCCTTGAATGGAGCGCCGCCGAGGCATTCCGCGACGGCCGTACGCAAATCGTCGTGCATCGGGCTTTGGACGTTCCGCCATTCACCCTGATCGAAGACGACCGCTTCATCGAGATCGACACCGGTCCGTTGCGGGTTCGTTACGACAAAGACAGTGGCCGCTTCAGCGCCGCGAACCTCGCCGTCCTCGTCCGCCGCGACGGCGAAGCGGTGACCTGGAATCCTGGCGACGCGCAGAAGGCGAACCTGGGTGGCACGTATCGCACGCTGGATCGCTACGAAGGCGATACCTGGCAGGATGGCAGCAAGCTGCCGCTGGAAGACGGGCTGATCGCGCGTGACGGCTGGCATGTGATCGACGACACGGATAGCTTCGGCATCGACGACGCCGGCTGGGTGGTCGATCGGCCGCAGGGCGACCGCCAGGACCTGTACTTCTTCGGGTACGACCGCGATTACCGCGCGGCGCTGGGCGACTTCGCCGCGATCGCCGGACCGCAACCGATCCCGCCGCGCTTCGTGTTCGGTTACTGGTGGTCGCGTTACTGGAACTACTCCGACGAAGAGCTGCGCACACTCGGTGCCCGCTTCGAAAAGGAGCGCATTCCGCTCGACGTGCTGGTGCTGGACATGGACTGGCACACGACGCCGGGCCTGTCGCTGCGGCCGGGCCACGAGCACAAGGACGTTTTCGGCGAGGCATCGGGCTGGACGGGATACACCTTCAACCGCAGCCTCTTTCCCGATCCCAAAGCCTTCATGCGCTGGGCGCATGGGCAGAACCTTCGCATCACACTCAACCTGCATCCTGCTTCGGGCGTGATGCCGCACGAGGAGCGATACGAAGCGATGGCGAAGGCATTGTCGTGGGATACGTCCACGCAGGCACCGATACCTTTCGAGGGCGCATCACAGCCTTATATGCGCGCGCTGTTCGACACCGTGCTCGGTCCACTGGAGGCGCAGGGTGTCGATTTCTGGTGGCTGGACTGGCAGCAGTGGCCCGAGTCGAAGGCTCTCCCGGGCCTCTCCAACACGTGGTGGCTCAACCATGTCTTCTTCACCGGGATGCAGCGCGACGGCGACCGGCGCGGCCTCATCTACCATCGCTGGGGCGGGCTCGGTAACCACCGCTATCCGATCGGTTTCTCCGGCGACAGCGTGATCTCGTGGGCGTCGCTCGCCTACCAGCCGCATTTCACGTCGATGGCGTCCAACGTGCTCTACGGTTACTGGAGCCACGATATCGGCGGGCACACGTTCGACAAGAAGATCCCCCGGCCCGAGCGCCACCTCGAACCCGAACTCTATGCGCGCTGGATGCAGCTCGGCGTGTTCAGCCCGGTGCTGCGGACGCATTCGGCGAAGGAGGCGAGCCTGCACAAGGAGCCGTGGCACTTCGGTCCCCCCTACGGCGATGCGATCTTCGCGGCGATCCGCCTGCGCTACCAGCTTGCCCCGTATATCTACGCGGCGGCACGCCATGCCTACGATACCGGCGTCTCGATCGTCCGGCCCATGTACTACCACTGGCCGGGGCACGAGGAAGCGTACGCGTACCCGGGCCAGTACATGTTCGGCGAGGACATCCTCGTTGCGCCGGTGACGGTGCCCGCCGGCGCCGACGGCATGGCGCCGTTCCCCGTATGGTTGCCGCCGGGCCTGTGGTACAGCCGTGACGGTGCCGAGTCCTTCGAGGGCGGCAGCGTGTTCAGGCGCGCGTACACGCTCGGGGAGATTCCGATCTTCGTTCGCCCGGGAAGCGTCGTACCGTTGTATCCGGAAGGCTTGCGTGACCTCGCCACCGTGCCCGATACGCTGATCCTCCAGGTGTTTCCCGGTGCCGAAGGGTGCACATCGCTGTACGACGACGACGGTACGAGCCAGGGCTACCGGCGCGGCGAATTCGCGCGTACCCGTGTCCGCAGCCGGCGTGCCGGCCAGGCCCACCGCGTGCACATCGACGGCATGGACGGCGCTTATCGCGGACGTCCCGCGTCGCGCTCCTATGTTGTCGAATTCCTCGACGCCGGCATCCCCGAGAGCGTGGAACTCAACGGCGAGGTCCTGCCTTACAGTGCCGAGCCGAAGCCCCGTACCTGGCTGTTCGACACGGCCTGGCTCTGCATCCGCGTGGACCTCGGCGCGGTTTCCGTGAACGAGGCCAAGGACGTCGTCGCCCGTTTCGCGCCCGAGCACGCGCCGCCGGACGGCCTGTTGCATCGCATGCGCCGGGCCGGCGATGCGGTGAAGTACCTCAAGCAGGTATGGGGCGATATTTCGTCCTTGCCCGACGATGTGGATCTGGCCGGGCAGGCTGCCCGCGTACTGGCCTACGCCGTGGACGAAGGCGACGACGGAGGCAGGGCGGAGCGGTTCGCCGCGGCGGTGAGGGCCTTCGAGGCGCGCTTCGCTGCATTGCCCGCCAGCGTGGAGGCAACGCCGATCGACGACGCGTTCAAGCGCGGCTTCAACGACATGCTGGGGCGCTGAGTGTCGCGCCGACTTGCCGGAATCGTCCTCGCCCTCGTCGCCTGCGCGGTCCAGGCGCAGGTGCCCGTGCGGGTGGGGTCCAAGGCGGACAACGAGGGCGCGTTCCTCGGCCAGGTGATCTTGCAGGTGCTTCGCCACGAAGGCGTGCCCGCGGTCGATCGCACCCAATTGGGGCCGACGTCGATCGTTCGCCGTGCGCTGCTCAACGGCGACCTCGACGTCTATCCGGAATACACGGGGAACGCGGCCTTCTTTTTCCATCGCGAAAGCGATCCGTCGTTCCGCGACGCCGGCAAGGCCTATGCGCTCGCCGCTTCGCTGGATCTTGCCGCTAACCGGCTCGTCTGGCTGACACCGGCCCCCGCCGACAATCACTGGGCGATTGGGGTGCGTAGCGACGTGGCGAAGCGTGAGGACCTGCATACGCTGCGCGACTTAGCGCGCTGGGCGAACGGTGGTGGCGATGTGCTGCTGGCCGGTTCGGCGGAATTCGTGGAGAGCGATGCGGCGTTGCCGGCCTTCCAGTCCACCTATGGCTTCAGCCTGCGGGGCGATCAGTTGCTGGTGCTCGCCGGGGGCGATACGTCGGCGACGATCAAGGCTGCGGCGGAAGGCATCTCGGGCGTGAATGCGAGCATGGTCTATTCCACCGACGGCGCGATCGCGATCACGGGGCTCACGGTGCTGGCCGATCCCGCGCATGTGGAGATGGTTTACCAGCCCGCGCCCGTGTTTCGCGAGGAGGTGCTGCAGCGTTATCCCGGTGTGCGTGCGCCGCTCGAGGCGGCATTCCGCCCGCTGACCGTGGACGTGCTGCGCCGGCTTAATGCGCGAACGCAGATCGATGGCGAAGAGGCCTCGAAAGTGGCGGCGGATTACCTGCGCTCCGAGGGGCTGCTCAAATGATCCGCCGGCCGAACGGTATGGCGTTGCCAGTTCTCGTGTTGTCCATCGTCGGGGTGATCGCGGCATGCCTGCCGGCGTTCCTGCGGATCGCACCGAACCGTCTCCTGACGGGTGAAGCATTCAACCCGCATGCGTGGCCGGTACTGGGTGGATGGCTTCTGGTCGTCGTGTGCTCGTCGGTCGCCTTTCCGGGGCGGCGGGTGCTCCTGCTCGCCATAGCCTGGGCCGGCGTCGTCGGCTTGCCACTGCTTGCCGGTGCTGACGCCCATCGGATCCTCATGCACGCCACCCCTTATACGCGGGTGCAGGCTGGTGCAGGCTTCTGGCTCGGTTGGCTTGCCGCCGCGTTGCTCCTGCTCGACCACCTGCGCGGCATGCACAAAGCCGCACAGGCCGGTGCATGGCTCGCTGCGCTCGCAGCCGTCACCCTGGCCTTCGTGGCCGGTGCGTTCGACAGTCTGTCGCTCGTGCGCGAATGGCAGGCACAGCGCGCGCCGTTCACCGCCGCGACAGGCGAGCACCTGCGGCTCGCCGCGATCACCCTTGTGCTGGCGCTTCTGATCGGCGCGCCGCTGGGGTGGTGGGCATGGCGTACACGTCGCGGCGACGGCGTGCTCGTCGGTATCCTCGCGTTCCTGCAGACCGTGCCGTCGCTGGCATTGTTCGCCTTGCTGATAGCTCCTTTCGCCTGGCTTGCACACGCGTGGCCGGCGCTCGGCGCGCTGGGTTTCGGTGGCACGGGGGCCGCGCCCGCGGTGTTCGCGCTGCTGCTCTATGCGTTGCTTCCCGTGGTGCGCTATACCGTCGCCGGCCTGGACGCCGTGCCGGGCGATGCGCGCGAAGCGGCACGGGGCCTCGGCATGAGCCGCGCGCAGTTGCTGTGGCGCGTGCAGCTGCCGCTCGGCTGGCCGGTGCTGCTCGCGGGCCTGCGTATCGTCGCCGTGCAAACCATCGGGCTTGCCGCCGTCGCCGCATTGATCGGCGCGGGCGGGCTGGGCCGGTTCGTCTTCCTCGGCATCGGACAGGGCGCCATGGACATGGTGATGCTGGGTACGCTCGCCATCATCGTGATGGCCCTGGCTGTCGACCTTCTTTTCCAGGGGCTGCTGGCCCTTACGGAGCGCCGCGCATGATCGAGTTCGAGCACGTCCGCAAGCGCTTCGGTGACCATGTCGTGATCGACGACCTGTCGCTGCGCGTCGAGGATGGTGAGTTCTTCGTGCTGGTGGGGCCATCGGGCTCGGGCAAGTCCACGTTGTTGCGCACGGTGAACCGCCTCGTCCACGTCGACGCGGGTTGCGTGCGCGTGGATGGCGAGGATGTCGCCACGCGCAACGTCGAAACCCTGCGCCGCGGTATCGGCTACGCCATCCAGTCCGTGGGCTTGTTCCCCCACCGCACGGTGGCGGAAAACATCGCGACGGTGCCACGCCTGCTGCGCTGGCCGGAAGCCGACATCCGCGCACGCGTCGACGAGCTGATCGCGCTGCTGCGCCTTGACGGCATGGCGGAGCGCTATCCCCATACGCTCTCGGGCGGTCAGCAGCAGCGTGTCGGCGTGGCGCGCGCCCTCGCGGCCCGCCCGCGCATCGTGCTGATGGACGAGCCGTTTGGCGCACTCGATCCGCTGACCCGCGAATCGTTGCAGGGCAGCCTCAAGGCCATTCAGCGCGACATGGGCACGACGATCTTGTTCGTCACGCACGACATGGACGAAGCCTTCGGCCTGGGCGACCGCGTGGGCCTGATGCTGGACGGCGGCCTCGTGCAGGTGGGCAAACCGCTGGAACTGCTCCATGCTCCCGCCGACGAACGCGTGCGCGATTTCGTCGGCGGCACGCGCGCGCGACTGCGCGAACTCGCCGTGCGCACGGTCGGGGAGAACATGCGGCGCGGCGAACAGGCGGAAGGCGAGCCGGTGGATGCGGGTACCACGTTGCAGGAAGCGCTCGGGGCGATGCTCACCCAGGGACGCGACCGTTTGCCGGTGCACGAGCATGGTCAGGCCGTCGGTGCGATCGTCCTCGTCGATCTCGTGGCGCGCGGCGCATGAGGGTTTTCGCGCCTTTCGCGGTGCTGGTCCTGCTGTTGCTGGGGCTGCCGCACGTGGGCGGATGGTTTCACGCCTGGCAGCCCGAACTCACGCATCCGCTGTACACGCGTACATCGTTCCTCTCGTTGACGCTGGCGCATCTCGGCCTGGTCGTGGCGGCTACGTCGGTGGCGGTCGCGATCGGCCTCGGTCTCGGCATCGTCGCCACGCGTCCGGCGGGGCGTTCGCTGCTTCCCACCGTCCGCGCGGTGGCGGTCATCGGGCAGACCGTTCCGCCGGTGGCGGTATTGGCAATCGCGGTGCCCTTGCTGGGCTTCGGTGCTGCGCCCACCTTGCTGGCGTTGGTTCTCTACGGCGTGCTGCCCGTGCTGGGCCAGACCGTGGCGGGGCTGGACCAGGTGCCGGCGGACGCGTTGCACGCGGCGGACGGCATGGGTTACGGCCGCTGGCGCCGCCTTCTGGACGTGGAACTGCCGTTGGCTGCCGGGCCGGTCATGGCCGGCGTACGTCTATCGGCGATCGTGGGTGTCGGCACGGCGACCATCGGTTCGGCTGTCGGTGCGACCACGCTAGGCTCGCCGATCGTGGAAGGCCTGGTCGGCAATAACCCCGCGTACGTCGTGCAGGGCGCATTGCTGGTCGGCGCGCTGGCGCTGACGGTGGATGCCGTCCTGGCGGCGCTAGAACGCCGCGTGCGTCGACAAACCTGATCGCGGATTGTAGGAGCGCGCCCTGCGCGCGACCGCCTTTCGCGAAATGCAACAGGTCCCGTTGCTCTCGGCGAAAAGACGTCGCGCGCAGGGCGCGCTCCTACAACGAAGCCTTGTTACCAGATCCGCACGCGCTGCTTCGGATCGAGGTACAGCTTCTGCCCCGGCTTCGGCTGGAACGCGTCGTACCACGGGTCGAGGTTGCGCACGGTCTGTGCGCGGAACGGGCCCGGCGCGTGACCGTCGCCGATCACCTGCTGGCGCAGCGCGGCGTCGCGGGTCTTCGTGCGCCAGGACTGCGCGAAGGCGAGGAAGAAGCGCTGGTCGCCGGTCATGCCGTTGATGATCGGCGCGACTTTGCCGCCCAGCGAGGCGTGATACGCCTCATAGGCTGCGGTCAGCCCCGCCACATCGGCGATATTCTCGGCGAGCACCTGCTTGCCGTTGAGGCGCAGCCCCGGCAGCACTTCATAGCCGCTATACTGGTCCGCCAGCGCCGTACCCGCCGCCTCGAAATGCTTGAGATCGTCGGGCGTCCACCAGTTGCGCAGCGTCCCGGCCGAGTCGAAATCGGCGCCGGTATTGTCGAAGCTGTGGCTGATCTCATGCCCGATCACCGCGCCGATCGAGCCATAATTGCTCGCCGCGTCCGCCGCCGGATCGTAGAACGGCGCCTGCAGGATCGCCGCCGGGAAGTTGAGCGCATTCTGGAGCGGCAGGTTGACCGCATTGACCGTCTGCGGCTCCATCCACCATTCGCCGCGATCGACCGGCTGGCCGAGCTTGGAGAGCTGGTGGCGATATTCGGCGAGCCGGGCGCGGTGCATGTTGCCGACCGGATCGTCGGCCCTGACCTCCAGGCCGGCATAGCTGCGCCATTTCTCGGGATAGCCGATGCCGACGCGCATCGTCTCGATCTTCTTGCGCGCCTCGGCCTTGGTCGCCTCGTCCATCCAGGTGAGGCCGGAGACGCGCTTGTCGAACGCCGCCTTGATGTTGGTCACCATGTTCTGGATGTCGGCCTTGGACGAGGCCGGGAAATAATCCTTCACATAAAGCTGGCCGACCGCGTCGCCCAGATTGTTGTTCACGCTGGCAATCGCGCGCTTCTCGCGGGCGCGCATCGCCTGCTGGCCGCGCAGCTGCTTCG
>NZ_DASYDO010000067.1:0-64412 GCF_036499525.1 Luteibacter sp. | reverse complement strand
AGAGTTCACGCTACCCAAGAATTCCAAGATCCAGGCCGGCAAGCATTTCCCGGCGAAGGGCGCGAAGAACGTGCGCACCTTCAAGGTCTATCGCTGGACGCCGGACGACGGCCAGAACCCGCGCACCGACACGTACGAGGTCGATCTCGACACGTGCGGTCCGATGGTTCTCGACGCCCTGCTGAAGATCAAGAACGAGATCGATTCCACGCTCTCGCTGCGCCGCTCGTGCCGTGAAGGCATCTGCGGTTCCTGCGCCATGAACATCGCTGGCACGAACACGCTGGCCTGCACCAAGGCCATCGAGGAGTGCGGCAACGGCACGGTCAACATCTACCCGCTGCCGCACATGCCGGTGGTGAAGGACCTGGTGCCGGACCTCACGCATTTCTATGCGCAGTTCGCGTCGATCAAGCCGTGGATACGCACGCAGAGCCCGGCACCCGCCGACAAGGAGCGCCTGCAGTCGCCGGAAGACCGCAAGAAGCTCGACGGTCTCTACGAGTGTATCCTCTGCGCCTGCTGCTCCACGTCGTGCCCGAGCTACTGGTGGAACGGCGACCGCTACCTCGGTCCGGCCATCCTGCTCCAGGCCTACCGCTGGATCGTGGACAGCCGCGACGAGGACACCGGCAATCGCCTGGACGACCTTGAGGATCCGTTCAAGCTGTACCGCTGCCACACGATCATGAACTGCGCGCGCACCTGCCCGAAGGGTCTGAACCCGGCAAAGGCGATCGCGGAGATCAAGAAGCTGATCGTGGAGCGCCGTTCGGCCTGACCAGCCATGTAGGAGCGCGCCTTGCGCGCGACAGCCTTGCGCGAAGAGCATCAGGGCCCAGCTGCTCACGGCCTCAAAGGCTGTCGCGCGCAGGGCGCACTCCTACCAAGCCCGGTGTATCCGGGCGGATGCCGAGGAAACCGATGGACGAAGCCCGCCTCAAACGCCTTCGATGGCGTACCCGCCGGGGTACGCGCGAGCTTGACCGCCTCTTCGGCGGTTGGCTCGACGAGCGCTTCGCCGACGCGGGCGAAGCCACGCGGCTGGCATTCGACGAACTGCTGGACGTGCAGGATCCCGATCTCTGGGACTGGGTGATGGGTCATGCCCGCGCCCCCCGCGACGACTGGCAGGGGATCATCGATGACATCCGCACGAGGCACCAGCTTTGAGCACCGGCCTTCGGCCACGCTGACCGCCCTCGTGGCGACAGTCCTGTGCCTCGCCACCGTGGCTCCGTTCTTTACGTCGTTGCCGTGGTACTTCCGCTGGCCGCTGACGGCGGTCGTTGGCGCCTTTGGCCTGCTGCGCCTCCGCGCCTTCCGTCGCTCACCGGTCGCCGCTTTCAGGCTTTCGCCCGCCGGACTGTGGACGGTCACCCTGCGGAGCGGCCGTGACGTGCCTGCGGAACTGGCGGAATCGCGGCTTTTCGCCAGTGCAGTGTTCCTGCGGTTGCGCTGGCGGGGCGGCGAAGGGCAGGTGGCCCTCCTTCCGGACAACACGCCGGCCGACGATCTCCGCTTCCTCCGCGCCAGGCTGCGAACCGCCGTTTAACCTATCGGCTTGCCCCCGAAGGCTGCATCGGGCACTCTGCGGCGCGGTGCGTGTCTTATACGGCACCCCCTCATCCCAGGCTGTTGTCGACAGGTATGTTCAGACCCCTAGAGCTCTTCATCGGACTGCGCTACACGCGGGCGAAGCGTCGCAACCAGTTCATTTCCTTCATTTCCACCGTGTCGATCGTGTGCATCGCGATCAGCGTCACCGCGCTCATCACGGTGATGTCGGTCATGAACGGCTTCGACAGCGAACTGCGCAACCGCATCCTCGGCGCCGTCTCGCACGTCACCGTGTCCGGCATCGACGAAACCGTGCAGAACTGGCAGGCGGCGGTAAAGACCGCAGAGTCCACGAAGCACGTGCGCGGTGCAGCGCCCTATGTGGAAATCCAGGCCTTCCTGCAGGCCCGCCGGCCCAGCGGTGCGCTCATTCGCGGCATCGTGCCGTCGATGGAGCCGAAGGTGTCCGACATCGACCAGCACATGGTCGAAGGCAAGATGGGCGACCTGACCGACCGCAGCTGGAAGATCGTGCTCGGCCGCGAGCTTGCCCTCACGTTGGGCGTGCAGGTCGGCGACAAGGTCACCGTCGTGGTGCCCCAGTTCACGGCCACGCCCATGGGTGCCGTGCCGAAGCTGCGCAGCTTCGCCGTCAGCGGCATTTTCGAGCTAGGCATGCAGGAGTACGACGCGAACCTCGCGCTCATCTCCATGCAGGACGCCGAACGGCTGAACGGTTTCGACGGGCCCACCGGCATCCGCCTGAAACTCGACGACATGCGCGAAGCCTTCCCGGTGGCGCAGGAACTGGTGAACAAGCTGGGCCAGTCCTACCGCGTCGAAACCTGGATGGATACCCACGCCAACTTCTTCCGCGCCATCGAGATGGAAAAGAAGGTGATGTTCATCATTCTCTCGCTGATCATCCTCGTCGCGGTGATCAACCTCATTTCCATGCTGATGATGCTGGTTACCGACAAACAGGCCGACATCGCCATCCTGCGCACGCTGGGTTCCACGCCGCGCAGCATCATGGGCATGTTCATGGTGCAGGGCGTGCTGGTGGGCATCGTGGGTATCGGCTTCGGCGTACTGACCGGCGCGCTGCTTTCGTTCAACCTGCCGGCCATCGTGAAGTGGATCGAGCACGTCACGGGGCAGAGCTTCCTGTCGCCTGACGTGTACTACATCAGCGAACTGCCCAGCCAGCTGCTCTGGTCCGACGTCGGCTGGGTGGTGCTGGTGACCTTCGCGTTCTCCCTGCTGGCCACGCTGTACCCGGCGTGGCGCGCCTCGCGCACGCAGCCCGCCCAGGCGCTCCGCTATGAATAAGCCGAACGACGACATCGTCCTGCGCGCCACCGGCGTCGCCAAGGTCTACGAGGAGGGCGACCTGCGAACGGGCGTGCTCTCGAACGTGAACTTCGCGCTGCGCCGCGGTGAAACCATGGCCATCGTGGGCGCGTCCGGCTCGGGCAAGTCCACCTTGCTGCACATTATCGGCGGTCTCGACACGCTCACCGCGGGCAAGGTCGAAGTCAACGGCCGCGTGCTTTCCGAGTTGTCGGATGCCGAGCGCGGGCGCGAGCGTAACCGCTCGCTGGGCTTCATCTACCAGTTCCACCATCTGCTGCCGGAATTCACCGCGCTCGAGAACGTGTGCATGCCGCTGCTGATCCGCGGCGTGTCGATCGGACAGGCGCAGAAGGAAGCCACGGCGTTGCTGGAGCGCGTTGGCCTGGGTGCGCGCCTGCGTCACCGTCCGGCCGAGATGTCCGGTGGCGAACGCCAGCGTTGTGCGGTTGCGCGCGCCCTGGTAACCCGTCCAGCCTGCGTCCTCGGCGACGAGCCCACGGGTAACCTCGACGAGGCCAACGCGGCGCATGTCTATGAGCTGATGATCGAGCTCAATCGCGAAATCGGTACGAGCTTCGTGCTGGTCACGCACGATTCGCGCCTTGCCGGCCGCATGGACCGGACGCTGGAACTGCACTCGGGCGAACTGCACGAACGCGTATAGAGGCCCCCCCACGCGGTGTAGGAGCGCGCCTTGCGCGCGACAGCCTTTCGCGATCAGGTAACAGGTCCTGTGGCGTCTCGCGAAAAGATGTCGCGCGCAAGGCGCGCTCCTACAGCGCGCAGGAACCTTCCGACGACCGGAATCTTCGTTAGATCGCCTTGCCGGTGACGCGTCCCGCCGCCTGGCGGCCGGCCGTGTCGGACAGGGTCACCACGGCGTAGTTGTGGCTGCCTTCCGACCAGTAGTTCGCCAGCAGGCCGTCGTCTTCGCGCGCGCCGCGTGGCAGGAAGCGCCGGGCCGGGCCCGGCGGGCGGACGTAGAAGCTCACCGTGTGGCCGTTCCCATCGTCGTACAGCACCATCGCCGCCGGCCCCTGGTCCGTCGCGAACAGGCGGCCGCCCATGGGACGGAAACCGGCATCGGCGAGGTCCGGAAGGCGCACGTCGGGCCCCACGCGGCCGGCGAGCCATGAGCGCAGGTCGCTTTCGTTGCCGGTGGTGATGTCCATGCCCACGCCGTGGTCCAGCGCGAGCAGGCGGTACGCCTGCATGGCATCGGCCATCGGTGCCTCCCCGGTGCCCATGCCGCGTGCGGCCCAGCCGCCGATGCCACCGACGGCGAGGCACAGCAGGATCCCCGCCGCGGTGGCCCAACGGACGGTGCGACGCTGCCGCGCACGTGCGCGCACCCGCAAGGGATCCAGCGCCGGAGCCGGGGCGACGTCGCCCGCCAGCAGCGTGCGCAGCTGCTGCGCGTCATGGCGCCATCCCTGCACTTCGTCGGCCTGCTCGGGATGCCGCGCCAGGTAGCGTTCGACTTCGCCACGCCGGGGACCATCGAGGTGGCCATCCACGTAGGCATGGATATCGTGTTCGCTGGGGGGCGTCAGGTTCATTTCAGCAGTCGCAGGGAAGGGGATTGAGGGTCGCCTTCGCCAAGTTGGCGCAAGGCGCGGCGCGCGCG
The DNA here is from genome assembly GCF_036499525.1 of Luteibacter sp. Lineage (GTDB taxonomy): Bacteria > Pseudomonadota > Gammaproteobacteria > Xanthomonadales > Rhodanobacteraceae > Luteibacter. Next base: position 59,869 of record NZ_DASYDO010000067.1, on the reverse strand, counting down.
GGAAAGGCGTGACATCACGGTCCCGATGGGAACCTCCAGGATGTCGGCTACCTCCTGGTAGCTCATGCCTTCGACGGAGATCCAGATCAGAAGGCTGCGTTGCTCCGCAGGCAGCGAGGCGAACCCCGCCAGCGTGGAATACGCCACAGCCACCCGTTCGGCGGAAGGCCAGGTGGGCTCCTCGCGGCCGAGCGAGCCGAGCAGCATGGCATAGCGGTTCGCGCGGCGCTTTCCGTCGATGAACTGGCGGTACATGATCGAGAACAGCCACGCTCGCAGGCTTTCTTCCTCCCGCCGTGTGTGCCACCGCGCAAGGGCGCGCTCCACCGTGGACTGGACCAGGTCGTCCGCCGCATGGATGTCCCGGGCGAGCCAAAGCGCGAAGCGCCGCAGGCGCGGCAGCATCGTGCGCAGGGCATCGTCAATGTGCGGGTCGGACATGCCGGGCCTCCGCCGCGCGCTTCGTCGGACGTATGACGTCTGGTGGTATGGATTATTCCCTGTGGTGGGAATAAAAGTCCCTGACGTACGTCCCACCCTGGAATGACAACCTCGACAGGATGCAGACAGATGGCGCAAGAACCTGCGAAAACCTCCGGTCCCCCGGCGCATGCCGGCTGGCGGTGGGCGCTGATCGGACTGGCCGTTGCTGGTGTAGCGGCGGCCTTTGGATATGTGGGCGGGTGGCTGGCGCCGCATCGACTGACGCCCTCGCGCCTCGTCGATACCTTGCAGGCGAGCGGGGGCGAGCACCCCGGTTTCCGTCGCAATCATGCCAAGGGTGTGTGCGTTGCCGGGCGCTTCGAGTCGAACGGGGCACTGGCCCGTTATTCCGCCGCCACGCTGTTTGCCGCGGGCGCCACCACGTCGGTGGTGGGACGGCTGGCGATCCCCGGGGGCAATCCGTACGCACCCGATAGCAGCGTTCCGATCCGCAGTTTCGCGCTCCGCTTCGACCTGCCCGACGGGGAGCAATGGCGCACGGGGATGAACGCCATGCCGCTGTTCCCGGTGTCCACGCCCCAGGCCTTCTACGAGATGCAGCTGGCGACTCGTCCCGATCCCGCCACCGGGAAACCCGATCCGGCCAGGGCGAAGGCATTCTTCACGTCCCATCCCGAGACGGCGGCCTTCCTGGGCTGGATAAAGAAGGCAAAGCCGTCCGCCAGCTACGCCACGGAGACCTACCGCAGCATCAACGCCTTCTACCTCCGCGATGCGGGCGGGCAACGCCATGCCGTGCGATGGATGGTAGTGCCGGAACAGCCGCCGGAAGGGGACGGCGGGCCTGCGGCGGGCGATACGGATTACCTGGCCGCGGACCTGTCGAAGCGCCTCGCCGCCGGGCCGCTGCGCTGGCACCTGCAGATGGTCCTTGCCGCGCCGGGCGATCCCGTGGATGACGCCACCCGCGCCTGGCCCGATGGCCGGCAGATGGTGGACGCGGGCACCCTCGTGATCGACGGCACGCAGCCGCAGGCAGACGGGCCGTGCCGAGACGTCAACTACGATCCCACAATCCTGCCGCGCGGCATCGAAGTGTCCGGCGATCCGCTGCTTGCCGCGCGCTCGGCGGCCTATGCGGATTCGTACCTGCGCCGCACGAGCGAGGAAGCCCATGTTCCAGGCACGGCCCGCCCCGGGGAGGACAAACGATGAGCCGCTTCGCTACGTTCCATCCCTTCGCCAGGGTGCTGCATTGGCTGATGGCGCTGATGATCCTCACGATGCTGTTCGTCGGTGCGGGGATGGTCAGTACCGTGGAGACGAAGCACGACTGGTTGCTGGCGATCCACAAGCCGCTTGGCGTCACGATCTTCGTGCTGGCGTTGATTCGCCTCGGCTTCCGGCTTACCCACCGTCCCCCGCCGCTTCCTGCGGATATGCCCGCGTGGCAGAAACTCGCGGCTCATGGGTCGCATTGGTTGCTTTATGCGCTGATGATCTCGCTGCCGTTGGTCGGTTGGGGCATGCTGTCCGCCGGAAATTATCCGGTGACGCTCGGTGGCGGTTTATTGCTGCCGCCGATCCTGCCGGCCGATCCGGTGCTGTTCGCGTGGCTGCGCGAAGCGCACCGGTACCTTGCCTGGCTGTTCTTCCTCACGTTCCTGCTGCATATGGGTGCCGCCTTGATGCACGGGTTGATTCGCAGAGATGGGGTGTTGCAGTCGATGACGGGGACGCGCGAGCCGGATTGAGCGGGTTTTCCAGCGGTGCGGCACAATGTGGCCGATGCGCATAACCGCCGCCATCCTGTTGCTCCTCATCACCGGCTGCCGCTCCATCGGGTACTACGCCCATGTGGCGCATGGGCAGGTGGCGCTGCTCAATGAGCGGCGTCCCATAAGCAAGGTGCTGGGGGATCCGAAGACACCGGACACCGTCCGAAAGCGGCTGGAACTTGCCAGCGAAGCCCGCCGGTTCGCATCGGCGAAGCTCGACCTTCCTGACAATCGCAGCTACACGTACTACGTACAGCTCGATCGGCCGTGGGTCGCGTGGAACGTGTTCGCCACGCCGGAACTATCGGTCGCTCCGGTCACGCACTGCTTCCCGATCGCGGGTTGCGTGGCGTACCGCGGGTACTTTCGCAAGGATCTCGCGGAGCGCGAAGCCGCCCGTGAGACCGCGCTGGGACACGATGCGGCCATCGGCGAGGTGCCCGCGTACTCCACGCTGGGCTGGTTCGCCGATCCCGTCTTGAGCAGCATGCTGCGTTGGGACGACGACGAACTCGCCGGCACGATCTTCCATGAACTGGCGCACCAGAAGCTGTATGTGAAGAACGATTCCTCATTCAACGAATCGTTCGCGACCTTCGTCGAAAGGGAAGGTGTGCGCCAGTGGAGGGCGTCGCGAAACCAACCGCTGCCAGACGGAAAGGACAATGTGCTGGAGCACGCTTTCACACAGCAGGTTCTCGCCCTTCGCGAACGCCTCAAGGCGATATACGCGCAGGAAGGGACGGACGACGCGAAGCGCGTGGCCAAGGCGGAAGCGTTCGAGGACTTTCGTGGGCGCTACCTGGTCTGGCGCGACGGCGAGGCGGGCGGCGACCACCGCTACGACCGCTGGATGTCGCGCCGCCTCAACAACGCCACGCTGCTGCCGTTCGGCCTTTACGACACCTGGGTGTCGTCGTTCGCGAGCTTGTTCGACGAATCAGGCCGGTCATGGCCGGCATTCTTCGCGCGGGTGAAAGCGCTGTCGAAGCTGGAGCCCGAAGAGCGAATGCGAAAACTGGAAAGTTTGCGGCAGTCGTTGTAGGAGCGCGCCCTGCGCGCGACAGACTTTCGCGGCATTCATTGGCGTTTCGCGCCGGTTCGGAGGTTTGGCCCTAGAAGATGTCGCGCGCAGGGCGCGCTCCTACAGCTAACGCTTTGGCCTCCGCCCCGCCATATGCGTCAGGTACGCAATCAGGTCATCAAGGTCTGCGTCCGAAAGCACCTTCCGGTCGAAGCCCGGCATCTTCGCCTGTGGCCAATGGCGAAGGTCCTGGGGGTTGCGCACGAGCGTGCGGAGCATGTCCTCGCGGAGGTATTCGGTGGGGCTGTGCGGGATATTGAGGTCGGGGCCGAGCTTCGCATCGCCCTCGCCATTGAGGGTGTGGCAGCTGAGGCAGTTGCGCTGGAACACGGCGAAGCCGCGCCGGGCCGGCGCGTTCGCGGGCAGCGATGCCGCCGGCTGCATCGCCGGAAAACGCGATGCCGGCGATGCGAGAACGCGGATCGACGCGACCTGGTAAGGCCACTGCTCGGGCCCGACATGACCGGCCTCGGGATGCAGCCACACGAGATAGAACGGCCCGGCGCTGGGTTTGTCCTTGCCGAGAGGCGGCCAGGGTGCGCCCGGCGGCTCGATGGCCAGCCAGGCTTCGGCGCCATGGCCCCGCAGTACCAGCGAAGCAGGCACTTCGGCGGTGAAGCCGTCGAGGGCGACGAACTGCAGGTGCGCATCGGTGGGCACGCCGGCCAGCAAGGCCTTGAGCGGCACGGCTCGGTAGCGCATATCGCGGTGGTACGACACGTCACCCGGCACCTGGATGTCCCTGGCGTCGGGCCGGGCCAGCAGCTGCTCCGTCGTCAGCTTGCCGGGGCCAGCGCCCGTATCGACAGTAAGGGTGGCTGCCGAGGCGAGGCCGGCGCAAAGCAATAGCAAACATCCGAAGAGGAGGCGCACGTGGAGTCCTTGGCAGGCGGTGTCGGACGAAGCGTATCGCGGTACCCTCGGATTATCGCCGCATCGACCCCATGTCGGCTCTTCGACCCGATCACGGATTCATCCATGTCCGATTCCAGCGCCTCCGACTCGATCATCCGGTCGCTGCTCGATACCGATCTCTACAAATTCACGATGATGCAGGTGGTGCTTCACCAGTACCCGGCCGCGCAGGTCGAGTACCGGTTCCGCTGCCGCACACCCGGCGTGGACCTCGTGCCGCTGATCGGCCGCATCCGCCATGAACTCGAGGCGCTGTGTTCGTTGCGATTCACGGAGGAAGAGCTGGCCTATCTCTCCGGCCTGCGCTTCATCGACAGCGACTTCGTCGACTTCCTCGGCCTGTTCCAGCTCAACGCCAAGTACGTGACCATCGAGCCCTCGGCGAAGGCGAACGGCGAGATCGAGATCGTCATCGCCGGCCCGTGGCTGCATACGATCATGTTCGAAGTCCCGTTGCTGGCCATCGTCAACGAGCTGTACTTCCGCGCCACCTGTCCGGACATCGACCTGGACGAGGGCAGGACACGCCTGCGCGCCAAGATGGCGATGCTGCGCGATACCACGGGCTACGAGAGCGTGCGCATCGCCGACTACGGCACGCGCCGGCGCTTCTCCCGGGACTGGCATGGGGAAATGCTGGGCATCCTGCGCGAGGAGCTGGGTGCGCAACTGGCCGGCACGAGCAACGTCTGGCTCGCCATGCGACAGGGCCTGCGGCCCATCGGCAGCATGGCGCACGAATACCTCCAGGCATTCCAGTCGCTGGGGCCGCGCCTGCGCGATTCGCAGACGGCGGCGCTGGAGGCGTGGGCACGCGAGTATCGCGGCGACCTGGGTATCGCGTTGTCCGACGTTTATGGTCTTGAAGCCTTCCTGCGCGACTTCGACATGTACTTCTGCAAGCTGTTCGACGGCGCGCGGCACGATTCGGGCGATCCGATCGTATGGGGAGACCGCGTTATCGCGCATTACGAGGCGAACCGCGTGGACCCGCGCACGAAGACCCTGGTCTTCAGCGACAGCCTGGATATCCCTCGGGTGATGGAACTCTACCGGCACTTCGCCGGGCGCTGCCTGCTCTCGTTCGGCGTGGGCACCAATCTCACGAACGACGTGGGCCCGAAGCCGATCAACATCGTCATCAAGATGACCCGCTGCAACGGCCAGCCGGTAGCGAAGCTTTCGGATTCGCCGGGAAAGAGCATGGGCGTGGAAGATCCCGATTACATCGCCTACCTGCGGCGCGTGTTCGAACTTCCCGTCGATCGGTAGGAGCGGGCCCTGCCCGCGACAGCTTTTCGCGAGGAGCTGTCGCGGGCAGGGCCCGCTCCTACACAGGAGCGATTACTGCACGCGGGACACGTTGCCCTGGTCGTCGACCACCACGATGTCGCCCTGGCGGATCGCCGAAGCGTCCTTGACCTGCACGTTCGTGTAGCCGCCGGTGCCCATCTTCAGGCGCAGCGTGTAGGAATCGCTGCCGCCGCCCTTGCCGATGGCGTTGCCGGCGAAGCCGCCGCCCACCGCGCCGCCGACCGTGGCGAGGGTGCGGCCCTTGCCCTTGCCGACCTGGTTGCCGAGGACGCCGCCAGCGAGGGCGCCGATCACCGCGCCGGCCGTGCCATGTTCGCGGCCCGCGGTGACGTTGTGTTCGATGCTCTGCACCACGCCGCACTGGTCGCAGCGCACGTAGATGCCGTCGCTGCGGGTCAGCACGGCAGCCGAGGCGGGGGCGGCGACCGCGGTGGCGAGCAGGGCGGCCAGCGGAAGGCCGAGGACGGTCTTGATGTTCATGGAAGCTCCTTAGGGACGGCCGGAAAGGTGGCTGTCGGCGGCTACAGTCTAAGCCTGCCGACTGAACCAAGGTCGAGCAGGATTCTCATTTTTCATGCCGGTCGCGCAGCAGCAGGGCCAGCACCGGCGGCGTCACCATGGCCGTGAGCAGCGACATGGCCACGATCACCGCGTAAATTCGCTCGTCGAACACCCCTGCGGCCAGGCCCAGGCTGGCGATCACCACGCCCACCTCGCCGCGCGGCACCATGCCGAAGCCGACGATGGTCGCGCCGCGCGTGCCGAGCTTGAAGGCGCCGAGGAAGCCGCCGGCCAGCTTGGACACGATCGCGATGAGGGTGACCACGGCCAGCATGCCCAGCGCGCTGGCGCTGGCGAGCTCCACCAGGTTCACCTTCGCCCCGGTAACGACGAAGAAGAACGGCGTGAGGAAGGCGAGGAGGGGCGCGGTCTGCTCCTCGAGCAGGTGCCGCTGGCGCGTTTCCGAGGCGATCATGCCGGCCAGGAAGGCGCCGATGATCGCGGCCAGGTGGAACTTCATCGACAGATAGGCAAGGCCCAGGCACAACGCCAGCACGATAGCCAGCGACGACATGGGATTGCTGGGCTTGTCCAGCCAACTCGAACCGCGGCGCATCACGCGCGTGCCGCCCCAGCCGATGACGGCGACGAAGCCGACCGCGCTGAGCAAGGTCATGAGCAGCTTGCCCACGTCCACCGCGCCGCCGCCCTGCAGCGAGGAAACGATGCCAAGGAGCAGCATGGCGAGGATATCGTCGATCACCGCCGCGCCGAGGATGATCCGCGCCTCGCGCCGCTGCAGCACGCCAAGCTCCTGCAGCACGCGGGCGGTAATGCCTGCCGACGTGGCGACGAAGGCGGCGGCCACGAACATGGATTTGATCCAGTCGAAGCCCGAGCCATGCGCCCAGATGGCGCCAAGGCCGAATGGCAGGAGCACACCCAGCACACCCACGAGGAAGGCGCTGGCACCCACCTTCTTCAGGTCGTCCAGCCGGGTTTCGAGGCCCACGGAGAAGAGCAGCAGGATCACGCCGATTTCTGCCAGGACGTCCAGTGGCGTGCCGACGGCGATGTCGGGCACGGTCACCCAACCCAGGGCCGAGGGGCCGATGATGCAGCCCGCCGCGATCTCGCCGACGACGGAGGGCAGGCGCAATCGCTGCGCTATCTCGCCGCCGAGCTGCGCGGCGACGAAGATGATGAACAGGGTCAGCAGGATGCTGGCGGAGTCATGCATGAGATCGATCCCGATCATGCCGCGAAGGAAGGCGCGGTGTCCTTTGAGTTATACCGAGGCGGGCCGCGTATCGTGCAATCTGCCGAAAATCCAGCTGCCGGCGAGGGTGACCATGCCCAGCACGATCACGGACCAGCGGAAGGCCCACACATAGCCGTCGGCGTCGTGCGAGCCGAGGAAGCCGGCCATCAGCAGCGAGGCAAGGGCGATGCCGAAGCTCATCGACAGGTACTGGGCCGTGGAGGCCATCGACGACGCCATGGAAGCATGCTTCACGTCGAGGTCCACATAGGCCAGCGTGTTCATCGACGTGTACTGCAGCGACATCACCGCGCCGTAGATATAGACGAAGCCGGCGATGAACCACGGCGGCGTATGCGGCGAGAGAAAGGCAAACGAGCAGAGCACCACCGACACGGCGATGGTGTTGCCGAGCAGCAACCTGCGGTAACCGAAGTGGGTGAGCAGGCGGTCGATGAAGGGCTTCACCGTGATCGAGCCAATCGCCTGCGGTACCATCATCATGCCAGCGGCCAGCGGCGACCAGCCGCAACCAATCTGCAGGAACAGCACCAGCAGCAGGTACATGCCCGACACACCGAGGCGCGTGAACAGGTTGCCGGCCAGCGACACCCACACGGTGCGCACCTTGAGCAGCGAGAGGTCGGTCACCGGATGCGCGGTACGGCGGCTATGCCGCACGTAAAGCGACGCCAGCACCAGCGCGCCCAGCGCATACCCGGTGATGGCCACCGATTGTCCCTTGCTGCCGATGGTTTCGGCCGCCAGCAGGCAGAGGGCGGAGGCACCGGCGAACAGCATGAATCCGAATGTGTCGAAGCGATGCACGCGGTCGAGCCGGTAGTCCGGCATCTCGCTACGGTTCAACAGGAGCCCGAGGATGCCCACGGGTACGTTGATGAGGAAGATCAGCCGCCAGCTGGTGAACTCCACCAGCGCGCCGCCGAGCAGCGGGCCGAACACCGAGCCGAGCAGGCCGAAGGTGGCGACCGTGGTCATCGATTTGACGAATTCATGGCGGTCGATGCTGCGCACGAGTACATAACGCCCCACCGGCATGAGCGCGGCGCCGCCCAGCCCCTGGATGATGCGCGACATCACCAGCTGCGGCAGCGTCTGGGCCAGGCCGCAGAGCAGCGAACCCAGCGAGAACACGAGGATGGCCCCGCCGAAGACCCGGCGCGTGCCGAAGCGGTCGCAGAGCCAGGGGCTCATGGGAATGAAGATGGCCAGGGTCAGCACGTAGCAGGTGAGGGCCGTACGCATGCTCAGGGGCGTGACGTGCAGCGCGCCCGAGATGACGGGCACGGCCGTGTTCACGATCGTCGCGTCCAGCGCCTGCATGAAGAATGCGGCCGCCACGAGCCAGATGAGGCCCCGATAGCGCGCCGTGCTCGAGGGCTGCGCCGGTGCGAAAGCGGGGCGGTCGGCCGGGAGGACGGGGACGTCGGTGGACTCGGGGCGGGTGCTGACGTCTTCGAGGGGCATGGCCGGTGGATTATAGCGGATGGAATTCTTGCTTTTGCCGCGGCTTCGGCCGAGAGTTCAGGGTCGCGTCGGTCGAACTCACCATCACGGACCTTGCACATGCCCCAAGCCATCGCCCCCGTCGAAGCCATCGAGCGCGCACAGGTCCTGCGCCGCCGTATCGAGGATGCGAATTACCGCTACCACGTGCTTGACGATCCGGATATCGCGGACGCCGAGTACGACAGGCTCATGCGGGAACTGGAAGCACTGGAAGCGGAGTATACGGACCTCGCCAGCGACGATTCTCCGACGCGCCGGGTTGGCGCGCGTGCGCATGGCGGTTTTGCCGAGGTTGTGCACGCCGTGCCGATGCTTTCCCTTGGCAACGCGTTCGAGCAGGAAGGCGACACCGATCGTGAGAAATATCGTGAAGTAGCGGATTTCGAGCGCCGCATCGAACAGACGTTGGACCGCCGGCAACCGGTGTTCTCGGTGGAGCCGAAGCTTGACGGCCTGGCCATCAGCCTGCGCTACGAGAACGGCGTGTTCATGCAGGGCGCCACGCGTGGCGACGGCGCGGTGGGCGAGGACGTCACCGCCAACCTGCGCACGGTGAAGGCGATTCCGTTGCGCCTGCGTGGCGAAGGATGGCCGCGTGTGCTCGAGGTGCGCGGCGAGGTCATCATGCCGCGTGTCGCGTTCGAGGCGTTCAATGAGCGCGCCCGTGCCGCAGGCGAGAAGCCGCTGGCCAATCCGCGCAACGGGGCGGCGGGTTCGCTGCGCCAGCTCGATCCCGCGGTCACCGCGAAACGTCCGCTGGCCTTCTTCGCCTACGCAGTGGGTCGAGTCCAGGAGGGCGACCTGCCGGAGACGCATTCAGCCACGCTGGCGAAGCTGCGCGAGTGGGGCTTTCCGGTATCGCCCGAGGTCTCTACCGCGAAAGGTTTCGAGGGCCTGGTCGCGTACTACCGCCGGATCGGCGAGAAGCGCGACAGCTTGCCTTACGACATCGATGGCGTCGTCTACAAGCTCGACGACTACGAGGGCCAGGAAGAGATGGGCTTCGTGTCGCGCGCGCCGCGTTGGGCCCTTGCGCACAAATACCCGGCGCAGGAGCAGATGACCACGGTGGAGGGCATCGAGATCCAGATCGGCCGCACCGGCGCCGCCACGCCGGTGGCAAGGCTCACGCCCGTGCAGGTCGGTGGCGTCACCGTCACGAACGCCACGCTGCATAACGCCGACCAGATCGCACGCCTCGACGTGCGCATCGGCGATACCGTGATCGTGCGGCGTGCCGGCGATGTCATTCCCGAGGTCGCGCGCGTGGTAACGGAGCAGCGGCCGGCGAACACGGTGCCCTGGAAAATGCCGGCGACCTGTCCGGTGTGCGGCTCCGCACTGCTGCGCGAAGAGGGTGCCGCGGCTTATCGTTGCTCGGGCGGGCTCATTTGCGGTGCCCAGCGCAAGGAAGCCCTGATCCATTTCGCGTCGCGCCGCGCCATGGACATCGACGGCCTCGGCGACCGCTTCGTGGATGCCCTCGTGGAGTTCGACATGGTCCACACGCCGGCCGACCTCTACGGTCTTACCGTGGACAGCTTCGTGCGGATGAAGACGCTGGCCGACGAACGCGACGGTTCCACGCCGGAAACGGTGAGGCAGGGCAAGGTCGCCACGAAGTGGGCCGAGAACCTGGTGGCCTCCATCGAGGCAAGCAAGAAGAGCACCCTTCCGCGCTTCCTCTTCGCGCTGGGCATCATGCACATTGGCGAGAGCACCGCGAAGACGCTGGCCACATGGCTCGGCTCGCTCGCTGTCGTCCGCCGCACGCCCGCACCGGTGTTACGCGCGCTGCCCGATATCGGTGACGAGGTAGCGACCTCCATTGCCGCGTTCTTCGAGCAGGAAGGCAATGAAAAAGTGGTGGACGCGCTCCTGGCGGCGGGCATCGTGTTCGCGGACGAGGGCGCGCCGTCACCGAAACTGCGCGATCGCCTCGGCCTCGACGTGTTGCTTGAGGCCGCGAAGGTGTCGAAGCTTGGCCCGAAGAACACGGCCTTGCTCGCAAAGACATATAAGAGCGTGCACGAGATGGTTTCCGCCGGCGAACACAACTGGATCATCGCAGGCGTGCCGGCCGCGGCTGCGGCCAACCTGTGGGCGCACATCAGCGAGCCGGCGAACTATCGCAAGCTGACCAACGACTTCGTCGACATGGCCTGGCTACTCGACCAGCTACCCGCGAAAGCAGAAACGGCGCTTCCTTTGGAAGGGCACACCTATGTCATCACGGGAACCATGGAAACGCTGAAGCGCGACGACGCCACCGGGCGGCTCGAATCACTGGGTGCGAAGGTCGCGGGCTCGGTATCCAGGAAGACCACGGCCGTGTTCGCCGGTGACGCGGCAGGGTCCAAGCTTGACAAGGCGAACGAACTCGGCGTGCCGGTCTACACGGAGGCCGATCTCATCGCCCTGCTGGCCGAACACGGAGCAGCGCCATGAAAGACATCGAGCAGCTTCGCCTGCGCGCCGCCACGTATGGGCGGATTCGCCGTTTCTTCGCCGGTCGCGGCGTGCTTGAGGTGGAAACGCCGATCCTTTCCGCCGCGGGCAATACCGACCCGAATATCCGGAGCTTCAGCACGCAGTTCAGTGGCCACGTGGACGCCGGCGCACGCGAGCGCTGGATGCGTACCTCGCCCGAATTTCCGATGAAGCGCCTGCTCGCGGCGGGCATCGGGGACTGCTACGAACTGGGCCGCGTGTTCCGCGACGGGGAAGCGGGCGGCCGGCACAATCCCGAGTTCACCATGCTCGAGTGGTATCGCGTCGGCTGGGACGAGGCGAAGCTCGCGCGGGAGGTGATCGATCTGCTTGAAACCCTGCTGCTGGATGCTGGCCGCACTTTCGACGTCGTGGAGACGACCTACCGTGGCCTGTTCCACGACACGGTGGGCGTCGATCCGTTGACCGATCCGATCGAACGCATCGTCGCGCCCTTGTCCGACGCGGGTATCAACGCCGAAGGGCTGGAGCGCGACGACTGGCTCGACCTCCTGATGACCCATCGGATCCAGCCGGTGTTCCCAGTGGACCGGATCACCATCGTCTCGGATTACCCCGCAAGCCAGTGCGCGCTCGCGCGCATCCGCCAGGACGATCCACCGGTGGCTAAGCGCTTCGAGGCCTATGTAGGTCCGTATGAAGTGGCCAACGGCTATCACGAGCTCAACGATGCGGCGGAGCAACGCGAGCGCTTCGAACGCGACAACGTGAAGCGCCGCGCGCGCGGCATGCCGGAAATGCCTATCGACGAGAACCTGCTGGCCGTGCTGGACACCATGCCCGACTGTGCCGGCGTGGCGCTCGGCGTGGAGCGCCTGCTGATGGTGCTGTCGCGTACGGACGCGATCGCCGACGTGCTGGCCTTTCCGTTTTCCGAGGCCTGAGCATCGTGCTGGAAGCCATCCACCATGTGGCACTGATCTGCTCGGACTACGCGCGCTCCAAGGCGTTCTATACCGAGGTACTGGGTTTCAAGGTGATCCACGAGGCGTACCGCGAGGCGCGCGATTCGTGGAAGCTGGATCTCGAAGTGAGCCCCGGTGTGCAATTGGAACTGTTCTCGTTTCCGTCGCCGCCGAAGCGGCCCTCGCGGCCGGAAGCGCAGGGGCTTCGCCACCTGGCGTTCTCGGTGAGCGATATCGACGCGGTAGTGGCGACACTGACCTCGCGTGGGGTTGCGTGCGAGCCCATCCGCATCGACGAATACACCGGGCGGCGTTTTACCTTCTTCGCCGATCCGGACGATCTGCCGATCGAGCTTTACGAGCAGTCGTAGGAGCGCGCCCTGCGCGCGACAGCTTTTCGCGCCAGTGCTCAAGCTGGCGCGCCAACTTCAGGTCTCGGCCTCAAGACATGTCGCGCGCAGGGCGCGCTCCTACACGGCCGCTAGCGCCTCAGAACTCCAGTTCCTGGGCGGCACACAGGTAGTCCACCATCGGCGCCAGGCGCTTGAAGTTATCCATCACGAACGGCAGCAGTTCCGACGAACACGCAAGCGCTTCATCGAAATCCTGCCCGGCGGCAAAATTCTTCCGCTTCAAATCCTCGATCAACTCATGGGTCGCATCGAACCCGCGCGGTGGCCGCGTCAGGCTTTCACCCCGGAAGCTGAAACGCTCGACGAACGCCTTCGAATGCGTCGCGCGCTTCCACGCGCCCGGGTTGTCGGCCAGGAACTCGCGCAGTTTCTTCAGTACCGGCGGCTCCGGATGCCACATGCCACCGCCGACGAAGCATTCGCCCGGCTGGATGTGCAGGTAGAAACCCGGGGCCTGGATCTCGTGGCGACGCTCGTGGAAGAAACGCGAACCCTGCCAGCCCTTGTACGGCTGTTTGTCGTTCGCGAAGCGCGTATCGCGGTGGATGCGGTAGAGCGATCCGCCCACCTTGCGCGGGTCGGCGCGGAAGTGCGGGCTGATCTTCTGCAACGGCGCGGCAAGGTCGCCGATCAGCGCAAGGAACGGCTCGCGCACGTGGCGCTCGTAGTCGTCCTTGTGCTCGTGGAACCATTCGCGGTTGTTGTTGCGAACCAGTGATTTGAAGAAACGGAAAGTGGCGGGCGTGAAATAGGTCTTGGGCATCGTCGGGTGGTCAGCGCAGTTCCCGGCCCCACGCTTCCAGCGCGTCGAGCAGGGCGAGCGGAGCGCCGGGCAGGGCGCGCAAGGTGGCGAGTTCGGTGAAGTAGTCGTCGAGGGTCAGCGTGGTCAGCGGACCGTGATGGGTCAGCCGGTCGCTACGGAAGGCCTCCCAGCGCTCCTGTTCTTCCAGGCTGAGCGTCTGCGGCCAGTTCCGCGCCCGATAGCGGAACAGCAGCTCCGGGTAGCGCGGGTCGCGAAAGTTGAAAGCCCGGCTGCCCAGCTGTTCGGGCGGCGTGGCGCGCACGTCGGCCAGGAGGCGACGGTCGGCATCCGGCAGGAAGCCGCCGTAAAGCGCGAGTTCCGGGTCTTCGGCGGGCGGCAGGTCGCCCGCATGCGCGTAGACGCGGCGCAGCTTCTCGGCCAGGCCGCTGGCGTTCCGCAGCGCGCCCAGGTGCCGCTCCACCGTATCCATGTCCAGTCCGAGCCGGCCATGGTCCGCGTTCTTCAGCACGGACAAGGGCGCCAGTGCGGGCGCATGGTTGGCGCGGACGGTGCGCAGGGCGATCCGTTCCACGCCTTCGGGCAGGTCCGCGCGCGATGTGAAGACGCGGTCGGCGACGTCGCCGTCGGCCAGCGCGAGCAGGTCGGCCGGGTCCGCGGCCAGGTCGTATACGATGACTTCGCCCGCACGCGAAGGATGCGCGGCGAGCGGGACGATGACCGCGAGACAGTGCCGGCTGGCCGGATAGCGCGACGAGACGTGCACGACCGGGGTCATCGCCGCCACGTCCAGCAATTCGAACACCCGCTGCTTGCGACGCAGGGCGAAATACCACTCCCAGAGTTTCGGCTGCTTCTGGCGGATGAGCCGGGCCAGGGCGATCAGCGCTTCCACGTCGGAAAGCGCGTCGTGGGCACGGTCCTGCTTGAGGCCGTTCGCCCTGGCGAGGTGTTCCAGCTTGAAACTCGGCGTACCGTCCTCGCGGGTGGGCCAGACGATGCCTTCCGGGCGCAACGCCTGGCACATGCGCACCAGGTCGATGAGGTCCCAGCGCGAATTGCCGTTCTCCCATTCGCGCCCGTAAGGGTCGTAGAAATTGCGGTACAGGAGGTGCCGGGTGAATTCGTCGTCGAAGCGTAGCGAGTTGTAGCCGACGGTGCAGGTGCCGGGCAGGGCGATCTGCTCGTGGATCGCGGCGGCGAAATCGGCCTCCTTCAGCCCCTCGTGCTCGGTCAATTGCGGGACGATGCCGGTGATCAGGCAGGCGGCCGGCTGGGGCGGGGTGTCCCGCGGCGGCTTGCAGTAGATCATCAGGGGCTCGCCGACCACCTCGAGGTTGGCATCGGTGCGGATACCGGCGAACTGGCTGGGACGGTCGCGTCGCGGATCGGCGCCGAAGGTCTCGTAGTCGTGCCAGAAGAAGGTCGGTTCGGCCATGCCGGATATGATCTCACGATACCTGAACGTTGTAGACTTCTGTCACAGAAGGGAGCACCCATGATTGCCGCGAACGAAGACAACCTCATCTGGATCGACCTGGAAATGACCGGTCTGGATACGGACAACGATTCCATCCTCGAAATCGCCACCATCGTGACGGACAAGGATCTGAACGTGCTCGCCGAGGGACCGGCCTTCGCCATCTCGCACGCAGATATCCGCCTGCAGCAGATGGACGCCTGGAACCGCAACCAGCACATGCGCTCGGGTCTCTGGGGCCGCGCCGTGGAATCCGACACCTCGCCCGAGCAGGCCGAGGAGGCCACCATCGCCTTCCTGCGCGAGTGGGTGCCCGCGGGCAAGTCGCCCATGTGCGGCAACTCCATCTGCCAGGACCGCCGGTTCATGCACCGCGAGATGTCAAGGCTGGAACGTTACTTCCACTACCGCAACCTCGACGTATCCACGCTGAAGGAGCTCTCGCGGCGCTGGTCGCCGGAGGTCGCGCGCGGTTTCGCGAAGGATTCGGCGCATACGGCGCTGTCCGACATCCGCGACTCCATCGACGAACTGCGCTACTACCGCCGCTTCATGGGTGCGCTCGGCGGCCCGCAGCCCGGCTGAGCGCATGAACTTCGATGCTTTCGCCACCGTCCTCGACTGCAACGGCCGCGCGCTCACCCTCGACCGGCCACGCGTCATAGGCATCGTCAACGTCACGCCCGATTCGTTCTCCGACGGCGGCCGGCATGCTTCCCTGGAGGCGGCTTACGCCCATGCGATGACGCTGGCCGAGGAGGGTGCGGACATGCTCGACGTGGGCGGCGAATCCACGCGCCCGGGTGCCGACGAGGTCACGGTGGACGAGGAAATCCGCCGTATCGTCCCGCTGGTCGAGCGACTGGCCGCCGCCACGACGCTGCCCCTGTCCGTGGATACCTCCAAGCCCGAAGTGATGCGCGCGGCCGTCGGCGCGGGCGCGGGCATGATCAACGACGTGTACGCGCTGCGCCGCGATGGCGCGCTGGACACCGCCGCCGAACTGCGCGTACCGGTCTGCCTCGTGCACATGCAGGGCGAACCGCGGACGATGCAGGACGCACCGGACTACGACGACGTGGTCGGCGACGTCCACCGCTTCCTCACCGACCGCCTGTTCGCCTGTGAACTGGCGGGTATCGAGCGGCGCAGGGTGCTGGTCGATCCGGGCTTCGGCTTCGGCAAGAACCTGGAACACAACCTGGCCCTTCTGCGCGCCATGGCGCGCTTCGCGGAACTGGGCGCGGGTGCTTACGTGGGCGTGTCGCGCAAGGCGATGATCGCCACCCTCACGGGGCGCCAGGACAATGCCGCCCGGGTGCACGGCTCCGTCGCCGCCGCCCTGATCGCCGTGCAGCGCGGCGCCGTCATGGTCCGCGTGCACGACGTGGCCGCCACCGTCGATGCCCTGGCCGTGTGGGCCGCCGTCAAAGCGGGCGACACCGCCCCGCGCAACGACAAGCCCGCCATGCCGCGCTGGCCCGACGACGACTGAGCCGCCTACCTTGACCTACCTTGGGGTGGTCTACCTTGGGGTGTAGGAGCGCGCCGTGCGCGCGACAGCTTTTCGCGCCAGTCCCAAAGTCTGCGCGCCAGCTCCGGGTCACGGCCCCAAAACATGTCGTGCGCAGGGCGCGCTCCTACACCCGGAGGTAGGCAGCCTGGCTAGCGCATCGGGCCTATCCGGCTCGTTCACTGCGCCGGAGTATCATCTGCCGACATCGGAAGGAACGATAAGACCATGAGCGAACGCAAGTATTTCGGCACCGACGGCATCCGTGGCCACGTGGGGACCTACCCGATCAGTGCCGATTTCATCCTTCGCCTGGGCCGCGCCGCCGGTGCCGTCCTGGCCCGGAGGCGCGCCGCCGACCTGCGTGGGCCCGGGGGCGGCCCGGACCGTCGCGACCACAGCCGCAAGGTCATGGTGGTGATCGGCAAGGACACCCGGGTTTCCGGCTATATGTTCGAAGCCGCGCTTGAAGCCGGCCTGGTCGCCTCCGGCGCGAACGTGCGCCTGCTCGGCCCGATGCCCACGCCGGGCGTGGCCTACCTCACGCGCTCCCTGCGTGCGGACGCCGGCATCGTCATCAGCGCCTCGCACAACCCGCACCAGGACAACGGCATCAAGTTCTTCTCCAGCCAGGGCGAGAAACTCGACGACGAACTGGAAGCCGAGATCGAGGCCGAGCTCGAGGCTGACTTTGCCACGGTGGCTTCCGAGTCGCTGGGCAAGGCCAGCCGCGTGGACGACGCGGTCACCCGTTATGCCGAGTTCTGCAAATCCACCGTCTCGGACGATTTCTCCATCTCCGGCATGCGCCTCGTGCTGGACTGCGCCCACGGCGCCACCTATCAGGTCGCACCGAAAGTCTTCCGCGACCTCGGCGCCGAGGTATCCACCATCGGTACCGAACCGGACGGGCTCAACATCAACCGCGGTGTCGGTTCGACCGATCCGGAAGGTCTCGCCCGCGCCGTGGTCGAACGCGGCGCCGACCTCGGCATCGCCTTCGACGGCGATGGCGACCGCGTGCGCCTGGTGGACCGCGACGGCACGGTGACCGACGGCGACGACATGCTCTACGTCATCGCGCGCCACTGGAAGAAGCGGGCGTCGCTGCCGGGCCCCGTGGTCGGCACGCTGATGAGCAACTACGGTCTGCAGCGCGCGCTGAAGCAGCTGGACATCCCGTTCGTGCGCGCCAATGTCGGCGACCGCTATGTGTTGCAGCAGCTCAAGGAATACGGCGGCGTGCTTGGTGGCGAGACCTCCGGCCACGTGCTCTGCCTCGACCGCTTCACCACGGGTGACGGCATCGTCGCGGCGCTGGCCCTGCTGGAAGTGCTCGCGGATTCGGGCGAGACATTCGGCCAGGCCCGCGCCGACCTGGTCAAGCTGCCGCAGACCATGGTGAACGTGCGCGTACAGGGCGCCAAGGCCGCCCTGGGCACGGACACTGTCCGCCAGGCGCTGGCGGACGTGGAGGCCACGCTCGAAGGCCGTGGCCGCGTGGTACTGCGCGCCTCGGGCACGGAGCCGCTGGTGCGCGTCACCATCGAGGCCGCCGACGCCGTCGAGGTGGAACGGCTGGCGGGGCAACTGGCGGACGCCGTAAAATCGGCGGCCCAGGCCGCGGCCTGATCCCGCCCGAGACGATGCATGAAGAAGGTTCCCACCCTCGATATCCGCCGCTACGAAACCGATCGCGATGCCTTCGTGGCCGAGCTTGGGGCGGCGTACCGTGAATTCGGCTTCTGCGGCATCAGCGGCCATGGCATCCCCCAGGAGGCCATCGAGGGCGCTTACGACGCGTTCAAGCGCTTCTTCGCGCTGCCGGACGAAGTGAAGCGCAAGTACCACATCCCCGGCGGCGGTGGTGCTCGCGGCTACACGCCGTTCAAGGTGGAAACGGCGAAGGACAGCAAGTTCGCCGATCTCAAGGAGTTCTGGCACATCGGCCGCGAGATTCCGCGTGACTCTAAATTCGCCGGTGTGATGCCGCCGAACGCGTGGCCCACCGAAGTGCCCGGCTTCAGGGAAAACGGCTACGGCATCTACGAGGCGCTGGACCAACTCGGTGCCCGCGTTCTGCGCGCGCTGGCCCTGCATATCGACCTGCCGGAGCACTTCTTCGACGACAAGATCGATTCCGGCAATTCGATCCTCCGCCCGATCCACTACCCGCCGATTGAGCAGGCCGACGTGCCCAACGTACGCGCCGGAGCGCACGAGGACATCAACTTCATCACGCTTCTCGTGGGTGCCAGCGCGGCGGGCCTCGAAGTGCTGACGCGCGAAGGCGGGTGGCTGCCGATCACCACCGAGGGCGACGCCGTCGTGGTGAACATCGGCGACATGCTGCAGCGCCTGACCAACCACGTGTATCCGTCGACCACGCACCGCGTCACGAATCCGCAGGATGCGAATGCACGCAAGCCGCGCTACTCGGTGCCGTTCTTCCTGCACCCGAATCCGGATGTGGTACTGGATGTGCTTCCGTCCTGTGTCACGCCGGACAACCCGAAGCGTTATCCCGAGCCGATCACGGCGCATGAATACCTTCAGGAACGTCTGCGCGAAATCAAGCTGATCTGACATCACGTTTGCAGGTTTTTCACCGGGAGGGTCGGAGCATCGACCCTCCCGGTTCCGTTTCCGGAGACAGCAGTGAAATCTTCAAGCCCGCCTTCGCGAGCCCAGCGTTCGTCACCCCGTAAAAAGCCCGCCGGCCGCTCCCCGGCCCAACGCGCCCGCCGCGCCCGCACGATGCGGGCCCGCGGTCGCGCGTAAAAGGGATCACGGTGCGACGAGGTCCGCAGGCTCTGCCTTTTCACCCCGATGAAGCCACGGATGCGCGAACACCGCGATCAGGATGATCGCCACGCCCGCATAGAACGTCCAGCCCAGTTCACGCTGTTCGCCAAGCAGCGGAATGGCGAACACGATCGCGTACACCGGCTCCAGGTTTGTCACCATCTGCGTCGCGAAGGCGGAGAGGTAGCGCAAGGCCGCGAGGGCGAGCGCGAACGGCAGCAGGGTGCAGCCGTAGGCGAGCAGCAGGAGCAGCGCGCCGTCGCGCGTGCCGGGTATGACGAAGGCGGGCGAGGCGAAGAATGGCGCGAGCAAGGTAAGGAACAGCGTGCCGGTGCCGAGTTCGACGCAGGTGACCGTGAGTGCGTCCGAGCGGTCGATGAGCCGCTTGTTGAGTGCGCTGAAAAAGGCGACGAACAGTGCGGAGAGCACGCCCACGGCAAGGCCCAGTCGCATGCTGCCCGGCAGCCCGCCCGCGACCAGCGCCACACCGGGAATCACCGCCGCGCCGATCATCAGCTCGCGAGGATCGAAACGCCGCCCGGCCACCCAGGGCTCCACGATGGCCAGGAAGACGGGGCAGAGCGCGATGCACGTCGCGGCCACAGAGGCATTCGCGAGCTTGATCGCCCCGTAGAAGGTGAGCCAGTGCAGCGCCACGATCACGCCGATACCGGCATAGGACAGCAGCAGCCGCGGTGGCATCGCCCGCAGCCCACGCCACACCCGGGGTACGCAGAGCAGGGTGGCCGACACCAGCAACATGCGCCACCACACCAGCGGTAACGCGGGCAGGGCGATCAGCTTCCCGAGGATGGCGGTAAAGCCCCAGAGGAGGACGCAGAAGTGGATCTGTAGGTGGGCTTTGCGGGAAGGCGACATGGCGCGAAGCTTGCCCGATTGCGCGGTCCTTTTCACGGACCTCGTGGGATGCCGCGCCCTCGTAGGAGCGCGCCTGCGCGCGACAGCCTTTGGGGCCGAGCCTAGGAGCTGTCGCCCAAGGCCTGGGCCTGAGTCGAAAGGCTGTCGCGCGCAGGGCGCGCTCCTACAACCTCGATGCTAGCTTTTGCTGGTCTTCCCGGCCGGTGGGGCTTTCGGCGGAGTTCTACGCAGGTCTTCCAGCAATGGCTGGCACTGGGTCGCGTCGGCTTTGCCGCTTTCCGGTACGGCCAGCGCAGCCAGGGCCGCCACCGGCGCCGCGAAGACGGCCAATGCCACGGCTCCGCCACCGCGCAGGATCAGCGGACCCGCATGCACTCCCACCGCCGGATTCTTCATCGTCCCGTGCACGTACAACGGCGAACGCAGCGAGAAGAGCCGGAAGCCCTTGGTGTGCGGAACGATGTCCAGGTTGAGCTTTTCCTCACGGAAGTCGATATTGCCGCTGACATTGATCAGCGCCTTTTCCGTATCGAAGGCGAATAGCTTCGACTCCATCACGCCGTGGGTGGCCACGAGATCCGCCGCCATGCAGTTGATCTTCACCACCTCGTCGCCGAAGAGTTTGTTCACCGCGTAGCTGCCCACGTTGAGGCCGGCCAGTTCCAGCAGCGAACTGCTGATCGCGCCGTCGTTGATGAGCAACTTCACCTCGCCATTGGAACTGCCCAGCAGTGCGGCCGGCGAATTGCCGGTGGCGGTGAGGGAGGCGTCGCCGTTGAGCTCGCCGAAGCTCGTCTGCATCGGCGCGAAGGTGGGGAACAACTCCTTCAGTTTCAGGTGGCGAGCGCCGAGGTTGAAGCCGCCCTTCATCGGCGTCGCCGAACCGTCCAGGCGGATGTTGCTGCCTACCGTGCCGCCGGCCACGCCGAACTTCAGCGGGTCGAGCGTCAGCACACCGTCCTTCATGAGGAGGTGCGTGGACAGATTGTCGATCGGCAGGCGTTCGCCGTGCACGATCTTTACGCCAGTGAAGCGCACATCGGCGTCCATGGCGTTCCAGCGGTCTGTCTTGAACGGCTCCACGGGCAGCACCTTGTCGGCGGGCTGCTTCGTGACATCGCCGCGTTCGGCCTTCTCCTCGTTGGAGCCGCCGCCCACGAGGGGCGCCAGATCGCTGAAGAGCAGCTGATTCGACTTCAGGGTGCCGGTGAGGCCGGGGCGCTTGCCATGGGTATCGAAGACCAGGCTGCCGCCGAGATCGCTGCCGCCCACGCGGCCGGTGAAGTTCTCATAGGTGTAGACGCTGGCACCTTTCCTGAGGTTCGCCTTGAGGCGCCCCTCGGTGGCAAAGGGCGGCGTGTCCGGCAGGGTGATGCCGGTCAGGTCGTAGAGGTGCGACATGCTCGTGCCGGAGAACCATAGGCGCACGTCCAGCGCACCCATGTTCAGCGGATCGGTGAGGGTGCCCACGAAGGCGATATGCGTGTCCCCGAAGCGGGCGTCCGCCTGCACCGGGAACGGGCGGTTGCCGTCGCGCAGTGCCAGGACGCCGCCCGTGCGGGCTTTGGCCGAGACGGTGGATTTCTTGTATGTGCCCTTCGCATCCCAGGCAAAGTAATAAACCTGCTTCTTCCTGATCTCGTCCTGCCGGTCCTTCTCGCCGGCGTCGCTCTTTGCCAGGGTCTTCGCGCTGGCGCCCGTGGTCTTCTTCGCCTGCGCGCGAGCGTCCTTCTCCTGTTCCGCAAGGATCTGGTCGAAGGGAATGCCCTTGCCCAGCGGCGTCACGTCGATCCCCATGGCGATCTGGTTCATGGCATCGGAAAAGTCGATGTGGCCCTTGTCGAAGGCGATGGCGTTGAGCTCGAGTTGCCATTCGGAAGGACCGGTGCTTTCGGGGAGCTTGAAGGTCCAGGTGTTGTCGCCGTTCTTCTGCCGTTGCAACGATATCCGCGGCTGGCCCAAACGGATCTCCGGCACCACGATGCGATGCGCGATGAGTGGGAACGGCGACAGCCGGAACTGGATCGAATCGAGGGTGGCGAACTGCTTGTCCCTGGCCCAGTCCGGATTGGCCACGGTAATGTCGCGTGCGGTGAAATGTGGCCAGGGGACGATGCTTGCCAGCCCGCCTTCGCCCGGTTCCCGCGACCAGTGCGCGGAAAGGTCGCCGTTGATGGCGAAGGGCCTCCCGATGGCCTCCGATACGTTCTCGTTGATGGTGGGCTTCAGCCTGTTCCAATCGAAGAAGGCGATGAACAGCACGATCGCCACGATCAGCAGGAGCAGAATGCCAAGAGCCCAAGCCAGTATTTTCCTGCCGCGCCGCATCGTGCCGCCTCCTATCCGGGAACGCACGTCTAGGGGTAACGCGCTGGACGGCAAGGTTATGTGTTCATGAAGCGGTTGGCATTAAGCGAGGTGGAGCTTCCGTGAGGAGCCGCCTCGTTTGGTGGGAGCTGACCGATCGCATGGCGCTCGCTCATCCCTGGCGCTCCGCGACCGCGCGGGCAGTGGCTTCGATCAGCTTCGCCACGCGACGCACTTCATCATCGTCCCAGCCCTTGTGGTGGTTCATGAGCTGGTGCTTCAGCGCATGCATGGCATCGCGGATGGGATGGGGCACGCTCATCCGGCGCATGTGCCGTGACATCACCTGCAGGCGTTCGGTGAGCGCCTCGAGGCTGTCGCGGTTCTCGGCGAGAAAGGCGCGGCCGGCGTCAGTGATGGCATAGAGCTTCTTGCCGCCGGTCTCGGCCTCGACGCGGGCGTAGCCCAGTTCCTCGAGCATGGTGAGGGTGGGGTAGATGGCGCCGGGGCTGGGGCTGTACTGGCCGTCGAACATCTCCTCGATGGTTCGGATCAGCTCATAGCCGTGGCGCGGCTGCTCCTCGATCAGGGCCAGCAGGAGCAGGCGCAGGTCGCCGGTGCCGAACATGCGGCCGCCGAACCGGCCGCCGCCGCGGCCGCCACGCATGCCTTCACGGTCGTCGAAGCCGAACGGGCCGCCGCCGAAGCGGGCGCCACGGCCCACGGCCTGCATGTGATCCTGGAAGCCATGGCGGGCATGGTGGAAAAAGTGCATGGGCGCTCTCCGATATATCGTACGTAGTGGTCGTACGATATATCTTAAGAAACACTCTTTACAACCCCGGCGTAGGAGCGCGCCCTGCGCGCGACAGGTTTTCGCCCCTGTTCCCAGCTGGCGCGCCAGCTCCGGGGGCACGGCCTCAGAAGCTGTCGCGCGCAAGGCGCGCTCCTACCGCGCAAGGCGCGCTACATGGCCTTAGCCGAAGGTGAAGGTGAACGCGTGGAAATTCGCCTTCGGCACGCGGATCGTCAGCACGTGGTCCTTGTAGTCCTGGCCGCTGTAGAGCGTGTACAGCATGGATTTCTGCACCGTCACCGGGGCCAGCGGCTTGCCGTCCAGCAGGACCTCGACGGTCACCGGGTCGTTGGCGCTGGCCACCATGTGCACCTTCTTCGCCTTGAAATGCAGGCGAATCTCGCCGGTGGGGCCGACCAGGCTCGCGTTCTGGCGGCCGATTTCCCAG
Organism: Luteibacter sp.; assembly: GCF_036499525.1. Classification (GTDB taxonomy): domain Bacteria; phylum Pseudomonadota; class Gammaproteobacteria; order Xanthomonadales; family Rhodanobacteraceae; genus Luteibacter. The sequence continues at coordinate 36,225 of NZ_DASYDO010000067.1, read as the reverse complement.
CGGCCCACCAGCGCGAAGCGGTTGAGGTCGAGGCGGGAGGGGGCGGTGAAGTCGCGCGTACCCGAGCGATTGCCTTCCGGGCTGGCGTTGTTCTGGCCGCGGTCGCTGCCGAAATACATCTCCGGGGAGCCCAGCTGGCTGAAGTCAGGGGCGTCCTTGTCCGCCCCCTGCGCGCCGGCGTCCGTCAACCGGGGCAGGCCGAGCAGCGTGCGGATGGCGTTCTCCATCTCCATGTAGTTGCCTTCGCCGAAGTGGTGGGCGATGACATTGCCGCGCTGGTCCACCAGGTATTCCGCGGGCCAGTAGTGGTTGTCCCAGGCATCCCAGGTGGCCAGGTCGTTGTCCTGCGCCACCGGGTAATGGATGCCATAGCGGGCGATGGCGTCGCGAACGTTGCCTTCCTGTTTCTCGAACGGGAATTCCGGCGAGTGCACGCCCACCACCACCAGGCCCTTGTCCTTGTACTGGTCGTACCAGCGGGTGACGTGGGGCAGGGTACGCAGGCAGTTGATGCAGGAATAGGCCCAGAAATCGATCAGCACGACCTTGCCGCGCAGCTGGCGCATGGTCAGCGGCTTGGAATTCTGCCAGGCGGCGATGCCGGCGAACTCCGGCGCGGTCTGGGCGGCGGCGGCCGGGAGCGCCATGCCCACCGCCGTGACGGCGAGGACGCAGGCGAGGAAGGCGTTGCGGAACGAGTGGCGCATGGAAACTCCGGGTTCTCGGGGGTGCCGGAAGAAGACCGGCCCTCACGGCGGCACCTTACACCGGCCCGGTGCGCTAAAATTGGCGTTTGCCAGCCTCGCGAGCCAGCCGTAGCGTCATGACCTCGATCAAGCAGGATGACCTCATCACCAGCGTCGCCGACGCCCTCCAGTACATCTCGTACTACCACCCGGTGGACTACATCCGGAACCTCTCTGCCGCTTACGAGCGCGAAGAGTCCCCGGCGGCGAAGGATGCCATCGCGCAGATCCTCATCAACTCGCGCATGTGCGCCGAGGGTCATCGCCCGATCTGCCAGGACACCGGCATCGTCACCGTGTTCCTCAAGGTGGGCATGAACGTGCGCTGGGACGATGCCACGATGGGCGTCGAGGACATGGTGAACGAGGGCGTGCGCCGCGCCTACAACCACCCGGACAACAAGCTGCGCGCCTCGGTGCTCGCGGATCCGGCAGGCAAGCGCATGAACACGCGCGACAACACGCCGGCGGTGGTCAACGTGTCCATCGTCCCGGGCGACAAGGTCGACGTGATCGTCGCCGCCAAGGGCGGCGGTTCGGAGGCGAAGTCGAAGTTCGCCATGCTCAATCCTTCCGATTCCATCGTGGACTGGGTGCTGAAGACCGTCCCGACGATGGGCGCCGGCTGGTGCCCGCCGGGCATGCTCGGCATCGGCATCGGCGGTACCGCCGAGAAGGCGATGCTGCTGGCGAAGGAAGCGCTGATGGAGCCGATCGACATCGTCGACCTGATCGCGCGCGGTCCGTCGAACCGCGCCGAGGAACTGCGCCTGGAGTTGTACGAGAAGGTCAACGCGCTGGGTATCGGAGCACAGGGCCTGGGCGGCCTCACCACCGTGCTCGACATCAAGGTCAAGGATTACCCTACCCACGCGGCCAACCTGCCGGTGGCGATGATCCCTAACTGCGCCGCCACCCGCCACGCGCACTTCGTGCTCGACGGTTCCGGCCCGGTCGCGCTCGATCCGCCGTCGCTGGAAGACTGGCCGAAGCTCACCTACGACGCCTCCAAGGGACGCCGCGTGAACCTCGACACGATCACGCGCGAGGAAGTGCAGGACTGGAAGCCCGGCGAGACCATCCTGCTCAACGGCAAATTGCTCACGGGCCGCGACGCCGCGCACAAGCGCATGATCGACATGCTCAACCGGGGCGAGACGCTGCCGGTGGATTTCACCAATCGCTTCATTTACTACGTGGGTCCGGTGGATCCGGTGCGCGACGAGGTCGTCGGCCCCGCCGGTCCGACCACCGCCACGCGCATGGACAAATTCACGCGGCAGATGCTTGAGTCCACCGGGTTGCTGGGCATGGTCGGCAAGTCCGAGCGCGGCCCCACCGCGATCGAGGCCATTCGCGACAACAAGGCCGTGTACCTCATGGCCGTGGGCGGCTCGGCATACCTCGTTTCGAAGGCGATCAAGGCTTCGCGCGTGCTCGCGTTCGAGGACCTTGGCATGGAGGCGATCTACGAGTTCGAGGTGAAGGACATGCCGGTGACGGTGGCGGTCGACAGCGCCGGCACGTCGGTGCACGAGACGGGGCCGAAGGAGTGGCGCTCGAAGATCGGCAAGATCCCGGTGGTTGTGGTCTGACCAGCCACCCGTAGGAGCGCGCCCTGCGCGCGACAGCTTTTCGCGATGAGCAACAGGTCCTGCCACGTGATCGCGAAATGCTGTCGCGCGCAGGGCGCGCTCCTACAGTGGTCAATGAGATGCCAGGCGCCAGGTGTGCCTCGCGATCTGTGCGTCTTCTTCGGTGGGGATCACGCGTACCTCGAACGATCCCATCCAGCGCAATCCATCGACGATCGCGTTCCGCGTCACCGCATCGTTCTCACCGATGCCGCCGGTGAACACCAGCAGGTCGATGCCGCCCAGCGAGGCCGCCATCGCGGCCACATGCTTCCGCGCCACATGCACGAACACGTCCTGCGCCAGGCGAGAGGCCTCGTTCCCCATCGTATGCAGCTTGCGCATGTCGCTGGTTCCGCCCGAGAGGCCCTTCAACCCGGACTCGCGATCCACCAGCACCTCGAGCCGCTTCGCGTCGTAACCGCGCTCGCGCATCAGGTACAGCAGCACACCGGGATCCAGGTCGCCCGGCCGCGTGCCCATGACGATGCCGCCGGTCGGCGTCAGCCCCATCGTCGTATCCACGGATTTGCCGCGATGCACTGCGCACAAACTGGCGCCGTTGCCAAGGTGCGCGACGACGACGCGCTCCGGTATCGCATCGCCCAGCTGCCGCACGATCGATTCGTAGGACAGGCCATGGAAGCCATAACGCTCGATGCCGCCCTCGCGCAGGTCCGCCGGAAGGGGCAATGTCTTTGCCACTGCCGGCAAGGTGGCGTGGAAAGCCGTGTCGAAACAGGCGACCTGCGGAACATCGGGGAACGCTTCCTGCGCGCGTTTCACCATCGCGACGGCGATCGGTACATGCAAGGGCGCGAATGCCTTCGCTTCCTCCAGGTGTGCCATCAACGCATCGTCGATCCGCGCGTGCGCCCGGATTCTCGGTCCGCCATGGACGATGCGGTGGCCGACGGCGTCGGGTCTCGGCAACGATCGCTTGTGGAGGGCGTCCACGACCGTCGCGATCGGATCGGCGGCGGCACTGGCGGCATCGGCTTGCGCGGCCAGTAACTCCTCGCAGACATTGTCTGTCACGCGGTACAGGCCGTACTTCAACGACGACGACCCGGCGTTGAGTGCGAGGACATGTCCGGGCGCGGTCATACGCCGCCCCCAATCAGCGACCGCCGCGCCACGGGCAGTGGGACTCATGCGGCTTCCCCGGCCTTCCATTGCCAGTTGCGAATATCCGGCAGGTCCTGCCCGTGCTCGCTCACGTACAGCTTGTGCCGTTCGATGTCGGCCCAGTAACGCTGTGCCGCTTTCTCGCGCTGGTCCGCGAGACGCGGAATGCGGTTGATCGCGTCTAGCGCCAGTTGGAAGCGATCCATGTTGTTCAGCACCATCATGTCCAACGCCGTCGTGGTGGTGCCTTCTTCCTTGTAGCCGCGTACATGGATGTTGTCGTGGTTGCGGCGACGGTAAGTGAGCTTATGAACGATGCCCGGGTAGCCGTGGAAGGCAAAGATCACCGGGCGATCCCTGGTGAACAGGTCGTCGAAGCGATCGTCGTCCATGCCGTGCGGGTGTTCTTCCGGCGGCTCCAGTGTCATGAGGTCCACCACGTTGACGACGCGAATACGAATGTCCGGCACGTATTCGCGCAGGAGCATCACCGCTGCCAGTACTTCAACCGTGGGCGCGTCGCCGGCGCAGGCCATCACCACGTCGGGGTCGTCGCCGCCACGGCCCGCCCATTCCCAGATACCGGCGCCGGCCGCGCAATGGCGCATGGCGCTTTCCATGTCCAGCCACTGCCAGTCCGGCTGTTTGCCGGCGACGATCACGTTCACGTAGTGCCTGCTGCGCAGGCAATGGTCGGCTACCGAGAGCAGGCAGTTCGCGTCCGGTGGCAGGTAGATGCACACGATCTCCGACTTCTTGTTGGCCACGTGGTCGATGAAGCCCGGATCCTGATGCGAGAAGCCGTTGTGGTCCTGGTGCCACACGTGGGAGCTCAACAGGTAATTGAGTGAGGCGATGGGCGGCCGCCAGGACATCTTTCGAGTTACTTTCAGCCACTTGGCGTGCTGGTTGAACATCGAATCGATGATATGGATGAAGGCTTCGTAGCAGGAGAAGAAGCCATGGCGACCGGTGAGCAGGTAGCCCTCCAGCCAGCCCTGGCACTGGTGCTCGCTCAGCACTTCCATCACGCGTCCGGCGGGCGAGAGGTCCTCGTCGACGGCTTCCGTCCTGGCCAGCCACGTCTTGCCACTCGCCTCATAGACCGCCTCGAGCCGGTTGGAGGCTGTCTCGTCGGGGCCGAACAGCCGGAAGGCCTCCATGTTCCGGCGCATCACCTCACGCAGGAACCGGCCGAGCACACGGGTGGCCTCGGCCTTGTGATCGCCCGGCGCTTTCACGTCCTCGGCAAAATCGCGGTAATGCGGCATGTGCAGAGGCTTCAGCAACAGGCCGCCGTTGGCGTGCGGGTTCATGCCCATGCGGCGGCGGCCCTTCGGCGCCAGTGACGCGAACTCCTCGCGGAAGCGGCCGTTCTCGGCGAAAAGTTCTTCCGGCTCGTAGCTCTTCATCCACTGCTCGAGGATGGCCAGGTGCCCGTCGTTTTCGAATTTAGCGATGGGTACCTGGTGTGCGCGCCATGTACCTTCCACGGGCTTGCCGTCGACTTCCTTCGGGCCGGTCCAGCCCTTGGGGCTGCGCAGCACGATCATCGGCCAGCGCGGCCGCTTCGCATTTTCGGCGCTGCCGGTACGCGCTGCCTGCTGGATGCGCGCGATCTCGTCCAGGCAATGATCGAGCGCAGTAGCGAAGGCCTGGTGCATCGGCTCGAATTCGTGGCCTTCCACGAAGTGCGGCTCGTAGCCGTAACCGCGCATGAGGTCGCGCAATTCGTCCGGTTCGATGCGCGCAAGGACGGTGGGGTTGGCGATCTTGAAGCCGTTGAGGTGGAGGATGGGCAGCACGGCACCGTCGCGTGCCGGATTGAGGAATTTGTTCGAATGCCACCCCGTCGCGAGCGCACCCGTTTCTGCCTCGCCGTCACCCACGATGCACGCCACGACCAGTTCGGGATTGTCGAAGGCCGCGCCGAACGCGTGCGACAGCGAATAACCGAGTTCGCCGCCTTCGTGGATGGAGCCGGGCGTTTCCGGCGCCACGTGGCTGGGAATGCCGTACGGCCACGAGAACTGGCGGAACAATTCGCGCATACCCGAGGCGCTTCGGTCGAGGTGAGGATAGATCTCGGTGTACGAGCCTTCGAGGTAGGTGTGCGCGACGAGGCCGGGACCGCCATGGCCGGGGCCCGCGATGTAGATCATGTCGAGGTCGCGTTCGACGATCGCGCGGTTGAGGTGGGTGTAGATGAAGTTAAGGCCCGTTGTCGTGCCCCAGTGGCCGAGCAGGCGGTGCTTGATGTGCTCCTTGCGCAGCGGTTCCTTGAGCAGCGGGTTGTCGCGGAGGTAGATCTGTCCGACGGTGAGGTAGTTGGCGGCACGCCAGTACGCGTGCATGCGGCGAAGGAGGTTGGGCGCGAGCGTCTCGGTCATGTGGGAGTCCAGCCGACAGGGTCGCCCTTCAGCGTATGACCGGCGGTATCCGGGTGGCGTGAAAGAATCGCCCGCGAATGGGGTGCTTCAGTCGGACGAGCCCACTTCGCGCGTGTTGTGCTCCATGACCTTCATGGCGTCTTCGGACTGGCGGCGCGAATCACGCGCCTTCGACTCGGTGGCCTCACGCAAGCGCGCCCGCTCCGCCAGTTCCTTCGAGAGCGACGGTTCCGTCGTGGACGTGGCCACAGGAGCGGCAGCGGGTACCGCAGCGGACGCCGGCGTAACGGGCGGCGGTACCGCGACTGGCGGCATGACATGGACCGCGTCGTCAGGAGCAGGCTCGGCCACGGGTTCGGTATGCCGGGACATGGCGTGCCAGACGAAGAGGCCGAGCAGGACGGCGATGATCGTGACGAGGAGCAGCGGCACGAGGCGCGAACCCGTGCTGTCCGAACGTCGGCGCTGCCTGCCGGCCTTGCGCGACGCGACAGTGGGCAAGGCTACGCCGGGAATCGAGGTATCCAGGTGATCCGGCAGCTTGAGCATCACGCGCAGTACATCGCCGTCGATCAGCTGCAGGCGCGGCTGGCGCCGTGGCACGGCGCGGGCCTCGGCACTGTAGTGACCCCGGGTGACCAGCACGCCGCGCGTGGCCGCTTCGTTGAGCATGGTGCCGAGGAGTTCGTTCACTTCATGCAACTGCACTTCCGCCGCGTCCCAGTGCTTGCACTGGACGATGACGGTCTCATGGCCGCGATGGAGCCGGAGATCCAGGGCGCCTTCGAGTTGCTTCAGCGACGCCGGGGGCGAGTGGTATTCCACCCGCCAGCCCTGGTCACGGTAGTGTTCGGCGAGCAGGTGCTCGAAGTCGTGCCAGCCGAGCCGTGCGAGTGCGTCCGTGCCGGGGGGCGAAGGCGTTCGCGACGAAAACATCGATCTGTGGTACCTGCCGGGGTGGACCGCAATGATACCGTCTCGGACTGTCGATCAGAACACGCTTTTCACATACGTGACGATTGCCGGCCCGCCCGCCCTCCCGGTACATTGGGCGATTGTGTTCGGGGAATCCGGGGGAATGAAGTGATCAAGCAGGTACTGACCGTGGCCGCCGTCCTGGCGCTGTCCGGCTGCGGCGGCAAGACGGTGATCGAGAGCGACATGAGCCGCATGGTAGATGCCAGCCCGGCGTCTCCGTGGCTTACGGTGGAAGGCAAGACGGGCTCCATGGTGACGGTTACCGGCCTGGACGAGAAAGCCAAGGTGCAAGTGGCGCCGGATATCGCATCGGTGGTCCAGGCGCGCGTGCGCACCACGCTGCAGCCGAGGTACTTCACCGACCTCATCATCAACTGCCGCGACCTCGAGGTACTGGTGTCGGCGAAGGTGGACGACGAGACCGCGCCGCCGGTGGCGAACCTGGACCTCGCCGTGAACTGCCGGATCGTCGCGCGTGGGCCTGTGGTGTCGAAGGCATACCGCCTTCGCCAGACCTCACCGTTCAATCCCACCTCGCCGCGGTTCGACATGTTGGTGCCGAAGTTGATTGAGGCTTCTGCAAACGAACTGGCCGAAAAGCTCTGGGCCGACGTCCCGGTGACGACCGCCAGGCGCTGAATCGGGCTCATGCCTCTGCGACGGCCGTCGCGCGCAGGTCATCGCGGCAGGCTAGCAGCCGCGCCTGGCTGAAGCCCTGCGCCGGGGTCGCCAGCAGCACCGCATCCGCGTCGGCGGCGCCTCGTTCCACCAGCACGTCCAGCATTGCCATGCGGCTCGAGGCCAGGAGCGCGCGGCCCAGGGGCGTGCGGGCACCGGCGTCGGCGGGATCGGCCCGCTCGGCCAGCGCCTGCACCACGCGCGACGGGAAATTCCAATGCCGCGCCGCATGCAGCGACAGGCGCTCGATCTGTTGCCTGAGCGCCCCGACGAACAGACGGCTGAATGCCAGCGCAGCAGAGTCCGGCGCCCGTTCCACCTCGCGCAGGATCGCTTGCGCGCCGGTCTGGCTGGCAAGACCGGCGAGGAAGGCCTCGAACGGATCGCAGACGCCGCGGCCAAGGAACACGCAGGCGCGAGCACAGCGTTCGGCATGCTCCCAAAGCCGCTCGCCGGCCTGCCGCCCGGCCTCGCTGTCGTCGGTGCGCAGGATCGGACGCATCACCATCTGCATCACCACGCGTCGCAGGCCGTCGTGGCCGAGCAGGGTGATGGCCTGCGGCAAGCTGGCCACGGGTCGGGCGGTGCGGAAGTACGCGCTGTTGGCGACACGGATAACCTCGCCGACCAGCACCGCGTCCCGCGCGATCTGTTCGGCCAGCGCGCGGCTGTCGGTATCGTCGTTGCGGAGCGAGCGCATGAGTTGCGGCACCACGGCCGGGAGGCGGGGCAGGGACCCTACGTCGAAGCGTTCGCCGCCGAAGGCATCGCGGACGCGTCGCAGCGTGGTCTGCTCGGCGGGTGTCATGCCCTGATCGTGCGAGGGGCCGATGCCGAAGACGAGGCGGTAGAACCGGTCTTCGATATCTTCCGCGGGCAAGGCGCCGGGCGCCGCCTCGTCGTCGATCGCGACGACCGGCACAGCCACGGGTGGGACAAGGCGCTCCTGCGTGACGCCGGCCTTCGCACGGACGCCGAACCACTTCCTGAAGAACCGGCCGATCACGGGGAAGCTCCGGGGTGTGGGGTGGGACGATCGGGTTGAGTATATGCCGCAAACAACATCGTAGGAGCGCGCCCTGCGCGCGACATGTTTTGAGGCCGAGACTGGGAGCTGGCGCGCCGGTCGGTGACTGCTGCGAAAAGATGTCGTACCCGACGCGGGCATAAACGCGCAGGGCGCGCTCCTACGGGTCCGGGCTCTTACAATGCGCCATGGAACAGCCGCTTCCCGTCAGCCGCATTGTCCTCCCACCCGGCGGATGGGCCTCCGTGCTCGACTTCCTCTGCGAGCGGTTCCCGGCTGTCGGCCGGGATGTCTGGATCGAACGCATGGCGCGTGGCGTCGTCACGGCAGATGGCGTCGAGGTACACCGGCTGGCACCCTACCGGCCCGGTGCGGTGGTTACCTACCGCCGTGAGGTTCGTGATGAACCCCGCATCCCCTTCGAAGAAACCATCGTCCACATCGACGACGACCTTGTAGTGGCCGACAAGCCACATTTCCTGCCCGTGATGCCCGCCGGGCGGCATGTGGAAGAGACCTTGTCGGTGCGCCTCGTGCGGCGCCTGGGCAACCCGGACCTTGTGGCACTGCACCGGCTGGACCGGGCCACGGCGGGGCTCGTCGTGTTCTCGGCCCGGCCTTCCAGTCGCGATGCCTATACGCGCCTGTTCCGCGACCGTGTCATCGCGAAGACCTACGAAGCCCTGGCCCCACCGCTGCCCGGGCGTGACTTCCCTTTCGTCCACGAAAGCCGCCTCGAGCGTGGCGAGCCGTTCTTCCGCATGCGCGAAGTGCCGGGCATGCCGAACTCGCGCACGCGCATCGACGTCGTCGAGCGCGGCGAGCGGTACTGGCGCTACCGCCTCGAACCGGTGACCGGACGCAAGCACCAGTTGCGCGTGCACATGGCCTCGCTGGGCGCGCCGATCCTGGGCGACGCGGTCTACCCGGAGCTCCGCGACGAGACCCCCGGTTTCGCGGAACCCCTGTGCCTGCTGGCCCGCGAACTTCGCTTCAAGGATCCGTTCACCGGTCTCGAGCGAGTGTTTTGTAGCGAGCGCCATCTCGACCTTTGATCCGCGCAGGCGCAAACTATGCGCCTCCCCGTTGCCCGTTCCCGGATGAACTCCGCCCCAGGCTTCCGCACCATTGCCCTGATCATCGCAAGCGCGATGTTCATGGAACAATTGGATGGCACCATCCTGGCCACGGCGCTGCCGGCGATGTCGGAGTCGTTCGGCGTCTCGCCGCTGAACATGAGCGTGGCGCTTACTTCGTACCTGCTCAGCCTTGCCGTATTCATCCCGGCCAGCGGCGCGATCGCCGATCGCTATGGTTCGCGCAACGTTTTTCGGGCTGCGATCGCGCTCTTCACCGTGGGTTCGGTCCTCTGTGGCATTTCCGGCAGCCTGCCGCTACTGGTGTTGTCGCGCCTGCTGCAAGGTATCGGCGGCGCGATGATGGTGCCGGTGGGGCGGCTCGTGCTGCTGCGCTCGGTGCCGAAATCCGAACTGGTCTCCGCCATGTCCTGGCTGCTGGTGCCGGCGCTGATCGGACCGGTGGTGGGTCCGCCGCTCGGCGGTTTCATCGTCACCTGGGCCTCGTGGCGCTGGATCTTCTACATCAACGTGCCGATCGGCCTGGTCGGCATGTGGCTGGCCTCGCGTTATATCCCCGACATACGACTGCCCGACAAGGTCCGCTTCGACACGCTGGGTTTCGTGCTCTCGGGCGCCTCGCTGTCCTGCCTGGTGTTCGGCCTGGAGATGGCCAGCCATGGCGGAACGTCGGCCTTCGCTTCCACCGGGCTTGTCGTCTGCGGTCTCGCAGTGGGCGCGTTGTACGTGTGGCATGCGCGCCGGGTGGTGAACCCCATCCTCGACCTGTCGCTGATGCGCTTCACCACGTTCCGCCTGTCGGTGGTGGCCGGTTCGCTCACGCGCATTACCGCGGGGGGCATGCCGTTCCTCCTGCCCCTGATGATGCAGCTGGGCTTTGGCCTTTCCGCCGCGCACAGCGGCGTGGTCACCTTCGTCTCCGCGCTCGGCGCGATGGTGATGAAGGCCACCTCCACGCCGGTGCTGCGGATGTGGGGATTCCGCGCCACGCTGGTCTGGAACGGCGTGTTGTCGGTGGTTTGCGTCGCGCTGTGCGCGGCGTTCCGTCCGGACTGGCCGTTGTGGACGATCTACACGATCCTTCTGCTCAGCGGTTTCTTCCAGTCGCTGCAATTCAGCGCGTACAACACCGTGGCGTACGCGGAGGTGCCGAGCGAGCGGTTCTCCAGCGCCACGAGTTTCTACTCGACCTTCCAGCAGCTGATGCTGTCGCTGGGCATCTGCGTGGCCGCGGCGGCGCTGCATGCGTCGGTGGCGTGGCACGGGCACGAACGCGCACAGTTGCCGGACTTCAGCGTTGCCTTCATCGTCATCACCCTGATTTCGCTGGTGGCGGCACCGGTGTCCGCGTTGTTGCCGCGGAACGCCGGCGCGGAAATGAGCGGCCACCGCTCCCGTTGACACGTAGGAGCGCGCCCTGCGCGCGACAGCTCTTCGTCTCAGTCCACAGGTTCACGCGCCAGCTCCGGGGCTTGGCCTCAACACATGTCGCGCGCAAGGCGCGCTCCTACAGTCAGGGCAGGACATGTCGCGCGCAAGGCGCGCTCCTACAGTCAGGGCAGGGCGAGGGGGTATTTCACCCACGGGCCGACAACGCCCGGCATCGCCGCGAGCTGCCTGGCCTTCGCCACGAACTCGCGGCGCGGGATTTCTATCGCACCCATGCTCAGCAGGTGGTCGTTGGTTACCTGGGCGTCGAGGTAGGGAAAGCCCCATTCGTGCAGTAGCCCGCACAAGGCGGCAAGCGCCGCCTTGGAACCGCCGGAGCGCGCGCTGAACATCGACTCGCCGCAGAACAGCCGGCCCACGGCCACGCCGTAGATACCGCCCACCAGCGAGCCGCGATCCCACACTTCCACGCTGTGCGCGTGGCCGCGCCGATGCAGTTCCTCGTAGGCGGCGATCATGTCGTCGCCGATCCACGTGCCCGGCTGGCCATTGCGCGGGGCAGCGCAAGCGCGCATCACCCGGTTGAAGGAGGTGTCGGCAGTCACGCGCCAGCCGGACGCGCGCAACTGCTTACGCAGGCTCCGGCTGACATGCACGCCATCGGTACGAAAGACACAGCGGGGATCGGGCGACCACCAGAGGATCGGCTCGTCCGCGTTGAACCACGGAAACACGCCCTGGCTGTACGCCGCCAGCAAACGCTCCGGCGACAGGTCGCCACCCCAGGCCAGCAGTCCGTTCGGATCGACCAGCGCGGATTCCGGGTCTGGAAACAGCCCAAAGCGCGTGCGATGCAGTTGCGGCAGCTGGATCATCGGTCGGCGTAAGGCGAGTGGGCCATGAGTTCTTCGCGATAGGCCTCGCGATGCGCGGCCTCCTGACGCAGCGCATCGGCGACGGCACGGCGGAAGCCCTCATGGGCTATGTAGTGGCGCGAATGCGTCAGCGCGGGCAGGAAGCCGCGGGCTAGCTTGTGTTCGCCCTGCGCGCCGGGTTCGAAACGGGCAAGCCCCTCGCGGATGGCGTAGTCGATGCCGCGGTAATAGCACAGTTCGAAATGCAGGCCGGACACGTCCACGCTGGCGCCCCAGTAGCGCCCGTAAAGCGTATCGCCACCGCGCAGGAACAGCGCCATCGCGACGATGTCGTGCGAGTCGCGCGCCAGCGCCACCTGCACATTCGGTCCGAGCGTGCGTCCCAGGTACTGGAAGAACCGCGCAGTCATCGCTGCGTGGTTGCCCTTCATGTCGAAGGTAAGTTCGTAGAGCGCGTGGATCTGCCGCCACTCGGCATCCGAGAACGTGTCGCCGCCGCGCATCTCGAGCGTTAAGCCGGACGCCTGCGCATGCGCCCGCTCCTGGCGGATGTTCTTGCGCTTCTTCGAGGTCAGCGCCGCGAGGAACGCGGCGAAGTCGGCATAACCGCGGTTGTGCCAGTGGAACTGGACATCGGAACGGGCCAGCCAGCGATCGTCGAAGGCATCCAGGTCGGTTTCGGGAAGGAAGTTCGCATGGATGGAAGAGAGGCCCAGCCGGTCGGCCTCGTCGACGAGGGCGGCCGTAAGCCGGTTGCGCATGACCTCCGCTGCCAGGCCCTCGCGCACCAGCAGGCGCGGCCCGGGAACGGGCGAGTAGGGCGAGGCGACGAGCAGCTTGGGATAGTAATCGCCGCCCGCGCGCTCCCACGCGGCCGCCCAGCTCCAGTCGAAGACGAACTCGCCGTGCGAGTTGCCCTTGAGGTAGGTGGGAGCGGCGGCGACGAGCCGCCCGTCCTCGAAGATGCCCAGGTGGTAGGGCTGCCAGCCATAGTCCTCGCGCAGGCAGCCCTTCGCCTCCATGCCGTGCAGGAAGGCGTGGGAAACGAAAGGGTTGCCGTCGGGCACGAGGGCGTCCCAGTCGGCGGCTGGAATGCCGCCGAGGCTCTCGAGGAAGCGTATTCCGTTCATGCGGGGAGAGCCCCGCGCGGACCGCGGGGCGATGCCGTCAGGCGAGCAGGTGCTGCTGGTCGAGCCAGCGCTCGGCGTCCAGCGCGGCCATGCAGCCGAAACCCGCCGAGGTGATGGCCTGGCGGTACACGTGGTCCGCCACGTCGCCCGCGGCGAACACGCCCGGTACCGAGGTGACCGTGGCCATGCCGCTCAGGCCGGACTGGATCTGGATGTAACCATCCTTCATCTGGAGCTGGCCTTCGAAGATGCCGGTGTTAGGCGTGTGGCCGATTGCCACGAAGAAACCCTGCACATCGAGGTCGCGCTTGATGCCGGTGTTCACGTCCTTCACGCGCACACCGTTCACGCCCGAGTCGTCGCCCAGCACCTCGTCGATATGGTGGTTCCAGAGAAGCTCGATCTTGCCGGCCTCGGCCTTTTCGAACAGCTTGTCCTGCATGATCTTCTCGGCGCGCAGCTTGTCGCGGCGATGCACGAGGTAGACCTTGCGGGCGATGTTGGACAGGTACAGGGCCTCTTCCACGGCCGTATTGCCGCCGCCGACCACGGCTACGTCCTGGTCGCGGAAGAAGAAGCCGTCGCAGGTGGCGCAGGCGGAGACGCCGCGGCCCTTGAACTTCTCCTCGGACGCGATGCCCAGGTACTTGGCCGTGGCGCCGGTGGTGATGATCAGCGCGTCGGCGCTGTATTCGCCGCCGTCGCCCTTCAGGCGGAAGGGGCGGTTGGACAAGTCCACGCTATGGATGTGGTCGAACACCATTTCCGTCTCGAAGCGCTCGGCGTGCTCGGCCATGCGGCGCATCAGGTCCGGACCCTGGACCCCGTTTTCGTCGCCTGGCCAGTTGTCCACCTCGGTGGTGGTCATCAGCTGTCCGCCCTGCTGCAGGCCGGTGATCAAGGTCGGCTTCAGGTTGGCGCGCGCGGCGTACACCGCCGCCGTGTAGCCGGCGGGACCGGAGCCGAGGATCAGCAGACGGCTGTGCTTGGGGGTGCTCATGTATAATCCTTGAGTTTACTGCGGCGTGATTCAGTCGTACGGACGTTGTCGACCCGGAAGAATGGGGAAGACGGGGGTGCGATTCAAGACATTCGCCTCAAAGACGGCGGTCGCCCCGTCCCCACGGAGCGGCTTTATTCTGTACTTTCAGGATCCTCCCATAAGATGCGCATCGGTATTCCCTCCGAAACAAAGACCCTCGAAGGCCGCGTGGCCCTCATTCCCGCCGCCGCCGCCGACCTCGTCCGCCGCGGCCACGAGGTGTTCATCCAGGCCGGCGCCGGCACCAAGAGCGGCTACGCGGACTCCGATTACGCTTCCCTGGGCGTGACCGTGGTGGCCGACGCCGCCGCCGTCTACGAGAAGGGCGAGCTGATCGTCAAGGTCAAGGAACCGATCGAGGGCGACCTCAAGCTGCTGAAGAAGCACCACCTGCTGTTCTGCTACCTGCACCTGGCCGCCGAGCCGGCGCTCACCAAGAGCCTGCTGGACATCGGCCTGACCGGTGTGGCCTTCGAGTCCGTCGACGAGAACGGCGCGCTGCCGCTCCTGCTGCCGATGTCGGTCATCGCCGGCCGTATCGCCACCCAGATCGGCACCACCCTCCTGCACCAGCCCAACGGCGGCAAGGGCAAGCTGCTGGGCGGCATGGCCTCCACCCCGCGCGGCAAGGTCGTGGTGCTGGGCGCCGGCGCGGCCGGTGGCAACGCCGCGGCGCTGGCCGCTTCGGCGGGCGCCAACGTGGTGGTGTTCGACAAGCGTCCGGACCGCATGGCCGAGATGATGGCCCTGGGCCCGAACGTCACCGCCCTGTACGCCTACGAGTCGTCGGTGGCCGAGGAAGTACGTAACGCCGACATCGTCGTCGGTGCCGTGCTGATCCCCAGCGCCAAGGCGCCGCGCGTGGTCACCGAAGACATGGTCAAGACGATGGAGAAGGGCTCGGTGCTCGTCGACATCTCGATCGACCAGGGCGGCTGCTTCGAGACGTCGCGCCCGACCACCTGGAAGGAGCCGACCTACACCGTTCACGGCGTGACGCATTTCTGCGTGACCAACATGCCGGGCGCCGTGCCGCAGACCTCCTCGACCGCCATCTCCGCCGCGATCCTGCCGTACGTGCAGCGCCTGGCGGCCGGTAACGAGTGGCGCGACTACGCTCCGCTCGCCGCGGGCATCAACATCGAGAACGGCAAGATCGTGCACCCGGCCCTCCAGGCCATGGCATGATGCCGAAAACCGGGACCGAGGTCGTTCGTTAGTGGCGCGAAGCGCGAAAGTCGTGAAAAGGCAGGCCAAGGCGCAGGTCAAGGCCCAGCGGGAGGGCTTGAGCGAAGAGCTCAAGCGCCGCCTGCGCGAAGCCGGGGCGCTGCTCCTGTTGCCGCTTGCCCTTTACCTCCTCGTATGCCTGCTCAGCTACAACGACCAGGACCCGAGCTGGGGCCATATGGGCGTTGCCGACCATGCCACCAACTTCGGTGGCGCGGTCGGCGCGAACATCGCCAACCTGCTCAGGTACATCTTCGGCCTGGTGTCGTACGGCTTCCCGTTGTTGCTCCTCGCGCTGGGGATCCAGGTGATCCGCCAGCGCGGCGAGCGCGACGTACAGCCCTGGGAGCCGTCGCTGCGGCTCATCGGTTTCGTTTTCTTCTTTATCACCGCGCCGGCGCTGGTTTACCTCAACGTCGACGCGGCGGTGTTGCCCGAAGGCCCCGGCGGCATTGTCGGCAAGTGGGTGGGCCACGGACTGCATAACGCCTTCGGCGACAAGGGCGCGCCCCTGCTGCTGCTCGCGGTGTGCCTTATCGCCATCACCCTCGCCACCGGCCTTTCCTGGTTCCGCCTGATGGACGCCACGGGCGAACTCGTCATGCGCATCGCCGGCTGGTTCGGCGGCAAGCTGCGCCGCGCGCCCGACGTCATGGCGGCGCGTTCCGCCCGTGCCGAGCGCGAGGTGGTCAAGAAGGCCGAGGCGGTCAAGCAGGCCAAGCGCGAGCCCGTGCGCATCGAGACCCCCACGCCGATGGTGGTCAAGAGCGATCGCGCCACGCGCGAGAACCAGATCCCGCTGTTCACCGGCGCCTCGATGGACGGCGAGATCCCGCCGCTGTCACTGCTCGACGAAGCACCGCCGCAGGGCCCGGGTTATTCCGAGGAAACCCTGGAGGTGCTGTCGCGCCAGGTAGAGCTGAAGCTCAAGGATTTCCGCGTCGACGCGCGCGTGGTCGGTGTCTATCCGGGCCCGGTCATTACCCGCTTCGAACTCGAACCCGCCGCCGGCGTGCGCGGCAGCCAGGTGTCCAGCCTGGACAAGGACATCGCGCGCGGCCTCTCTGTGGTCAGCGTGCGCGTGGTGGACGTCATTCCCGGCAAGAACGTCATCGGCCTGGAAATCCCGAACACCAAGAAGCAGATCGTCTACCTGTCCGAGATCCTGCGCTCCGAGCGCTACGACCAGGTGAAGTCGCCGCTGGCGCTTGCCTTGGGCAAGGACATCGGTGGCAAGGCCGTGGTCACCGACCTCGCGAAGATGCCGCATCTGCTCGTGGCCGGTACCACGGGTTCGGGCAAGTCCGTGGCGGTGAACGCCATGGTGCTGAGCCTGCTGTACAAGTCCAGCCCCAAAGACGTCCGGATGATCATGATCGATCCGAAGATGCTGGAGCTCTCGGTATACGAGGGCATTCCGCATCTGCTGGCGCCGGTGGTCACGGACATGAAGGAAGCCGCCAACGCGCTGCGCTGGTGCGTGGCCGAGATGGAGAGCCGCTACAAGCTCATGGCGGCGGTGGGCGTGCGCAACCTCGGCGGCTTCAACAAGAAGGTGAGGGACGCCGAGAATAACGGCCAGCCGTTGCTCGATCCGCTGTTCCGCGCCAACCCGGACATGCCGGGCATGGTGGCCGAGCCGCTGCAACCGCTTCCGCATATCGTCATCATCATCGACGAATTCGCCGACATGATGATGATCGTCGGCAAGAAGGTGGAAGAGCTGATCGCGCGTCTCGCGCAGAAGGCCCGTGCCGCGGGCGTGCATCTGATCCTCGCCACGCAGCGTCCGTCGGTGGACGTCATCACCGGCCTCATCAAGGCCAACATTCCCACGCGCATCGCCTTCCAGGTGTCCTCGAAGATCGATTCGCGCACCATCCTCGACCAGTCGGGCGCCGAAGCGCTGCTGGGTCATGGCGACATGCTCTACCTGCCGCCGGGCACGGCCACGCCGGAACGCGTGCACGGCGCCTTCGTGGACGACCATGAGGTGCACAACGTCGTGGAGTGGCTGCGCGCGCAGGGCACGCCGAACTACATCGAAGGCGTGCTCGAGGAAGTGCAGTCCACGGGCGACGGCAAGATCATCAACGACTCCGGGCTGCCGCAGGATGCCGACGGCGACAGCGACAGCGATAACGCGCTTTACGACCGCGCCGTGCGCGTGGTCACCGAGACGCGCCGCGCTTCCATCTCCGGCGTACAGCGCCACCTGCGCATCGGCTACAACCGTGCCGCCCGCCTCGTCGAGCAGATGGAGCAAGAAGGCATCGTCAGCGCACCGCAGCACAACGGCAACCGCGAAGTAATCGCGCCGCCGCCCCCGAAGGATTGATCCCCGCATCATGAAACATTTCCTGCTTGCCGCGACGCTGTCCTTGCTCAGCCTGCCTGCCTTCGCCGCCGGCACGGCACGTGAGCGCCTCGATGTCTTCGCCAAGGGCATGCACTCGCTGAGCGGGCGCTTCAGCCAGACGATGTCCAATGCCAACGGCGACGCGGGCAAGACCAGTTCGGGCACGATGGCGCTGCAGGCGCCGCGCCAGTTCCGCTGGGAAACCACCGCGCCGTACAAGCAGACCATCGTGGCCGACGGCAGCCGCGTATGGCTTTACGACCCGGACCTGGAACAGGTCACGGTGCGTAAGCAGAGCAGCGAGGAAGCGCAGAGCCCGCTCACGGTGCTTACCGACCTCTCGCTGCTGGACAAGGATTTCAAGGTGACGGAGCAGGGCGAACGCGACGGCCTGCAATGGCTGCGCCTTACGTCCACCGGCAAGGACCCGCAGTTCGAGTATGCCGACCTCGGCTTCGACGCCGATGGCCTTGCGCGCATGGTGTTCCGCGACCAGCTCGGCAACACCACGCAGATCAGCTTCGCCGGCTGGAAGCGCAATGCCGACCTGCCGCCGGAAACCTTCTCCTTCGTGCCGCCGCAGGGCACCGACGTGATCGGCGACGCCCCAGTCCTCCAGACCCAACCGGTAAGGTAGGAGCGCGCCCTGCGCGCGACAGCTTTTCGCGTCTAGTCTTCAGGTTGCGCGCCAGCTCTAAGTCTCGGCCTTAAAAACTGTCGCGCGCAGGGCGCGCTCCTACGCTTTCCGGGTGTAGGCCACGCGGCCGGGGATCTTCACTTTTACCACCACCCCGCGCTGCGGTGTGGACACCACGTCGAGCTTTCCGCCCATGCGCGCCGCGCGTTCGCGCATGCCCATGATGCCGAAGTGGTTGTCGTCCCGCGGTTTGCCCGCTTCCGTCTTGAAGCCCTCGCCGTCGTCGCGCACGCATAGGCTCAACGATCGGCGGCCGTATTCCACCGTGATGCGGATCGACCGCGCATGGCTGTGCTGCGAGGCATTGACCACTGCCTCGCGCACGATGCTGTGCAGTTCGTCGACGATCACCGGATCCACGTCGCGACGCCGGTGCTCCGATTGCACGGATAGATAGACCGGCCGGTCCATTTCTTCCACGAGCGCGGCGATGCGCTGCTCGAGCGAACCTTCCTCCGACGCGTGGCCACGCAAGCCCTTCACCCGGTCGCGCCCCTCGACCAGCAATGCCTCCGCGCGGTCGATGGTGCGCTCCAGAGCGACACGCGATCGATCGTCTCTCGCGAGCCCGTCGGCGAAGGCCTGGAACCGCAGGATCAGCCCCTGCACGCCTTGCAGCAGCGTGTCGTGCAATTCGCGCGCGATGCGTTCGCGTTCGCGATGACGTTCGTTCAGCCGCCAGCGCAGGCGCCGGGTGAGGAGGCGAACGCGCCAGCGGTGGGCGAGCCATGCCAGCACAATGATGCAGAGCGCGAGGAGTATCTGGAACGGCTTGCGTTCGAACAGGCGCGGCGCCACCGTCACGGTGAACGGTTCGGAGCGGCTCCAGCGCTGACCGTCGTAGGATGCTTCCGCCACGAACATATAGCGGCCAGGCGCCAGATCGGTATACATCGCCTCGCGACGCCCACCCGCGTCCTGGAATGTGGCATCCACACCTTCCAGGCGATAGCGGAACGTCAGGCCGCGTGACTTGCCCGGTGCCAGCGCCGTGTAAGCCACATGCAGATTCCGGTTGTCGCGAAGGTCCACGACGGCGCCCGGCTTGAATGCCGCGCTGCCCGAGGTCACCGATCGGATCGCCACCGGCGGTGGCGAGGGCGGCGGGGGCTCCCGCATCGGATCCAGCCAGGCCAGGCCTTGCGACCCCGCGAACCAGAGACGGCCATCGCTCGTGGCCAGCACGGTCGGCAACGGACGCACGAGTTGCGCGGGGCCGGGCAAGCCGTCGTCCATGCCCAGCAGGCGTATGGCGACCGGTACCGCGGGATGGTCCAGCGCTTCCTTCCATGCCTCGGCGCTGAAGCGGATCAGGCCGGCCACGCCGTATGCCCAGACGCATCCGTCCTTGCTCTGCACGATGCCGGTGACGGAGTTGAACCGGTCCAGTGGCTGCGCGGCCAGCGTGCGGAAGCGACCGGCGTCGAAGAGCGACAGGCCGTGCTCGGCACCGACGACGAGGCGTCCGCCAATCGTCGAGATGGAGGCAATGGGGCCCACGTCCAGTCCGTCGGCGGGTCCGAACCGGCGCAACGCGTTGCCGTCGAGCATCGCGATCGTACCGTCGAGGTAACCAAACCATGCGCGCCCCGTGGGATCGCCGTGGATCACGGACGGTGCGAGGGAAGGGAACGCAGCAATGGTGGATGCGGGCAACCAGCCCTCGGCGGCCTGCATGTACACGCCGCGACTTCGCAACGAGATCCACAATCGCCCGGCACCGTCGCGGGCGATCGCCTGGACGGTCGTGCGCTGCTCGGCTGCGTCGCCGGGCAGTGGCACGGGCTGGGGCTTGCCGTCGCGCATGTGCCAGAGCTTTCCGTTGCCGCCGAGCCATACCGAACCATCGGTGTCGCGGTACGCCGAAGTCACCGCACCCTCGAAGCCGGGCAGCAGCACGGGATCCGGTGTCAGCTGCCAGAACTGGTCCGGGTAAGAAGTACGTGAGGCGGTGCCGGCCCAGGTACGTCCGGCACCATCTTCCACCAAGGCGAAATACACCTCGAGCTTCGGAAAGCGCACACGCGAAAGCCAGCTGTCGCGGAAGACATCGAGGCCGGACTTCGTGCTCACCCACATATGGCCTTCGCGATCCTCCATGAGGTTCATGGTGGCTTGCGAGGTCATGCCGAGGGCGTCGGAGTACTTCTGCATGTGCGGTTCTTCGACATCGCCGGTGGTCGTCGCATCGACGTACTTGCCAGGCATGCGGCACAGGTTCACGTCGCAGGCCACGCTCCACAGGTTGCCGTCGCGGTCGAAAATGGTGGTGGTGCTGTTCGCGCGGCGCGGCGGTGCATGCGGAAACGGTTTTCCCCATTCGCGCGGCAAGGGGTGAATGCCCTTGTCGGTCCGGAGCCATACGCTGCCGTCCGGGTGATTGATCAAGTGCCCGGACCTCGGGTACGGAATGCCGGAATCCTCGAAGTGCGTGGCGCCCTTGCTCAGCAGGTAGAGCGTGTCCTTGGTCGATAGCCAGAGGTTTCCGCGCGCGTCCTCGAGGAATTCGTCCACGGCTTCCTGGATGCCCCAGGCCGCGGAAACCTTGTTCCAGCGCGTGCCATCGAAGCGGTAGAGGCCCGTGTCGGCGGATGCCCAGAGATGGCCGTCACCGTCGCTGCCGAACTCGTTGAGGGCTACGTTATCGGGCAGGCCGTCCGCTGTGCCGTACAGGGTGACCTCATCATGCCGCAGGCGAGCGAGGCCGCCATACGCACGACTGACCCAGAGATCGCCACCCGGCGCGGCGTAGATGGTCCCGGTGGATTCGCTGCCACTGCTCCCGGGCGGCAGGAGCGAGACTTTCTCGAACGCAAACCCGTCGTAGCGATACAGGCCCGTGCGCGTGCTGACCCATAGCCAGCCGTCCTCGGTCTGCGCCATGGACCCGGCACCCACAGGCGCGCCGTCGTCCCCGCGAAGGGCGGCATGGTGCAGTTGCGCGAGCGTGCGCTCCGGGTCGGTCGCGCTGGCAGTCGCGCTCCAACACACCAGCGCAACCGCGAAAAGCACGAGGCGACAGACGAAAGACATGGCGCCATGATCGCCTGTTCCGCCTACGACGTCACGGTTCATGCCAGACTGACCCAAACATCGGACGTGTCAGGGGAGCAAGGGCATGTATCTGGTCTGGGCAATCGTCGGCGCAGTGATCGGCGCCTTCGTGGGGCAAGGCGTGGCGGGCGGCGTGGCGGGCTTCGCCATCGGTTTCCTGTGGGGCCGCACCTCGCAGCTTCGCAACGACCTCGACGAGGCCCGTCGCCTCGTCGACCAGCTGCGCCCCGCGTCCGAAACCCGAGCGACCACGTCCGAAGCCGCCCCAGTCCGCACGAGCCAGCCCCAGGCCACACAGCCAACAGGCCCGGTGGGAGCCGACCCTGTCGGCGATGCACGCCGGCGACTCCCCCCACCGATGCCCACCGGCCCCACCTGGACCGATCGCCTGATCGCCTCCGTCAAACGCTGGTTCACCGAAGGCAACGTCCCAGTCAAGGTCGGCATGCTTGTCCTCTTCGCCGGCGTGGCCGCCTTCCTCAAATACGCCGCCGACACTGGCCTCCTGCGCGTACCCGTATCCGTCCGCCTCAGCCTGGTAGCCCTGGCAGCTATCGCCGGCGCAGCTTTCGGCTGGTGGCAACGCGACAGGCGCAGGGCGTTCGCGCTCTCGCTGCAAGGCGGGGCGATCGGCGTGCTGGTGATGACGGTGTTCGCGGCGTATCGCCTGTACGGCCTGCTGCCGGCGGGGTGGACATTCGTCCTGCTGGTCGTCTTCGTCGGCGCGCTGGGTGTCCTGGCCGTCTTGCAAGATGCACTGGCACTCGCCGTCCTGGGCCTCGTCGCCGGCTTCGCCGCACCGATCATCGCCTCCACGAACGAGGGTAACCACGTCGCGTTGTTCTCCTACTACGCGGTGCTCAACCTCGGCATCCTGGGCATCGCATGGAAGCGCGCGTGGCGCGTGCTCAACGTGCTCGGCTTCGTCGCCACCTTCGGCGTGGGCACCGCATGGGGCGTGCTTCGCTACCAGCCGGATCTGCTTGCCAGCACCGAGCCGTTCCTCATCCTGCATTTCCTGCTTTATCTGGCGGTGCCATGGCTGCACGTGCTGCGCTCGCCCAGGCGCAATCGCGCGATCCTCGACGGCTGCCTGATGTTCGGCAACCCGATCGCCAGCCTGTTGCTGCAAGGCGCATTACTGGACTGGCGCCCGATGCCGCTCGCGCTGACGGCGCTGGTGGCCGCGGCCATCTATGTGGCCATCGCATTTGCCATCCGGCGCCGCGACGACATGTCGCTGCTGCGCGACACCTGGGCCGTGCTCGCCGTGGCATTCGCCACCATCGCGGTACCGCTGGCGCTCAGTGCAAGTGTTACCGCGAGCGTGTTCGCGCTGGAAGGCGCGGGGCTGATCTGGCTTGGCTTCCGCCAGGGACGCCGGCTGCCGCGTTGGGCGGGCGTCTTGCTGCAACTGGCGGCCGGTACGGCGTGGGTGATCGCGTCGCTGTTCCACCAGCACGCCGACGATGCGCCACTGCTCAATGCGTCCCTCATCGGTAGCCTGCTGCTCGTGGCCGGCGCGGTTGCAGGCGTATGGCAGTTCGACCGGCATGGCATGTCGCGCGGCGTATCGAGCCTGGCGCGCATCGGCCTGCTGGTATGGGCGGTGCTCTGGTGGCTGATCGGGTTCGCCAACGAGATCGATGCGTTCGTGATCGAGCCCGCGCCCGCAGCTGCCTGCCGGCTGGCCCTGTTATCGATAACGGGACTTCTGCTCGCGCTTGCGTGCCCGCGGGTGCGCAAGCTGGATCTGGGCGTGGTGTTGGCATTCGCGCTGCCAATGTTCCTGTTCGGTGGCATGCTCGTGGTGCTTTCGGCCGCGAACGCCGGCGTCCAGTGGCTGCGTGGCTGGCCGTTGGCAAGCGTGGTCGTCATGGCCGTCGCGGGCTGGTTCGCGTTGCGCGACGTCGCGGCTCATCGTGTCGCCGCCGTCGCGGCGGCTACCGTGTGGTGGGTGCGCTGGCTGGCGGTCTTCACTGCCGCCATGTCGATCGCGCTCGATGGAGCGTCGCGACTGGGCGATGGTTGGCAGCTGTTCGCCCGAGTCTTGCCGACGTTGCTGCTCGCCGCGCTGGCGATCTGGGGCGAACGCTGGCTGGTCTTGCCGCTGCCGGTCTATCGACGCGATATACGCGTTGCCGTCGGGGCCTGCGTGGCCCTCGCCATGCTCGTCGCGGGCGCCGTGGCGCTCGGTGCACCCGGTGCGGCCTTGCCGTTGCCTTTCGTGCCCGTGCTCAATCCGGTCGACCTGCTGCTGGTGGCGGCGTTCCTCTTCGTCGCGCGGGCGCTGTCCGACGAAGCGATGCCGGGCGAGGTGCGCATGACGCGACCGGCGGTGCTGGCCACCTTGCTTTTCGTGGTGGCGACAAGCATGACGCTGCGTGCGGTGCATCATCTCGGCGGCGTGCCCTGGGACGGCGCGATGGCGGGGTCGAGCCTTGCCGAACTCTCGCTCACCGTCGTATGGAGCGTCATCGGCGTGGTGGCCTGGGTGCTCGGGTCGAAGCGCGGACAACGGATGCTCTGGCTCGCCGGTGCCGTTACCATGGCCCTGGTGTTGTTGAAGCTGCTGCTCGTGGATCGCTCGCACCTCGGCAACCTGTTCGGCATCGCTTCGTTCATCGCCTATGGCCTGCTTTGCACGGTCATCGGCTACCTCGCACCCGCGCCGCCGCGGCTGGTCGCCGCCGAACCCCCGGAGTCGTCGCATGCGTCGTGACTGGCGTGTCTGTCTGCTGATCCCTAGCCTCGCGGCACTGGCCGCCCACGCGGAAGCGCCGCCATCTTTCGCGGTGTCGTATCCGCTCAGCCTCCAGGCTGGTGCGAAGGCTTATGTCGTGGAACTCCCGCTGAATGCGTACGCGTGGGCCAGCCGGGATGCAGGGCTAGGCGATGTGGTGGTCATCGATGCGAAGGATCGCCAGGTGGCTGCCGGGTTATACGCGCCGGCAGCGCCCACCGCGCATCCGGTGACGCTCGATGCGCCGCTGCTTGCCGTGCCGCAAAGCGCCAACGGAGTGGCGGGTGCACACATCCTGCGCAGCACGAACGGCGACATCGTGATCGAGCCGGGTGCCGCGGCGGCGACCGTTGCGGCAAGCGACTGGCTCTTCGACGCACGCCAGCCCGTTGCACCCGAAAGGCTGGCTTTCGCGCCGTCGGGTCGCGACGTGGACCTGCGGATCGATGTCGACGCCAGCTCCGACCTCCAGGAATGGACGGCGCTTGTTCGTGGCGCCACGGTCGTCACGCTCGGACAGGGCGATGGCGCAGTCGACGCGCGCGTGGTGAAACTCAGCGGCGATCCCGCACGCTACTACCGCGTGCACGTCGCTCGCGGCGAAGCGCCCTGGGCCGACGTTGCCGGATTCAGCGTGACGCTCTCCGGCACAGCGGAAGACGCGGCGACAAAGGATGAAGCGGCGCGCCGCTGGCTGGACCTTGCATCGACGGCAACGGTGCAGCGCGGGCAGGGCGTCGATTACGACTATCGCCTTCCAGCGGCACTGCCGGTGACGGCGTTGCGCGTAAAGCTGGGCAAGGGCGACACCGTCGCCCGCTTCGACGCCATCGCCGTCGAAGGAACGATGAGCGGCGAGCAACTCGGCACCCTGGTGGTGACGCCGCCGCGGACTGGCGACGACCACGATCCACTGGACGTCGTGCCGGGCAGGCGCGACGTGCTTCGCCTGCATTCGGCGACGCCGCTGCGCGAGCCGCCGCACCTCCTGGTAGGTTGGCAACCCGACCGCATTGTTTTTCTCCCGGAAGGCGACGGCCCTTACCGTTTGCTGGTCGGCAGCCATTCCGCCCGCCGCGCGGCATGGCCCATCGCCGACGCCATCGCCGCCCTGCGCAAGGACGCTGGCCCCGCGTGGCGCCCCGGGCAAGCAACCACCGGCAACCTGCAGGAACTCGCCGGCCGCACGGCCCTGGACGCCTCCCAAGCCCCCTTCGACTGGACCCGCCCGTTGCTGTGGGTGGTGCTCCTGCTGGGCGCGGCCCTCGTGGCAGGGATGGCGGCGAGCCTCCTGCGCAAACGTTGAGGCGCCGTGCACGGGGACGCGCGATAATGGGCGCTTATCGACTATCCCGAGTCCCATGCCTTTCCAGTCTCCCGGCCTGTTTGCCGAACCCGAAGCCCTGAAGCCGCTGGCCGAGCGTATGCGGCCGCGTGCGCTCGACGAGATCGTGGGGCAGCAGCGCGTCGTGGGCGAGGACAAACCGTTGCGCCGTGCGCTGGAAGCCGGCCGGGTGCATTCGATGATCCTGTGGGGCCCGCCCGGGTGCGGAAAGACCACGCTGGCCTTGCTGGTAGCGCGCTATGCCGATGCCGACTTCCGGGCGATTTCCGCCGTGATGAGCGGACTGCCGGACGTACGCAAGGCCCTGGCGGAAGCCGAGGGCAACTTCGCGCAGGGCCGTCGCACGGTGCTGTTCGTGGACGAGGTGCACCGCTTCAACAAAGCGCAGCAGGATGCTTTCCTGCCCCATATCGAACGCGGCGTCATTATCTTCGTGGGGGCCACCACCGAGAACCCCTCGTTCGAACTGAACTCCGCGCTGCTGTCGCGCTGCCGCGTGCACGTGCTGGACTCGGTGGGCCCCGACGACATCGTGGACGCGCTGCACCGTGCACTCGCCGACAAGGAACGCGGCCTCGGCGACCTGGCCCTCTCCGTGGACGAAGCGTCGCTGAAGCTGATCGCCAGCGCCGCCGACGGCGATGTCCGCCGTGCGCTCACGCTGCTGGAAATCGCTGCCGAACTGGCGGAGGACGGCCGCATCGACGATGCCACGCTCGAACAGGTGCTTGCAGACCGCACGCGCCGTTTCGACAAGAGCGGAGAGCAGTTCTATGACCAGATATCCGCGTTGCACAAATCCGTGCGCTCGTCCGATCCCGATGCCGCGGTGTACTGGCTTACCCGCATGCTCGACGGTGGCTGCGATCCGCTCTACCTTGCAAGGCGCATGACTCGCATGGCGGTGGAAGACGTGGGCCTGGCCGAGCCCCGCGCGTGGCGCATGGCCCTGGATGCGTGGGACACCTACGAGCGCCTCGGCAGCCCCGAAGGTGAACTCGGCTTAGCCCAACTGGCGATCTGGCTGGCCATTTCGCCCAAGAGCAACGCCGCCTACATGGCGTACAACAAGGCACGTGCCACGGTGAAGCAGATGGGCAGCCTGGCGGTGCCCATGCACCTGCGCAACGCGCCCACCAAGCTCATGAAAGGCCTCGGCTACGGCAGCGGCTATCAGTACGACCACGACGCCGAGGGCGGCATCGCGCTCTACCAGCAATGCCTGCCCGACGAACTGATCGGGATGGCGTTCTACGAGCCCGTCGATCGCGGCCTTGAGGCAAAGCTGCGCGAGAAGCTCACCGCGTTGCGTGCCGCCCGCTCCGCCGCGCGCGACAAGCCGGGCAAATAGAAAAGCGAAAATCAGGTTCTGCCTGATACGGCCGGTGGAGACCGTAGCATCTCGATGTCCTGAATTCGCTCACCGCCTGCGTGACGAAGCTGGGCGTGAGGTTCGTGGTGATGGCGATCTCGTAGATGTTCCAGCCGCCGAGTGATTTCGAAAAGATCCTCGAAGGCATGAAGAACCTTTGACCCGACCCGATCTAAAAATCAGCATTTAGCTGATACGGATTCGAAGTGCCGCAACATAACGTTGCACGACGGACCACGGACGGTATCAGGCATTCACGAGAGGGAAGGACGCCCGGATGCGGCGGCCGCCGGGGGAGCCCGGCGGCCGGGAATGGCAGGAGTAGCGTCGGTCTGGGGAGCCGGCGGGAGAGCTAACCGGAGGGGGGCCAGGATGCGTTCCCATGACCACGCCACCGCTTGCCGCGGCGGCGCATTCCTTTGTGTACCCACGGCACGGTGCCAGGAGCGTGAAACGTGACGCCCGTGACCGTCTTGCTGGCCGACGAGCAGGCGCTGCTGCGCGAAGGAGTGGCGTCGCTGCTGGCCGGATCGCCGCGCTACGAGGTGATCGGCAGTATCGCCGATGGACGCGAATGCGTGCGACGGGCACTGCGATGTCAACCCGGCCTCATCGTTTTCGATTGTGCCATGCGTGGCCTGAGCGGACTGGAGGCGATACGCCGTATCGTTCCACGCTGCCCGCAGACGAGGCTGCTCTGCCTGTCCGCCTACGAAGACTCACGGTGGGTACGAGCCGCCTTCGACGCCGGCGCCCAGGGCTACGTGCTGAAGCGCGACGGCTTCGAGGTGCTGCGCGAGGCGATCGAAAGCGTGATGCGCTCGCGCTACTTCATCAGCCCGGATATCGCCCACTTGCTGGTTGACGGCCTGCGCCGCCACGACGGTCCGGCATTCGCACAGGGGATGCTGCTAAGCACTCGCGAGCGCGAAATCACCCAGCTGTTCGCGGAAGGCCTGAGTGCGCGCGATATCGCCGAGCGCCTTCACGTCAGCATAAAAACGGTAGGCACGCACCGCGAACACATCATGGCGAAGCTGGGCATCAACGGCATCGCGAAGCTGACGCGCTATGCGCTGCGCGAAGGCCTCACCACGCTCGAGCCCTGAGTTGTCGCTATCAGCCATCGCAAGCGCGGGAATCAGGAATTTCCCGATCCCGTGCCATCGAACGCAAGCGGAAAGTACATCGGCCGGCGCCATCGCGCCGAACGGGGAGTAAACGTCAATGGCCGACTTCTACAGCTTTTTTCCCACGCTGCTCAAGCACGAGGGTGGCTTCGTCAACGATCCCGTCGATCCCGGTGGCGCCACGAACAAGGGCGTCACGATGGCGACCTTCAAGCTGTGCGCCAAGGATATCCTTGGCATCGAACCCACCCTGGATGCGCTGATCAGGCTGACCGATGAACAGGCCGGCAAGATCTACAAGAAGCTTTACTGGGACAAAGTGCGCGGCGACGAGATCGCGCTGCAGCCGCTAGCCAACATCGTGTTCGACTTCCAGGTAAACGCCGGTTCGAACGCGTCGCGCCTGCTCCAGCGCGTGCTGAACGCGCAGGGCGCGACACCGCAGCTGATCGTGGACGGAGCGATCGGGCCGGGCACGATGGCTGCCCTGGTGAATGTCGATGCCCGCGCCGTCTACGCCGCCTACAAGAAAGGCCGCGCGGACTACTACAGGAACCTGGTGGTCCAGCGTCCTTCGTTGGGAAAGTTCCTCAAGGGTTGGCTGAATCGTGTGGACTCGTTTCCCGATCTGGCAGCCACGTCGACGGGAGGCGCGTGAGCCATGGCCGCCCAGACGTCACTGAATACCCTGATCGCGGCGATCGCCAGCGCCGTGGTCGATGCGCAGGACCGCATCGAGCAACACCAGATGTCCCACCTCAGCGACTTCTTCGACGAGGACAACCGCCCGAAGAGCGTGGTGATCCGCATGCCGTCGCTGCATCCGAAAGCGGGCGAAAGCGACGAAGACCTCTACCGCGCGCCGATTCTGCCGCTGGTATCGACCAACGTACTGCGCATCAAGGATGTGGAGATCACCTTCGATGCCGACATCGGTCCGCTGGTTGAGGGCGACGTGCCCGCCGAAGAACATCTGGAGCCCGGCTGGAAGGGAAAGGCCGCGACGAATCGACCGCACCTTAGTGTGGACCCGAGCGCGGGCGGCAACGATCGCAAGTCTGGCAGCGTGCACGTGGTGCTGCGCGTGGAGGGGAGCGAGCCCACCGACGGTGCGGCGCGCCTCATGAACCACCTGGCGCAGACGCAAGGGGTGTTCAAGACGTTCAAGCCGGGCGACTGAGGGGTCGACCGTGTTGAACCGCGGCGCGCATATCGCTCGCCGCGTCAACTATCACAAGGAGTCACATCATGGCTGACGAACTCGTCAACATGTCGAGCCAGTTCAAGGGTCTTCCCATGGGCGACCTGATCGGATCGCCACTTCAGGCCGCCTGCGAGGCGCAGGTGAAGCTGGCCCAGGCCACGGCGGATTTCATCAAGGTCATCGGCTTCATGCCGCCGGCCGCGAACGATCCCACCGGCGTGGGCGCCACCCGTACCGCGCAGTTCCGCTTCAAGCGTCCCGTTGACGATCCGACCAAGACGGGCGGCATTGCCGAGGAAGATGTCGAGCTGGAAGTTCCGCTGCTTGCCATCGTGAAGGTTCCCAACCTGAGCATCACCCGCGTGGACATCCTCTTCGATATGGAAGTGCGCTCTTCCTTCAGCTCGACCGAGAGCGAAGACAAGAAGGGCGAGTTCAGCGCCGAGATGTCCATCGGCTGGGGCATCTTCAAGGCCACCGCGAAGGTGTCGGGTTCGGTCGCGACGCACAAGGAAAACACCCGCAAGTCCGACAACTCCGCCAAGTACCACGTGGAAGTGCACGCCGAGGACAACGGCATGCCGGAAGGCCTGGCGCGTGTCATGGACATCCTGCAGTCCGCCTGTGCCCCGCGCAGGATCAGTGCCCCGACGCCGGTGCCCGAGACGGATCCGAAGCAGCCGGTTGCAGATGACACCAAGTAATACGCGGTTCGATCCACGTACAGGTCGCGGCGCCCGTGAGGTCGTCGCGATTCCTTCCAGGAGAAGAGGATGTTCGACCTGACCGACGTGAAGTTCGTGAAACGCGTGATTGTCGGAAGCGACAATCCAACGCAGATGAGCAGCGAGGCGCAGATCGAGGACGCGCGCGCCTTGCTCAACCGCTGTCTTACCGATACGCCGAAGGGCGCCATCATCGGCATCGAGAAGAGTTTTACCGTGTTGCAGCTGGGCGAGCACCAGGTGGTGCTGCAATGGCTGTGCTACCACATTGGCTTTCCGCGGAAGCCGGTGTGGCTTGGCGAGGGGTAGGGCGAATGGCTACCTGCACGTTCAATCAATTGTTGTATGCGCTGCGCGTTTCCGTGGAAGCGGCCAACGAAGCGCTGCAGCGTCGCCGCGTCATGCAGTACGAATACGGGAACACCGGCGGGCTCGGCCTGCACGTTGACGTGCCGCGCGACTCGGCCGCCGACGCGCCGCTGGAGTCGGTGGTGATTCCCCTGAACTGGTTCCGCGATCCGCATGTGCCCCAGGTGACCGAATTGTCCGTGGAGTTCGACTGCCGCCTGCGCTACGAGCGCGGCAGCGGTAGCACGGGCGGCCTGGTGATCGACATGCGACCGCCGCGCCTTACCTTGTTCCGGCGCAGGCCGTTGCACCGCCTGCGCATTGCCTTCCGCGCCGTCGACGCCTGGCAAACCAATGTATCTATCGACGGACGTGTGGTGGACATTCCAATGACGAGGAGAGGGTAATGGAAAGACTTTCGATGCTTCGTTTGTCTCCCGAATGGGAGAGTGCCTTGGTGGCTAGCCTGGACGAGCCGCCGCGGCGTCGTCGCGACCGCCGGCTTGGGTGGATCGCGATCCTCGCGTTCCTGCTTGCCGGCTTGCTCACGCTTCTGTGCCTGTTGCCGAACGTGGCCTTCGCCGCGCAACCCCTGGGTGCCTGGCGGGGTGCGATCCAGTCGGACGACGGACGGAAAGTGGACGTGCTCGTCCGCTTTACCGCGAAGGGTGCGGAATTTCGTTTCCTGGGCGAACTTGGTTGCCGTGCCACGGCCCGGTTCGTGGAGGACAACGGCGCGTCTCTGCACTACTTCTTCGACTGGATCCATGGCGGTGAAAGCTTCTGCGACCGCCTGCAGGACCGTGCTCTATGGATGACCCCGACCGCGGATGGCGGCCTGGCGTTCGATCACGGAATGGACCTCGTCACCTGGCATGGAGTGCTGCATCGGAAAGAACTGAAGTCACCGACTCACTAGCGTCAACCACAACTACGCAAGGAGAACATCATGCACGTGCATAACCTGAAGAACCTGTGTGTCGCGGCATTGCTCTGCGTCCTTCCCGCAGCAGCCTTCGCCAATCCGCTGGGCGTGTGGGCCGGATCGGTAGCGCAGGGCACCGAGACGATTTCGGTCAGCGCGACGTTTACAGAGAGGAGCGTGGACATACACTTCGCGGGAGCAGCGGCCTGCCGGGTCAAGGCGACGTATCAGAAAGCCGATGGGCGCGCGCTGCTCTACGGGTTTGAGATATCCACCAACGGCGGGCCGTTCTGCGACAACCTCTGGAGGAATGTCCTGGAGGTTGACTACGCAGAGGGCGACGACACCCTGAAGATATCCTTCGGTTCGTCCGGCAAGTGGAGCGGAACGCTCGATAAGCAAGGCTGAAAGGTGAGGTCACCATGGACACCATGCTGCTTTTTACCCGCTTCTGGCTCCTGCTGGCGGCGATCGGTGGCGCCATCCTTCCGGTGGCGCTGGGTAACGAACCTTCGCGCAAGCGTGCCGTCATGCAGGTGGTGTGCGGCGCGATGCTGGCGATCTTCCTCGCACCGGCGCTGGAAGAGCGCTTCCTTCCCGATTCGCCGGCACAGGTACATGCCGGCGTGTCGTTCCTCATCGGCTGTTTCGGGCTGAGGGTGACGATGATCGTGCAACGGCTCATCGATGCTCGCGGCGACTCGCTGGCCAACCGCGTCATGGCTCGGGGCCCTTCTCGGATTTCGGAATATTGACTACGGCCATGTCTGGCCCGGCGAGGTCGTGTCCAATTTCGGCACGGCCATGCTGCTGAGCTACTGGGTCTGGCGCTCCGCGCGCAGGCGACGGGCCTCCCATTTCCCCAAGGGCGCCGAGCAAGCGCTCCCCGAATAGGCCAACCCTGCCAAAAGTCCGATACCGGCCATGGCAACGCAGTCGTACCCTCGGGCCACCACTCGGGGAGGAGAGGAACGATGCGTATCGTCATTGCGACACTGATCGGTGGGCTGATCATGTTTTTCTGGGGTGCGTTCGCGCACATGGTGCTGCCGCTGGGCGAGCTTTCCATGCGTGCACCCACGAACGAGGATTCGGTACTTACCGCCTTGCGCGATGGGCTGCCAGCCGAACACGGCATTTACGTGCTGCCGCACTTCGATATGGCCACCATGCACGGGAACGAGCAGGCCACGAAGGCGTATTCGGAAAAGGCCAAGGCCAATCCGTATGCCTTCATCGTGTATTCGCCGAACGGCAAGGATCCGGTCGCCATGGGCGGCAACTTGTTCCACCAGTGGCTCTCGGACACGCTGGCGGCGCTGCTGGTTGCCCTCGTGCTGATCCGCATGGCCGGCGTCGGTGTGGTCCGCGGCCTCTGCATCGGGCTGGCTTTCGGCGTCTTCGCCTGGCTGTCGATCAGCGTGCCGTACTGGAACTGGTACCGGTTCCCGGGCGCGTTCACCGCCGGCTACCTCGTCGAACAAGGCTTCGGCTGGCTGCTTGCCGGTGCGGCGATGGGATGGTGGCTGGGGCACAAGGCGCATAACCCCGCGGTCAAACCCATGCCCTGACCCTTCACGGGTACCGGGCACCCCGGTACCCGTCGTCCCCGCGAAGGCAGGGACCGCAGCGACTTCCGCCCCGTTTTGCGATAATCCCGCATTCGACACCCACGGAAGCCAAGAACATGCTGGATCCCGCCCTCCTGCGCGGCCGCCTTGCCGAAACGGCAGAACGCCTCCGCGCCGCCCGGAACTTCGACCTCGACGTCGCCACGGTCGAGCGTCTCGAATCCGAGCGCAAGGCGCTTTCCACCGAGACGCAGGAGCTGCAGAACCTGCGCAACACCCGTTCCAAGGCTATCGGCCAGGCCAAGGCCAAGGGCGAGGACGTCGCGTCCCTGATGGCCGAAGTCGCAGGCATCGGCGACAAGCTCAAGGCCAACGAACACGCCCTGGCCGACGTCCAGGCCAAGCTGGCCGACATCGCCCTCGGCATCCCGAACCTCCCCGACGAGACCGTGCCCTTCGGCAAGGACGAGAACGACAACCTCGAACTCCTCCGCTGGGGCCACCCGCGGCCGTTCGACTTCCCCGTGAAAGACCACGTGGACCTGGGCTCGCGCCACGGCTGGCTCGACGCCGAAGCCGGCTCGAAGCTCTCTGGCGCCCGCTTCACCGTCCTCCGCGGCCAGCTCGCGCACCTGCACCGCGCGCTAGCGCAGTTCATGCTCGACCTGCACACCACCCAGCACGGCTACCTTGAACACAACGTGCCGCTGATCGTGAATGCCGCCGCGATGGAAGGCACCAGCCAACTGCCCAAGTTCGAGGACGACCTCTTCGGCACCCAGGTGGGCGACGCGAAGCGCTACCTTATTCCCACGTCCGAAGTGGCCCTGACCAATCTTGTGCGTGAGAGCATCGTTGAAGCCGATGAGTTGCCGATGCGCATGACCGCCCATTCCATGTGCTTCCGGGCTGAGGCCGGTAGCTATGGTCGGGATACTCGCGGCATGATCCGGCAGCACCAGTTCGAGAAGGTGGAGATGGTGCAGATCGCCACGGCGGAGACCAGCTTCCAGCAACTGGAGGAAATGGTAGGGCATGCCGAGGCTGTGCTGCAGGCGCTGAAGCTTCCTTATCGGAAGGTGCAGTTGTGTACGGGCGATATGGGCTTCGCTGCCGCGAAGACTTACGATCTCGAGGTGTGGCTGCCCAGCCAGAATACCTATCGGGAGATCAGTAGCTGCTCTAACTGCACGGACTTCCAGGCTCGGCGGATGCATGCTCGTTGGCGTAATCCGGCTACGGGGAAGCCGGAGCTGGTGCATACGCTTAACGGGTCTGGGTTGGCCGTGGGGCGGACGCTGGTCGCGGTGATGGAGAATTTCCAGCAGGCGGACGGGTCGATCGAGGTGCCGGAAGTGTTGCGGCCGTATATGGCGGGGCTTGAGGCTATCGCCTGAGGTACAATCGGGCGCGTTCGAAGAGGCAAGCCGGCTGGGTGCAATGCCCTGCCGGTGCGATAGATACGGAGAGATGGCCGAGTGGTTTAAGGCAGCAGTCTTGAAAACTGCCGTAGGTGTAAGCCTACCGTGGGTTCGAATCCCACTCTCTCCGCCATGACACTCCAAGGTGATCGTTTTCAGCCACTTAGATGCGGCTGGAGAAATTCGGTGGTAGGCACTCGCATAGGCACTTCTATGCGGATAGCACATCACTTGGACCGTTCCCCGACCGGGGTATTTCAGTTTCGGCAAAAAGTGCCGTTAGACCTTCGAGGGGTGTTCCGACTCACGGTGATTCGCCGTAGTCTTGGGACGCGAGACCCTCGGATGGCGCAGGTGCAGGCGTATGCCCTGTCCGCGCGCTACGCGGCACTGTTCGACCAGGCAAGGAAGCTGAAGGGGATGAAAAAACCAGCACCCAACGACCCCTTCCTTCTGGATGTGGACGACCCCGGGCACCCGCTGCACGTTGCGCCGTGGAAGCTGGAGCGAACCCCCAACGGCTTTACCTTGGCGACGGAGGGTGACTCCGATAAGGAACATGCCAAGGCCGTCGAGGTGCTGCGCGTGTTGATGGGCGCCCAGGTTTTGCCGACTCCGTCGTTGCCGGTCGATGCAGCTGTTCGTCCAATAGGTCGCTCCGCGCGCGCCACGGCAGGCATTACGGTCGGCGAAGCCGCACGGAAATATCTGCTCACGCTCGATTCGGCGTTGCTGCCGGATAAGACCCGCAGCCAGAAGAAAGCGGCAGTCAATAGTTTTGCTCGATGGAAGGGGCTGAAAGCGCCGCTAACGGAGGTCATGCGCACTGACGTATCAGAGTGGGTGCAGTCGTTGCGCGCCGACCAATTGGCGACGCCCACCATCGTCAACAAATTGAGTTACCTGAAGGCGTTTTTCGTCTGGGCGCAGAATTCCGGGCACTATGCGCGCGGCGACAATCCAGCCGCCGGGCAGCTGACGTATGGCATCCGTGAGAAACGCCTCCGACGAAAGTTGGGCTTTGAGCCTTTCAGTTCAGAACAATTGCGCATCATTTACGCACCAGTAACTTTTTCGAAGTTGCGCCCCGAAATTCGGTGGGGAGCACTCCTGGGCCTCTACAGCGGCGCAAGAGTTAGTGAGGTCGGCCAACTACACCTGGAAGATTTCTTCGAGGAAGATGGCATCCCTTGTGTTCGAATCACCTCGACTGGTGAAGGTCAATCGCTGAAAACGGACGCGAGCGAAAGAGTCGTACCCATCCATCCGGAGCTTGTTGAACTAGGATTGCTAGAGCATGTTCAGGCACTGCGCGATGCCGGAAAGACCAGGCTTTTTCCTCGGACGAAAGTTGGGAGCGTGAACGGCGCTGGTAACTTTTTAAGCGCTGCCTTCGGACGCTACATCACGGGGTTGAACGTAACGCCGAAGGTCGGGAAAGTCGGTTTTCATTCGCTACGAAAAACCGCCATCCAACAGATGCAAGCCAGCGGTGTCGCCTCAGAAGTGAGGGCCCAACTCGTCGGCCATGAATTGGGCGATGAGCACCACGCTTCGTATTCTCGGAAATATCGACCCTCGGAGATGCTCTCGATGATTGAAGCGGCGCTAGCGCACAAAGATAAGCTTCAATTGACCTACTTAAATACTATTCTTCCAAAAGCGCTGGGAAAGACAAAGAAATGACGAACGCTCAAGGAACGTCAAAGCGAGAGAGCCTTCTTGTCAGCTTTATTTATCGGTCTGGAACGAATCTTGGCTTCTGGATAGTCACTATTCTTTTCGTGGTCTGGGGTGTGCCATGGCTTGGCACCGTTCTCTTTAAATTGCAAACAACGCCGGAGCCGTTGGCGGTTTCAAGGTCCACGCGCAACACAGTCAGTGCATCGTAGCCGGATCGGCCTCGCTTAGTTGGCGGAGCTCGGTGTAGACCTGCAACGGCGTGCGAAACCCATGCCGCTGCCGCGGGCGGGTGTTGAGACTCAAGGCG
>NZ_DASYDO010000066.1:0-8032 GCF_036499525.1 Luteibacter sp. | reverse complement strand
GGCTACGGCACTGATGACCACCTCATCACCATCAGCTACCTGATCTGCGCCAACCTCAGGCATCTACCGAAGAATCCCTGGCTCGACCCCGATCAACAGACCGCGGCCTGAAGGTCAACCACACGGATCGAGAGAGAGCCCCTTATGGCCAATGCGTGAGAAACGTTCCCGGAACACGAAGTGCCGATCCTGTAGCCGCAAACGGGCATCTTTCCCTACAACAAAAGGAGGATTCTCTTTCGATCCCGTCGGCGTAGGCTTGCTCATGGGCACTGGCAGCAATCCTAGACGGTGCCATACGTCGGCTGGTAAGGAGACCGCCCCATGTCTGTTCTTACGCTCGCACTCCGGGCTCGGCCATGACCGGGCTTGTCGAAGCACTTCGCGGCAAGAGGGTCGAGCCGATCGATGTCGATCCCGACATACCCGTCGCAATTGACCTGATGCCAGACCCCGGCGAACCCGACGAAGCCCGGAAGGTCATCCCCGTTGCCCTGAGCGATGGCGAGGTCGCGGTCACCTGTCCCAAGTGGGGCCGGGGCGTGGACGATGACACCGCCCAGGCATTTGTCCTCCTCCCGGGTGGAGATCCCGAACAACCCGACCCGCTTTCCATCAGCGACAGCGTCAGGCTCGGCGATTTCGTTGGCGATCTGGAAATGCGTCTGGATCTCGCGCCATTGAATGTTGCCAACGGAGACGACCGGGCGTTCGATCTCTACGTCGCGCAGGGCAGCGTTATAAGTGATCCGTACGTGTCCCGCGTCTACAGGTTTCGGGTCGACAAGCGCCCGCCGGGCGGCGACGCGGTTCCTGCGCTCCGCTTCGCCCAGGACGTCGTCGATGACGGCGTGACGTCGGACAAGCTTTCCGTCGACAGCGATGGCAACGAATACCTCTCATCCGCCGTCGTTCCGTATCTCTACAAGGCGCGCGGAGATCTCATACGGGCATTCATCGATGGTGCGCCGGTTGGCGCGCCGGTAGAGGTCGTGGACATCCTCGAGCCGGAAGAGGAGCTGCCCTTCCCGCGCGTGGCGCTTGAGGCGGCCGGCAACGGCGCTCATGTTTTTACCTGCCAGATCACCGACCGCGCAGGCAACGTGTCCGCCATGTCCCTTCCGGTGATCCTGACCGTACGCTTCACTGATATGCCCGGCGGGGGCGATCCGCTGGCGAGGGCGAAGTGGGTCGAAGGCCCCGCCGGGGGAGCACCGGAGCAGATCGATTACGACAAGGCGGTCAGCGGCGGCGGCACTCCCGTGCGTATCTACGAATACGCCAACATGGCTTCCGGCGACCGGATCCATGTCGTGTTCCAGGGATACGACGACACACGGCCACCGCCGGTCGGCCAGCCGATTCCCGAGTCGGCCTACACGCTCGACTACGACGTTGTTCCGACGGACCTCGATCCCCGGCAGGACGATACCGCCGAGCCTCCTGTCGACGCCGTATTCATCAACATCCTTATTCCCACCCGATACCTATTGCCGATCACCTACGGTCGCGCCCATTTCGACTATACGGTGACCAACGACAAGGGCACCGGCATCGCCGAACAGGCATGGATCTACGTAGCGACGCGCCACTGACGATATTCACCTGCACACACCCTATCGCAAGGAGAGCGATCATGGATTACAGCGACTTCCGCACCAGCGCCGCCCCGCTACCCACCCCGCGCATCCCCGACGCCGACGACGGCGGGCTGGGCTACGACGAGATCCTGCGCGATCCGGAGCGCAACGTGCTGGCCCTGGTCGGCCCCTGGGATGGCTTCGAGGACGGCGATACCGTCGCCATCCTCGTCAACAACCGCATCTTCGGCCAGGCGCCGGCCTCGGCCGCCGACAAGGACACGACCGTCGATGTCCTGATCCCGGCACGGAATTTCGCACCCCTGGCCGATGGCTCCTACGAGGCCTTCGCCCGGGTTACCAACCAACTGGGCATACCCGTCACCTCACCCGCCCCCGTGGCGCTCTACCTCAAGCTGTCGCTGCCCGGCGGCCCGGATCCGGTCGCCGATACGCCTTACCGCAACGAGAACCTTGCGCCGCCGGCGGTCGACCCGGCCATCATCGATCCGGATACCTCCGCCGCACGCGTCACCATTGCGCCCTGGCAGAACAAGGCCGCCGGCGACCGGCTCATCCTGCGCTGGGGCTTGGCCGGCAACGAGCAGGAGGTCACCGTGGCGGCGGGCGAGGAGAGTCAGCCTTACACCTTCACCGTCGAGCGCGCGATGATCGATGCCGGCGGCTTCGGCAGCGGGATCAACGTCAATTACCAGGTCTACGACCAGGTCCAGAACTGGTCGCTGTGGTCGCCGCCGACGCTGGTGGCGGCCGACGATCCCGGCGCGCTGGATCCGCCCTGGGTGGATCCCACCGTGGGCGATGCAGGCGAGGTCATCGACCTGACCCAGCTGGGCAGCGCCGATGCCAGGGCCGAGGTCTTTAACCTGGTGCGCGATGACGTGGTCACCGTCCATCTGGACGGGCTTACCGCCGAGGGCACCGCCAGCCATCACGATACGCCGCCGCAGACCGCCCTCGCCACCGGCCGGCCGCTGATCTTCACCCTGCCCAACGCGCTCTTCGCGCCCCTGGCCCAGGGCACCTGCGCCATCGGCTATACCATAAAACGCGGTCAGGACACTCTCGCTTCGGCGCCGCGCCGGCTGAGCGTGACCGGCCAGTTGCAACGCCTGGAAGCGCCTTACGTGGCCGAGGCGATCGGTGACGTGCTCGATCCGGGGAGCGTGCCCAACGGGGCCCACGCCATGGTCAAGGCCAATCCGCTGATCGTGCCGGGCAGCCGCGTCAGCCTGGAGATGTATGGCACCACCACCGGCGGCACGCCCGTGGGGCATGAGGATGGCCGCGACATCGGCGCAAGCACGCCGTTTCCGCTGCCCTTTGTCGTGCCGGCGAACAAGATCGCCGCCTTGAGCGGCAGCCAGGCCACCTTCGCCTACGCGGTGGACACCTTCGATGCCGAGCTCGGCCGCCGCGTGCGCCGGAGCCTGCGGCCCAATGCGCTCTACCCCTCGCCGGCGACGACCTACCGGATCGCCGGCGCCACCCAGAACCTGCCGCCGCCGAGCGTGCCCCAGGCCGAGGGCGACCGGCTGGATCCGGCGCGCATCGACGACTTCGTGGGGGCACAGGTCGATGTCCGCTGGACCACCATGGCGGCCAACGACCGGGTCACCTTGACCTGGACGGGCACGACATCGCCCCAGGTTTATACCGACACCCTCACCGTGCGCGATACCACCCGCGGGGTCAGCTTCTTCGTGCCCAAGACCCCGTACGTCACCGCCAACGACGGTGGCGAGGTCACCGTGCAATACACCGTGGCCTTTGCCAGTGGCGGTTCGGATCGCTCCGAGGGGCGCGTGCTGCAGATGGGGGCCGAGGCCGAACTCGAGGTGCCCACGTTGGATCGCGTCATCGATGATAGGGGCAATGAGGTCCTCGAAGGCAGTACCGTCGTGACGGCCACGGTTGACCTGCAGGGCACGGCGGAGAAGGGCCGGGACGTGGCCATTTACGACGGCAGCGGGTCAAGCGCGGTGTTGAAGGGTACGGCGACGGCCGATCCGGTCAGCGGCACGTGGGACCTCCTCGGTATCGCCGTGGCGGCAGGCGG
Source organism: Luteibacter sp. (assembly GCF_036499525.1). Classification (GTDB taxonomy): domain Bacteria; phylum Pseudomonadota; class Gammaproteobacteria; order Xanthomonadales; family Rhodanobacteraceae; genus Luteibacter. Next base: position 4,372 of record NZ_DASYDO010000066.1, on the reverse strand, counting down.
CCACCGTTTCTACGCGAAGTCGCTGTATCACGCGGACGACGTGTACTCGAACGTATGGCTGTTTACCGTTGCTGCGCTTGTGTCCGGATATGAGGACTTCGAGAACGCTACACCCGTCGTCTTCCAGCTCAACGCGCCCGTGGCCTTGGCTTCAGGGCTCACGATAGAAATATTGGCGATGGGAATCCCGCAAAATCCGTCGCGCATTGCTCAGACTGCGCAAGTCGCCTTCGGGCGCGGCGCTCTGGCTTGCGGTAATCATTCGATCCTCGAGTTTAGATTTAACGGTAACTTCACCGAGGTCGAATTCGATGTGGACTTTATTCACGGCGGCGGTCACACGGTTACTTATGTTGATGCGAAAAATAGTCCCATCGAAATGGTGCGATTGCCGTACAGCGGCAGCTTCAATCCCACTCGTGTTAGCTTTTCTGCGCCCATAGGTCAGCTCATTGCGGGATTTAGAATACATGCGGTTTTTGAGCCAGTGGGAGACAACGGATTCTTGATGGACCATATCAGATGGAGCTCATAGGCTTATTGGCGTGACGGACTCACGAGCCGGTGGTAGATGCCCCTATCGCCAAACTCGGGGCCAACCTTCTCCGCCGCGACGACGAGGGCCGAATAAGCAGATCCGTATCAGGTCAGGCGACTCATCTCACTGAGACACGGAGTCCGGCAGACGCCGGACTCGAATGTGTCGCCGGCCGCAACATCTTTGCAATGCCCACGCCATGCCCCGGTTACCTCCCGCCCCGAGACTGACAACCCGGGACAACCCGGGACAACCCGGGACAACCCGGGAACCGATGCCATGGCGAAGCTCACCTGCCGCAGCGCCTTCATCTCCGACGTGCACCTCGGCACGCCCGATTGCAAGGCCGAATCGCCCCAGGTTTGAACTGACCCCCAGAAGTTGGACGGTCGCGAGCGCGCTGTGCGCCTGGTGCAGGAGCATCGCGGAGAGTGCCCATCGCCGTGGGCTGCGGTGGAATCGATAGCGCCGAAGATCGGCTGCGTGCCGCAGACCTTGCTGGACTGGCTTCAGCGGCACGAGGTCGACACTGGCGTTCGCGATGGCGTGACCACGGCCGAGGCACCGCGGATGAAGGAGCTGGAGCGAGGTCAAGGAGCTGCACCGGACCAACGAGATACTGAAGCTGGCGAGTGCTTTTTCGCCCAGGCGGAGCTCGACCGCCGACTCAAGTCTTGAGGGACTTCATCGACGCCCATCGAAGCACCTTCGGGGTTGAGCGGGATATCGGCGGCATGCGGCGCTTGGACGAGCGCCAAGCTGGCGTTGTGCTCGTGCTAAGCGCGACGCGATGCTGGTGCCTGAGATTGAACGGGTCTGGCACGGTAACCTGCAAGTCTACGGTGCCGACAAGATCTGGAAGCAGCTGGCACGGGAGGGGATAACCGTGGCACGTTGCACCGTCGAGCGCTTGATGCGGCGACAAGGCTTGCGTGGCGTCATGCGCGGCAACGATAACGCGCTCGCTGAAACCCGGGGCGATTCAGTTATTTCACGAGGCGGATTGGGCTCGCCGTGTATGCGGCAACCCTCACGTCGTTGGTCAGCAGCGCAATGCCCTCGACCGTCGCCTGAGCGATAAGGAGGCGGTCGAATGGATCCTTGTGATGGTCGGGCAGATTGGCAACGGCTGCCGCGTGAGCGCTGCTGATGGCCAGTTCTATATAGCCGTTGTCCAGCAACCCCCGGCGGAACAAGTGCGGATCTACCTTGAAGTCCGGTTTGCCGAGCGCGTTCTTGATGGCTACTTCCCAGACACTGGCCGCGCTGAAAAATAATTCGTTGCTCTCATCCTCGATCAGCTGGCGTGATTCAGGCGACAGCGCGTCGCTCGGACCCACGTTCTCACTGGATACTGACGTCCACAGCAGCAAATGCGTGTCCAGCAGTAACTTCATGCCTCACCGCCAAACATGTCGGCGATTTCCTCGCTGCCCAGCGCGTTGAACGCCTGCACGCTTGGCACGACGACCTGCCCGGCAAGGAATCCAATCCGTTTCTTCCTGGCGGGTGTCGGCGTATCGATGGAAACGATCCGAACCATCGGCTTGCCGGCCTTGGCAATGACCACCGACTCGCCGTGAGCCGCCTTCTCGACCAGTCGTGAGAGGTGGGTTTTGGCTTCGTGGATGTTGACGACAGTGGTCATCGCGATTTACTCGACTTAGCTAGACGGACTTAGTCTATCACGGCCCCACGGCGGCCTTTGCCTCCGGGAGGATGGACCGGGTCCACATCACATATTGGGCGGCGGACGGATGCAGCCCGTCATTGACAAGCATGCCGGGTTTTGCCCCCGCATCTCGCGAGGTTGCCGTCACGTCCACCCAGCGTGTCCGCATCCGCAGGGTTTCGTCGTGGGCGATGGCGTTGAACGTGTCGATGTCGCGGCCTATTGCTTCGCGGTCGCGCCCCTCCGCAAACGTGGTCACGCCCCAGTCCGGAATGGAGATGACCACCACGCGTCGCGGATCGCTGGCCAGTTCCACGGCGCGCAGGAGCAGTTCGCGAAACTGCTCGCGGTACTCGGTGGCTGGCCGCCCGCGGTACTGGTTGTTCACGCCGATCAGCAGCGTGACCAGACCGTAACCCGGACTCAGTGCGCCAGCATCCATCGCCGACGAGAGCTCGTCGGTGGTCCAGCCGGTGGTAGCGACGATGCGCGGCGCGTCGACGGCGATGCCTCGTTCGCGCAGCCGCGCGGCGAGCTGCACGGGCCAGCGGCCTTCTTCCGCGACGCCTTCGCCGATCGTGTACGAGTCGCCCAGGGCGAGGAACGTGGTCGCTCCCATGGATCAGGCCACCGCGCTGGCGGCCGGTGCCGCTTCCGCGGCCATGCGGCCGAGCACGCGGTCGATGCGCACGAACACGTCGGCCAGTTGCGCGAGCTCGGGCAGCAGGGTGAGGCGCAGGTGCCGGCTAGCGGACAGGTTGAAGCTGGTCCCCGGCACCACGAGCACGCTTTCCTCCTCGAGCAGGCGCAGGGCGAAGGCAGTGTCATCGAAGGATGCGATGGCCTCCGCGCGCACCTGCGGAAACGCGTAGATGGCGCCGCCCGGCGTCACCACGTCGAGGAACGGGCTCGCCGCCACGCCCTCGAGGACGATCCGTCGGGCCTCGTGCAAGCGACCGCCGGGCGAGGTGAGTTCGCCGATCGTCGGCTTGTCGAGCAGCGCAGGTCGCACGGCCCACTGGGCGGTGACGTTCGCGCACAGGCGAAGCGCGGCGAGCAGTTGCAGCGCGTCGCGGTACTCGGCAGTACGGCGCGGATCGCCGGAAAGGCTCATCCAGCCTACGCGATAGCCGCAGGCGCGATGCACCTTCGACAGGCCGCCGAAGCTCACGCAAGGATGATCGTCCGCGATGGCCGCGAGCGGCTGAAACGGCACGCCGTCGTACAGGATCTCGTCGTAGATCTCGTCGCAGAGCAGGAGCAGGCCGTGCCGCCGCGCAACCTCCACGATGCGTTCAAGCAAGGCCTTGGGATACACCGCGCCGGTGGGATTGTTCGGGTTGATGAGGACCAGTGCACGCGTGCGCGGTCCCACCAGGGCGTCGATCTCATCCGGATCCGGCAGGTGGCCGTTCGGGGCGAGGCAACGGTAGTAGCGCGGGCTGCCATCGTTGAGGATGGTGGCAGCGCTCCATAGCGGATAGTCCGGACTGGGCAGCAGTACCTCGTCGCCCGGCTGAAGCAGCGCGCGCAGCGAGATATCGATGAGTTCACTCACGCCGTTGCCGATGAAGACGCGTTCCACGTCCGCACGGGTGGCGCCGCGCAGCCGCTGCTGGGCGACGATGGCTTCGCGGGCCTCTTCCAGGCCCTGTTCGTGCCCGTAAGCCTCGCTGTCGACCAGGTGCGCGCCGATGGCTTCGCGCAGGTGCGGCGGGGTGGTGAACCCATAGCGACCGGGGTTGCCGATATTGAGCTTGATGATCGCCTGGCCGGCCGCTTCCATATCGCGTGCACGGCGGGTAAGGGCACCGCGGATTTCGTAACGTACTTCCGTCAGGTGGGCGCTGGGCTTGATCGGTGACACGTGCTGCGTCCGGTGGCTGCGCCGGGGCGATGCCGGCAGTCGTGGTCCGATCCTAGCAGCGTCCGTGGATTGCGGGCAGGCTGTTGCGTTGTATCTGATGCCTCCTCATGGTGCCGCCGTTACCGCCGAGGCGCCCGCAATCGCCGCCGGCAGTTGCACCCCGCGCAGACCGCGCTTGCCCTGGCCGTTCGCATCGATGGCGGTCGCGCTCTGGATACGCAGGCGCAGGGCGACGGTGGTGCCCTCGCTTGTCCAGGCGAGTAGGTGGGTGCTGTCGTCGCCGCGTTCGCGCCGT
>NZ_DASYDO010000065.1:0-85970 GCF_036499525.1 Luteibacter sp. | reverse complement strand
CCGCGCCGGCGCGCTTCTTCTTGTCCTCGCCGGCCACCGGGTTGCCGTCGGCGTCGAGTTCGACGAACTCGTCGTCCTGGCGGCCCACGATCGGCGAAGCGGCCTTGCCTTCCAGCACCGCGTCGGCGGCGGCGCGCGCGTACAGCTGCACGGCGCGGATGGCGTCGTCGTTGCCCGGGATCGCATAGTCGACCAGCGCCGGATCGTAGTTGGTGTCGACCACCGCGACGACCGGGATGCCGAGCTTCTTGGCTTCCTTGACCGCAATGTCCTCGTGGCCGATGTCGATCACGAACAGCGCGTCGGGCAGGCGGTCGAGGCCCTTGATGCCGCCCAGCGACGCGTCGAGCTTGTCGCGCTCGCGGCGCAGGGTCAGCACCTCGTGCTTCACGAGCTTCTCGAAGGTGCCGTCGGTCTCGGCCGACTCCAGCTCCTTCAGGCGCGACACCGACTGCTTCACGGTGCGGAAATTGGTGAGCGTGCCGCCGAGCCAGCGCTGGGTCAGGTAGGGCATGCCGCAGCGGGTGGCTTCTTCCTTCACGGAGTCGCGCGCCGAACGCTTGGTGCCGACGAACAGGATCTGGCCGCGCTTCTGCGCGATCGCCGACAGGAAGTTCATCGCGTCGGTGAACAGCGGGACGGTCTTCTCGAGGTTGATGATGTGGATCTTGCCGCGGGCGCCGAAGATGTACGGAGCCATCTTGGGGTTCCAGTAACGGGTCTGGTGACCGAAATGGACGCCGGCTTCCAGCATCTCGCGCATGGTGACTTGTGCCATGGAATACTCCTGGGCGAACCGCCTTGGCGGTTCTATGGGGGTTGGGACCTCCACGTATCCCCGGCTTCGACCCGACCTGGACAGGACGGGCACCCCGAAGACGGTGCCGATACGTGTGTGGCGTTAAAGCGATTCCCTCGCGCCGGGCCAAGGGTGGCGCCGTGCGGTTACAATCGCGCTTGGATTCACCGCCGTGGCCACCCTCTGGATGGCTGCGCCGGACAGCAAAACTCGCTAATTGTAGCCCGCGGGGCCGCCCGGCCGCAAGCCGAGGCTGGATATCCGGCAGGGGCGCCGCCACCTCGGGTGGCAGGCCCAATCCCCTGAAGGGCAAAGGAAAAGAGAGATCGTATGCCAGTCGTACCCAAGACCCCTGAAGAGATCCAGGCCATGCGCGAGGCCGGCCGGCTGGCCGCCGAGGTGCTGGCCATGCTGGTGCCCCACGTGAAGCCCGGCGTCACCACCGAGGAACTGGACCAGCTCGCCCACGACCACATCGTGAACGTGCAGAAGGCCATTCCCGCGAACGTGGGTTACCGCGGCTACCCGAAAACCACCTGCACGTCGGTCAACCACGTGATATGCCACGGGATTCCGAGCCCGGCCAAGGTCCTGAAAGACGGCGACATCGTGAACATCGACGTCACCGTGATCAAGGATGGCTGGCACGGCGACACCAGCCGCATGTACTTCGTGGGCACGCCCGGCGTGCTGGCGAAGCGCCTGGTGGAAACCACGTTCGAGGCCATGATGAAGGGCATCCAGGCGGTCAAGCCGGGCGCCACCCTCGGCGACGTGGGCGCCGCGATCCAGAAGCACGCCGAAGCCGCGGGTTTCTCGGTGGTGCGCGAGTACTGCGGCCATGGCATCGGCAAGGTCTACCATGACGAACCCCAGGTGCTGCATTACGGCCGCCCAGGCACCGGCATGGAACTGAAGCCGGGTATGACCTTTACCGTCGAGCCGATGATCAACGCCGGCAAGCCCCAGACGAAATCCCTGCCGGACGGCTGGACCGTGGTCACCAAGGACCATTCCCTGTCCGCCCAGTGGGAACACACCGTCGCGGTGACCGACGACGGCTTCGAGATCCTGACGCCCTGGCCCGACGCCGCGTAGGAGCGCGCCCTGCGCGCGCGACAGAAGTTCGGCTCAGTCCGCGGTTTTACGCGCCAGCTCCGAGGTCCGGCCTCAAAACATGTCGCGCGCAAGGCGCGCTCCTACAACGAGGGTTTGGTTTTGACGCTGCCATCGCTACCGCGCCTTCCGAAGGTGGTGCCCCGTTCGGGTGTGTCGCCCGAGGCGCGGCGGTCGCTTCGCCAGTTGCTGGGCGACGTGGATCGCGCGCTGGCGGTTGCGTTCCAGGAAGGCGATGACGCCTCGGCGCTGGCTCGCCGGCGTGGGGAGATCGTCGAGCGCATCGTGCTCCATGCGTGGCACGCCAGCCTCGGCGATGGCGTGGAGGCGGCCCTGTTCGCCGTGGGCGGTTTCGGTCGTGGCCTGTTGTTTCCACGTTCCGATGTCGACCTGCTGGCGTTGGTCGACGAAAGCACGCCCGTCCTGGCGCGCGCCCTGGAACACTTCTTCGCCTGCCTGTGGGATATCGGGTTGAAGCCCGGCCACGCGGTACGCACGGTGGAGGAATGCCGGGAACTGGCCATCCAGGACGCCAGCGTCTTCACCAGCCTGCTGGACGCGCGGCGCCTCGTGGGCCAGCCGACCCTCGGCAATCGCCTGCGCGGCATCCTCGACGACGCCGCGATCTGGCCACCGCGCGCCTATCTGGGCGCACGCCTCGCCGAGCGCGATGCCCGCCATGCCCGTTACGACGATACGGCGCAGAACCTCGAGCCCAACCTCAAGGACGGCCCCGGTGGCCTGCGCACCCTCGACGCCATCCGCTGGCTGGGCCGGCGCCTCGCGAACGCGCCGGATTTCGACGCCATGGTGGCCGAAGGCCTGCTCGAACCCGTGGAGGCCGCGCGATTGACCCGCGCGGAGGAAACGCTTCGCCGTTACCGCTACGCGCTGCACCTGGAAGCCGGACGCGCCGAGGAGCGGTTGCTGTTCGACTACCAGCGCGCGCTCGCCGCGCGCCTCGGTTTCGAGGACGAACACGCGAAGAACCTCGGCGTCGAACAGTTCATGCAGGGCTACTACCGCGCGGCCACGCAGATCGAGCGCTCCGGCACCCAGCTGGTGGAGCGCTTCGAGGAAATGCTCGATCCCGTGACGGAACCGCAGCCGGTCGGCAGCGACTACGTCCGCTACGGCTCGCGCATCGCGCCGCGCAATCCGCACCTGTTCGTGCGACGGCCTTCGTCGCTGGTGGAAATTTTCATTGCGCGCCTCGACGAGCCGGGCATCACCGGATTCACCGCGGAAACCATGCGCCGCATCCAGCACGCGGTGTCCCAGCATGGCGAATCGCTGGCCGACGATCCGCAGGTGCTCGGTTCGTTCCTCACACTGCTTCGCCGCGGCGCGGCCGCGGTGGACGCACTGTGGCGGATGAACCGGCACGGCCTGCTAGCGGCCATCCTGCCAGCGTTCGGCAAGGTGGTCGGGCGCATGCAGTACGACCTCTTCCATGTCTACACCGTGGACGAGCACACGACGCGTGTGCTGCGCACCGTGGCGCGCTTCGCCGATCCGGCGGCGCGGCGTGAGTTTCCCATCGCCTGTGAGGTGTGGCCGCACCTGGAAAAACCGGAACTGCTGCTCCTGGCCGCACTGTTCCACGACATCGCCAAGGGGCGAGGCGGCGATCACTCGGTGCTGGGTGAGGAGGAAGCACGAGCCTTCTGCACGCGCCTGGGCCTGCCGGAAGAGCAGGTGGAACTGGTCGCCTGGCTGGTCCGCCACCACCTGTCGATGAGCACCACCGCGCAGCGCCAGGACATCACCGATCCGGAGGTGGTGCACCGCTTTGGCGCGGAAGTGGGCGACTGGGAGCACCTCGACCATCTCTACCTGCTAACGATCGCCGACATCATCGGCACCAGCCCGAAGCTGTGGAACGCCTGGAAGGACCGTTTGCTCGCGGACCTTTATACGGCTACGCGCTTCGCGCTGCGCAGCGACCTCACGCCGCCCGCGCATTTGGCCGTGCGCGTGCGCGAGTGTCGCGAGAAGGCGATGGCCGTGCTCTCGGCCGAGCACATGGACGCCGGGGACATCGCCGGGGTCTGGGCAGAGTTCCCCGAATCGAGTTTCCTGCGCCATCGTCCTGAACAGATCGCATGGCAGACGGCCGCCATCCTGCGTGCCCACGGCGCGACACCGCTCGTGGAAGTGCATCCGTTCTCCGTACGCGGCAGCACCGAACTGTTCATCTACACGCCCGACAGGGATGGCCTGTTCGCCACGGTGACGGCGGTGCTGGATCGCCTGCGGTTTTCGGTCATGGAAGCGCGGGTCCTCGTTTCCAACACGGGGAAGGCATTGGATACCTTTCTTCTGCTGGAATCGGATTCGCAGGCGCCGGCATCGCTACAGCGAGCCGAAGAGTTGCGCGCGCGAATGTGCCACGCGCTTGCCCAGCCGGCGGGCCACGGTCCGGCCAAGCGAACCCTTTCGCGCCACCTGCGCCATTTCCAGATGGCCCCGCGCATTGAATTTGTCGATGCAGGCGAGCGCACGCAGCTAGCGCTCGTATGCACCGACCGGCCCGGCCTGCTTGCCGCCGTGGCGCAGGCGCTAGCCGAAGCGCAGGTGCGCGTGCATGATGCGCGCATCGCCACGTTCGGTGAACGTGTCGAGGACTTTTTCCAACTTACCGATCGCAGCAATGCGCCGCTCTCGCCCGATCGCCGGGAGATCCTGCGGATGTGCCTGCTGCGCCACATCGGTTCCGAAAGCCCAAGGACGTCAGATCATGCAGATGCAAACGCTTGAATCCCTTATCGACGACGCTTTCGAGCGCCGTGCCTCGCTTACCCAGACCGAAATGGAGGGCGATTTGCGCGAAGCCGTTGAGCAGGTACTCAACCTGCTCGAATCCGGCGAGCGCCGCGTGGCCGAACCGGACGGCGAAGGCGGCTGGACGGTCAACGCCTGGCTCAAGAAGGCGGTGCTGCTGTATTTCCGCATGAACGGCAATCGCGTGATGGATGGCGGCCCGTCCAGCGCCTTCGACAAGGTACCCTTGCGCTTCACCGGGGGAGACACCACCGAGTACGCGAACCTTGGCGCGCGGGTGGTGCCGGGTGCGCTGGTGCGCCGTGGCGCGCATATCGCGAAGGACGCGGTGCTGATGCCGAGCTACACCAACATCGGCGCCTACGTGGGCGCCGGGACGATGGTCGACACCTGGGCCACGGTGGGTTCCTGCGCGCAGATCGGCGCCAACGTGCACCTGTCCGGCGGTGTTGGCATCGGCGGCGTGCTGGAACCTCTGCAGGCCAACCCGACCATCATCGAGGACGGCTGCTTCATCGGCGCGCGTTCCGAGGTGGTGGAAGGCGTAGTCGTGGAGAAGGGCTCGGTGATCGGCATGGGCGTGTTCCTCGGGCAGTCCACGCGCATCTACAACCGCGCCACGGGAGAGATCAGCTACGGCCGCGTGCCGGCGGGCAGCGTCGTCGTGTCCGGCAGCCTGCCTGCGAAAGACCGCAGCCACAGCCTCTACGCGGCGGTCATCGTAAAGCAGGTGGACGAGAAGACCCGTGCAAAGACCGGCATCAACGAACTCCTGCGCAGCGGCGACTGAGCCATGACGATCACGGTTTACGGCTTGCCCGCCTGCGACACATGCAAGAAGGCACGTAACTGGCTAACCCGCTTCGACGTGGCGCACGAGTTCATCGACTACCGCGCGCATCCCGTGCCTTCGGCCACGTTGAAAGCATGGGCGGAGAAGCTCGGCGGGTGGGAGATGCTGGTGAACAAGGCTTCCACGACGTGGCGCACCTTGCTGCCGCAGCGCAAGGACCCTCGTACGGATCCGGAGTGGACCTTGCTGTTGAAGGAGTATCCGGCGTTGATCAAGCGGCCGGTGGTAGTGGATGGGGACGACGTCTCCGTCGGCTTCACCGATAACGCCTTCAAGAAGCGGTTCGGCAAGTGAGCGGGTCTTCGATGTCCGCCGTTCTGGCTCTTGCGCGCGACCTCATCCGCCGTCGCTCCGTGACGCCGGACGACGCCGGTTGCCTGCCGTCGATCGGGGCAAGGCTGGAACGCCTTGGCTTCCGCATCGAGCACCTCCGCGTCGGCGACGTGGACAATCTCTGGGCGACGCATGGAAGCGAGGGTCCGGTGCTCGCTTTCCTCGGCCACACCGACGTGGTGCCGAGCGGGCCGGAAGATCGTTGGGCGTCACCACCCTTCGAGCCCACCGAGCGCGACGGGCTGCTTTATGGCCGTGGCGCGGCGGACATGAAGGGCTCGGTGGCAGCGATGGTCGTGGCGCTGGAACGCTTCGTCGCCGCGCATCCCGGCCATGCCGGTACCGTCGGCCTGCTGCTGACCAGCGACGAGGAAGGCGTGGCGCTGCACGGGGTGCGAGAGGTCGTCGGGCATTTCGAGCGCACCGGGCAGCGCATCGACGCCTGCGTGGTCGGGGAGCCGTCGGCCAAGGCGAAGCTCGGCGACCTGATCCGCGTGGGCCGGCGCGGGTCGCTATCCGGCACGCTCACCGTGCGTGGCGTCCAAGGCCACGTGGCTTATCCGGAAAAGGCCCTCAACCCGATCCACGCGTTCGCCCCGGCCCTGGCCGCATTGACCGCGGAGCGCTGGGACGAGGGCAATGCCGATTTCCCCCCGACGTCGTTCCAGGTGTCCAACCTCAATGCCGGTACAGGCGCCAACAACGTCATTCCCGGCGAACTGGTGGCGCTGATCAACTTCCGTTTCTCCACGGCGAGCACGGCCGATGGCCTGCGCGAACGGACCGAAACCATCCTGCGGGCGCATGGCGTGGATTTCGCCATCGACTGGCAGCTTTCAGGGCATCCTTTCCTCGCACCGCCCGGCGGCCGCCTGCGTGGCGTCGTGGTCGACGTGTGTCGCGACCTTTGCGGCATCGATCCCGATCAGAGCACCGGCGGCGGCACGTCGGATGGTCGCTTCATCGCACCGATGGGTGCCGAAGTGATCGAGCTGGGTCCGGTCAACGCAACGATCCACAAAGTGGACGAGTGCGTGTCGATCGCCGACCTCGAACGATTGCCGGATCTCTATGAGGCGATCTGCCGACGGATGCTCTGACGGCCCACATATCTGACGGACGATTCCTATAGTTTGACGAAGGCGTAATCGCAACACTCCCATGCTCGCCTCGAGATGACGCAAGGGAATGTCGTGAAAACAATCGCACAAGGAACGTTGATCGCGCTGATGGCCGGCAGTGTTTGCCAGGCATCGGCCACGGTAGCGGGCATCATGGAGCTCGAATCGGGTCCTCTGGCGCGGCTGGTTCCGAGGGAAGAGACCGCAGCCGATGTCCCGGTCCCGGAGGGTGTCGAACGCTTCAATCAAGCGCTCGACGACATCAGTAGAGTGGTGTTGGAGAAGTACCCCACGTTCAGTTCCGCATCGAAGCGGATTCTGACTGATGTGATGTTGCGCGAATCTCCGGGCCTTTCGAAAAACATCGACGTTGAAAACGTGTACGTGACGACGTTTCGCGAAAATGTCGACGGTACCCGGGACATCCGGTCGTCCATACCTTTGACCGACCTTTACCGGGAAGCCATTCTCCATGGGACGGTGCCGGTGTTTCTGCCGGACGAAGCCGGCGTCTTCGTCCGGCCCGGTACCCTGGCGGCCGATGAGCGGGTAGCGGGGTTGTCGGACCGGTCGGGTATCCTGAGGGTGGAGAAGGCCCTCGAAACCTATCGCGATTTCCGGTTCCATTGGCGAAGGCTCGTCGACACGTTCTGGGAAGAGCGACTTCCGGTCTACCAGAATGCCGCCGAAGCACAGGCGCCGATGCGAAAGGAGTGGCTGGCTCGGATGCTGGGGGCGCTCCGGCGGCTGGAAGTCGACCTGTTCGTGAAAGAAGGCTGGATGGATGCGGATGCCTCCGCACTCCTTGGCCGGGCGCTGTCGAAAACCTCGCTAGCCGACCCCGCGCGCCCAGGTGTGACCGGCATCGAGATCGTCGACGGAGCTTCCAATGACAAAGCTGGGCCAGCTGGCGCGGCCTTCGTTTCGGAGCGACCCTGTCCGGCGTTTCCCACTGGCGACTGCGGCAAGGTGCTGTTGCTTTCTCCTGGCCTGCCGACAAGGCTCTTTGCCAGTGTCGGCAAGCTGAACGCCTGGTTGGGACAGACCTCTGGCGACAGGACCATCGTGCGGGCGCGACACGACATCGAGGATATGCCGTCCTGGATGGTGACCAGCATCCTGGAGCGGCGTTGGGAGAACGCCGTGTGGGCATTGGAGAACCTCGCCTCGTCGGACATGGATGTCGTGGATGCCACCATGGCCATCGACATCCATGGCGACCTCGGTGCCGACGTCGATCAGGCGAAGGTCATCGAAGACTATAACCGCCGAGTTGCCCTCGACCTGCTCATGCCGATGGCTATTGCGAACGGCACATCAGGGCAAAAGACCGAGTGGCGAGCGACTATCGGGAATTACCTGAAGCTGCTTCGCCAGACCGGCGACGAGCTCGCGGCCGGTCTCGGAAAGCTGTACGACGTTCGCGCCCAGGCGCGGACGATATTGGCGGGCTTCATGAAACCAAGGGGCCTGACCGTCAACGATCCCGACAAGGTCGCTGTCGTCCATTGGACGCATGCGGGCTACGCGGGTGGACCGCCATCCCGGTCGGTCGACCCGATAAGCGGCATCCTGAACAGGATCGATGCCTCCGGCACCGCCTGGACAGGCCGGAAGGTGACGCTCACCGATATCGCACTCGAAAACCTGGACTTCGCAAGTTTCCTGGATACCAGCGAAGGTTTCGAATTCTTCGGCATGGATGGCACGCCACTGAAGGGTTTTTCGTTCGCTACGATGTACAGCCTCGTGCGCGAGGCAAACGTGGGCCAGAGATACCTCGATGCCGTCAACCGGTTCGAGGAAGGCGTAGACATGAATGCGTTCGCCTTGCTCCTTGCCTCCAGGATGACGCTTGAACTTGTCCAGGACGCGGCGCGGCCGGCATCGCTCCTTTCCGGAGAAACCAAAACCCGGATACTCAGCGCTCTGGCGAATCCCGGTATCCCGGCGCGCTTGCCTGTCCACCAGATCATGATCGGCATCGCGACGGTGGGCGGTGGCGTCCTGCTCTTCGATACCGGATCGGACGGCAAGACGGCCTATGTTCTCTATACACCGCGTGCACCGGACGGCGTGCACTTCCGGCACTTCGGTGGCCAGGACGACATGGCGCACCTGGTCAGGACAGACAAGGCCTTCCGCACTTATCTGGTGTCGCTCGTCGTCTCCGGTGAACGGGCGGCTGCCGAGGAACTCCTCGCCCGCGGCGGAGGCAGCGACGTCACGATTGCACCGATCCCCGGGAATTTCCTGGTGGCCTCGGGCCGCGCGCTCTTTGCCGAGTTGCGCAACGGATCCCGGCATATTGCCGTATCGACACAGCGGCGGGACGTGCTGCAGGTGGCGGACGGCCTGCGGACGGCGGGGAATGCGATGAGCATGCTCTTGCCTTTGCCCGGCCTTCTCGAAGCCGGGTTCAACCTTGGCGACGCAGTCAGACAGTTCGTGCAGGGCGATACGAAAGGCGGCTTTCTGAAGGTGGGCGAGGCGGGCCTGAACATCGTCTTCGATCTGCCTCCGCTTCGCTTCGCCCGTCCGATCGCAACGCTGGGCAAGTTTGCAAGACACTTGCGGCTGGCGCGGACGACGCTGGGTAGCGGGGGCCGCCGCATGATCGCGCCTTCATCGCGTGCACTGCTGCTCCAGCGACCGGCAAGTGACGATTTCGACGCCATCGTGCGCAGGTACGAAGTAAGCGGCATCCGTACGGATACGATGCATTCGCCGTCGCGGGGCATCTTGCGTGAAAGCGACGGCCAGGAATATGTGCGCATCGATAGCCACGTGTTCAAGAGCCGGACGGTGACCAAGCCCGATGGCACCCAGGAACGCATCATCTACAACCCCACGAATGCCGGCGATACGCGGGTCGTCACGTTCTCGAACGAGACATGGAATGTATGGCCGGCACCACGCCTGCTGGGAGGCAACCGGTTCAGCTGGAGCGATCCCCGCTGGGGCGAGGGCATCCTTAAGGGCATCCAGAATCCGGGAGAGAACAGCAGTATCACGGTCGATCTCGGCGGATACCTGACGGAAATCAAGTTCGACCTGACCGTATGCAAATGGCGCACGCCATTCGGTGGGGGAAATCATCTCGAGTACGACGACGCCTTGCGTGTCTGGAAGGAAAGTGTCCCAGTCCCTGGCGCGAACGGCGCGCCGCCCCTGCCGCCACGGCCCGCAAGTGATGCAGAGCGGATCGATGCGCTGAGACAACTGGGCATCAGCCGGGCGCCCACCGCGTGGCCTCGGCCTCCCCGGATCTCCAGGAACGAGGTGCCGAAGGAAATCACCCAGATCTGGCTAGGCGACCAGAAAGCACTCTACGTGAGGAAGCTCGACCACAACGGCCTGGAATTGCCATCGCACATCGAGAACATGAGCGCCAGCGTGGCCCGGTCCGGACTGAAGGGCTACAAGACGACGCTCTACGTTCTGCTCGACGACAAGCGGCCCGAGCTTCTTGAGGCATTGCGCAAAGACCTGCCGGGCGTGACAGTCGTGAACCTGGAAACGAACGACATGTTCGTGGAGTTCAAGGCCTCCAGGTACTTCGAGGCATTCGATTTCTTCCGGCAGGCGGGAGGCAACCGCAACCTGCCTGCCGCCGCCGATGGCTTGCGCTACTTCATCCAGTACAAGAAAGGTGGGCTGTACCTGGATACGGACGACAGGCTGACGGATGAGTTCACCCGCACCCGGCTACTTGCAGCAAAGGATGAAGTACTTACCGGTCCTCCCGCCAGCAACTACGCGCTAGGCATGGACGCCGAGTACAACACCAACGCCTTTGCCTCGCACGCGAGGAACCCGTTCTTCATCGACCTTCTGGACGAGCTGGTCCTGCGTTTCAGGGCGAACCGGCCGGCACTTACCGACCGCCCGTACGCAGTGGGCGAACGCTCCGATCCGGGTTTCGGGAAGTACATGACCACGATTTCGAGGACCACGGGCCCCGGGCTTTTCAATGACAAGATGCGGAACCGTTTCCCCGAGGCCACGGCGTATGCGAACGCCGTAGGCGACGACGTGGACCTTCAGGCGCACGAGTGGCTGATCAACGTTCCATTCCTAAGCTCTCACACCGACATGGCGGGCGCGAGGGAAACCTACGCGCGGCTCACCGATCTGGTCCAGGTTGGCAATAACCATGCGTGGCGCGAGACGCGATAACGACTACGGGCGCCGGGTTTACCGGCGCTTCGGAAAGACAGCGACCATGCCCGCGTAGGGCTTGGTCATGAAGGCCGGGGCGCCGACGTACCCCTGGGCTGGCGTGTAGACCTGGGAGATCGTGCCATCCAGGAACAAGGCGTCGCGACAGCCGATGCTGTCGCGAAACAGGCGGGCGAAGCTATGGAAGTTCACTGGTGCACGGCTGACGACGAAGACCACCTCGTGCGGTGACTTCGCGCAGACGCCGCTGCGCCATTTCATGCTGTCGGAGCCATCCTCAAACTGCGTATTGATCTCGCCGTCGATCACCAGCATGGGTCCGGACTGCGTGGCCCAGCGGGGCTTGCGAGCCTCGGCGCGGAAAGCCCCGCTCGTGCGTACCTGCGCGCTGCCGTCGTCGTACACCGCGAAGACACCGTTGGGCAGGAGGGAGAAATTGCCCGAGCGCGGGTTGCCGTGCGCGAGGTTGAGCGGCACGATGGTCTTGCCGTCTTCCACGTAAAGACCCAGCGGCCTGAACTCGCGGTCGTAGATGCCCGCATTGGTGGCGAAGGCCAGCGGGCGGCCCTTGCCGGCGGTCCACGTCTTCAGCGCCTCGAGGCCGCCGAAGGGCTGGCCGTTGTCGGGGTTGTGCCAGTACAGTTCGATGTCTTCGCTGCGTGTGTCGACGGTGACGGTGAAGTAGGACTGGCTGTCGAAGACGACGTCGCGACCGTTCACGGCATCGGCGGAGTTGGCACACCCCGCCGCGACCACGGCGAGTACGCCGGCGGCGAGGATGCGGAGGGCGGTGAGACCGAACGAGCGGGAAAAGAGAGGATGGAGCATGCTGGGATGTTCGCCGGGGGCGGCGGGCAGTGCAAGGCCCGATCGGGCGGTTTCCGGGCGCAGGGCGTAAACTCCCTGGTTTTTCCTCTCCATCCCCATCGCCATGCCTTATACGCCCATCGTCGCCACCCTTGGCTATGTCCTGTCGCCGGACGGCAAGAGTGTCCTCATGATCCATCGCAACGCCCGCCAGGACGACATGCACCTGGGGAAGTACAACGGGTTGGGCGGCAAGATGGAGCCGGGCGAGGACATCGCCTCATGCATGCGGCGGGAGATCCGCGAAGAGGCAGGCATCGAATGCCTGGAGATGAGCCTGCGCGGCACGCTGAACTGGCCGGGCTTCGGTAAGCACGGCGAGGACTGGCTGGGTTTCATCTTCGTGGTCACGCGGTTCGAGGGGGCGCCACTGACCTCGAACCACGAGGGCGCCCTGGAATGGGTACCGGTCGAAGCGCTGGACAGCCTCCCCATGTGGGAAGGCGATCGCCACTTCCTGCAGCTGGTCTTCGACACCGATCCACGGCCGTTCCACGGCGTGATGCCCTATAAGGACGGCCGCATGGTCTCCTGGAACGTCACGCGGTTGTAGGAGCGCACCTTGTGCGCGACATGTTTTGAAGCCGATCCTGCGAGCTGGCGCGCCAGCTTGCCAACCGGGGCGAAAACATGTCGCGCGCCTGGCGCGCTCCTACAAAAATGCCGATGAAGGTCAACCGGTCGTCTCGATCCGCTCCACGCGCCGCAGCCCGCGCGGCAACACGCCGCCGCGGGTGGCGCGGCTGCCGCCGTATTCCACGAGGTCCGCCCACTTCAGCGTGAGCTTGCGCTGCCCCGCGTAAAGCGTGACTTCGCCCTTGCCTTCGGTGACGACGGCTACGCCGACCACGCGCTCCTCGCCCGAGGCCAGCTTCGCCTTCGGAATCTCGATGAGCTTGTTGCCCTTGCCCTTGTCGAGTTCCGGCAGCTCGGCGACGGAGAACATCAACAGATGACCTTCGCCCGTCACGACCACGATGCGATCGCGTGACGGATCGGCGGTGATCGCCGGGGTTACCACACGTGCGCCGTCGCTGAGCGAAATGATCTGCTTGCCCGCCTTCTGCCGCCCCGTGAGCGCCTCGAAGCGGGTGACGAAGCCATAGCCGAAGTCGGTGGCCAGGATGATGCGGGTATCGTTGTCCGCAGCCACCAGCGCGTCGAAGCGCGCACCCGCCGGGGGGCTGAAGCGGCCGGTGAGCGGCTCACCGTTGCCGCGTGCCGAAGGCAGCGTATGCGCCGGCGTGGCATAGGCACGGCCCGTCGAGTCGATGAAAGCGATCTGCTGCGTCGTACGCGCGCGGGAAATCGCCAGCAGGCTGTCGCCGTCGCGGTAGGACAAGGCTTCGCCGTCGATTTCGTGCCCCTTGCCGGCGCGCACCCAGCCCTTCTGCGAAAGCACCACGGTGACCGGCTCGGAAGCGACCAGCGCGCTCTCGTCCAGTGCCTGTGCCACGCTGCGTTCGATCAGCGGCGAACGGCGTTCGTCACCGTATTTCTCGGCATCGCCGCGCAGTTCTTCCTTGATGAGGCCCTTGAGCTTGGCCGGCGACTTCAGCAGCACGTTGATGCGGGCGCGCTCTTCCTCGAGCTTGTCGCGCTCTTCGTTGATCTTCATTTCCTCAAGCCGGGCCAGCTGCCGCAGCTTGGTTTCGAGGATGTAGTCGGCCTGTTCCTCGTCGAGGCGGAAGCGGGCGATGAGCACCGGCTTCGGCTCTTCCTCGGTACGGACGATGCGGATCACCTCGTCCAGATTGAGGAAGGCGATGCGCAGCGCCTCGAGCATGTGCAGGCGGCGTTCGACGCGACCCAGGCGATGGTTGAGGCGGCGGGTGACCGTATCCGTCCGGAAGCGCAGCCACTCGGCCAGGATCATTTTCAGATCCTTGACCTGCGGACGGCCGTCAAGGCCGATCATGTTCAGGTTGATGCGGAAGCTCTTCTCAAGATCGGTCGTGGCGAAGAGGTGCTGCATCATCTCGTCCACGTCCACGCGGTTCGAGCGCGGCACGAGCACAAGGCGGATGGGGTTCTCGTGGTCGGATTCGTCGCGCAGGTCTTCCAGCATCGGCAGCTTCTTCGCGCGCATCTGCGCGGCGATCTGCTCGAGGATCTTCGACGGGGAGACCTGGTGGGGGAGGGCGGTGATGACGATGTTGCCGTCGTCGCGCTCGTAAACGGCCCGCGCGCGGACCGAGCCCGTGCCGTTCTGGTACATCGCCAGGATTTCCTTGCGCGGCGTGATGATCTCGGCCGTGGTCGGATAGTCCGGTCCCTGCACGTGTTCGCACAGGTCGGTGATCGTCGCATCCGGATCGTCAAGAAGGCGGATGCAGGCGGTGGCGACTTCGCGCAGGTTGTGCGGCGGGATGTCGGTGGCCATGCCAACGGCGATGCCCATCGAGCCGTTCAGCAGCACGTGCGGCACGCGAGCGGGTAGCCAGGAGGGTTCTTCCAGCGTGCCGTCGAAGTTCGGTACCCAGTCGGTGGTGCCGTGGCCCAGCTCGGAAAGCAGCACCTCGGCGATGGGCGTGAGGCGGGACTCCGTATAGCGCATGGCCGCGAAGCTCTTCGGATCGTCGGGCGAACCGAAGTTGCCGTGGCCGTCCACCAGCGGGTAGCGGTAAGAGAACGGCTGGGCCATGAGGACCATCGCCTCGTAGCAGGCCGAGTCGCCGTGCGGGTGGAACTTGCCGATGACGTCGCCGATGGTGCGCGCCGACTTCTTGGGTTTGGCGGTGGCGCCGAGCGCCAGTTCGCTCATGGCGTACACGATGCGGCGCTGGACCGGCTTCAGCCCGTCGCCCACGAAGGGCAGGGCGCGATCCAGCACCACGTACATGGAATAGTCGAGATAGGCCCGCTCGGCGTACTCCTTGAGCGGGATCTGTTCGTAATTGGCTTGCAAATTCATGGGTTTGTGCATCCGGCAGGCGCGCCACGGCGCGTCGATAACCGGACGATGTTGCCAGAAAGGCGTCTCAGGAGCGAAGACTCCTCAGTTCAGCGGTTTGCCTGCGTCCACGTCCTTGACGAACTTGACCAGTCCGGTGAAGTAGGTTTTCTGATCGTCGTACATCGCCAGGCGCGACATCGGCGGCTGGCGCCCCCACGCGAGATTTCGCGGCTCTCACACCTCAGAGGTCGAAATCGGCCTGCACGGGGAAGTGGTCCGACGGATAGCGCCCATCCTTCGAGGTCGTGACCGTCTGCACGGATGTGGCCGACACACCGCTGGAGAGAATCCAGTCGATCCGCTTGTTAGCCTTCCCGGTGAAGTCGTGGAAGGTTTCGGCCGGGCCTTCGCGCTTCGGCGCAGTGTCCCATGCGTCCTTCAGCGACGCCGTAATCACCTTGTGCGATTCGCCGTCCGGCCCGGTGTTGAAGTCGCCGGTGACGATCACCGGCACGCCCTTGGGCAGCTTGGCGATCCATGCGGCCAGCAGCCTGGTGCAGCGCGTGCGGATGTCCTCGTCCTGGTCGCGATAGGGCAGGTGGGTATCGAGCAGGTAAAAGCGCCTGTGGTCGGACAGCCGTTCGAACAGCGCCCAGTTGACCATGCGCGGCATGATGTTGCCCCAGGTCATGCTGGCCGGCTGGTCGGGCGTGTCGGAATACCAGAAGTCGCCGGACTTCACGAGCTTCAGGGCGTCCTTGCGATAGAAAATGCCCATGTGTTCGTCGGTGTGCTTGCCATAGCGGTCGCGACCGAACCAGGTGTATTCCGGCAGGCGCTCCACGGTGTCGTCGCCCTGCTGCTTATACAACTCCTGCGTGCCTATCACATCGGGATGCATCTGGCGGATGGTGTCCGCGAACAGGTCGCGCCGGAACTCCCAGCCGTTCGGGCCGTCCTTGCCGGTCATCGTGCGGACGTTGAAGGTCATGACCTTCAGGTCCGCGGCAACGGAAGGCAACGCGAACGCGGCGAGGGCGAGGGCAAGGGCGATTCGGGAGAGACGAGTCATGAGTACCGGCTTCTGCTGAACGGACGTCCCGACTATAACGGCGCGCGGACGCCATTGTTGTGACCAGTCCACCAGGTCGCAAGAAAATGCCTTCAGTCTCATGCGATGCTCCTGTCCTCCACGAAGTCATCAAGGAAGACACATGCTCGGCAGGTTCCAGGAATTGCAGTCTTACGACTTCGGCGATGCGAAGACTCTGGTATTCGCCGGCGGTGGAAACCGGTGCTGGTGGCAGGCAGGAGTAGTCCGGCAGTTGCTCGATCGCGGATGGCGGCTCCCTGGACAACTCATCGGTACCAGCGCTGGTGCTGCCGTAGCCGCATCATTCCTCGTACAAGGTGACGAGGCGGCTCTCGAAGCCTGCCAAAGGTTGTTTGCGGGGAACCCAAGGATCGTTGACTGGTCGGGCCTCACCCGGTTCAAGCTGAAGTTTGCGCATCAGCGGGTCTATCCGGCATGGATAGATGCATTTATCAACGCAAAGACGTTCGATGCGCTACGCCGATCATCTTCGCGGCTCATGGTCGGACTGACGCGACCGGCGCGGCTTCTGGGGACGAGTGGATCCGTCGTCGCGGGAACACTCGCATACCTTGTCGACAGATATTTATGGAACAGCATCCATCCGCGGCTTCCTGCCTGGATGGGCCTGCGGAAGGACTTCATGGTGCTGAACGACTGTGCCGATCTCGAGTCCGCGCAGGCATTGCTCATAGCCGCCGCCTCTGCGCCTCCGATCATGTCGGCGCGCCCGGTGGGTGGGGCGCATGCCATCGATGGTGGCTACACGGATAACGCCCCGATTCCTCTGCAGACCGATGCCGAGCGTTCGAGCACGCTGGTACTGCTTACCCGTCACTACCCTGGATTTCCACCACTGTTCCAGTGGGCAGGCCGCACTTACTGGCAACCTAGCCGGCGCATTCCCGTATCGACCTGGGACTGCACACCGAGGGCGACGGTGCGCGATGCGTATGACCTGGGAACACACGACGCTGCAAGCCTCCTGGCTAAGTAGTGAGCTTGTGGCCTGCCACACCCGGGGCATCGCAAGTATCATCGGGTATGACAGGCTACCTCGGCGGCCCGGAGGCCGAATGACGAACGATCCGACTGCGCGAAACGAACCTGCAAACGGCCGCAAGATCGTGCTGCTCGTCGTGGCGGTGGCGTTTATCGCATCCGCCACGACGGCGATGCTTGCCTTCACGGCATCCCACCGAGCCCGCGAGAGAGACGCGAAAGCACTTGCGGCCGACACGGCGGACCTGCGCGGCGAATTGAGCGTCTGGCGCACCCAGCTGGCAGACGTACGACACGCTGCGCAGGCATCCCGCGGCCCTTACCTCGACAGGCTCGCCGGCCGCACGAAGGGGTTATCCACCTGGAAGCCGCGCACGCCTTGCGGCCAGGACGCTCGCGACCAGTTGGTGAGGGCGATGGAGGATCGCTTGCGGGTCCTGCTTCAGGACGCTTCCGATTCGGGTCTTCCGGAGGAGGGCCAGGTGCTCGAGAAAGCGTTGGGCAAATGCGAGACCGCGCCGGGCGGGGCGTAGTTACGTCCACGTAACATCGTTCGTGGTAACCGTGATCCTTCAGCAGAGGCCATCCATGAACGACGAGATCTTCGTTGCCGCGCCAACCGACCTGACACGCGTGAACGTGGCACTTCGATCCGATATCCGTTACTGGACGCGCGTTCTCGGCGTCAGTGAGCTCGCATTGCGCAGCGTCGTGAAGAACGTCGGGGAGCACTCCTGGGACGTGAGGGCGGAACTTCGCCGCCGGCGCCGCTCATGAACGACGAAGGCAGGCCGTTCCGCATCTTCATCTTCTATCCCGGCATCAACGAACGGATCTGGCGCGTGGTGCTGCCCGGTGGGGCGAAGCATCTCTTCCCCACGGAAGGCCGGGCCGTCGAGTTCGCGCTGTCGTCCGCATCGACGGTCACCACCGGACGAATGCGCCGCGTGGAGGTTCTGAAGGAAACCCTCTCCGGCGGCTGGATGGTGCTGGCTCGCCCGGCGGCAATGTAGTCGAGGCGATAAAAACAAGAAAGGCTTCCATCTCTGGAAGCCTTCGCAAGATGGTGGCTCGGGACGGAATCGAACCGCCGACACGGGGATTTTCAATCCCCTGCTCTACCAACTGAGCTACCGAGCCACGGGTGCCTGCAACGGTCGTTGCGGCGAGTGGAGCCGCGTATTAAATCGGGTGCAGGCGCTGGCGTCAAGCATCCGGTTCGGGCGGGACGTAGCCGGCCGGCTGGACGACATCGCCGCCGAAGAAGTACTTCTCCATCTCGCCGCTCAGGAAGCCGCGCGTCTTCGGGTCCAGCGGGGACAGGCGCATCTCGTTGATGAGCATGGTCTGGTGAGACAGCCACTGGGCCCAGGCTTCCTTGGACACATTGTCGTAAATGCGCTTGCCGAGGTCGCCGGGCCAGGGCGCGAAATCGAGGCCTTCGGCGTCGCGGCCGAGTTTTACGCAATGGACCATGCGTGTCATGGGGTTATCTCCGGAAGGTTGGCCAGCAGCGTCCGCACGGGGGCCGGCAGGCCGAGCGAGGCGAGTTCCTCGCGATCGCACCAGCGGCGGTCGTTGCGGTCCGCCACGGTGGTGAGCGGGGCCGCATGGTCGAACAGGATGGGCGATACGTCCAGCCTGTAATGGCTGAAGACATGGGTGAAGGCGGGGAGTGGATCGGCCTCGCTGATTCGGGCGAAGCCTGAGGCGACCGTTCCGGCGGCATCGGGATCCGTCGCTTCCGGCAGGCTCCACAGGCCCGACCAGACACCCTGCGGACCACGCTTCTCGAGCAGCACGCGGCCATGCGCGTCGCGCAGGAGCAGCATCGCGAGCGAGCGCGTCGGGATCTTCTTGCCGGGCTTCGCGGTGGGCAGCACGGTGGTGAGCCCGTCGCGATGGGCGACGCAGGCTGCCGCCTGCGGACACAGCAGGCAGAGCGGCTTCGCGCGCACGCAGACGGTGGCGCCAAGATCCATGATGGCCTGCGTGTAATCCGCGGTCCTCCCGGCGGGCGTATGTTCGTCGGCATGACGCCAGAGTTGTTTCTCGATCGCGCTTTCGCCGGGAAACCCGGCGATGCCGTGGTAGCGCGTGAGTACGCGCTTGACGTTGCCGTCCAGAATGGGAAAACGCAGCCCGTGTGCCTGGGCGAGGATCGCGCCCGCGGTGGACCGTCCGATACCCGGCAGCGCCATCAGCGCCTCGAGGTCGCGCGGCAACTCGCCACCGTGGCGCTCGATACACAACTGCGCTGCGCGATGCAGGAATCGTGCGCGACGGTAGTAACCGAGACCGGACCACAGGGCCAACACGGTGTCCTCGTCGGCGGCCGCGAGCGAGGCGAGCGTCGGCAGGCGTTCAACGAACCGCTGGAAGTAACCGATGACGGTGACCACCTGGGTCTGCTGCAGCATGATCTCCGAAAGCCAGACCCGATACGCATCACGCGGATGCTGCCAGGGCAGGTCCTTGCGTCCGTGGTGGTCGTACCAGCGCAGCAGTTCGCGCGCGAACACGTTCATGGTGCACTCGCGGTGGACGCCGTGGCGGCCGGCGCCGGTGGCGTCGCGCGGATGCGCAGGCCTTTCACGTGCACGTCGCCGGTGTCCAGCGTCTTCGCCTCGATGGTGCCCAGCACGGGCGGCAGCGTGGGTGGGCCGCCGGCCTGGATGCCGCTCCACCATTCGGTGAAGCCGATCGGCGGAATGCGGATATCCGTGCGGTCGTTATCGCCGTCGAGCCGCAGGGCGACGTAGAGCGGATCCTGCTGGTTCGCCGGCGTAATGTTCAGCACCATGGCATAAGGCGCTCCGGTCTCACGGGTGACGCGGCCCGAGAGGGAGGCGCCCACGTCCGCGCCGCCGCGCCAGGTGGCGTCGCCGCGGAGGGTGGCGGCGAAGCTCGGCTTGCTCGACAGCCCCAGTTCGACACCGCCGAGCGTCAGCACGCCCCCCGAAAGCGAGGGAGTCGTCTCCAGTTCCAGGGAGTAGGCGGTTCCGTCGGCGGTGCTGGCAGCCAACGCCAGCGCGAAGGGAAGGCCATTCGCGAGCCGCCCGGCGTCGATGTCCACGTCCGACAGCAGCAGTTCGTTGCCGCGCAGGAGCGTGCCGCGCTCGATGCGGAAACCCGCGTCCACGGCGGGCAGGACCGCACCCGCCGTGGACGGGCGCGAGGGCAGGGTGTCGAGGTAACCCGAGAGGGTATCGAGGTCGATGCGCGCGCCTTCTACTTCCAGTCGCGAGATGCGTGTCTCGCCACCCATCAACGTATGCCATGGCAGAACGAGCTTTCCCCGCGAGGCAACGAGCAACGGTGTATCGGCGCCGCTGGCACGCACGGTAACGCCCTCGAGTTCCAGGGCGGGCTTGGGCCACAGCGTGGGACTGGCCGGATTGGCGAGGGTGAGCTCAAGGCCGGCAGCGCGGGCGCGCGATTGCAGGAGCGAGGTGAAGCGCTCGGGTTGCAGCATGACGTAGGTGGCGACGAACACCGCCAGCAGGACGACGACAACGATGCCGGCGGCGGCGTAGAGCCCGATCCGCACGGAACGGTTCATCGCCGCGCTCCTTGCATCGGCCGCATCACTCAGCTGCCGATGCTGGCCGGTAGCAGGCCATCCACGAAGGCTTCGGCGTCGAACACGCGCAGGTCGGTCGCCGTCTCGCCCAGGCCCACATAGCGGATCGGCAGGCCGAACTCACGGGCCAACGCGAACATCACACCGCCCTTGGCCGTGCCATCGAGCTTGGTGACGACCAGGCCGGTGACACCCGCGGTATCGCGGAACTGGCGCAGCTGGCTGATCGCGTTCTGTCCCGTCGTGCCGTCGATCACCATCAGCACTTCGTGCGGCGCACTGGCGTCGAGCTTCTTCATGACGCGAACGATCTTGCCCAGCTCATCCATCAGGCCGCTCTGCGTGTGCAGGCGTCCGGCGGTGTCGGCGATCAGCACCTGGGTGCCGCGGGAACGCGCGGCTTGCAGGGCGTCGAAGATCACGCTGGCCGAATCGGCGTCCTGGCCCTGCGACACCACGGGCACCTTGTTGCGCTCGCCCCAGGTTTTCAACTGCTCAACGGCGGCCGCGCGAAACGTATCGCCGGCGGCGAGCATCACGTTTCGGCCTTCGTCGACGTAGCGCCGCGCGAGTTTGCCGATGGTGGTGGTCTTGCCCACACCGTTGATGCCCACGGTGAGGATCACGAAGGGCGAGGGCGTGGCGACGTCGAGCGGTTGCTCCACGGGTTTCAGCAGGGCGACGAGTTCCGCGCGCAGGGCAGTCAGCAGGACCCCTGCATCGGCGAACTCGCGCTTGTGCATGCGCTTGCGCAGTTCCTCGACCAGCCGCGTGCTGGCTTCGACGCCCACGTCGGCGGTGATCAGCGCGGTTTCCAGTTCGTCGAGCAGGTCGTCGTCGAGTTTCGGGTGGCGAACGAACAGGGTGGTGAGACTCTTCGCGAATCCGCTGCCGGACAGGCGCTCGCGCCAGCCCCGGCGCACGGGCTGCTCCGCGTCGCGGGCGGCTTCGACGACGACGGATTCCTCGACCTCGGGCTCGATCTCGGGCGCGCCGGGCTCCGGCGGTACCGTTTCCGCCAGCGCTTCCGAGATCCCGGCGCAGGCCTCGGTGGAGGCGGGATCGGCCGCAAGGTCGGGACGGTCTTCCGGCACCGGGGATTCCGTGGTCGGTTCGGTGGTCTTCTTCTTCCAGAACTTGAGCATTGCGCGAAGGATTCAAAGACAATAGGCGAATGCTATCACCCTCGCCCTCACTGGCCGCTGAGCGATGACCGCTCCGGGCCGCATCCGCGTCATCGGTGGATCGTTGCGGAATTCGCGGATCGAGGTGCCCGACCTCCCGGGACTCCGGCCCACGACGGATCGCGTACGGGAAACGCTGTTCAACTGGCTGCAACCGGTGGTCGAGGGTTCCCGGTGCCTTGACCTCTATGCCGGCACCGGCGCGCTGGGTCTCGAGGCGCTGTCGCGCGGCGCGGCGGCGGTCACCTTCGTGGAGCGCGAGCCGCGGCTCGTCGCGGCGTTGAAGGCGAACCTTGCCCGGCTGAAGGTGAGCGGGGAGGTCGTGGGCGACGATGCGGCCCGCTGGTTGCGTGGGAGCGCGTCGCCCTTCGACATCGTGTTGCTGGACCCGCCGTTCGTGCTCGATGCCTGGGCCGGCGCCGCGCGGGCATTGGAAGACGGCGGCTGGCTGACCCCGCGCGCCTGGATCTACGTGGAAGCGCCACGCGGTGCTGCCTTAGCGCTTCCCGGCACGTGGCTTCCGCATCGCCAGGGGCAGGCGGGGGACGTCGCTTACGCCCTCTATCGCCGCACCCCGGCCGATCCGTTAAGCTAGCCCGCGTTTCCTCGACCCGCCCGTACATGACCCCTCTGCCGGCCAATCCGCGTCTCGCCGTCTACCCCGGCACGTTCGATCCCATCACGAACGGTCATGCCGACCTCGTGTCCCGCGCCGCGCCGCTGTTCGACCGCATCGTGGTGGCCGTGGCTGAGAGCCGGAGCAAGGGCCCCGGGTTCAGCCTCGGCGAGCGCATCGCGCTGGCGCGGCTGGCACTCGCCGACCTGCCGAACGTGGAGGTGCGCGGCTTCGATTGCCTGCTGGCCCACTTCGTCACGGAGATCGGCGCGGGCGTGATCCTGCGTGGACTGCGTGCGGTATCGGATTTCGAATACGAGTTCCAGCTCGCCAGCATGAACCGTCACCTGATTCCCCAGGCCGAGACGCTGTTCCTGACGCCGGCGGAACAGTACAGCTTCATCTCTTCCTCGCTCGTGCGCGAAATCGGTCGCCTTGGTGGCGACATTTCCGGATTCGTGCATCCGGCGGTGCAGCAGGCCATGCGCCAACGCTGGCGCAACTCTTAACCAAACAGGTGATCATCATGCGTAAGCTCATCCTCGCCGCGTCCGTGGCCCTGACCGCCACGCTGGCCCTCTCGGCCTGCAACAAGTCCGAAGACACCGACCAGGCTGCCACGCAGCAGGAAGCGGCTGTCGCCAAGCCGACCAACGCGGCAGATACCAAGGCATGGAGCCAGTACTTCGGCCAGATCGTGCGCAAGAACATGCAGGGCATGACGGCCGACCGTCCGTTCCCGTACTTCGTGCCGGCCGGCGACGACCAGGCCGGCCAGGACGGCCGTGCCCGCCAGCTCGAGAACGTGCAGGGCACCGTCGCCCGTGGCGTCACGCCGGGCAACATGCTCGTGTTCGGTGGCCCGGAGTCGGCCAAGACCGCCGACCTCATGGTCGAGGCCTTCAAGGGCGCGAACGCCGGCTCGTTCAAGAACGTGATCGTGCTGTTCATCGGCGACCAGGCCGACCAGCAGCGCGTGGCCGACGCCGTGGCCCCGAGCGGCGCTACCTTCCGCTTCGTCGCCATGTAATCCGCCGGCCCTTGCGGGCCACGAAAAAGGGCGCCGTCTTGCGGCGCCCTTTTTCGTGGCGGGGTGTAAAATGCCCTGCATGTCCCTGCTGATCCTCGATACCTGCGTCAACTGCGACGTCTGCGAGCCCGTGTGCCCTAACAAGGCCATCTCGCTGGGCGAGCAGTACTACGTGATCGATCCCGACCTCTGCACCGAGTGCGTCGGTCACTTCGACAACCCCCAGTGCGTCGAGGTCTGCCCCGTCGAGTGCATCCCTCACGATCCCGACCGGGTCGAGACCCGTGACCAACTGATGCTCAAGTACGAGCACCTGATGGCGAAGGCGTCGTAAGCTTCCACGGCTGGCATGGGTTAATCTCAGGGGTAGCGATATCCTTTTCGGAGAGATCCCCATGCTTCGTGCTCTGTCGTGGCGCGTGCTCGCCGCGAGCTTCTTCCTTGTTGCCGGCGCCGGCCAGGCCGCCGGGCTCGACACCTCTGCCGTCGCCTCCAAGGGCCCTGGCCACGCGGCCATCGCCAGCGCCAACTACCTCGCGACGAACGCGGGCTTCGAGATACTGGGCAAGGGCGGCAACGCCTTCGATGCCGCCATCGCGGTAGCGTCCACCCTGGCGGTAGTCGAGCAGCAGAGTTCCGGCATCGGTGGTGGCTTCCTGGCCCTCCTGCACCGTGCCTCCGACCGCCGCGACATCTTCATCGATGCACGGGAGACAGCACCGAAGGCCGTGGACATGAAGGTCTACGTAGGCAAGGACGGTAAGCCGAACCGCGACGTTTCCACGACTGGCCCGCTCTCGGCAGGCATTCCTGGCGAGCCGGCCGGGCTGGCCTGGATCGCGGCGCATTACGGCAAGCTGCCGCTGACCGTGTCGCTGGCCCCGGCCATCCGCATCGCGAAGGAGGGCTACCAGCCCGACAAGCGCTTCATCGGCGCCATCGAGGATCGCAAGGACGAACTCGCGCGCTACCCGGCCTCGGCGGCGATCTACCTGCCCGGCGGCAAGCTGCCGTCGGAAGGATGGACGCTGCGCCAGCCGGACCTGGCGAAGACGCTCGAGCGCCTCGCCGCCGGTGGCGCCGACGGCTTCTACAAGGGCGAAACAGCCAGGATGCTCGTGTCGGCCTCGCGCAGCGCGGGCGGCAACTGGACGGCCGCCGACCTCGAAGCCTACAAGGCGAAGGAGCGCGCGCCGCTCAGTGTCGACTACAAGGGTTACCGCATCGTCACGGCACCGCCGCCGTCGTCGGGCGGCGTGGCGATCGCCGAGATCCTCAACATCCTGTCCGGCTACGACCTTACGAAGCTTGATGCGGCGCACGCGGCGCATCTCACCATCGAGTCGATGCGCCGCGCCTTCCGCGACCATAACGAATACCTGGGCGATCCGGATTTCGTGAGGATGCCGCTCGACATGCTCCTGTCGAAGTACTACGCCGACGGCCTGCGCGCGACCATTTCCCTGGACAAGGCCACGCCCTCCGATCTGCTGCCCACGTCGATGGCACCGGAGCCGGGCATGCACACCACGCATTTCTCGGTGATCGACGCCGACGGCAACATGGTGGCGTCCACGCTCACCGTGAACCTCGAATTCGGTTCGGCCTTCGTCGCGCAGGGCACCGGCGTGGTGCTCAACGACGAGATGGACGACTTCGCGCTGGTGCCCGGGCAGCCGAACGCCTTTGGCCTTCGCGGCGCGCTTGCCAACGCCCCGGAGCCGGGCAAGCGCATGCTGTCCTCGATGTCGCCGAGCTTCGTCTTCGGTGCCGACCGCACGGCCGTGATCGGTTCGCCCGGCGGTTCGACGATCATCACCCAGGTGCTGGAAGGCATCCTTGCCTTCGTCGACGGCAAGGGCGCCGCGCAAATCACGGCGCAGAAGCGTTTCCACCACCAGTACCTGCCTGACCGCGTGGATGTGGAGGCCGGCGTCTTCGACGAAGCGACAACCAGGACGCTTACCGACATGGGCTATGTCCTGCGTAACCGGTCGCCGTGGGGCTTCATGAACGTCGTTACCTGGGACCACCGGACGAACCAGCTGGAAGCGGCGAGCGATCCGCGCCGTCCGTCGGGCCTCGGCAAGGTGCAGTGAGGTTCGCGACATGAAACTCTGGTCACTGATCGGCAACTCGCAGCGGCTCGATGGCGGCGCCATGTTCGGCAACGCGCCGCGTGCCATGTGGTCGCGCTGGATCGAACCCGACGAGCAGAACCGCATTCCGCTGGCCTGCCGATGCCTGCTGGTCACCGGCCTCGACGGACGCAACATTCTGTTCGAAACCGGGATCGGCGCATTCTTCGAGCCGGCGATGCGCGAGCGCTACGGTGTGGTCGAGCACCGGCACGTACTGCTCGATTCCCTCGCCGAGGCTGGACTGAGTCACGAAGATATCGACGCGGTAGTGTTGTCGCACCTGCATTTCGACCACGCGGGTGGATTGCTGGCGCCATGGAACGCCGCCGAACCGGCGCGCCTGCTTTTCCCCAAGGCGCGCTTCATCGTCGGCGCCTCGCACTGGGAACGCGCGCGCGATCCGCACCCGCGTGACCGTGCGTCGTTCATTCCGGACATCGTGCGCCTGCTCGAAGAGAGCGGACGCCTCGAGCTGGTGGAAGAGGGCAGGTCCTCGTCGCTGGGCGACGCGGTGCGCTTCGAGTTCTCGGAAGGACATACGCCGGGGCTGATGCTGGCGGAAGTCGGCGGCGTGGCGTTCTGCGCGGATCTGATTCCCGGCCGCGCCTGGGTACACCTGCCGGTTACGATGGGTTACGACCGTTGGCCGGAGAAGGTCATCGACGAGAAGAAGGCCTTCCTCGACGACAAGATGGCCCGCGGCATCCGGTTGTTCTTCACCCACGACCACGGCTGCGCCGTGGCCAGTGTGGCGAAGGACGATAAAGATCGCTATGTCGCGGCCGATATGATGGAACGAATGAGCGGGGTCGATGCCTGGGTGAGTGCATGACGTACAAGCCGCGACACAATGGGATGGCCTGGGGCGCCCGGTGCGCCGGAGCAGCGCTGCTGCTGGCCGGCCTGGGACTCATTGCCTGGAACGAACGCCGCGTGATGGATTACACGTCGGCGATGACGCGCCATGGGGCGCCGGTGCTTGACCTGGGCGCGGGCGGCCGCCCCACGGCGGGGCAGTACGGTTCGCTCACGAGGGTCAGCGGCGTGCCGCAGATCGTCGACGCGCCTGATGACTCCGAATTCAACGTGCATGCCGACGCGCCGATCCTCATCCGCCATGTGGAGATGTTCCAGTGGCGCGAGATCACGGTGGGCGGCGCGACGCACTACGAACTGGACTGGGTGGACCGGCCGATCGACGCATCGAACTTCGCCAAACCCGCGGGCCACGTAAATCCGGGTGCGTTCCCGATCCAGGGGCGCCAGTTCGAAGCCGGCGAGGTGAAGCTGGGCAACTTCAAACTTTCCGAGCCGATCCTGCGTGCCTTCCCGGGCCGGGTGACCGTGCCGCCCAACGAGAAGGCGTTGCCGCCGAACCTCGCCGCCACGTTCCAGCGCTCGGGCGATACCCTGGTCACCAGCAACAAGCCGGCCAATCCTCGCCTGGGCGACCTGCGGATCAGCTGGGAAGCCGTGCCCCTGCAATCGATGACGGTGCTGGCCCGGATAGACGGCGACACGCTTGTGCCGGCGGCCGAGCGCGAAGGTCGCGATGGCTTCGACGTGCAGGTCGGCGAGCGCAGCCTGCTCGACGTGCTGCCCGCACTGCCGGAGCCGCCGCAGGCCGTGCTGTTGGTGCGCCTCGCTTCCTTCCTGCTGGCTGTCGTGGGTGCGTGGTTCCTCGCCTATACGAGCCGGCTGGAGCGCGATCTGCTTTTCGCGATCGGCATAGGGGCCGTGGTGGTGCCGGCTGTGGCGGGTGTGATGTGGCTGGCCGGCGACGCGATGTCGGCCAGCGTGTGGCTGCTTTTCGCGGTATTGGGTGCAGGCCTGGCCATCTGGCGCGTACAGCAGCGGGCTTCCCCGTAGGAGCGCGCCCTGCGCGCGACATCTTTTCGCGCCTGTATCCAATCTGGAGCGCCAGCTCCAAGGCACAGCCTCAAAAGATGTCGCGCGCAGGCACGCTCCTACGCGGCGGCGGTACCGTCGGCGAATGAGTAGACGTGGTCGGCCCAGGCGGCGGCCTCCACGTAGATCGTGGCCATGGCGGCCACGTGCTGCTCGCGCAGCGCCGAATCGTTTTCCAGTTCGCCCTGCTCCCAGTGGCGGATCTGGTCGAGGATCGGGGCGAAGGGGCCAGTGCCATCGAGCAGCGCTTCGCGGATTTCGATGGCCAGCGGCAGGTGTTCCAGCACGTAGGCCATCGACACGTTCATCAGCGTGTCGAGCAACGAGAACAGGCCGGCGGTAAAAGCCATTTCCTGTAGTTCAGGCTTCACCGCGCGGGCCAGTTTCTCGCACATGTGCGCGCGAATGAGCGCGAGGCGCAGCAGTTCCGGCGGACGCTCATCCATGCCGGAGACGGCCATGGTGAAGATCCAGTTGCGCATGCGATTGACACCGAAGAACACCGCTGCCTGCTCCACCGACTTCAGCTGGCGGGGCAGGGCGAAATAGGCGGAGTTCACGCAACCCAGGAGCTTGTAGCTGAGGATCGCGTCGTCGCGAATGATCGTGCCCAGTTCGACCGGGCCGTTTTCCGGATCCTGCAGTGCGCCCATGAGGCGCAGCACGCCGAGCTTGCTCGGGGTGAGACGTGGCATGTCGACGCGCTCGGGACGGAGCAGGTACTTGCCCTGGAAGCCGTCGACCTCCTGGTCGGCATAATCGACGAAGGTTTCGTGGGTATCGACGCCGGTGACGATCACCTTGACGCCGAACGCGTGCACGTAATCCATGTGCGCACGCGCGGCCAGAGGATGACGATGATCAACGGCCACTTTGGCGAACTGCACGATACGCAGCAACGCATCCACGCCGGCCCGGTGTTCCGGGTCGGCGGGCAGGTTGAAGTCCTCGAGCATGAACAGGCAGCCATGGCCCTTCATCTCGCGCAGCTTCTCCAGCAGCGGTTCGTCGGTGCCGACGTCAGCGCTGATGCTGGCACCCAGGCGTGCGTTATGACGCAGGATATCGGCGTGCTGAAGAAGCAGGTCGCGCGACATGTGCAGGAAGGCGCGGTTGTCGCGCACCAGCCGCTTCAGGCTGCCATCGGCAATGGCGCTCAGCGTCGCCTGCGTATGCGCGAGCGCGGCAGCGTCGATGTCGCTCCCGATCGGTCGCGGGAACAGCAGTTCATACGCGAACAGCGATTGCTTCCTGTCCATGATCGGCACACGGACGATGGGGAGGATGCCGTCGTCATTCACCGCAGTCAGCTGGGTTACTGCCATTGCTATCTTCTTGCACCGTCTGGGTGGGAACTCGAGTGTCGCTGTTTCGTCGCGGTCAAACCTGTGCAAGCGTCGCGGAACGGAGCTTCACCTTGGCTACGCCGTTGGGGCCGTAGGTGGAACCCCCTGGCGCCTCCCCGGACAGTACCGCAAGCGCCTGGCGTATGTGGCTCATCCGCTGGCCGACGATGCGACCATTCACTTCGTTGAGGTTTCTGCACTCACGCAGGCGCTCGATCGTTAGTGCCCAGCGCGGGTCGGCCAGGCTGTCGATGCCGGCGGCCTCGCTCAGCTGCCGGCGTTCGACCTCGAGCTTTTCGATGCGGTCGAGCAGGTCGCCCTTGGCACGGCCCGCGGTTTCCAGTGCCTTGGTATCGCTCTGGTCGAGCGCCATGCGCTCGTCGATCAGGCTGGCATGCAGGGCATCGACCTCACCGGCGAGTTCGCCCATGACGGCGACCAGCGCCGTGTCGAAGTCCCGGCCCAGCGGCTGGCTCATGCCTTGCCGCCACCGATCTGGCCTTCCAGCGCAAGAAACTTGCTGGCGATGGCCTGGGCATCCGGCTTGTAGGTGCCATCGGCGAGGCGGGAGCGGATTTCTCCCACGCGCTTCGTGTCGATGCCGTCGCCACGGCTGGCGGCGTCGAGCGCCTTGGCCGAATCGGTGATCTTGACGCTGTCGTCGCTCGGACGCACCGTGCCCGCG
Source organism: Luteibacter sp. (assembly GCF_036499525.1). Taxonomy (GTDB): domain Bacteria; phylum Pseudomonadota; class Gammaproteobacteria; order Xanthomonadales; family Rhodanobacteraceae; genus Luteibacter. The sequence goes on along the minus strand of NZ_DASYDO010000065.1, from coordinate 56,431 downwards.
CCCTGCGCGGAGCCGGTCGAGCCGGCGGCGGGGTTCTGGGTGCGCAGCTGAACCTGCGGCTGCGGCGCCTGGAGGCCGGGTTTGATGGTGTTCGTCATGGGTATATCCCTCGGAGCTTTGTTCCGTCAGACCCTATATCGGCGGTCCGCCGGCGAACTTTAACCGGCCCTAGGCCGCGGAATGTAACAGGAGTCGTTTTCGTTCATGGCAGGACGGCGACCGTGCCCGGGCCGCTGACGATGGCGTCGAGCACCTTGCCCGACGACGCGTTGCGAACCTTGATCCTCGACCCGGTATCGCCGGCGCCCATGGCCACGCCATCGGCATGGATGGTGACGCCCTCCACGCTGGCCTCCATGCTCACCGAGTCGCCGGTGCGCACGGCCTGGCGGCCGGCAAGCATCCCGGGGGTGAGCACGGTGCCCGCGTTGAGCGGGCGGGCGGGCGAGCGGCCGTCGACCTGGTCGAGCGCGGCCACATAGCCATACGCGAGGCCGGCGACGTCCCGTTCCTCGACATGGACGTCGGCCGCGCCGATGCCGTCGCCGCGAGCGAGCGGGCGGCTGGTGACCAGCACGTTGGTGAGCATCTTCAGGCGGACCGGCACGCGCACCGTCCAGCCGCCGGTGACCGGGCAATGGACGCTGACACTGACGCGCGCGGTGAGACGGCGATTGCCGGGCATCGAGACCTCCAGCGGCGCTGCGCAGTCGGCCAGTTGCAGGCGGCTGTCCAGCGGCGAGGCTTCGGCCGTCATGCGTCCCCCTGGCAAGGTCCGGTGTTGCTGAAGCCAGTCCACCGCTGTCGCGCGCACGGCCTCGAGCGACTGTGTCGCCGCCGCGGGAAACGCGCTGACGAACAGCGCCCAACCTATGTAGGAGCGCGCCTTGCGCGCGACATGTTTTGGCGCCGTGCCGCGGAGCTGGCGCGCCAGCTGGATGACGGAAGCGAAAGGCGGTCGCGCGCGAGGCGCGCTCCTACATATCGGCGAGAGGCGGCTTGCCGGATTCACGCGGCTCGCTCTGCCATGGAAGCGGAGAGCCCTTGCGTGATGGCGTCCAGCTCGCGGGTGAGGCCCGGGAGCATGTGACTCGCATCCGCGTGCCGGCCTTCGCCGAGGGTGATGGCGTATTGGGAGGCGAGCGACGAGAAGCATTCGCCCGCGGCGCGCACGGCGTCCGCCGAGCCGTCCGGACGGAGCGCACGGAGTTGGTCGATGCAGCGCATCATCGGCGTGGTGTCGAGCCAGCGGCGATCGAGGCCGGACGGGTCGCGCGAAGCGAGTTCCAGTGCGTAACGCAGGCCCTGGCTGGCTTCGCGGATCATCTGGCTGAGGCTGGCGGCGTCGAGGTTGCCCTCGGTTTCCAGGCGGGAAAGACCGAGGCGATGGGCGAGCACCACCGCACGCGCCGAGGCGTCGGCCTGGCGGCGTGCCTCGTTGCTCACGCGTCCCAGCGTGGACTGGGTGGCCTGGATGGCGGCAACCCGGCCCTGCAGCGCGCCGATGCCTTCACGTGCCGCGTCGAGGCTGCCGCGCGCGCCGCGCACGGCGTCGTCCACCTTTCCGAGCGAGGCCTGCATCCCGGCGATGCCGGAATGCGACTGTTCGAGGCGGCGGAGGCTGGTCTGCACGGCATCGTCGAGGTGGCCGGAGAATTCGCCCACGGCTTGCGTGACCTGGTCGATTTCGGCGGTGGCCTGGGTGGTCTTTTCGGCCAGTTGCTTTACTTCGTCGGCCACCACCGCGAAACCGCGGCCGGCTTCGCCGGCGCGTGCGGCTTCGATGGCGGCGTTGAGCGCCACGAGGTTGGTCTGGTGCGCGATGTCCTGCACCGTGGCCGTGAGCTTGCGGATGGCGGTGAAGTATTCGGAAAACTGGGCGTGGTTGCGGCTCATGCCGGAGAGCGCGCTGCGCAGGAGGCGTAGCTGGCCGTCGAGTTCGGATGAAGTCGCCTGGCCCTGGCTTCCCGCATCCGCCACACCGGCAACGCTGGCATGGGCATGGTCGAGCGCCGTCGAAATCCTGGCGCTGGCCTCCGTCAAACGTCCGGCGGTATCGCGAGCGCCTTCGACGGCGGTGCCTAGTTCAAGGAGTGTCGTGCCGAGCGCCTGCGTATTGATCAGCGCCATGCCCTGCTGTTCGATGGCCTGGATCGTCGTGGCCGCCACCGCGCGCGGCTCCGCGGGCTTGAGCAAGGCGCCCAGCGCGCTGGCGGCGGCAGGATACTGTGCGGCCAACGAGCGGACCCGCGCCGCGTCGCCACAGGCGGCGGCATGGGCGAGGAGGCGGACGTGCTGGCTCCAGAGGAGGGTCATGATTTCGCTATCGCTCTACGGATGGTCGGCCTAATAGATCGGTCGGGCGCGCTGTTTCTTGAATCATGCAATCCATGTGCCACCTGCCCAACCGTAGGAGCGCGCCTTGCGCGCGACAGCGTTTGGGGCCGTGAGTCAAAGGGCCTGTTGCTCCTGGCGACAACCTGTCGCGCGCAAGGCGCGCTCCTACAGGTATGGCGTTAGTGGCCGATACGGTTCGCGACACCTTCTTCGACGCACGTGCAGCCCATGGCCCGACCGCTCCTCGACACCGTGGATACCTTCACCCGGCTGGCCGGCCACAACCGCGTGGCCATGCTGCTGTTCCGGCTGGGCGACAAGCAGGCCTTCGGCATCAACGTCTTCAAAGTGCGGGAGGTGCTGCGCCGGCCGCCCATGGAGCGGATGCCCAGCATGCACGAACTGGTCTCGGGCAGTTTCGACTACCGCGGCAACACCATCCCGGTGATCGACCTCGCCGCCGCCATGGGCTACCCGCCGCTGGCTGCCGTGGACACGGCGCACCTCATCGTCACCGAGTTCAATCGGTCGGTGCAGGGCTTCCTGGTCTCCGACGTGGACCGCATAGTGCACGTGGACGGCGTGCAGATGGCGGCGCCACCGTCGGCCCTCGGCTATGGAACCCGTGTGAATGCCGTGACCCGCCTCGACGGCGACCTGCTCGCCATCGTCGACGTGGAGCAGGTGCTGGCCAGCGTCGATCCGCGGGCCGTGGAGATTTCCGACCGCGTGCAGCAGGCAGCCCAGATCCAGCAAACGGGCAACCGGCGGCTGCTGGTGGTGGACGACTCCATGGTGGCGCGTACCCAGCTGGTCGACCTGTTCCGCAAGCTGGACCTGGAATGCGTCGTGGCGAAGGATGGCAGCGAAGGTCTCGACGTTCTACGCACGTTGACGATGGGCCCCGTCGCCGATCGGGTCGCCCTCGTGGTTTCCGATATCGAGATGCCCTTGATGGATGGCTACGCGCTTACCCGCGCCATCCGCGAGGACGCCCAGCTGCGCCACCTGAAGGTCCTTCTGCACAGTTCCCTGAGCGGTGTATTCAATGAGGCGATGGTGGCGCGCGTCGGAGCGGACCGCTTCATCGCGAAATTCCAGCCGGACGTGCTGGCAACCGCCGTCCTCGACCTTCTGCCGGCCTGACATGGTGCGGCGGTTCCCCGTCGCCCGGTGACTTCCATGCGCGTCGGATTTCCGGCGCCTGCGCGCTTTCGCTAGCTGCCCACCGCCTGAAACGGCGCCACGCCGCCATTTCACGTTCGTGCCCGAGGCATGGCACGCGAATTGCTCGAACCCCCTCGCCAAGGTCACAAGGGGGTAGGGCCCATGATCGACAAACCCGATGCATTGTTCGGCGTCCACGCGCAGGCCCTCGGCCTGTGGCAGCGCCGTGCCGAGGTGATTTCCTCGAACCTCGCCAATGCCGACACCCCGGGATTTCTGGCCCGCGACCTCGATTTCCGCAAGGTCATGCAGGCCGCCACGGGCGCGACAGAAGGCAATGCGTTGCCGATGACGGCCACCGAGCCAGGCCATATCGGGGGCAATCCCGCGGCCGCCCTGGCCGATGCCGACACGCTTGCCTACCGGGCACAGACCCAGCCGACGATGGACGGCAACACGGTCGATTCCCAGGTCGAGCAGGCCCAGTTTGCCGCCAACGCCATCCACTACCAGGCGTCGCTCGGCTTCATCAATGGCCAGATCCACACCATGCGCCTGGCCATCACCGGATCCGCCTCATGAGCCTGCTCAGGATTTTCGACGTCGCCGGTTCCGGCATGGCCGCGCAGTCCGCGCGCCTAAACACCACCGCCAGCAACATGGCCAACGCCGACAGCCTCGCCAGCAGCGAGGCGGCGGCGTACCACGCGAAGCAACCGCTGTTCTCGGCGGTGCAGCAGCAGGTCAACGGGCAGATGGAAAACGCCGGCGTGCGCGCGCTTGGCGTGACGGAAAGCCAGGCGCCCATCCAGTCGCGCTACGAACCGTCCAATCCGCTCGCGGACGCCGATGGCTATGTGTACTCGAGCAACGTCAACCCGGTCGACGAACTGGTCAACATGATCTCCGCGTCGCGCTCCTATCAGAACAACGTCGAAGTCATGAACAGCGCCAAGACGCTCATGCAGAAGACGCTGGACCTCGGCAAGTAAGGGCCCTCCCATGGCAGTCGATTCCGTCAACGGCAATTCCTCCTCCCAGCAGTCTTCTTCCAGCCAGCTGCAGCAGCAAACGCTGAGCCAGTCGGATTTCCTGAAGCTCATGGTCACGCAGATGACCAACCAGGATCCGACCAAGCCGATGGACTCCACGCAGATGGTGGCCCAGATGGCGCAGTTCTCGCAGGTGGCCGCCACCCAGGAACTGCAGCAGTCGTTCGACTCGCTCGCCTCCAACCTCACCGGCGACCAGTTCGTGCGCGCCTCCGCGCTGGTCGGAAAGGAAGTACTCGTGCCGTCCGCGGCGGGCAAGCTCACCGAAGGCGAACTCAACGGTGCCGTGAACGTCGGCACTTCGGGCACCTACGTGAACGTGCAGATCAAGGATTCGAGCGGCACCGTGGTTCGCACCATCCCGCTCGGCCAGCCGGATGCCGGGCTTGTCCAGTTTTCCTGGGACGGTAAATCCGACGACGGCACGCAGCTTGACGACGGCGTGTACCAGATTTCCGCCACTTCCGGCGGCGACGCGGTCGATACCTTCGTTCGCGGAAAAGTGGAAGGCGTCGGTGCCTCGGGCACAGACGGTACGTATCTGCAGGTGGCCGGCTACGGCGGCGCCCTGCTCAGTCAGATCGCGCAAATCCTGTAAGCCCCAGCAAGGACAATCACCATGCCATTCGATATCGCCCTCAGCGGGCTCAACGCGGCGTCCACCGATCTGGAAGTCACCGCGAACAACATCGCCAACGTGAATACTGTCGGCTTCAAGGGTTCGCGTGCCGAGTTTTCCCAGGTCTATTCGGTGGCAGGGGACAACCTCTCCGCCAATGCCGCCGGCAGCGGTGTGCGCCTGACCAACATCGCCCAGCAGTTCAGCGACGGCGATTCCACGCAGACCGGTAACTCCTACGATTTCGCCCTGAGCGGCGCGGGGTTTTTCACCCTCCGCGACGGCGCCGGCTACTCCTATTCGCGCGCCGGTAACTTCCATCCGGATCCCGACGGCAACATCGTCAATGCCACCGGCCAGTTCGTGCAGGCATATCCGCCCACGGCGTCGGGGGCTTTCGACACCAGCGCCCTGGCGGACCTGAAGATCACCACCGGATCGAGCCCGGCCAAGGCCACGACCGTCGTCAATCTCACGGCCAACCTCTCGTCCAGCGACACGCCACCGACCGGCGGCGTGTTCGATCCTACCGACGACAAGACCTACAACTACTCCTCGACGTTCCAGTCATACGACTCGCTCGGCGCCACGCATACGACCAACGTGTATTACGTGAAGGACGCGACCGATCCGAACACGTGGGCCGCCTATATGACGATCGACGGCACGCAGGTGGGAGGCCAGCAGCAGATTTCGTTCAGTTCGGGCGGTGCGATCACCGTCCCGGCGAACGGCAAGCTCGCCTTCGGCACGGTCTCGCCCAATCCCGGTGCCGCGCCATTGAACGTGACCGTCGACGTCAGCAAGGTCACCCAGTTCGGCGACAAGTACGCGACCACGGCGGCGCCTACCGACGGTTATGCCGCCGGCAAGTTTTCCAACATCGACGTGGCCAAGGACGGTACGGTGACGGCTGTCTATTCCAATGGCGAGAACGTCAAGCTGGGTCAACTGGCAATCGCCACGTTCGCCAACAACCAGGGTCTGCGGCAGCTCAACGATACCAACTGGGTGCCGTCGTCCGAATCGGGCCAGCCGGTTCGTGGCGTCGCCAATTCCGGTGACGTAGGCACGGTGCAGGCAGGTTCGCTCGAGGCCTCGAACACGGCCGACCTGACCGCCCAGCTGGTCAACATGATCAAGGCACAGCGCAACTACCAGGCGAATGCCCAGGTCATCTCGACCGACAACACGCTGACACAGACCATCATCAACATCCGTAATTAAGTCGCCGCGTCCACGCCCGACGATTCCCGAGGATCCCGCCATGGACCGTTCCGTATATGTCGCGATGACGGGCGCCACGCAGATCATGCGTGCGCAGGCCGAAGTCGCACACAACCTCGCCAACGCCAACACCGCCGGCTTCAAGGCGGAACTGTCGGCGTTCCAGAGCCTGCCCGTGCAGGGTGACGGCCTGCAGACGCGAATCAACGGCGTGGCCCAGGGCACCGGTTGGGATACCACTCCCGGCAACCACATGCAGACCGGTAACGATCTGGATATTTCGGTGCAGGGCGATGGCTGGATCGCCGTGCAGACAGCGGACGGCACCGAGGGCTATACGCGTGCCGGTAACCTGCGCATCGACGCCGACGGTTTGTTGACAGACATGCGTGGCAACGCGGTGTTGGGAGGCGGTGGCCCGATTACGATTCCCCAGGCGTCCAGCGTGAAGATCGGCTCGGACGGCACGATATCCGTCGTGCCGCTCGGCGAGTCGCCGGCCACCGTGGCCACCACGGACCGGATCAAGCTCGTCAACCCGGGCAACGACCAGCTGAGTTATGCCAGCGATGGCCTGATGCACATGAAAGACGGTACCCAGGCACCCGCGGACGCGAACGTGCGGGTGGATGCCGGTGCGCTGGAATCGAGCAACGTCAACCCGTCCGACGTACTGGTGAAGATGATTTCGCTCTCCCGCGAGTTCGAGATGCAGGTCCGTTCGATCAAGGCCGCCGACGAGAACGCCCAGTCGGCATCGAAATTGCTACAGGTGGGGTAACCGCCGCCACGCGACGAAAAACCGTCGCCGGCATGTAAAGCGCCCCGCGCGCAGGAGTCAACGATGTTCTCGTCCCTCTGGATCGCCAAGACCGGCCTCGATGCGCAGCAGACGCGCATGGACGTCGTGTCGAACAACCTGGCCAACACGAACACCACCGCCTTCAAGCGCTCGCGTGCGGAGTTCGAGGACCTGACCTACCAGAACCGCGGCCAGGCCGGCGCGCAGACGACCGAACAGACCCAGTCGCCCACCGGCTTCATGATCGGCACCGGTGTGCGGGTGGTGGGCACGCAGAAGATGTTCGAGCAGGGTGGCGTGCAGCAGTCGGACAACCCGCTGGACATGCGCGTGGACGGCCGTGGCTTCCTCCAGGTGACGCTACCGGACGGCACGGTGGGCTATACGCGCGATGGCGCCCTCAAGCAGGACCAGGACGGTCAGATCGTCACCAACGACGGTTACCCGCTGGAGCCGGCGATCACGATTCCCGCGAATGCAAAAACGATCAGCATCGGCACGGACGGCACGGTCAGCGTGACCACGGCGGCGAGCGCGGCGTCTCAGCAGATCGGCACCATCCAGCTCGCCGACTTCGTCAATCCCGCGGGGCTGGAGCCCCGGGGCGAAAACCTGTACCTGGAGACGGCAGCAAGCGGCGCGCCGCAGACCGGAACCGCCGGGCTCAACGGGCTCGGCTCCATCGAACAGAATTCCCTCGAAACGTCGAACGTCAACGTCGTCGAGGAAATGGTGAACATGATCGAGACCCAGCGCGCCTACGAGATGAACACGAAGGCTATCTCGGCAGCCGACCAGATGCTGCAGTTCATCTCCAACAAGACCTGAGACAGCCCATGAATCGTCTCTCCACCCGCTTCCTTGTCGCCGCGCTGCCGCTTCTCGCGCTCGGCGGATGCGCCATCGTGCCGCCTGCGCCGAAGCCCATGTACACGGCCACGCTGCCGGTGGAGCCGGCTGCTCAGCCGCAGGCCACGGGTTCCATCTACGCCGACCAGCAGTCGATGGAACTGTTCGCCGATCCGCGTGCGCATCGCATCGGCGACATCCTGACAATCACGCTCGTCGAGGCCACCCAGGCCAGCAAGAAGGCGGCGACCAGCACCAGCAAGAAGAACGGCAACACCATCACGTCGCCGACGATCCTGGGCCAGGGCCTGCGCATCGGCGGCAAGGCCGCCGACAGCTCGCTCGCCAGCAACAACGCCTTCGACGGCGACGGCTCGTCCAGCCAGAGCAACCAGCTCACCGGCGAGATCACCGTCACGGTGGCGCAGCGCCTGTCCAACGGCGCGCTGGTCGTGCGCGGCGAGAAGTGGCTCACGATCAACCAGGGCGAGGAGCTGGTGCGCATCTCCGGCATCGTCCGTCCGCAGGACATCGGCAACGACAACATCGTGCCGTCCAGCCGCGTCGCCGATGCCCGTATCGAATACGTGGGCAAGGGCACGCTGGCCGATTCGAACACGCGTGGCTGGCTGTCGCGCTTCTTCGACTCGAAGTGGATGCCGTTCTGATGAACGCTTTCGGTTCCCTTCGCCGCATCCTCCAGGCTTCCATCGCCGTGCTGGCGCTCGGCGCCATCCTGCCCGCGTACGCTGACCGCATCCGCGACCTTGTGCAGGTCGGTGGCGTACGCAGCAACCAGCTGATCGGGTATGGCCTCGTCGTCGGGCTCGACGGCAGCGGCGACCAGACCAGCCAGTCGCCGTTCACTACGCAGAGCCTGGAGAACATGCTCCAGCAGTTCGGCGTGAACGTGCCGCCCAACGTACGTCCGCAGCTGAAGAACGCCGCAGCGGTAACGATCACGGCCGAACTGCCGCCGTTCGCCAAGCCAGGCCAGCGCATCGATGTGACCGTCGCTTCGATCAGTAACGCGAAGAGTATCCGTGGTGGTGAACTGCTGATGTCGCCGCTGAAGGGCGCCGACGGGCAGGTGTATGCCATCGCGCAGGGTAGCGTCGTCGTGGGCGGCGTGAGCGCGCAGGGCAAGAGCGGCTCGAGCGTGCAGGTGAACATTTCCGCCAGCGGCCGCATTCCCGGCGGCGCAAGCATCGAGCGCAGCGTGGCGTCGTCCTTCGACAAGGGTGGCGACCTCATGCTCAACCTCAATACCGCCGATTTCACGACCGCCGCGCGTATCGCGCAGGCGGTGAATCAGAATTTCGGAGCCGGGACAGCTAACGCCATCGACTCGGCGTCGGTCGCCGTACGCGCGCCGCAGGACCCTTCCCAGCGCGTGGCCTGGCTGTCGACGATCCAGGCGCTGGAAGTCACGCCAGGCGACGCCCCGGCGCGGATCATCGTGAATTCGCGCACGGGGACGGTCGTGATCGGTTCCGACGTGAAGGTCGGTGCGGCCGCGGTGGCGCATGGCGCCATCCAGGTCACCATCAGCGAGCAGCCGCAGGTAAGCCAGCCGGCACCGTTCAGCCGCGGCCAGACGGCCGTCGTGCCGAACAGCCAGGTCGCCGTGAGCGAGGAAGGTGGCCACATGTTCAAGTTCGGTCCGGGTACCAGCCTGGACGCCATCGTGCGTGCGGTGAACCAGGTGGGCGCGTCGCCGAGCGACCTGATCTCCATCCTGCAGGCGCTGAAGGAATCCGGCGCATTGCATGCCGAGCTGGTGGTGATCTGAGATGGCCGCGCCAGTCGATACCCAGAGGCTCGGCACCTACACAGACATGTCCGCGTTCGCCGGCCTGCGTGCGGCCGCGCAAAAGGATTCCAAGACGGCCCTGCCGACCGTCGCGAAGCAGTTCGAATCGATCTTCACCCAGATGATGCTGAAGTCCATGCGTGACGCCAGCTCGGCACTCGGTGATGACATCATGGGGTCGCAGGCGGGCAACGCGTACCGCGACATGTTCGACCACCAGCTTTCGCTGACGCTTTCGCAGGGCAGGGGTATCGGCATCGCCGACATGCTCGTGCGCCAGCTTGGGGGCGCCCCGGCAAAGAGCCCGGCACCCAACGATCCGTTCGCCGACGTCACGGGTGACGCCGGTACCGTCGCCGCCGTGTCGTCGCCATCGGACCATGACAGTGGCCTCATGGATTCGCTCGAGCGCATGCTCGGCAGCGCCGGACGGGCCGTGGGCGAGGGTGCCGACACCGTTGTGGGTGCGGTCGGAAAGCTGTCCAGTCCGGAGGAGTTCGTACAGAAACTTGCGCCCCATGCCATCGAGGCCGCGAAGAAGCTCGGTGTCTCCGTACGCGCACTGCTGGCCCAGGCCGCCCTCGAGACAGGCTGGGGCAAGCACATGCCCGCGCAGGGCCACACATCCAGCTTCAACATGTTCGGCATCAAGGCTGGCAACAGCTGGGACGGCAAGCGCGTGAACGTGCCCACGCTCGAATACGAAGGCGGCGTGGCGGTGCGCAGGAAAGACAGCTTCCGCGCCTACGATTCACCGTCCGACTCGTTCAAGGATTATGCCGACATGGTTTCAAGCAGCCCCCGCTATGCGGCGGCGGTTGGACGCGGCGACGATGTGGCGGGGTTCGCCCATGCCCTCGTCAAGGGTGGCTATGCCACCGATCCCAGCTACGCGAAGAAACTCACCGATATCGCCAATGGTCCCGTCATGCAGCAGGCGCTCTCCGCGCTGAAGCACATCGCGGCCGGGCTTTGAGTAACGGGCCAACGAAGGATTAGAAAAGGAAACGACGATGGCCGATCTGCTTTCCACAGGTATTTCGGGTCTGCTTGCCTCGCAAGTCGGCCTGTCGACCGTGGGCCACAACATCAGCAACGTCAACACCGCCGGCTATACGCGGCAGACGACGACGTTCAACGCGCGCGCCCCTCAGTTCAGTGGCGGGTACTACATCGGACAGGGCGCCGACGCCGTCAGCGTCCAGCGTGCCTATAGCCAGTTCCTCACCCAGTCGGTGTGGTCGGCCAACTCCGGACAGAGCCGGGCCTTGCAGTACGCCGGTCTCACCGCGGCGGCCAATAATGCGGTCAGTGGCTCGGCCAACCTGCAATCAGCGCTCGATGGCTTCTTCGGGTCTGTGAACGATGTGGCCAATGCGCCGGTGGATACCGCCAGCCGGCAGGCACTGATCGGCAAGGCGAACTCCCTCGTATCCACGTTCCGCTCGCTGTCCTCGCAGTTCCAGCAGATCGACCAGCAGACGAATCAGGAGGTCAGCAACGCGGTCGACAGCATCAATAGCCTGGCAAAAAGCATCGCGGACCTCAATTCGCAGATCCAGAGGGCATCCGTGGGCGGCGCGGTGCCGAACGATCTTCTCGACTCGCGTGACCAGGCCATCTCGCAGCTGTCGCAGATCGTCGGCGTGAACGTCAGCCAGGGCAGCGACAACACCGTCACGATTTCGATCGGCAACGGCCAGCCACTGGTTAACGGTACCGACGCCACGCAGCTGTCTACCGTTGCGAACGCGTACGATGCCTCCCGCCTCGAAATTGCCGGACCGAGCGGATCGATCATCAGCGGCCAGTTCGGTTCCGGTTCCCTCGGCGCAACCTTCGATTTTCGCACCAACGTGCTCGACCCGGCGCGCAACCAGCTCGGTCGCGCGGCCATCGCCCTGACTGATGCCTTCAACAAGCAGCACGCGCAGGGCATCGACCTCAATGGCGACGCCGGCGGCAAATTTTTCAATATCGGCGATCCGGCCGTCTTCAACAGTACCGGCAATACCGGCAACGCTCAGGTCACGGCCAAGGTCACCGACGTGGGCAAGCTGGGTCCGTCCGATTACGTCATGCGTTTTGATGGCATGGCCTGGTCGGTCACGACCACGGCCGGCGTCACGGTGCCGTCCACCGGCACCGGCACCGCGACCGATCCGATCCTGATCGACGGCCTGGCCATCACCGTTCCGTCGGGTACACCCCAGGCCGGGGACAGCTTCCAGATCCAGCCGACGCGCAATGCCGCCTCCACCATGGGCGTGGCGATCAGCGACACGAACAAGATCGCCGCCTCTGGCCCGCTGGCGGCCAGCAAGGGCGCGACGAACACGGGCAAGGGCACCCTCGGCAACCTGACAGTTACCGACCCGGCCGACCCGGCGTTCAACACGCCGGTCGATATCGTCTTTACGTCGCCCACGACGTACACGGTCGGCGGTGGTCCGCCGCAGACCTATACGGATGGCGACACGATCACCGGGAACGGCTGGACGCTCAAGCTTTCCGGCGTGCCTGCCGCTAACGATACCTTCAGCGTGAAGCCGGCGGGATCGTCCAGCGGTGACAACGGAAACGCGCTCGCCCTGGCGGATGTCGCCAATAAGGGCGTGCTCGACAACGGCGTCACCACGGTAGGCAAGTCCTACAGCCAGCTTATCGCCCAGGTGGGTACGGCGGGCGCCCAGGCGAACACCGCGCTCGACGCGCAGCAGAGCATCCTCGACCAGGCCATGGCATCGCAGCAGAGCCTGTCCGGAGTGAACATGGATGAGGAAGCATCCAACCTGTTGCGTTTCCAGCAGGCATACGCGGCATCCGCGCAGGTCATCAACGCGGCGAACACGATTTTCGATTCCCTTATGAGCGCGGTGCGAGGCTGATCATGCGTATCTCCACTTCATGGGGCCAGCAACAGGCCGTCAATTCCATGCTGGACAGGCAGTACCAGCTGTCGCAGACCCAGCTTTCACTCGGCAACGGCAAGGCGATCCAGACGCCGGCGGACAATCCTTCCGCCGCGGCGCGCGCGGTCGACACGAACTCCGCCAGTAACCAGAACGACCAGTACACGCGCAACATCCAATCCGCGACGACGCGCCTCTCCGTGGAGGAGACGACGCTCAACGCGGCGAGCGACATCCTCGACCGCATACGCTCGCTCACGCTGGAAGGCGTGAACGGCACCCAGACCGACGAGTCGCGCGGGTCGATCGCCACCGAACTGCGCCAGACGCTCAAGCAGCTGGTGGCTCTCGGCAATACGAGGGACGGGCAGGGCGAATATATTTTCGCAGGCAGTCGTACGACGACGCAGCCATTCACCATAGATGGCCTCGCGGTGAGCTACGGCGGCGACCAGGACCAGCGCATGGTCGCGGCAGCCGCAGGGCTACAAGTTGCCACCGGCGACAGTGGGTCGGATGTCTTCATGGCCATCCGCGGCGGCAACGGTACCTTTGTCACAACCGCGGGCGGCGCCAATACCGGCACGGCCGTGGTCGGTTCCACGTCGGTCACCGATGCCTCCGCCTGGGATGGCGGCAACTATACGATCACCTTCACCACGGCTACGGATTACGAGATCCGCGACGCGTCTGCGCTTCCGACGGACCCGCCGATCGGCACCGGTACGTATACCGGCGAGACCGGCACCATCAATTTCAAGGGTGCGCAGCTCAATATCACCGGCACGCCGGCCGCGGGTGACACCTTCGCCGTGGGACCGTCGTCTTCGCAGGACGTCTTTTCCACGGTCGCGGGCATCATCAACGCGTTCGAGGCCCCGGGTGGCGGCGCGCCGATGAACAACCAGATCAATGCGCAGCTGCAGAACCTGGATCAGGCATCGACGAGCTTCCTCAATACGCGCACGAAAATCGGCGCACGCATGAACACGCTCGACCAGCAGGCGCAGATCGGCGACGACGTAAAACTGCAGTACAAGACGACGCTTTCCAACCTGCAAGACCTCGACTACGCCAGCGCCACGAGCCAGTTCATGCAGCAGCAGACGGCTCTGACTGCCGCGCAGCAGGCCTACGTAAAAATGCAAAACCTGACCCTGTTCAACTATCTCAAATAAGAAAGCTGATGTAGGAAGCGGATGTGAGTGGCCGCTTCAGAGGTAGTGGGTGCCAGCAACAACGATGCATCAAAGGCGGCCTCCGGGTCGCCTTTTTTTTTGCATTTCGGCCAGTGAAATCGCGCACATGCACATCCATCATCGCCGACACCGAGCTCATCCACCGCCGTCAACAAATCGCCGCCATTCCGTCGATTATCTGTTGGAAGTCGTATCGCCCAGGAGAGAGTCGATCATGAAGATGAATAAATCGTTGATTTCGACCAGTAGTCATATCCCACCCGACGTCCATCGGTCTGTCAGTACCTGCACCATTAGCAAGGCTGAGGCCGCTGGCGCCAAAAAAAATGTTGCTTCTTCTTTGGGGTGTGGAAGGAGCAACGTCTCCACAATGGCGCGTCAGTTGAGCGAATCAGCTTCCCGCGACGCTCCGCGTGACGGCATGAGTCACAAGATGCTCAGTTCACAAGCCGCAGTGATCGTTGACCACATTGTCGGTAGTACCTATTCGGCAAACAAGACTAAGCATGATGCCGAAGTGCCCGAAACTGACGACCCTGCTCTGCTGGAACGGGCCAGATGCGCCACGGATTTCGTAAATGGGAAATCCAGTAATCCTTTCGCGGGCATGTCGCAAGATCAGCTTGCCTTGATTGCCTATGACGAAGGTGGCGCTTTCACTGTCAATGAGCGCAACGCGGCGTGGTCCGAGGCATATTCCCAGGAAGAAGCATGGAGGCGGGATGCCGTTCAACGGGCTATGGATGAATACAACCGCACCGGCAAACTCACCAACTTCTTCACCGAAGTTCTGAATCACTACGAACGCTTACCCGCCATCGAGAAGGCGCGATACCCGGAGAACTACGCCAGTCAGTTGCGAAAAAGGATTGGTCAAGACTTCAACTTCATGACTCATCGGAACAAGGGTGTCTCGAACGCTGGCTCGCTCCCTCTGGAAGGGACGTCTTGTTCTCCCTAGCCTGACGTCTCAAGTCGAACGCTTACGCTCGGCCGATGGCGCCGCCGACGCAAATGTCGTCTCTCGCCTTCACCAACGTGCCGACTTTCGGTCGATTACCTCTTACGGCAAATCACACAGCCGCGGACATGCATCGCCGTCGCATTCATGCGGTGTGTCCGCCACGAGAGAAGGAAGGACATCGACATGGCGTTTACCATCAATACCAATATGGCGTCGTTCAACGCGCAGCGCTCGCTCGGGCTTACGCAGGGCAGGCTTGCGACGAGTTATCAGCGGCTTGGCTCCGGTTTTCGCATCAACAGTGCGAAAGACGATGCGGCAGGCCTTGCCATCTCGACGCGATTCACTACACAGATCAATGGTCTCGCCCAGGGCAAGCGAAACGCGAATGACGGAATTTCGGTGGCGCAGACCAGCGAAGGTGCACTGAACGAGATGACGGACAACCTCCAGCGGATACGCCAGCTGGCCCTGCAATCTCTCAATAGCTCTAATTCTGCGAAGGACCGCGGCGCCCTGAACGACGAGGTGGTCGTGCGGCTTGCGGAAATCAGCCGTATCGCGACGCAGACCAACTTCAATGGCATGAAGGTGCTTGATGGCAGCGGTGCCCGGCTGTCCTTCCAGGTGGGGGCTAACGTCGGCGACATCATCGAGATGCAGATAGATCAGGGGATGCGCGCCGATCAGGTCGGTCATGTAGCCGGCGGCGCCGTGGACCTTGAGTCCCACTTCAAGGTTTTCCAGCAGAAGCAGCTACCCCAGACGGACTGGACGGACGCCGGGGGGCAAGGGCTGGACGAACAGACTTATGAGGGCGTCAAGGTCGACTGGAAAGCTTACAAAGGCAGTACCGTGGACGATGCGCGGAACTTCCTCCAGGGCAAGCTGGGCGCCGGCTATAAGGTGGCCGTCAACGGTCAGGATCTCGATATCGAAAGCGTTGGGAAACGATTGAGGCTAGGCAAGGATGACCTCAGCTTCGCGACTGCCGATGGCGAGAAGGTGAATGTCGAGGGCTCCTTCCGCACTGTCCAGGAAGTCGCCAATATACTGAACGCGAATTCCCGCATCGGACTTTCCGCGTTTGTAGGAACGGATGGACAACTGCGTTTCAATTCCCGCTCTGATGTAACCGTCTCGGGTGCGCAGGCAGCGGCCTTGGGTTTTCAGGCCGATTACAAGGTGGATACGTCGGCCTCGCTGGCGGACGGCTCGGTACTTACCAAGGACGATGCCAATGCGCTCATTGCGCGCATCGATGCCAGCCTTGAATCCGTGAGTGGTGTGCGCTCCAAGCTCGGCGCTGTACAGAACCGCCTTGAGTCGACGATCCGTAACCTCGACAACATCCGGGGAAACCTGACTGAGTCCCGGACGTCCATCAGGGAAGCGGACATGGCAGAGGAGAGCGCTGAGAAGGCCATGGCGATGATCCTCCAGCAGTCCGGCATGTCCGTTCTCGCGCAGGCCAATGCTTCGCAACAGCTGGTCCTGAAACTGCTTGAATAGCGCTCTCGCGGGTCCAGTCGACCAGGAAAGGGAAAAGGGGCCGATGGCCCCTTTTCCCTTTCTTCAGCCTTCCATTCAGAAGTGTGAAATGGGTCCTAAACCCGGCGCGGGAGCGGCCGATAACTTCCCGGACAGAGCCACGGGCATCACGCCTACGCGGCCCTGATCAAGAAAGTTGTTGACAGGAAGAAATAGTCCTTAAGTTTCTACCCGGCGTGCCGTAAACCTCCATGAGGCGGAAGGCTTCCCTAACGGAACCCCGCCGGACTACGCCGCACAACCTCCGGCAATTCGGTTCCGCTTACAAAGGATCAAGACCCATGGCTCTGACCATCAACACCAACATCATGTCGCTGAACGCTCAGCGCAACCTGACCACCTCGCAGACGAAGCTGTCGTCGGCGATCGAGCGCCTGTCGTCGGGTAACCGCATCAACAGCGCGAAGGACGACGCCGCCGGCCTCGCCATTTCGACCCGCTTCACGACGCAGATCAACGGTCTGACCCAGGCTACCCGCAATGCCAACGACGGTATCTCGCTGTCGCAGACCACCGAGTCGGCGCTGGACGAAGTCACGAACAACCTGCAGCGCATCCGCGAACTCGCCGTGCAGTCGACCAACGCGTCGAACTCCTCCAGCGACCGCGCCGCGCTCGACGCCGAAGTGCAGCAGCGTCTGTCGGAAGTGACCCGTATCGCCACGCAGACCAACTTCAACGGCATGAAGGTCCTCGACGGTTCGTCGAAGAACCTCAGCTTCCAGGTCGGTGCGAACGTCGGTGAGGTCATCACCGTGGGTCTCGACAAGGGTGTGAAGGCCAACCAGATCGGCGAACTGGCCACCACCTCGGTGACCACGTCCTTTGCGCAAGACGGTCTCACCCTGGCCGCCGGCGACCTCAGCATCGGTGGCACGGATGTCGTCGGCAACTTCACGACCGCGCAGGACCTTGCCGACGCCATCAACGTCGCCTCTGGCGGCCTTGCCTCGGTTGTCGGCGGTGAAGTAAAGCTTACCAACACGTCCGCCGCCGCCATCGCGGTCGGTGGTAACGCAGCCGCCGGCTTGGGCCTGGCAGGCTCTCTCGCCGCCACCACCGGCACCGCCACCTCCACGGGTGTCGCTACCGCCGTGGCCGCCACGGGCACCGCGGCTCCAGTAACCATCGCCGACGGCGACCTCAAGATCAAGGTGGGCGATGGCGCCGAGTTCAATATCTCTGGCACGTTCAAGACCACGCAGGATGTCGCGGATGCGATCAACGCCAAGTCGTCGGAAGGTATCACCGCTTACGTCGGTACCGATGGCGCGCTGAAGCTGTCGTCGGCCCAGGCTTTCACGGTCACGGCCGCTGCCGGCAGCACGGCCGAAGACCTCGGCTTCGCAACGGGCGACATAGCGGTAACCGCGAGTACCTTGGCCGATTCCAGCGTTAAGTCGGTCGACGGCGCCAACGACACCATCAACCGCGTCGATGCCGCCCTGCAGTCGATCTCGGACCTCCGTTCGGATCTCGGCGCCGTGCAGAACCGTTTCGAGTCCACGATCTCCAACCTGCAGAACATCTCGCAGAACCTGACGGCCTCGCGTTCGGCCATCACGGATGCGGATTTCGCCCAGGAAACGGCCAACATGTCTTCGGCCCAGATCCTGCAGCAGGCCGGCGTCTCGGTCCTCGCCCAGGCGAACCAGAGCCAGCAGATCGTCCAGAAGCTGCTCCAGTAACCGATGTGAGACCGCCAGACCCGGGCTTTCCGGGTCTTGGCAGGGTAATTGCTTAGTTGTCACGGCTGGCGCTCGCGAGGGCGCCAGCCGTCGACAAATTGGCGCCCGAGGCAGTGAGGCGTCTTCAAGGAGAGCTTCATGGCCACGAATCCCGTCAACCTCGGTTCCAGTTCCATCGACGTCGCGTCGATCGTCAGCAACCTCGTCGCCAATAAGCGCAGCGCGCCGGACGCGAAGATCGCGGCCGATAAGCAAACCAATGCCACCCAGATTTCGGCGGTCGGCAATTTCACTTCGTCACTCACGAGCCTGCAGAGCGCGATCAAGGCGCTGACCAGCGGCAGCGCGTTCACGACGACGAAGACCTCGGTAGGCGATTCGACGATCCTCTCCGCCGCGGCCGACAGCACCGCGCAGCCCAACGTCTACAACGTCGTCGTCAACCAGCTGGCAACATCGCAGAAGACAACGTCCGGCGCGTTTCCCGACAGCAAGGCCGCGCTCGGCACGGGCAACATCACCATCTCCATCGGCGACAAGTCGATGAGCGTGGACATCGCGGACGGCGCGAATTCGCTGGAAACCATCCGCGACATCATCAACAAGTCCAAGGACAATCCGGGCGTCACCGCCAGCATTGTCACCGGCACCGATGGCGCGCACCTGGTGCTCACGTCCTCGGTCACCGGCAAGGACAACGCCTTCAAGGTCGTCACCAGCGGGGGCGATGGCAAGCTTTCCCAGCTGGATTTCGATCCGGCGACGGGTACGCCGACGGTCAAGGCGCAGGACGCCCTGTTCACGATCGACAACTTGCCCGCGAGCAGTCCGACGAATGTCGTCACGAAGGCGATCGACGGCGTGACCCTGACGCTGTCCAAGGTCTCTAAAAACCCCGACGGCAGCGTCAACCCCACCACCGTCACCATCACCAACGACACCAGCGCCGTCTCCGGTGCGCTGGGTTCCCTGGTGACCGCCTATAACGCCTTCATCTCGACATACCAGCAGCTGACCAAGTACGACGCCACCAACCAGCAGGTAGGGGCGCTGATCGGCGACGCCACGATCAACTCGATCAAGAGCCAGGTGTCCACCCTTGTCGGCTCGAAGTTCACCGGTAACGCCAGCGGTCCCACTTCCCTGAGTGACCTCGGCGTGTCCTTCCAGGTCGACGGCTCGCTCAAGCTGGATACCACCAAGCTCAACAAGGCGCTGGCCGACAACCCCAGGGAAACCCAGAACCTGCTCAGCGGGGATAACGGCATCGCGCCAAAGCTGGACAAGCTGATCACCAGCTGGACATCCAGCACGGGTATCCTCACCCAGCGCTCCAACAACCTGAATCAGAAGACGAAAGACCTTCAGGACCAGGCGGCCGACCTCGATCTGCGGATGCAGGATTACACCGATCAGCTGACCAAGCAGTACACGGCGCTCGACGCGATGATGACCAAGCTCGCCGGCACCAGCAGCTACCTCCAGCAGCAGTTCGACGCGCTCACGGCCAGCAAATAACAGAGGTCCAAGAGAGACATGGCACTCGGATATTCCCAGGGCGCAGGCGCCTACCAGCAGGTCCGCACGCAGGGCAGCGTCGAGACGGCCGACCCGCACGGCCTCATCACCATGCTCATGGACGGCGCACTTGAGCGCATGCGCTTTGCCCGCGGCTGCATCGCAACCGGCAACATCGCGGGCAAGGGCGAGGCCATTTCCAAGGCCATCGAGATCGTCGGCGCCTTGCAGGCCTCGCTGAACCCCGACGTGGCGACATCGCTCGTCGATCGGCTGGCGGCTCTTTACGACTACATGACCCGTCGCCTGCTCCACGCCAATCTGCACAGCGACAGCGAGGCCATCGATGAGGTGAGCCGCCTGCTCAGCCAGATCCGCGAGAGCTGGGTGGCCATTCCTGCCGAGGCCCGCCAGCCGGTGGGAGCCGGGGCGTGACGGACGCCTGGTGCGACCTCGACCGGGTGCTGGACCTGACCGAGTCGATGCACGCCGCCGCCAGCGAAGGCCGCTGGGACGAACTCGCCGCGCTCGAGTCCGTACGCGAACCGATCCTTCGCAGCGGCGCCATGCGACCGGCACCAGAAACACTGGAATCGCTGAAGTCCATCATGCTGCTTGATGGCCTCATCAAGGACCTCGTGTCCGTCGCCCGCGACGAAGCGGCGGTGGCATGGGACGCGTCCCGTCGCGTGCGCCGCGCCGTGGCCGCGTATAGTTCGTTCTGAGCGGTAACCTTCTGCTGTGGGGAGTGGGCGCATGAGCGACGAAGGCTGGAAGGCATTCTCCGATCGGGTCGCGTGGGACGCCGCGTTCCATGCCACCTGCGAAGCCGCGTCCCGGCCCGATGCCGCCGCGCTGGCGCTTATCAACGACCGTAATGCCAGCGTACTGGTCGCCGTCTCGGCACTCATGGAGCGTCGCGCCGACAGCGCCGAAGACGACAGTCCGCTTTCCCACGAAGTGGCCCGGCTGGACGCGAAGCTCAATGTCCTGATGGAGATCGTGAACCGACTGCTGCTTCCTCAGTCCGGCCTGCCGCCGCGGATCCCGCTTCGTTTCAACGCCGCCGGGGCCGTGCTGCCCTGGGCCGGTCTGCCGCCGGTCGGCCAGTCCGTCATGCTGAATATCCACTTCGATACCTGCCAGGCTTTGCCCCTGGAGCTTCCGGGCATGCGCCTCGCCGGGCCCACCGACGGCAAGGGTTTCGTCGGCTTCGAAGGGCTTTCCGAAGCCGTTCGCGACGGTATCGAACGCCTGGTTTTCCGCCAGCACCGGCGCCAGGTCGCCGAGGCACGGGCGCAGGCGCGCCCCATGGAAGGCGGTTCCGAAGCGATGTGACCTTTTACGTCACGTGACGTAAGAACGTCGCGTGGCGTCCCGCGTCACATTCGTGACGCCGTCCGTCACGCCTGACGGAGCCGACGTCCGGCCAGGGCTCGGCTGATTTCCGGAGCGGTTTACCCCACACGCCTGAACACCGCGTCACCACGTCAATTTCCGATTGTGTGCGTCGGAATTCCGGCGTTGGCACGCTCCTTGATTGATACCTTGCAACGAAGCCGACGGGATTCCAGCGCGGACCCCCGCTCGAGCCCTTCGATCCAAACGCTAACGCGAGGTGTTCCCGGTGAAGTCTTCCCAGTTTCTCGTTGTCGAGTCCGACGCCTCCCGCGCCGAAAGCGTCGTTTCCGCGCTCGCTTTCCTGGGCTACCGCCCGGTACTCGCCAGCCGCCTGCAGCCGGCGGAGATCGCCGAGAACTGGCGCGGCGTGTACGTCGGCTCGGTAGAGGACGAGAACGAACTGGAAGGCTTCCTCGCCGCCATCGGTCGCGGTGTAAAGAACCTGCCGATGCTGGTCGCCGCGGATTCGCCGCTGGCCACCTCACTGATCGCCGACGACACGCGCAGCAACAGTGTCGAACTGATCGACATGCCGCTTCGCTACGAGCGTCTTTCCGAAGCCCTGCGTGCCCTGCAGTCGCGCATGGAGCCGGTGCACTCCAGCCGCCGTTTCGTCGGCCAATCCGGTCCCATGCAACGGGTGAACGGGCTGATCCGCCAGGTCGCACCGTTCGATTCCAGCGTGCTCGTGCTTGGCGAATCCGGCAGCGGCAAGGAACTGGTTGCCCGCACCATTCACGACTGCTCGCCGCGCCGTGACAAGCCGTTCGTCGCGATCAACTGCGGCGCCATTCCCGCCGAGCTGCTCGAAAGCGAACTGTTCGGCCACGAAAAAGGTGCGTTCACCGGCGCCATCAACACCCGCAAGGGCCGTTTCGAGATGGCCGAGGGCGGCACGCTGTTCCTGGACGAGATCGGCGACATGAGCCTGCCGATGCAGGTAAAGCTCCTCCGCGTGCTGCAGGAGCGCGTGTTCGAGCGTGTCGGCGGCAACCGCCCGCAGCGCTGTGACGTACGCATCATCGCCGCGACCCATCGCGATCTCGAGAGCGCGATCGAGCGGGGCAGCTTCCGCGAAGACCTGTTCTACCGCCTCAGCGTGTTCCCCCTGGAAATGCCGCCGTTGCGCCAGCGCCTGGAAGACCTGCCGGCGCTCATCGGCGAGTTCAACCAGCGCCTGGTTCAGCGCGGCCTGTCGTCCGTCCGTTTCACGCCCAGCGCCATGGGCGCCCTCTGCCGCCATGGCTGGCCGGGCAACGTGCGCGAACTGTCGAACCTGGTCGAGCGCATGGCCATCCTCATGCCGCACGGCGAAGTCCGCGCCGCCGACCTGCCGGAGAAGTACCGCGGCGCGCTGCCGGTGGAAGAAGTTTCCGGGGCCGCGCTCATCGCCATGATGGAAGCCGAGCCGGAAGTCACCGAGTCCTTCGGTTATGTGGGGGAGGGCGATCCCTCCGTTCTGCCGCACGGTGGCCTGGACCTGAAGGACCACCTCGCGGGCATCGAGATCGGCCTGATCCGTCAGGCACTGAATTCGGCCAACGGCGTCGTCGCCCACGCGGCCAAGCTGCTTCGCGTCCAGCGCACCACGCTGGTGGAGAAGCTGCGCAAGTACGGCCTTTCCGAGACCGTCCAGGCAGGCTGATCGTTGGCACAGGACGTGCATCGGGTGTCTGAAACCCGATAACGCGTTGGAAAACCGTCATGACCACGATCGACGTCAACAGCCTCCTGCTCCAGATGCGCCGCATCAGCGCGCAGACCGAGATGCCCGCGCTGCGTGGCGTCGGGGAGGCGGCTCCGGCGCAGAAGGGTGCGTTCGGCGACCTGCTGAAGCAGTCGATCGAAGGTGTGGCGGAGAGCCAGGGCAAGGCGGCGAAGATGGCTTCCGCGTTCGAGCGCGGCGACCCGGGCATCGATCTGGCCCAGGTCATGATCCAGGGACAGAAGGCCGATCTTTCGTTTCGCGCGATGACCGAAGTGCGCAACAAGATGGTCGATGCCTACAAAGAAATCATGAACATGTCGATCTGATCGACGTGAGCGCAATGACAGGATTCGAGTCGAACCATGGCAGATAACGGCGTCGTCACCACGGACAGCAACGCGGCTTCGCGCATGCACTCGCTGAAGTCGCTGGCGCAGACGCCCGCGGCGCGTCAGCTCTTCATGCTCGCGGGAATCGCTGCCGCCGTCGCCATCGGCATCGCCGCGGTGATGTGGTCGCGTGCGCCGAACTACGGGCTGCTTTACGGCGGCCTGGAGCAGAGGGACGCCGCCGCCGTCACCCAGGCATTGCAGGCCGGCAATACCCAGTACACGCTGAGCGCCGACGGCGGCTCGATCTTCGTTCCCGCCGCCGACGTGGCGGGCATCCGCCTGAAACTTGCCGGTCAGGGCCTTCCGCAGGGCAGCGCCGCCAGCGCGGTGCCGCAGGTGGATTCGCCGTTCGGCATGAGCGACATGGCCGAGCGCAGCCACTACCAGTCGATGCTCGAGAGCGATCTCTCGAACACCATCGCCGGCCTGCAGTCGGTGCGTGCCGCCCGCGTGCACCTGGCCCTGCCCAAGCCCTCCGCCTTCATCCGCGACAACAAACCGGCCAGCGCGTCGGTGGTCGTCACGCTGTATCCCGGCCGCCAGCTTGACCAGGGCCAGGTCGCCGCCATCGTCCATCTCATCGCGGCCAGCGTGCCGGGGCTCGATACCCGCCAGGTGTCGGTGATCGACCAGGGCGGCAACCTGCTTACCGTCAGCGATCCGGATAGTGCACAGGCCATCGGCGATAATCGCCTGCGCCTGTCCAACCGCATAGAGGCCACCTATACGCAGCGCGTGGAAGACCTGCTCACGCCTCTCGTCGGCGCAGGCAAGGTGCGCGCCCAGGTCTTCGCCGATCTCGATTTCTCGCAGACCGAAAAGGCCAGCGAAACCTTCAACCACGACAACCCGGCGCTGCGCAGCGAGCAGACCAGCAGCGACACGCGTACCGAGCCGGCGACTAATGGCGGCGTGCCGGGCGCGCTCAGCAACCAGCCGCCGAACACCGGCGCCAATGCCACGGCGGCGAACCCGGCCGCGGGTGGCAAGCCCGGCGCGCAGGCGTCCACCACGCAGACCTCCCGGCAGACCCCGACGCAGAAGACCGAAAACGCCACGCGTAACTACGAGCTTGATCGCACGGTGAGCCACGTGACCGATCCGGCGGGCAAGGTCTCGCGCTTGTCGGTGGCCGTGGTGGTCGACAACAAGCAGGTGCCCGACAAGGACGGCAAGATGAAGAGCGTGCCGTTCACGCCGGAAGAACTGTCGCGCCTGACCGAACTCACCAAGAACGCCGTGGGCTTCAGCGCCGCGCGCGGAGACAGCGTCAGCGTCATCAACGAGCCGTTCCGCGGAAATATCGCCGAGGACACGCCGCAGGGCACGCCGTTCTGGGAACGTCCGGGCATGCTCGACCTCATCAAGCAGGGCCTCGGCGTGATGATCGCGCTGATCGTGGGCTTCTTCGTGCTGCGCCCCATCCTGAAGGGCCTGCTGAAGCCGGCGCCGCTGGCCATGAACAACGTCGCGCTCGCCGGCCCGATGCCGACGGTGTCGGTGCTGGTGGACGACGACGACATGACACCGGACCGCGTGTCCACCTCGCAGGCCCAGCTCGGTTCCCCCGCGCTGTTGGCTTACGAACAGAAGGTCGGCCTTGCCAAGCGCATGGCGGCCGAAAATCCGAAACAGGTGGCGCAGGTTGTGAAGAGCTGGGTATCCGACGATGGCGGCTGAACAGAAAGAGGCCCTTACGGGCGCACAGAAGGCGGCGATCCTTCTCCTCACCCTGGGTGAGGAGGACGCGGCGTCCATCCTGAAGCATCTCGGCGCGCGCGACGTGCAGGCCGTGGGCACGGCGATGGCCGCGCTGAAGAACGTCAGCAAGGAGCAGGTCGACCAGGTGCTTACCAAGCTCCAGGAAGACGTGGGCCAGCACACCTCCATCGGCGTCGGCACCGAGGAATACATCCGCCGGATCCTGGTCAACGCACTGGGCGAGAACAAGGCGGGCGGCCTCATCGACCGCATTCTTCTCGGCCGCAGCAGCAAGGGCCTGGAATCGCTGAAGTGGATGGAGAGTCGCGCCATCTCCGAGATGATCGGCCAGGAGCACCCGCAGATCATCGCGCTGGTGTTGGCCCACCTCGAATCGGACCAGGCTGCGGAAGTGATCGGCTACCTGCCCGCGCGCACGCGCAGCGACGTCGTCATGCGCATCGCAACGCTCGACGGCGTGCAGCCGCATGCGCTGAACGAGCTGGACGAAATCATGGAGCGCCAGTTCTCCGGCAACTCCACCAAGCTGAAGTCGGCCACCGTGGGTGGACTCAAGGCCGCGGCGGACATCCTTAATGCCATGGAAACCTCACGTGAGGTCGAGCTGATGGCTTCCATCCGCGGCATCGATTCCGGCCTGGGTGAACGCATCGAAGAACTGATGTTCGTCTTCGACGACCTTGCCGAGCTCGATGACCGCAGCATGCAGACGTTGCTGCGCGAAGTGCCGTCGGCGCGCCTCATCACCGCGCTGAAGGGCGCGGAAAGCGCCATCCGCGAGAAAATATTCGCGAACATGTCCAAGCGTGCTGCCGACATGCTGCGCGACGACCTGGAGGTCAAGGGACCGGTTCGCCTCTCCGAGGTGGATGCGGCGCAGAAGGAAGTGCTTGCCACGGCGCGCCGTCTGGCTGACGCGGGCCAGATCAATCTCGCCGGCGGCGGGGAAGAGTTCGTCTGATGAGTCTCACCTCGATCCTCGCGCGGGAGCGTGTCGCCCAGTTCGAACGTTGGGAATTGCCCGTCGTCGGGGCGGCCGAGACGCGCGCCGCCGACGTGCCGGACGAGGGCCCGCAGCGGCCGACGGTCGCCGAGATCGAGTCGATCGAGCGGCAGGCTCGCGAGGAAGGCTTCAACGCCGGCCTCAACGAGGGCAGGGCGATGGCGAAGCGCGAACTGGCGGCCCAGGTGGCCCGGCTCGAGGCCTTGTTTGCCGCCGTGGAGCGGCCTTTTGCCGATCTGGACAACGATGTTGCCGGCGATCTCGCGCTGCTGGCGACCACCATTGCCGAGCGCGTGCTCGGCTACGAACTGGTCACCCGGCCCGAGAAGATCCTCGAGGTGGTACGGCAGGCTGTCGACGCGCTGCCAGCTGCCACCCGTCACCTGAAAATTCATCTCCATCCCGCCGATGCCGGCATCGTTCGCGAGCATCGTTCTTCGCTCGATCACGAAGGCACGGTCGTCGACGATCCGGCGCTGGAACGCGGCGACGTGCGTCTGGAAAGCGAGCACTCCCGTCTCGATGCACGTGTGCGAACGCGCCTGGTCGCCGTGATCGACAGCGTGCTGCAGGGGCGTGACGGTTTCCAGGACGGTGAGGCGGAGGCGCCGTGAGCGCCGAAAACCACGTGTCAGCGCGCAATGCGCACTGGCGTGAAGCCCTCGCCGCGCAGCGTGCGAACGCGGAACACGTCAGGCCGCTGCAGGCCGAAGGCAAGTTGCGTCGAGTCGTCGGGCTGACGCTCGAAGCCGTGGGATGCGAAGCGCCTGTGGGCGCGCGCTGCATGGTTGCCGGTGCTGACGGCAAACAACTCGAGACTGAAGTCGTCGGTTTTTCGGACGGCCGTCTTCTATTGATGCCTACCGGAGAAATGCACGGCGTGCTGCCGAACGCCCGCGTCACCCCGGTAGCCGCTGTTTCCGGTATTCCGGTGGGCGATTCCCTGTTGGGTCGTGTGATCGGGTCCGATGGCGTGCCGCTCGACGGCCAGGGGCCGTTGCTGGCGCGCGAGCGCGTGCCGCTGCGCCGCGAGCCGATCAATCCCATGATGCGCCAGCCGATCGACACCCCGCTGGACACCGGCGTGCGTGCGATCAACGCCCTTCTCACGGTAGGACGCGGCCAGCGCATCGGCCTGTTCGCCGGCTCCGGCGTCGGCAAGTCCACCCTCATGGGCATGATGACGCGCTTCACCAACGCGGACGTCGTGGTCGTGGGGTTGATCGGCGAGCGCGGCCGCGAAGTGAAGGAATTCGTCGACCATACGCTGGGCGAGGAAGGCCGACGCCGCGCGGTCGTCATCGCCGCGCCGGCCGACGCGCCGCCGTTGTCGCGCCTGCGCGGTGCGCAGGTGGCTACCGCCGTGGCCGAGCATTTTCGCGACCAGGGCAAGCGCGTGCTGCTGTTGATGGATTCGCTTACGCGGTATGCCCAGGCGCAGCGCGAGATCGCGCTGGCCATCGGCGAACCGCCGGCGACGAAGGGCTACCCGCCGTCTGTCTTTGCGATGCTGCCCGCGCTGGTCGAGCGCGCCGGTAACGATGCGGAAGGCCGGGGCTCCATCACCGCCTTCTACACCGTGCTGACCGAGGGCGATGATTACCGCCATGATCCGATCGCCGATTCGGCGCGCGCGATCCTCGACGGCCATATCGTGCTTTCGCGCGACCTGGCCGAGGCCGGTCATTACCCGGCCATCGACATCGAAGCTTCGATCAGCCGCGTCATGCCTGCCGTGGTGACGAAGGAACACATGCGTTCGGCGCAGCGCTTCCGCCAGGTCTACTCGGCCTACCGGCAGCAGCGCGACCTCATCGCCGTGGGTGCCTACCAGAAGGGCAGCGACCCACGTACCGATGAGGCGATCGCGCTCCATCCGCGTCTATCGGCCTTCCTCCAGCAGGAAACCGACGAGCCGGTGACCCTCGAGGATGCCGAGGCCGGTCTCGCCGAATCCACGCGGGTGACCTGATGCCCTCGCGCGCCGACCGCCTGCAACCCGTCGTGGACCTTGCCGCCGAGAAGGCCAAGGACGCCACGCGCGCGCTCGCTACGCAGCAGCGCGCGCTGGCCGATGCCGAACACCAGCTCGTGGAGTTGCGCCGCTACCGCAACGAGTACGCCGAAATGCCGAGCGGCATCGGCGTCGGCGCGTTGCTGAACCGGCAGCAGTTCCTGCTGAAGATCGACATGGCCATCGTCCAGCAGCTCAGCGAGGTCCAGCGCCGAGAAAGCGCCCTCGATCGCGCCCGCAAGGACTGGACCGACGCTCGCGGCCGCGCGAAGGCGCTGGACACGGTAACCACGAAATATCGCGAGCAGGAACGCAAGACGCAGGATCGCCGCGAGCAGGAGCAGGCCGACGAGCGCTCGCAATACCGCCGTCCGCCAAGAAGCGAGAGCTGACGTGTCCGAACGCCGGCATCTCCAGACGAACGAATCGAATCGGGTAAATCGCATGAACAACGCCACCCTCGCTCTCAACGTCGCCCGTCCCTCCGCACCGACCAAGCCACCGGTGGTGGGGCATGCGCAGGACGACACGCAGCCTTCCAGGCGGTTCGACGCCGCGCTGGATGCCGCGCACGCCGACGCACGCGCACCGCACAAGCAGCCCGAGGCCGTCACGAAGGCCAAGGATGCCGCTCCGTCGCCAGCCAAGGCAGATGATGCGAAGGTAACCGCCAGGCAGGACGACAAGCCTGCGAAAAAGGACGATGAGGCCGGCGACGGCACCTCGATCGCGACGACGATGCTCTCGCTGATCGGCGTGCCACCGAGCGTGGCAGACGTCGCCGCCAAGGCGCTGGGTGCCGTGAAGGACGCAAGCGCTGCCGACGTGCCCGGGGCAGGATCCGCGCTCGGCGCGGCGGCGTCGCTCGCCGGCCTTCTTCCCGGCGCCGCGGCCGCCGAGGCCGATGCGGCGGCAGGCCTTCAGGACGCGACTGCGGCATCGTTGAACACGACGTCCTCTGCGCTACCGGCAGGAACCCTTGCAGGCGCTGCCGTCACGCCGGCATCGTTCGCCGTCTTGCTGGCGACCCAGGACGACGCGAAAGGGGCGAAGGACGACGGTTCCACCGTCGATGCCGCCAACGGCAGTCCCATGCCGTTCGCGCACGCCCAGGGTATCGGGCAGGGCAGCACGTCCGTGATGCAACTGCAGGCCACGCAGCCGGCCACGTCGCCGCAGTTTGCCCACGAGCTTGGCGAGCAGATCGCGTGGATGGGCTCGGGCCAGGTGAAGGAAGCGCGGATCAAGCTGCATCCGGAAGAGCTCGGCAGCATGGACGTTCGCGTCAGCCTGGATGGCAGCAAGGTCAACGTGGCCGTCATGGCCCAGCATCCGGCGGCGGTGCACGCGGTGCAGCAGACGCTGTCGCAGCTCGACAGCATGCTGGCCCATCACGGCCTGTCGCTCGGCCAGGCCGACGTCGGCCAGCGCCAGGCGGAGCAAGGCGCGGACGGCGGCAACGGCAATGCATCGGGCCAGTCCGGCGATGCAGGTACGGCCGGTGTGGAAACGGTGGTCACCTCGCGGGTCTCGCGCGGCCTTGTCGACGAAGTCGCCTGACCTGGTCGTCAAACTTCCGACGTTAAATCTGGCACGACGATTGCACGTCATCTGTAAGCTCCACGCATCGACGAATTCGCAAGAGGTTTACCCCGCATGGCCGCAGCACCGAAAGACACCGCCGAAGGCACCCCCAAAAAGAAAAAGAAGGGCAGCCTCCTGCTCGTCGGCGCGCTCGTCGTGCTCGTGGCCGGCGGCGCGGGTGGCTGGGTCCTGATGAAAGGCGGAAAGGGTGGCCCGGAAAGCGCCGCGGACGCGGCCAGGTCGAAGCCCGCCCTCTACCTCCAGCTCGATCCCGCTTTCGTCGTCAACTTCCAG
Organism: Luteibacter sp.; assembly: GCF_036499525.1. Classification (GTDB taxonomy): domain Bacteria; phylum Pseudomonadota; class Gammaproteobacteria; order Xanthomonadales; family Rhodanobacteraceae; genus Luteibacter. Next base: position 26,615 of record NZ_DASYDO010000065.1, on the reverse strand, counting down.
GACGCCGCCGCGCTCCGCTTTCTCCAGGTAGGCGTGAATGTCATGTCGCACGACCCGGAAGCGATAGCCGCCGCGAAGCAAGCCGATCCGGAAATCCGTAACGCGCTGCTCATACTGTTCTCGGCGCAGGACATGAAGAGCCTCTCCGATGTGAAGGGCAAGCTGAAACTCCAGGCGGCCGCACTGGCCGAGATCCAGCGCGTGCTGAAGGAAAAGATCGGCCGGCCCGGCATCGACGCCGTCTATTTCACCAGCTTCATCATGCAGTGACGGGCGGACGGCCATGAGCGACATCCTCACCCAGGAAGAAATCGATGCGCTGCTGGCGGGCGTCGAAGGTGGCGCGGTCGAGACCGAGATCGAGCTTCCGCCACCCGGCGGCATCCTGGACTACGATTTTACCCAGCAGGACCGCATTGTCCGCGGTCGCCTGCCCACGCTGGAAATGGTCAACGACCGTTTCGCGCGGTACTTCCGCGCCAACCTGTTCAATGTGCTGCGCAAGGCATGCGAGGTGTCGGTCCTCGGCGTGAAGATGACCAAGTTCAACGAGTACGTGCACTCGCTGGCGGTGCCGAGCAACCTCAACCTCATCCGTATAAAGCCGCTGCGCGGCACCGCGCTGATGGTGTTCGAGCCGCGCCTGGTCTTCACAGTCATCGACAACTTCTTCGGCGGCGATGGCCGGTACCACGCGCGTATCGAGGGCCGCGACTTCACGCCCACCGAAAACCGCGTGATCCAGATCGTGCTGCAGGAAGCTTTTGGCGCGATGGCGGAGGCCTGGGCGCCCGTTCTGAAGATGCACTTCGAGTTCGTGAACTCGGAAATCAATCCACAGTTCGCGAATATCGTGAGCCCCACCGAAACCGTGGTCGTGTCCCGCTTCCATATCGAGCTGGACGGCGGTGGCGGCGAAGTTCACCTGACCCTTCCGTATTCGATGGTCGAGCCGATCCGCGAGCTGCTCGACGCGGGCGTGCAGAGTGACCGTGCCGAGCGCGACGAGCGCTGGATCCAGAACCTGCACGAGGAGCTCCTCGATGCGGAGGTGGAGATCACCTCGATGCTGGCCGAGGCGCGGCTCACCATCGGTGACTTCCTGCATCTGCGCAAGGGCGACGTGATTCCCATCAACCTGCCGGAAACTGCCACGGTCTTCGCCGAGGACGTGCCGATCTTCCGTGGACGCATGGCGAATTCGAACGGCAACAAGGCGATCCAGTTCGAATCGCTGCTCCGGCGGACCGCTCCGCGCTCGACGACCGTGCCGACGAAGCCGATTCCAGAACTGGCCTGAGGCAGCTTTGCGCCGACAGAGTCGGCTCGGCTCCACCGGGCATCTGTCAATGACCCGTCGCGGTGACTAACTGCCGTCAAGCGTCAGGTTTACGTCTGCCCTCCCGCGTCATCTTTTTCTTCCGCGTCCGGCGGCAGTCCCAAGTGGCTGATACGGCGAGAAAATCGCGCCGTCACATCGTTCCGATTCCATGGCACGCCGCTTGCTTCAGAGACTTTGCACCCAGCATTGGCCTTATCTGGAACGGACATGAACGAAATCACCCTCGAAGAACTGGAAGCCGGTAGCGACGCGGCCCTGGCGTCCTCCATCGGTCTCGGCAGCGAAGTGAACCTCGACGTCATCCTCGACGTGCCGGTCACCATGGCCATGGAAGTCGGCCGGACCAAGATCAGCATCCGCAACCTGCTCCAGCTCAACCAGGGTTCGGTGGTCGAGCTCGACCGCGCGGCCGGCGAGCCCCTCGACGTGTTCGTCAACGGCACCCTGGTCGCCCATGGCGAAGTCGTCGTCATCAACGAGAAATTCGGTATCCGGCTGACCGACGTGATCAGCCCGGCCGAGCGCGTCCGCAAGCTGCGGTGATTCCCATGCACCGTACCGTCGCCGCCTTCGCCGGTGGCTTCCTTCCCTGCGCCCTGATGGCGGCCCCGGCCGCCGTACCGGCTGTCGATTCGGGCGCGGAACTGATCCGCGTGCTGATCAGCCTGCTCGGGGTCGTGGCCCTCATCTTCTTCGTTGGCTGGTTGAGCCGTCGTGCCCAGGCGCACGTGCGTCCGGGCGGACGGAAGATTCGCGTCATCGAGTCGATGCCGGTGGGCATCAAGGAAAAGGTGATCCTGCTCGAAGTCGGCGGCACGCAACTCCTGGTCGGCGCCTCGCCGACGGGTGGCCTGCGTACGCTGCACGTCCTGGACACCCCGGTGCAGGACGATCCGTCCGCCTCGTCGCCGGTGCCGGCCATGCGCGGCTTCCGCGACGTGCTCGGTCAGTGGAAGCGCCCATGAGGCGCTGGGCCTGGCTGGTTTTCCCGTTGCTCCTGCTCCTTCCCATCGTCGGCTTCGCCGCCGAGCCGCCGCCGGGCATTCCGGTGCTGAACGTGCAGCCTGGCGCGAACGGCGGGCAGACCTGGTCCCTGTCGATCCAGATGCTGGCGCTGATGACAGCGCTGACCGCACTGCCGGCGATCCTGCTGATGATGACCTCGTTCACTCGCATCGTCATCGTGCTGGGCTTCCTGCGCCAGGCGCTGGGCACGAACAGCACGCCGCCGAACCAGGTGATCCTCGGCCTGTCGCTGTTCCTCACGCTGTTCGTGATGACACCGGTGCTGAACAAGGCATACGACGCGGGCATCAAACCCTACATGGACGGCACGATGAGCGTGCAGGACGCCCTGCCGCTGGCCGCCTCGCCGTTCCGCCACTTCATGCTCGAACAAACGCGCGAGCCGGACTTGCAGCTCTTCACGAAGCTGGCCGGCGAGCAGCCCTATGCCGACAAGGACGCCGTGCCGTATCGCGTCGCACTCCCGGCCTTCGTGACCAGCGAACTGAAGACCGCATTCCAGATGGGCTTCCTGCTGTTCATTCCCTTTCTCATCATCGACCTCGTCGTGGCTTCGGTGCTGATGTCGATGGGCATGATGATGGTCTCGCCCATGATCATCTCGCTGCCGTTCAAGATCATGCTGTTCGTGCTGGTCGACGGCTGGACCCTGCTGCTCGGCACCCTGGCGGGGAGCTTCTTCCAGTGACGCCCGAATCGGTCATCGGTTTCGGCCAGCAGGCCCTGCACATCGCGATGCTGGTCGGCGCACCGTTGCTCCTGACGGCGCTGGCGGTGGGCCTCATCATCGGCATGGTGCAGGCGGCCACGCAGATCAACGAACAGACCTTGAGTTTCATCCCTAAGCTCATTTCCATGGCGCTGGTGATGATCATCGCCGGTCCCTGGATGCTGCGCACGCTGGTGGAATTCACCCGCACGCTCATCGAGAACCTGCCCCAGGCGGTGCGTTGATGCCGATCGACCTCGGCCAGCTCGAAGCCTGGGTTGGAAGCGCATGCTGGGCGTTGGCGCGTGTCTCTGGCCTTCTGCTCGTGGCGCCCGTGCTGGGAGCCACGATGATCCCGGCACGGATCCGCATCGGCCTGGCCTTGCTGCTGACGATGGCGTTGGCGCCGCTGGCGCCGCTGGACATGCGCCCGCTGTCAGCGCAGGGCGTGGCGACGCTGGCCCAGGAGGTGCTGGTTGGCGCCTCGCTCGGCTTCATCCTCAAGCTGGTGTTCGAGGCCGTGTCGTTCGGCGGCCAACTCGTGTCCCAGGCAATGAGCCTCGGCTTCGCGGAAACCGTGAACCCGGGCATCGGCGGTACCACGCCGGTGCTGAGCCAGTTCTACGCGACGCTGGTGACCCTCCTGTTCCTGGTGATGAATGGCCACCTGCAGCTCATCGCGCTGCTCGCCGACAGCTTCCGCACTCTGCCAGTCGGAGCGCAGGGCGTCGGCGCGGATGGCGTATGGGGCGTGCTGGGCTTCGCCGGCCACCTTTTCACCGGTGCGGTGCGCGTAGCGCTGCCGGCGCTTACCTCCACGCTGGTGGTGAACCTCGGGTTCGGTGCCATCAGCCGCTCGGCGCCGTCGATGAACCTGTTCGCGGTGGGCTTCCCCATCAGCATCAGCCTGGGCGTGCTGGCCGTATGGCTCGCACTGCACGCGTTGCCGGGCGCGTTCGATTCCTTGCAGACCGACGCGTGGGAAACCATGCGCGGGCTTATCGGGAGGTAGGCGCGTGAGCGAGACCGATAAGGAAGACCGCACCGAAGCCCCTAGCGACAAACGCCTTCGCGAAGCCCGCGAGAAGGGCGACCTTCCGCGTTCGCGCGACCTTTCCACGGCCGTGGTGGTGCTGTCGGGCGTGACCACGATCCTCGCCTCGCGCGAGCAGATGGCCGCGCATGCCGCCAACATCATGCACGTGGGACTGCGTTATTCGAGGGGGGACCTGTTTGCCGCGAATGGCCTGAACCACGCGCTGATGACGGCCGCAGTGGAAGGCCTGCGGCTGCTGGGCCCACTGTTCAGCGTGACCATGGTAGCCGCCATCGCGGCGCCCACCCTGATGGGCGGACTCAACTTCTCCGGCCAGGCGCTCATTCCTAAATTCGACCGGCTGGACCCTATCAAGGGCCTCTCGCGACTCGTCTCGGTGAACGGCCTGGTCGAACTGGGCAAGTCGCTGCTCAAGCTGGTCCTGATCGGCGGCGCCCTGGTCTGGTTCCTCAACCGCTCCACACAGGAGATGTATGGCGCCGGCACCGGTCCGGTGGCCAATGGCATCTTCCATGCCCTGGGCATTCTCGGTCACGCCGCCCTCGTCTTCGCCTGTGCCCTCGGCGCCATCGCCCTCGTCGATGCGCCCTGGCAGAAATTCAGCTTCACCAAGAAGATGAAGATGACCAAGCAGGAAGTGAAGGACGAGCACAAGGAAAACGAGGGCAGCCCGGAACTGAAGTCGAAAATCCGTCAGATGCAGCACCAGATGGCGCGTCGGCGAATGATGGAAGACGTTCCGACGGCGGATGTGATCGTGACCAATCCGACCCACTTCGCCGTGGCCCTGAAATACGACGAAGACCGCATGGGCGCGCCGCGCGTGGTGGCCAAGGGCGTGGACGTGATCGCCCAGCAGATCCGCGACGTGGCCGGCGGCGCGAAGGTGCCGGTGGTCGAAGCCCCGCCGTTGGCACGCGCCTTGTATCACACGACGGAAATCGGACGCGAAATCCCCTCGGCGCTCTACATCGCCGTGGCCCAGATCCTGGCTTACGTGTTCCGGCTGAAGCAGGCGATCGCCGTGGGCGATCTCCCGCCCGATCTACCGACGCAGGACATCGACCCCGATCTCATGGGTCCCTACCGCATGGACAACTGACGATGGCAGCCAGCACCACCACTCTCATGGGCACGTTCCGCCAGATCGGCCGCCGCGGCATCGCGGCGCCGGTGGCGATGCTGATCATGCTCGGCATGATGATGCTGCCCCTGCCGCCGTTCGTGCTGGACCTGCTGTTCACCTTCAACATTGCGCTGTCGCTGGTGATCCTGCTGGCGACGATGTACGTGATGCGGCCGTTGGAACTGGCCTCGTTTCCCACCGTGGTGCTGTTTGCCACGTTGCTCCGCCTGGCGCTGAACATCGCATCGACCCGCGTCGTGCTGCTGCATGGCCATAACGGCCCGGGGGCCGCGGGCAAGGTCATCGAGGCCTTCGGCGAGTTCGTCATCGGCGGCAATTTCGCCGTCGGCTTCGTCGTGTTCGCCATCCTCACCATCATCAACTTCGTGGTGGTGACCAAGGGTGCGACCCGCGTGTCCGAAGTCACCGCGCGCTTCACCCTCGACGCCATGCCCGGCAAGCAGATGGCCATCGACGCCGACCTCAATGCCGGCCTGCTCACGCAGGAGCAGGCGCGCGAGAGGCGCCAGGAAGTGCGCGAGGAAGCGGACTTCTACGGTTCGATGGACGGCGCGTCCAAATTCGTCCGCGGCGACGCCACCGCCGGCATGCTGATCCTCGCCATCAACATCATCGGCGGCTTCTTCATCGGCATGCTCCAGCACGGTCTCTCGGCCGCGGAAGCCGCGCGCACGTATACGCTGCTGACCATCGGCGACGGCCTCGTGGCCCAGGTGCCAGGCCTGATGCTGTCAATTGCCACGGCGGTGATCGTCACCCGCGTGTCGAAGTCGCAGGAAATGGGCAAGCACGTGATGGGCCAGCTGTTCGGCCAGCCGAAGGCGCTGGCCGTCGCGGCCGCCGTGCTCGGCACGATGGGTCTCATCCCGGGCATGCCGAACCTTCCGTTCCTCCTCCTGGCGGGCATTGCCGGCTTCGCCGCCTGGAAACTGCATCAGCACCAGATGGACGCCGCCGCCGGCGTCGCTTCCGGTACGGCCGCGCCGGGTACCGAGCTGGCGCTGGAATCCGCGCCGCCCGCCGAGCGCCTGGAGTTGTCCTGGGAAGACGTGGCCCAGGTCGACACTATCGGCCTGGAAGTGGGCTACCGCCTCATTCCGCTCGTGGACAAGACGCAGGGCGGCGAGCTGATGGCGCGGATCAAGTCCGTGCGCCGCAAGCTCTCGCAGGAGCTGGGCTTCCTGGTGCCGTCGGTGCACATCCGCGACAACCTCGACCTCGCTCCTCATGGCTATCGCATCTCTCTGATGGGCGTGCCGATGGGCGAGGCGGAGATCCACACCGAGCGCATGCTGGCGATCGATCCGGGCCGTGTGCACGGGACGATCAACGGCATCGCCACGCGCGACCCGGCCTTCGGCCTGGACGCCGTCTGGATCGAGCCGGGCATGCGCGAGCACGCGCAGACCCTTGGGTACACGGTGGTCGATCCCGCCACGGTAATCGCCACGCATCTTTCGCACATCCTGCAGAACCACGCCCACGAACTCATCGGCCACCAGGACGTACAGCAGCTGCTCGACCGCCTGGCCCAGCAGACGCCGAAGCTGGTGGAAGACCTGGTGCCCAAGCGCCTGTCGCTCGGCGCAGTGGTCAAGGTGCTGCAGAACCTGCTGGCCGAGCGCGTGCCGATCCGCAACTTCCGCGGCATCGTCGAGTCGCTGGCCGAGCATGCGGGCCAGAGCCAGGATCCTGGCGTCCTCGCCGCGGCGGTGCGCGTCACCCTCGGCCGACAGATCGTCCAGGAAATCGCCGGCCTCGGAACGGAAGTTCCCGTCATTACTTTGGCGCCGGAACTGGAGCAGATCCTGCTGCAATCCCTACAAGGTGGCGGTCCCGCCGGCGCGGCCGTCGAGCCGGGCCTCGCCGATCGCCTGCAGCAGAGCGTCGCCGACGCGGCGCGGCGCCAGGAAGCGGCCGGCGAACCGGCGGTCTTGCTGGTCTCTCCGGCGCTTCGTCCCTGGCTTTCGCGTTTCACCCGTCATGTGGCCCAAAACCTGCATGTACTTGCTTACAACGAGGTACCGGACAACCGACGCGTCAAGCTGGTGACGGCCCTCGGGCGATAAATCCGAAACACCGCGCGGATCGGGCGCGGACCTAAAGCGAACAGGCGGCGTTCCGGGATGAGGGCGCCAGGACGAGGAAAGGATAGAAGCATGAAGATCAAACGATTCGTTGCCCCGGACATGCGTCAGGCCATGCGTCAGGTTCGGGACGAGCAGGGCCCGGACGCCGTGATCCTGTCCACGCGCCGTATGGACGACGGCATCGAGATCATCGCCGCCCTCGACTATGACGAGGCCCTGGTGCGCGAGGCCGGCTTCGGCCTTGAGCCGCCCAGGCGCGAAGAAGCCCCCATGCGGGCCGTCCGCGACGAGGCCGATCGTGCCGCGCGCATCGACCAGGCACGCGCCGCCACGGCCGCCGCCGTGGAGCGCGCTGCCAAGTCGGGCATGCCGGCCAACGCCAACGCAAGTGCACCGCAGCGCCAGTCCAGCGCCGCCCTGGCCGCCAGCGTTGCCGACGTGGTCCGTGCCGCCACCGTCGTGCCGAACAACGACGCCGCCGTGAACGGCGTGCGCGCCGAGATCAACAATCTTCGCGAGATGCTCGAAGTCCAGCTCTCCACCCTCGCGTGGAACCAGATGGATCGCGAGCAGCCGCTGCGCGCCCGCGTGCTGCGCGAGATGACCCGCCTGGGCATCGACGGCGACGTGGCCCGCGCGCTTTGCGCCGAACTGCCGCCAGGCATGACGCCGGACCAGGCACGCTACCTGCCGCTGGGCCTGCTCTCGCGCAACATCCGCACCAGCGGACGCAACTTCGATACCGTCGGCGGCGGCGTCACGGCGCTGGTCGGCATGACCGGCGTGGGCAAGACCACCACGATCGCCAAGCTCGCCGCGCGCGCCGTGCTGCGCCATGGCGCCTCGAACGTGGCGCTGATCAGCGCCGACCAGTACCGTATCGGCGCCGGCGCGCAACTCGAGCACTACGGCCGCCTTCTCGGCGTGCGGGTGTTCAATGCGCACGATGCCACCAGCCTGCGCAATCTGCTGCTCCAACTGCGCGGCAAACATACCGTGCTGGTGGATACAGCCGGCTTGTCCGGTAACGATCCGAAGCTGCAGCAGCAGTTCGAGACGTTGCGGGCCACATCCGACGTGCGCGTCTGCCTCGTTCTGGCCGCCAATGCGCAAGCCCAGGCGATCGATAGCGCGATCCGGGCCTACGCTCCGCTGGCGCCGCAGAGCGCCATCCTCACCAAGCTCGACGAGGCGCCGCTGATCGGCGGCGCGCTCTCGGCGCTGATTCGCCACCATCTGGCGCTGGATTACACGACCGACGGCCAGCGCGTGCCCGAGGATATTGCCGTGGCTGATGCGCGCAAGCTCGTCTGCCTCGCGGCCCAACTGCTGAAACAGCGTAACGAAGAACCCGACGCCGCCCTGCTTGCCGAACGTTTCGGCGGCGCGGTGCCGGCCCTGGCCTGACCGGCCCCACGGAACACAGACAGAAATACACACGGGCAGTGACTTCCTTCATGAGCACACACGTCGATTCCACCCAGGCCGCCGGACTCAACTGGCTCGCCGACCGTCGCCCCACCCGCAGCATCGCGATCGCGGGCGGCAAGGGCGGCGTGGGCAAAACCACGGTGGCGGTCAACCTCGGCATGGCGCTCGCGATGGGCGGCCGTGATGTCCTTCTGCTGGACGCCGACCTCGCCATGGCGAACATCGACGTGCTGCTCGGGCTGCAGCCCACCCGGCACCTGGGCCACATGCTGGAAGGGGAGTGCCGGATCGAGGACCTCATCCTCGAAGCCGCCCACGGCCTGAAGGTGATTCCGGCCACCTCCGGTGCGCGGCGCATGGCGCAGTTGCCGAACATCGAGCATGCGGCGGTCATCCGCGCCTTCGACGAATACCCGCTGGCGCCCGAATACCTGATCGTCGACACGGCGGCAGGTATCTCCGACAGCGTGTCGATGTTCGCGGCGGCTTCCGACGAGGTGGTGGTGGTGGTCTGCGACGAGCCGGCCTCGCTCACCGACGCCTACGCCCTGATCAAGGTCATGAGCCGCGAGTTCGCGGTCAACCGCTTTCGCATCGTGGCCAACATGGTTCGTCATGCCCAGGAAGGCCGCCAGCTGTTCGAGAAGCTGTCCCGCGTCGCCAACCGCTTCCTCGACGTGTCCCTGGACTTCATGGGCATGGTTCCGCACGACGAATACCTGCGCCAGGCCATCCGCCGCCAATCGGCCGTGGTCGATGCGTGGCCGAGCAGCCGTTCCGCGGTCGGATTCAAGAATCTGGCCAGGTCGGTCGATACATGGGGTGAACCCGAGCCCCGGGCACAGGGCCGCATCGGCTTTTTCGCCGAGCGGTCCCACTTGGGAGGAGGACTGCCACTGTGAGCGTCGCGACGGAATATCTTGAGATCACGCGTATCCCGGCGGATCAACTGGTAAAAAACCACGCGCCGCTGGTGCGCCGCATCGCCTATCACCTGATGGGCAGGCTGCCGCCAAGCGTGGATGCAAACGACCTCATGCAGGCCGGAATGATCGGACTGCTCGAGGCCGCAAGAAATTACTCGCCGACTCGCGCGGCCAGCTTCGAAACCTATGCGGGCATCCGCATACGTGGCGCCATGCTGGACGAACTGCGCAAGACGGACTGGACCCCGCGCTCCGTCCACCGGAAGTTGCGCGAGGTCGCGGAGGTGACGAGGCAGATCGAGAACGAGACGGGTGGCGACGCCGAAGACGCGGAAGTGATGAAGCGGCTGGGCATCGACGCCATGGAATACAACCAGATCCTGGCCGATGCGGCGAGCGCGCGGTTGCTGAGCCTCACGGCGCCGGAAGGCGACGAGGGCGCGGCGATCGACGTGGCCGACCCGGACGCCACGGGTCCGGACGGATTGTTTGAGCAGGAAGGGCTGCGCGACGCGCTGACGCAGTCCATCGACGGACTGCCCGAACGCGAAAAGCTGGTCATGTCGCTGTACTACGATGAAGAACTCAACCTGAAGGAAATCGGTGCGGTGCTGGGTGTGAGCGAATCGCGGGTGTGCCAGATCCATGGTCAGGCCCTGATTCGCCTCCGCGCACGCATGTCGGGTTGGAAAGACAAGCATTGACGAACGCGCAGTAGCAAGGCGGAGAGAAGTTTTGGACAAGAACATGAAGATCCTCGTGGTGGACGATTTCTCCACCATGCGACGCATCGTCAGGAACCTCCTGGTGGAACTGGGTTTCACCAACACCCTGATCCAGGAGGCCGAGGACGGTAATGCCGCCCTCGCGTCGCTGCGCGCGCAGCCGTTCGACCTCGTGGTCACGGACTGGAACATGCCGAACATGACCGGCATCGACCTGCTTCGGGCGATCCGCGCCGACGCGGCGCTGAAAGCCATGCCGGTGCTGATGGTCACGGCGGAGAACAATCGCGACCAGATCATCGCCGCCGCGCAGAGTGGCGTGAACGGCTATGTCGTCAAGCCGTTCACCGCGGTCACGCTGAAGGAAAAACTCGACAAGATCTTCGAACGTCTCGCAGCGGCCGCGGGCTAAGGAACGACGATGAACACCATGCTTACCACCGGCCACGACGTGGCACCCGAATTGCGCGCGCTGCTCGACGCCGACGATCCGGCCGCTTTCGAACAGGCGCTCGATCGCCTGTTGCGCACGCGCGAGCAGCACCTGTTCCTGGCCCTCGGCCACCTCGCGCGCGACCTGCACGAATCCGCGCGACGGCTTGCCGCCGACATTTCGCACGACGGCGTGCCGGGCAACATGAGCGACGCGCGCAAGCACCTGCGCGACGTGCTCGAAATGAGTTCGCAGGCCGCCCATCGCACGCTCGATTTCAGCGAGAAGCTGCGCCCGCAGGCCCAGGCGCTCGCCCGCCAGGCCGACGAGGTGCTGGTGCTCGACCATGCCAATCCGGTGTTCGGCGCCAACGCCACGGCCCTGGCGCTGCGCGTGGGCGACTTCGCGCAGAGCTGCGACATCGGCTTCGGCGAGATGGTCGAGGCACAGTCGTGGCAGGACCTCTCCGGCCAGCGCGTGGCGCAGGTCGAGGCCTTCATGGCCAAGGTCGAGTCCTCGCTGGTGGAACTGGTACGCCTGACCGGCTCCCTCGCGGGCGGTACGGCACCGGCTGCCGAAAAGGTCAGCCAGGACGAAGTGGATCGCCTCCTCAGCGAATTCGGTTTCTGAGCACCCTATGAGCGTGGAGCTGGACAACGAGCTGCTCAACGTCTTCCTGATCGAAGCACGCGAACTGCTCGAGAGCCTGGGCGAACAGCTCGTGGACCTCGAGTCGTCGCCGGGCGATGCGGACCTGTTGAACGCGGTGTTCCGTGCCTTCCACACCGTGAAGGGCGGTGCGGGCTTCCTCGGCCTGAATCCGATGGTGGAGCTGTGCCATCGTGCGGAGGACCTGCTCAATGAGGCACGCAACGGCGCCATCGTGCTCAACGCGGGATTCATGGATGCGCTGCTGGAGTCGCTCGACCTCCTCAACGACATGATGCGTGCCGCCGATGGCGGCGTGCCGATCGATGCCGCGCCGCGTTCCCTGCTCGATCGCCTGCTGATTCCCGGCCGAGCCGTCTCGGCGCCACCCATGGCGCTGGCCGTGTCGGCCGCCGCTTCCGCCGCGGCGCCCGTGGCCTCGCGGCCCTACGATCCCATCGAGGACGAGTTCGAGGCGATGCTCGACGCCGCGCGCAACGAGCGCGATCCCGCGCCGGCCCCGTCCGGAACGATTTCCGACGACGAGTTCGAGGCGCTGCTCGATTCGCTCTATGGCACCGGCGCGCCCGGTGCCGAGACGGATGACGTCGCGCCCGCGCCCGTTGCCGAGGCTCCTTTCGCGCCGCCAGCCGACGGCAGCGCCATCAGCGACGACGAATTCGAAGCACTGCTCGACAGCCTGCACGGTACGGCCGCGCCGGGCGGCACAACGGCCGCCACTCCTGTAGGAGCGGGCCTGCCCGCGACGCCTTTGGCCCCGGTCCCCGCGCCTGCGGCCGAACAGGCAAAACCAGCGGCGAAACCAGCGGCCGCCGAAAAGCGCAGCGCCACCACCGCCGACACCACCGTCCGTGTCGATACATTCCGCCTCGACGGCCTCGTCGATGCCGCCGGCGAACTGGTGCTGGTCCGCAACCGCCTGACCAACCTCGCGCCGCGCGGCACCAACGACCCGATGGAGCGTGCCATCGGCGAACTGGAGCGCGTCGCCGAAGACCTGCAGAACGCCGTGCTGCGCATGCGCATGCAGCCCGTGGGCAAGCTGTTCTCGCGTTTCCCGCGCATCGTCCGCGATCTCGCCCGCCAGCTCGGCAAGGACATCGAACTCGTCACGGAAGGCGAGGACACCGATATCGACCGCACCGTGGTGGAGGCCCTGGCCGACCCGCTGGTGCACCTGCTGCGTAACGCCGTGGACCACGGCATCGAAATGCCCGAGGTGCGCGAGCGGGAAGGGAAGTCGCGCTCCGGTACGGTTCGTCTCGCCGCCGGTCAGTTCGGCGACCGCATCGTCATCACCGTCACCGACGACGGCAAGGGCATGGACCCCGAGGTCCTGCGCCGCAAGGCTGTCGAAAAGGGGCTGATGGACGAGGAGCAGGCCGCGCGTCTCGACGAGCGCGAGTGCTACGAGATCGTCTTCCGCCCCGGCTTCTCCACCGCCAGCCAGGTGTCCGACATCTCGGGCCGCGGTGTCGGCATGGACGTGGTCAAGACCAAGATCGTCGAACTCGGCGGCACGCTGTCGATCGATTCCCGCGTGGGTCACGGCAGCACGGTGCGCCTGTCCGTGCCGCTCACGCTCGCCATCCTGCGTGTGCTGATGGTGCGCGTGGGCAACCGGCTGCTGTCGCTGCCGCTGTCCAACGTGGCCGAAGTGTTCGAACTCGTGCCGGGCCAGATCCAGGAACTCGACGGCCGCATCGTCGCATCTCACCGCCAGCGCGCGCTGCCCCTGGCCGACCTCGGCCGCTGGGCCGGGGCGGCGGGGAAGGGCGGTCACGTCGTGGTGGTGCAGATCGGCCACCAGACGCTTGGTTGCCTCGTCGACGAAGTGCTCGGCCGCGAGGATGTGATGGCGAAGCCACTCGGCCCGTTCCTGAAGGACGTGCCCGGCGTGGCCGGCGCCACGATCACCGGCGACGGCCGGATCTCGCTCGTACTCGATCTTGCCGGCCTTGCCGACGATGGTGGCCAAGTCCTGCCTATTTTGAGGATGGCTGTCTGATATGGATATCGTGAGCGTCGTCGGAACGATACTGGCCTTCGTGGTCATTATCCTGGGCACCATCCTCAAGGGCTCCAGCCTCGACGCCCTGTGGAACCCGGCCGCGTTCATCATCGTTTTCGTCGGTACCTTCGCGGCCCTGCTCGTGCAGACGCCGGGTGCCGTTCTCAAGCGCGCATGGGGCATGCTGCCCTGGGTCTACCGTCCGCCCGATATCGAGTCCGAAGACCTGGTCAGCCGCATCGTCGGCTGGAGCGAGATCACGCGGCGCACCGGCCTGCTCGGCCTGGAACCCGCGATCGAGCGTGAAAAAGATCCCTTCATCCGCAAGGGCCTCCAACTGCTCGTCGACGGTACCGAACCCGATGCCATGCGTTCCGTCCTGGAGGTGGAGGTGTTCGCGCGCGAACATACTGATATCGAAGGGGCCAAGGTCTTCGAGAACGCGGGCGCGTATTCGCCGACCATGGGCATCATCGGCGCCGTCATGGGCCTCATGTCCGTGATGCAGAATCTCGCCGATCCGAGCAAGCTCGGCCACGGCATCGCGGCGGCCTTCGTCGCCACCATCTACGGCATCGGCCTCGCCAACCTGCTGGCCCTGCCGATGGCTTCGCGCCTGAAGGGACTCGCCCGGCGCCGTTCGCAGATGCGCGAGATCCTGGTGGAAGGCCTGGTCTCCATCGCGCAGGGTGACAACCCCCGGCATATCGAGAGCAAGCTGCAGGGATTCCTGTCGTGAAGCGGCGCCACCACGAAGAACACATCAACCACGAGCGCTGGGCCATCCCCTATGGGGACCTGATCACCTTGCTGCTCGCCTTGTTCGTGGTGATGTACGCGGTGTCGGCGGTGAACGAGACCAAATTCCGCGTGATGGCGCAGTCCATCAACGAAGCTTTCAACGGCACCGGCAAAGTGATCGAGCCGATCCGCGAGGCCACGCCAGCCGCCCAGGTCCCGCTGCCGAATCAGTCGCGCGCGCCCGCTGCAGCGCCTATCGCGAAGATCGAGGTGCCCCTCCCGCCGCGTGACCTGCCGCTGCCCGGGCATGAGGGTGCGGCGCCGGTGCGCCAGGAATCCACCAGCGTCAATACGGCGCCTGCGGCGAACACGGCGATCGGCAAGACCGAGGACGCCAGCCTCAGCCAGATTTCGCAGGAAGTGCAGCGGGCGATGAAACCGCTGATCGACAAGAGCCTGGTCAGCGTGCGGCAGACACCCGACTGGCTCGAGATCGAAGTGCGGACGGACATCCTCTTCCCGGTAGGCGTGGCGAAGTTGCAGGCGCCCGCCGAAGACGTGCTGCGCAAGCTGGCAGGTATCCTCGCGCCTTTCCCGAATGCCATGCGCATCGAGGGCTATACGGACAACACGCCCATCGCGACGACCACTTTTCCGTCGAACTGGGAATTGTCGGCCGCGCGCGCGGCCACTGTTGCGCGCCTGCTCACCCTTACCGGTGTCGATCCGCATCGTGTCGGCATCATCGGCTGGGGTGAATTCCGCCCCACCGCGAACAACGCCACCGAAGACGGCCGCAACCGCAATCGCCGTGTGTTGATCGTGGTGATGAGCGACAAGGCCGCCCCGTCACGCTTCTACAGCGACGCCGATCGCGTCGCCGCCGGGGCGCAGTGATGCGCGTCTGGGCGGTGTCGAACCAGAAAGGTGGCGTCGGCAAGACGACGACCACGGTCGCGCTCGGGAGCCTGCTGGCAGGCGCCGGGAAACGCACGCTCCTGGTCGACATGGATCCGCATGCTTCGCTGTCCGGTTATGTTGGCGTCGAAGGCGGCGCGCACGGCAGCGTGTACGACCTTTTTGGCGTGGGTGGCAATCCGCTGCCGGTGCGTACCCTGGTCCATGCCACGGCGTGGGACAGGCTCAGCGTGCTGCCGGCGTCAGCCGCCATGATCACGCTGGATCGCCAGCTCGGCACGCGGCCCGGCATGGGCCTGGTCCTCAGCCAGGCACTGGCGGAACTGGCATCCGATTTCGAACACGTGCTGCTCGACTGCCCGCCGACGCTCGGCGTGCTGATGGTCAATGCACTCGCGGCCAGCGATCGCCTGCTCGTGCCGACGCAGACGGAGGCGCTGGCGCTGGCCGGTCTCGAGCGCATGCTGCGCAGCCTGTCGATGATCGAGCGGTCGCGCGGCAAGCCTTTGCCGCGCACGATCGTGCCGACGCTGTACGACGCACGCACGCACGCATCGCGCGCCTGCCTCACGCAATTGCGTGAGCAGTACGGTGACGACGTGAGCCAGTCGGTCATTCCCACCGACACCCAGATCCGCGAAGCAAGCGCTGCCGGCGTGCCTCTGGCCGCGTGGCCGGCCGCACGCCGTGGGGGCCTGGCCTATCGCCAGCTGCTTGACGAGTTGCTGGCCATACCCGTGCCGTCCGTGACGGACGCCGCCGCGTGATGCGCGCCATGCAAGACGCCGAACAGATCGTCGCCGACTACCTTGCCGAACTGCTGACGCCGGTTGCCGTACCCGTGCAGGTACCCCCTGCCGAGGTAAAGGTGGTGGCGTTCGAACCCTGGCGTAATACGCCGACGTCGGCGCCTGCACGCGAACCGGACTGCCGCTACCTGCTATGCGTGGCCGTGGGCGTGAAGCTCGCCGTGCCGATGGCGGACGTCACCCACGTGATACCGATGCCGCCGCTCACGCCGCCGAATTCGAGTAATCCGATCTGCCTCGGACGTTGGCGCCATCCCAGCGGGGAGGCGCGCGTGGTGGATCTCGCGGCGGTCCTGTCGCCCGACCTGAGCGGCGCGCCTGTCGTGACGCTGGTGATCTTGCGCGATCGCACCTGGGCACTGGCCTGCGTGGTCGACGAGGAACCGGTCGAGATGCCGCCTGACGCGATCCAGTGGCGCCGCGGTGCTACGACGCGTCCGTGGCTTGCCGGTGTGTCCCCCGAACCCAAGTGCGGCGTGGTCGACACCACGGCGCTCATCGAATGGCTGGAAAAGGAGCTGGGCCCATGAGCCAACCCCCACACGACGGGCGCGGCGCCTGGCTCGGTTTCTCCCTGAAAGGGCAGCGCTACGCGGTGTCGCTCGCCAGCGTGCGCGAGGTGATCCGCCCCGGCGATATCACGCCGGTGCCGGGCGCGCCCGACGATGTCCTCGGCATCGTGAACCTGCGCGGCCAGATCGTGCCGGTGCTCGACGGTCGCCGCCGCTTCGGTCTCGATAGTGGAATCGATGAAGATGCGGAGGATGCCCGTCGCGTCATCGTCTTCGACGACAGTGGCGGCGTGGTCGGCATGCGCATCGACGTGATCGGCGACATGCTCACCTTCGAGGCCGGCGACGTGGCCCTGCCACCCCCCGGCCGCGCCGAACGCCGCGACGACCCCGTCAGCGGCGTCATTACGCGCGACGACGGCTTCATCGCCCTGGTGGACGTCCAGAAGCTCTGCCGAACCTGACGGCATCCCTTTTTCCTGTCGCATTGCGCTACCGTGTGCGGGACCCAACGGAACCTTGCCGCATGACCGCCGCCATTGGATACGTGCTGATCGTCCTGGCCATCCTCAACCTGGCCGGCCTCCTGCTGTTGTTCCGCCGCCTGGGTGCGACACCGCCAATGGCAACGCATAGCGTGGCGGAGCGCCCGGCCAGGGCCGAGCCTGCCGTGGTGCCCGCCGAGGCCACGGTTCCCGCCGATGCCCTCGCCAACATGCTCCGCCGTCTCGACCATCGCCTGGGCGACATCGAGGACCAGGTACGCCGCCAGCCCGCCATGCCTGTTACAAGCGAACCAGGCGCCGCGAGCGACCGTGCGCTGGCGCTGGCGCAGCGCCTCGCGCGGCAGGGGGCCTCGCCGCAAAACATTGCAGAAACCTGCGGTATCTCGCTGACGGAAGCCGAGCTCCTGCATCGCCTTCACGCGCCGAGGTAAGCGCGGCGCCCGCGGTTTCCAGCGCTACGGCGTCCCGTCGTGTACGCTTTGCGGCCGGCATCGACCTCGAGCGACACCTCATGGCCCTCAAATCCACGGTCTTCAAGGCTGATCTGCAGGTCAGCGACATGGACCGGCATTACTACCAGTCCCACGCTCTGACCATCGCCCAGCATCCGTCGGAAACCGACGACCGGATGATGGTGCGGGTGCTCGCATTTGCGCTGAACGCGGGCGAGGCGCTGGTCTTCGGCAAGGGCATCAGTTCCGACGACGAACCGGACCTTTGGCGCAAGGAGCTGACCGGCGAGGTGGACTTGTGGATCGAGATCGGCCAGCCCGATGAACAGCGCATTCGCCGCGCCGCCGGCCGGGCCAACAGGGTGATCGTCTACACCTACAGCGGGCGCAGTGCTGAAGTCTGGTGGAAGAAAACCGCCGCTGCCGTGGCGAAGACGAAGAACGTCTCGGTCATCGACATCGCGCCCACCACAGTCGAAGCGCTGGCCTCGCTCACGCAACGCACGATGCAAATCCAGTTCATGGTGCAGGACGGCCAGGCCCAGATCATCAGCGGTGACACCGTCTTACCCGTCGAACTGACAACCCTGGCCTGAAGCACGTAAGCTTTTTGGATACCGATTTGTCAGCGCAACCATGAGCCTGCAGCAAAACTCTACCGCTCCAACCGATAATTCAAACTAGCCCGACTGAAATCCGTAGCGTTCTGTGCCTCGAAGTTCCACCGGCGGCTGAAGAGGTAGCGGAGGGTGATGACCTGGCCCGGGTCGAACAGGCCGACCCCGTAGCTGAGATACAGGCGTGGCGAGAGGTATTTTCCCACGGTGAATGCCGAGGTGCCGCCCAGGGCGTCATTGTTGCTTACACCGATGTCGTCCACGCCGATCTTTGAGCCCACGCTCTTCGCCAGCAGATCGCCCGCGGCGGATCCGAGCGCCTGGGCGGCGGCGCCGACCATGTTGCCTTCGCCACCTTTTACCTGCGAGAGCGGCTTGCCGGTGACCAGGTAGGAGAGGGCGTCGGATTGTTCCATCACAGGGTTGGAGAACACGGTGAGGATCGGGCGGCGCGCGGTGCCGGAAACGTAGAGGCCGACCTTCTGGCCTTCGTCGACGGTGGCGTTCGGGTTGAGCGTGCGTGCCGCGCGGATGTTGAGGCCGGGATTGTCGATCGGCGTGCTGGCGAACAGCAGCTGGCCCTGCTCGATGCGCAGATCTTGCCCGTAAGCCTTATAGGTACCGTCGACGCCGATCTGGCCCTGGCCGGTGGTGGCGCGGCCGGGGCGTTCGCGCACATCAAGCTGGCCGGTGATGCGGCCATCGATGCCGAAGCCGACGAGGTGCACTTTGTGGCCGAGATCGACCCTGATGTCGGCGGTGATCGGGGCCGATTCTTCCGCGGCCTCGCGCTGCTTGTCGTCGATCACGACCACGTCGGGCGACGCCTTGGTCGCACCGGCGCCGGGCAGCCGTTCCACGTCGACGTCGGCCATGTCGACATCGACCTTGCCGCCGATGTTCATGCCCTTCGCATCCTGGACGATCGTGAGATTCGGGGAGATGACGGCCTTCGCCGCGGGAATATCCACCGCCGTGAACTTCGAGCCTTCGATGCCAAGACGCATCTGCGCTCCTGCGCCCAGGGCGGCGTTGCCCTTGATCGACAGGGTGCCTTCGCCGGAGCGGATCGTGCCGTCGACGAGGTAGTTGGTCGCATCCCTCGTTTCGATGCTGATCCGTCCATCCTTCAGCTTTAAGCCCGCGCTGGGTACTTCCGCGGCGAAACCGCCGACCACGGCCTGACCCGTGACGGCAGGCGATGCGACAGTGCCGCCCAGGTTGAAGTTGGCATCGAGCGCGCCCTTCACTTCGGCCAGTTCCGCGGTGAACAGTTCGATGACCGAAAGGTTCTTCAGGTGCAGCGATACACTGCCACCGAGCGCCTGCTGCGCCCCCGAGACGGAGACATTACCGTCCAGCGTGCCGCCGTCGTTGAGCGACGCACGTAAAGTGACACGCTGGTTGCCGGGCGAGAGCTGGGCGTTGGCAGAGAGGTTGTCGTACACGAGCAGCGGATGATCGCTGCGATCCGCATAGGCAACGGAACCGCGTGCCGACGTGACGTTGGCCTGGCCTGAAAGGGCGCCTGCCGCCGTGCGCCGTACGCTGCCGTCGCCTTCCAGGATGCCTTCGGCGCGCATGGGGCTGTTCGAGGCTTCGGCCACGGTCATCAGCAGGGCGAGGGGAACGCGGCGCAGGCGGTAGCTCGCGTCGAGGTTGCCGGCCTTGTCCTGTTTCGCCGCCACGCACAGCGTCGGATCGCCCGCCGTGAGGCAGAGTTCGCTCATGCTCGCCGCACCCGTGCTCCAGGCGAGCTGGCTCGGATTCTGCAGGCGCCATGGCGGGATGCCCTGGTAGTCGATGTCCAGCGCGGACAGCGTGCCGTTCCATGCGCCGTTCTTCATCGAACCGGAAAGGCGCAGATCGGCCGAAAGTTGACGTCCCTTGGCATCGACGCTCAGTTGGTGGCGATCCTGGTTGCCGTCCGCCGCGATGACTACGCGGTCGAATACAAGCCCGCCACTCACCACGCCGGCACCGGTGACATGGAGGTTGCCTCCCGGTGCGCTGATGTCGGGAATGTCGGCGTCGATCGCTAGCGCGTCGATCTTCTGGTCGGCATAGACGATGGCGCTGCCACGCAGGTTTGCCTTCACCGCCAGCTTCGGCTGGTTGCCTTTTGCCGAGATATCGCCGGTGATCCGACCCCCCGCGTCGGGCAGCCAGTCGCCGAGCGACGCGATGGCGAGCTTCAGGGTGGCGTCGTTCGATGTGTCGCCGCGCGCATCCAGCCGGATGGTGCTGCCGCCGGACGCCAGATCGAGCTGGCCGTTGATTACCTCGTGCGGCTTCAGCGTGAGCTTGCCGTCGCCACGCAGCGGCCTCTTGCGCAGCGTGCCGTCCAGCTTGCGCAGATCGAGCGTGCCGAGCGGCTCGTCATGCGCCATGTACCCTTCGGTGGCGAGGTCGAGGTCGAGCGTGCCGGGCCACTCGGCGAATAGCTGGCCGGGGTCGAAGCGCTCGCCCTTCACATCGAGCTTCCATGCCATGGCCGGTTGCAACGTGAGCGTGCCGCTGGCGGCGAGGCTGCCCTTGGGCTGCTTCAGCTGAACGTTGTGCAGGGTGATGAGGTCTGGCTTGCCGTCGACGTCGAGAAAGAACTTGCCGATCTGGCCGGGCGGTCCGATATCGACGTCGCCTTCCGCGTGGTAAGCATCCGCGCTGCCCTTGAAGGTGAGTTGGCCCGTGCTCGCAAGGTCCTGGCCCGCCACGTTCGCGGGGACCAGCACATCCTTCCAGTGGAGCGCGAGGTCGGCCGCTACCGGCTGGGTGGCGATTTCCACCGTGCCTTTCGCGGTCAGGGAGCCTTTCACTTGTGGCGAGCCCACCGTGAGGTCGTCGAGCGTGAGGCGCTTGTATTCGTGATCGAACGCCGCCTTGATCGGCGACAGGCGCACGCGGTAATCGTTGAGGTCGACGTCGCCGTCAAGGTTGGCACTATAGCGGTCGCCGCTGCCCTGCAAGGCGAGTCCCAGCGATTCCAGCGAGCCTTCGCCAAGCAGCGGCTTGGGGTCGAAACGGGGGGCATCGATGGTTGCGGTCCAGGCGTAATCACCGCTCTGCACGAGATTCGCGTCGACCTGCACCACGAAGGGCAGGGTGAGCTTCACGATGGTATGCGCCCTCGCGCCATCGCTATGCGCTTCGACCTCGCCGGCGTAGTCGATCTCTCCGACCTTCCAGCGGAAACGTGCCTTGCCGTCGCCCTTGTAACCCTTGCCGACGGCGAGCGTGCCACCGAGGTCCGCCTGTCCGTCCGGCGCGCGCAGCGCCAGCGATTTCACGGCGATACCGTTGCCGGTCCAGGACGCGGCGAGGTCGAGCGAGTTCGATTCGAATAACGGCTTGCCTTCCTGCGTGACACGCACGTGGCCGATTTTCACCTTGTCGAGCACGATATCGAGCGGCGGCTTCAGCGAGAAGGGTTCGGACGGTGTCTCTGGCTCGGGCTTTGGCGGCCCCAGTGCGACGTCGATGCCGTCAGCCGAGAGTTCGTACACATGCGCGCGCTTGCGCAGCAGCGAGCCGAACGAGAAGTCCAGGTGCGCGGTGGCGACATGGAGGTCCATGTCCCTCCCGTCGCGATAGCGCAGGCCGCCAAGGTCGAGCGGCCCCGCGAGCCGGCCTTCCGCCTTCTCGACGGTGAGCGCGTTATCCGTGAGGTCCTGCGCGCGGGCCAGGGCAAAGCGCAGTCCCGACGCCGTTCCGACGAGCCACCACACGGCAAGCACGATAACCAGGAGCAGCACGCCCAGTGCCACACCGACGCGGATCGTCCATTTCATGCCGGCGCTACTCATAGATCGGGCCCGATGACGACATGCAGGTGGATGCCGTGTTCGTTCTTGTCGCCGACCGGCACCGCCACGTCGAAGCGAATCATGCCGACGGGCGACAGCCAGCGTACGCCCAGACCCGCGCCCACGCGAGGACTGTAATCGGTGCCGGTGAAGGCGTTGCCGGCATCCACGAAGGCAGCCATGCCCCAGTTGCGAGTGAAGTAATGCTCGACCTCGGTGCTGCCCACGAGCAACCCCTCGCCGCCGATCACGCGGTTGAACGCGTTGCGTGGACCGATGCTCTCGAAGTCGTAACCACGCACGGAACGATCGCCACCGGCGAAGAAACGCAGTTGCGGCGGAAGGTCGCTGAAGTCGCTGGTCCAGATCTTTCCCGCGCTGCCGCGCAGGATCAGGCGGTTGTTGCCCCAGAACTGGCGAATCCATTTCACGTCGCCGATCACCTGGGAGAAGCTGGCGTCCGAGAGGAGGGGACCGGCCGTGCTTCGCGCGGTCAGCGTCAACGACCAGCCACGCCGGACGAAGGTGGGGTTGTCGCCGCGTTTCCTGCTCAGCGTGATTTCGGGATAGAGCAGCGTGCTGCGACCACGCTCGAGGCCTTCCGCATTGTCGCCTTCGCCGCCGCGCTTGCCGACCGTGAACGTGCCAGACAGCGCGTTGATGCCGATGGTGCGCTGCCAGCCGTGCCACAGCCGCGTCTCGTTCGCGACCAGTTGCAGCGTGCGCGACTGTGAGGTGACGGTGTCCGCGTCGCGGAAGTTGGCGCCGAAGTTGAAGCTTCGCTGGTTGGGGCCCGGCATGGGGATCTGGTACAGCGTGGACAGCGTCTTCAGGCGCTGTGCGAGCACCAGCTCGTTCTTCCACTTGTGCCCGCGGTCGTTGATCCAGCGCTTCTCGATGCCGCCGCGCAGGCCCGCGCCCGTGTCGGTGCCGAAGAACGGGCCGCCGGTGTAGATCGTGCGTTTCGCCGGCGCAAGTTCCACGTCGATGTCGATGGTGCCGTCCTTCGCCTTATCCGTATCGGGGATGACGTTGACGACGGCGAAGTAATCGGCGCCGTTGAGCGCCTGCTGCAGCTCGAGGAGCTGGTTTTGCGAGAAGTAGTCGCCGCTCTTGAACGGCACGTAGCGGTCCAGGAAACCGCCGCGGAACTGCGAGTTCCTGAAGTGGATGCGGCCGTAGCGGTAACGCTGTCCCGCTTCCCACGTGAGGTTCACCGTCGCGCGGTGTTCTGCGCGATTCACTTCAACGGTGTGGGTCACCAGCTTCGCGTCGAGGAAGCCCGTGGCGGTGAGCGCCCCGCCCACGGCGTCGCGCGCCCCGTCGTAGGCACCGTCGTTGAGTGGCTTGTCCTTCAGGTTGTCCACGCCGCGCATGGCGCGCCGTACCGCCGGTACCTCGCCGGCGTCGTCGTTCATCCCGACGTTCACCGAGGTGACCGTCACGGGAAGTCCCGGCACCACGTGCAGGTTTACCTGCCAGTCCGTGCCGACCTGTTTCAGGTCGCCGGTGGCGGTGGCCTCGTAGTAGCCGTAGGGCCGGAGCGCGGCCTGGACTTCGTCCGGCGCCTTCTCGTAAAGGCGACGGACCTGCGCGGCAGTGACGTCGCGATGCGCGTACTGGTTCAGCTCGACGCCGGCGGCAACCGCGTTCTGCAGGTTCTCGTTCACGCCGTCGACATGGAGCACGACGCCCGCATGGGCGATCGTGGGCAGGAGGAACCACGGCAGAAGCAGCAGTCCATGGCGTCTGGTTCGGCGCATGAGCGTCCCGTTCCGTTCGTGATCCAAGGCCGGGGGTGCGGCCACAGCGGGAGGCGGTGCGCAGCCTCGGACGTCAGGTCTTGGCGTAACTTACCGCGCGCGGCGCGCGAGGTCGATACACGAATGTGAACGTGCAGCCAGGTTCGTTATGTTTTTTCGGTCAACCCGCTTCGTCGCCGGCGCGGTGCGCGATCCAGGCACCGGCCAGGGCCGACACGTAGGGAATCGATTGCGCGCCCAGGATGAACATCCACAGTTCGCTCTCGATGTAGTTCGTGCCGTAGTGCAGCGCCATGCCGACGACCGCGCACAGCAGGGCGATCGCCATGAGACCTTCCTCACGCACGGGCGCGAAGGCCGCGAAGCTGCTGCCGCCCATGCGCCGGCTCTTGGCCGTGACCACGAAGGCCGTCTTCTCGCGGGTCAGGCCGTGCAGGATGCCGCGCGCGATGGCGTGGGACAGGCCCATGCTGGCGACGGAGGCCATGATGGTGTCGTACCAGCTACATGGGACCCGTGCACGGTAGAGCACCACGCCGAAGATCGCCTTGGCGAAGAAGAACCCGATGACCGGAATAAGGAACAGCTGCATCGGCAGGTTGAAGTATTCCGGCGCGTAGATCATGCCGGCGGTCCACAACAGGCCCATCATCGTGAACACGAAATGCAGCGCATCGGCGAACCAGCTGAACCAGCCGGTGAGGAAGTGGAAGCGCTGGCCTGCCGAGAGCGGACCCTTGCGCGTCATCCAGGTCCAGCGACCCTTGAGGATCTGCATGGCGCCGAATGCCCAGCGGTAGCGCTGGCTCTTGTACGCCTTGAAGTCGGCGGGGGTGAGGCCCTTGCCCATCAACTCGTCGACGTAGACCAGCTCGTAGCCGGCATGCATCAGGCGCAGGCCGAGCTCGGCGTCCTCGCAGATCGTCCACTCCGACCAGCCGCCCGTGCCTTCCAGCGCCGACCGCCTCACCATCGTCATGGTGCCGTGCTGGATGATCGCATTGCGCTCGTTGCGGTGGTGCATGCCGATGCGGAAGAAACCGTCGTATTCCCAGGCCGTCATGCGGCGGAATCGGTTCTTCTCGAAATCGCGGTGGGCCTGCGGGCACTGCACCACGGCCACCTTCGCGTCGTGGAAGTAGCCGGTGAGCGAGGACAGCCAGTCTTCGCGCACCACGTAGTCGGCGTCGATCACAGCCACGACGTCGGCGCGCTCGTCCGTCGCGGTCAGGCCGAAGTTGAGCGCACCCGCCTTGTAGCCCGGCCATGGCTCCAGGTGGAAGAAGCGGAACTTCGGGCCCAGCTGCTTGCAATACTCCTCCACCGGCTTCCACACCGCGGGATCCTTGGTGTTGTTGTCCAGCACCAGGACTTCGTAGTTCCCGTAATCCAGCGCGGCCAGCGAGTCGAGGGTGATCCGCACCATCTCGGGCGGCTCGTTGTGGCAGGCCAGATGGATGGACACGAAGGGCTGCTTCTCCACCGGATCGGGCGGCAGCATGTCCGCGTGGCGCACCCAGCTGCGCCGCCAGAGCACTTCGGTAAACTCGAATCCGTTGATCAGCAGGATGCCCAGGATGGCGATCTGTGCCGGGAACAGCAGGATCAGCATCGCCCAGTCGAACGGGCTGAGGTAGAAATTGAAGGGCAGGGTGGCCGACCAGACGATCAGGCCGCAGGCCAGCTGGATCAGCGCCATGAAGAACAGGCGGCCCATCAGCTTGAAGCGGCCGAAGCGGATGCCGAACCACAGCATGGGCACGAAAGCGAGCAGGGAGGCGGCGAAGGCCTTCCACGGCCAGCCCACGTCTTCCGTTACCGGCCCGGTGAAGGGAAATTTCAGCTGCCGATCCGCGTTGAACATACCCCAGTACGCGCCGGTGCGGCCTTCGCCCAGGTTTTCCTTCCACGGCTGGTCGATGGCTTCGAGGACATAGTAGTCGTCGATGCCGTTGGCCTTGGCCTGGTTGAAGAACGTGCGCAGGAAGATCGCCTCGTTAGAGACGCTGGGGTAGGCGTACTTGTAGCGATCGCCGTTCGAGGGCCAGCCGATCTCGCCGATGGACACGTGCATGCCCGGGAACTGCGCGCGCAAGGCCTTGTAGCTCTGGATGGAGTCGTTGACGCCCGCGCGGGCCTCGATGCCGTTCCAGTAAGGGAAGAGGTGGACGGTGATGAAATCGACGTGGTTGGCCAGTTCCGGGTTCTGCAGCCAGATATGGAACGGCTCGGCGATGGACACCGGCTGGCGCACGGCCGCGCGCACGCGGTCGAGGTAGGCCATCATCTGCTCGGGCTTGAGGTCGCCGCGGAACAGCACCTCGTTGCCCACGATCACGCGCGTGATGGTCTTGGGATAGCGGTGGGCCTGGGCGATCAGGGCCTCGATCTCGCGTTCGTTGCTCTCCAGGCGGGCGTCGATCAGGGCGCCCGCCATCACATTGAGACCTTCCTTGTCAGCCAGGCGGATGACCTGGGGGTTCTCCAGCATCGAATAGGTACGGATGCGCGGCGAGTAGCGCTTGATCAGGCGCAGGTCGCTGTCGATTTCCGCGTCGGTGGAGACGTCGCCCTTGATCGGGTTCTGGTAGCGCTGGTACGCGGTGAACGCGAACCCGGGCACCGGACCGTGCCAGTCGTCGGGGCCGTTGGGCAGGTTCGCGACGAGCCACAGCCCGAAATTCAGCGCCGCAACGAGGATCGCAAGGATCAGCGCGGCGAGGATCGGATGGCTTCGTTCGGTCGTGGCGGCAGCGCTCAAAACAATCCCCGGACCGGTCGGCCCCCGTGTGCTATCAGTGAGGTAACCGGGGGAGCTTAGCGAACGGGGCGTAACTGCTCAACGGACGGCGGGTCGGCCGGTCAGCAGGGGTTGTAGGAGCGCGCCCTGCGCGCGACGTGTTTTCGCGCCTGTCCGCAACCTGGCGC
>NZ_DASYDO010000064.1:0-10167 GCF_036499525.1 Luteibacter sp. | reverse complement strand
AGCGCTCGGTTCCGGTGCGGTGTCCGACCGCGCCATTGCGCCGACATCCGGTACGATCACCGTGGGTACGAATACCGTCCCGTACAACACGACGGACCGCAACCTGCTCGGTGCGGTATCGGTGGGCAACGCCACCGACTTTCGTCAGGTCACCAACGTCGCCGACGGCACGGAAGACCAGGATGCGGTCACCCTGCGCCAGTTGAAGGGGGCGATGAGTTCGTTCTCGGTGACGCCGACCAAGTACTTCCACGCCAACTCCGCCGCGGCGGATTCAGCGGCGGTGGGCGCGGAATCGGTGGCTGTCGGCCCGGAGACCACCGTCAATGGCGACAACGGCATCGGCATGGGCAACCACGCCATCGTGCAGCAGACGGCACCGGGCGGCATCGCGGTGGGTCAGGACACCACGGTGAACCTCGCCGATGGCGTGGCGCTGGGTACCGGTGCGACGGCCAACGCCATCCAGGGCATGGCCCTGGGTGCGGGCTCGGAAGCGGACTATGTCGGTAGCGTGGCACTGGGTTCGGGTTCGAAGACGGATGCCGCGGTGGGCACCGCCAATGCGACGCTTGCCGGCACCACCTACAACTTCGCCGGCGTGAACCCGGGTTCCACGGTGAGCGTGGGCGCGGCGGGTGCCGAGCGCACCATCACCAACCTGGCGGCCGGGCGCATCAGCCAGCTCAGCACGGATGCGATCAACGGTTCGCAGCTGTTCGCCACCAATGCCAGCATCGATGCGATCTATAGCGAGCTGACCAACCTCAGCAACACAGTGAACAACCTGCCGCCGGGCGGCGGTGGCACGACTATCAACAACACCTACCAGACGAGCCCCGACAACACTACATCCGCGTCGGCGGGAGGAAACAATTCCACCGCCGCCGGTGCCGGGTCGACAGCGACGGGCGACAACAGCACGGCGATCGGCGCAGGCTCGAATGCCAGCGGCGACAACAGCGTGGCC
This sequence comes from Luteibacter sp., assembly GCF_036499525.1. Lineage (GTDB taxonomy): Bacteria > Pseudomonadota > Gammaproteobacteria > Xanthomonadales > Rhodanobacteraceae > Luteibacter. The sequence goes on along the minus strand of NZ_DASYDO010000064.1, from coordinate 9,197 downwards.
ATCGGCGCCGGTTCGGTTGCGAACACCACGAACACGGTATCGGTGGGCTCCGTGGGCCATGAGCGCACGGTGACCAACGTGGCGGCGGGCGTGAACCCCACGGACGCGGTGAATGTAGGCCAGCTGGACCAGGCCATCGAAAGCGCGAAGAACTGGTCGAAGGATTACGTCGACCAGCGCTTCCAAAGCGTGGACCGCGATCTCAACCGCATCGGCAATCGCGCCAACGCGGGCGTCGCCTCCGCCATGGCGATGGCGTCGCTTCCGCAGGCCTACCAGCCGAACCAGAACTCGGCGGCGGTGGCGGTGGGCAGCTTCCACGGCGAAACCGGTGTCGCCGTCGGTCTTTCGACCATTACCGAGAGCGGGCACTACGTGCTGAAGCTCAACGCCACGACCAATTCACGCGGCGACGCCGGCGCGGGCGTCGGCGCGGCGGTGGTCTGGTGAGGGGTGCATCCATGAACATCATTGAAGGAGTCAGGAACATGCGTGCATCGTTCAAGGGTATGGCCGCGCTGTCGCTGGCGCTGGCACTGGCCGGCTGCGGCAACTACAGCCATGAGGTGGCGAAGGACGGCCGCTCCGCCGGGCAACTGGCCTGGCCGTCGCCGAACAACATGCCGTCCATGCACAAGAACGGCACCTTACCCAACCTGGACAACCTGCGCCAGGTGCATTCGGGCATCGACAAGCACCAGATCGCCGAACTCATCGGCTATCCGCATTTCGACGAAGGCGTGTGGAGCGTGCGCGAGTGGAACTACCTGTTCAACTTCCGCAAGCCGGGCAGCGACGAGGTAGTCCAGTGTCAGTACAAGATCCTCTTCGACGACGACAAGCTGGCGCGGAGTTTCTACTGGATGCCGGAATCGTGTGCGGCGTTCCTTGAAGAAGCGAAGCCGGCAGCCGCGGCGGTAGCAGAAGAAATGCTCCAGAGCATTACCCTCGCCGCCGATGCGCTGTTCGCGTTCGATAAGTCAGAACTCACCTCCGAAGGAAAGCAGGCGGTGACGGACCTTGGAGCAAAGCTGCGCGCACACATGGCGCAGATCCAGAGCATCCGCGTCGCGGGCTATACGGATCGTCTCGGCACTCACGCCTATAACCAGCCGCTATCCGAGCGCAGGGCGCGCTCCGTGATGGATGCCCTGGTGGCCTATGGCGTGCCGCGGACGAAGATCCTCGCCGAAGGATTGGGAGAAAAGGACCCCGTGAAAGAGTGCCCGAACGGCAGCCACGCGGAACTCGTGGCTTGCCTTGCGCCGAACCGGCGCGTCGAAGTGCGGGTCGATCAGTCGCACTGAAGCGTTCTGTCGCGGCGGGAAGCGGCAAAGCTTCCCGCCGTTACGCTACCTTCCGGCTAGAGGGATGGCCTGGTGCGCCGACGATGCGCATTCTGCTTCGCACGGTTCCCGCAGGCAGCCATGCTGCACCAGCGGCGGACATGGCCGCGGGTGTGGTCGGCGAACAACAACGTACACGTCGGGCCTTCGCAGGCCTTGATATGCGTGAAGTCCTCTTCGGCAACGAGTTTCGCCATCGCCTCGCCGATCGGTTGAAGCAACGATTCCGGCGAAGTCCAGCGGCGTGTGCGCACGAACTTCAGATGACCTGAGTCGTCACTGGCAACCACTTGCGCATAACCTTCGTCGCGTGCGAGCAGCAGGTTGAGCGGATCCAGCTCCTTCAGGCTCGACGCGTCCAGTGCGTGACCTTTCTTCTCGCGGACGAATGCACGGAACCACTCGCGCAGGCTGCGTGCCTGATCGGCGAGGCGATCCAGTTCGCCGGGCATCGCGCGCCGGCGCATGTCGGCCAGCACGTCGACGGGAACCATGCGGGTCTGCCCGAGCCAGGCCAGGAGGCCTTCGCCATCGTCGATCCAGTCGACCATAACGTCCACGGGGGTGGCGAGCGAATTAAGGAAGTCGAGGCCGGGGGCGTCGGCGATGAGCATGACGGGCTGGGACTGGGACATCAGGCGCGTCTCCGTAAGGTGAAGAGAAAGTAACCGCTTAAAAACCTCTTGACAAGTTACATGACGGACAATAACCTCTTTATCAACGTCGAGGTGGTTACGTCCTGAGCCGAGGCCACGATGCAACGTCCGCCCCCGGACCGTCAACCCAAGCCTTTGTTTCAGGAGCATAGCCATGCTCACAGCCGACTTGACCTTCATCCTTGCCCATGGCGCCTGGGCCGACGGCTCCAGCTGGTCGAAGGTGATCACTCGTCTCCTTCATCGGGACATCAAGGCGGTTATGGCACCGCTCCCGCTGACAAGCCTGGCCGACGACGTAGCCGCTGTTGAGCGGATCGTGGAGTGGGTGGGTGGCCCGGGGGTCCTGGTCGGCCACGCCTATGCCGGCATCGGAAGACGAGCAGGCTGTGCTGGTAGCCGCGCAGCGACCCAATCCCCAGCTTGCATCACCGTACCCGTCGCCCGTCCGCTCTGGAAGGACGTGCCGAGCTGGTACCTGGTCGCCGAGCACGATCGCATGATCGTGGAAGATACCCAGCGTTTCATGGCCAGGCGCATGAACGCAAAGCTGGTCGCGCATCCCGTCGATCATGTGCCGAGCGTGACGGCACCCGACGCAGTGGTTGACCTGTTCCTGCAAGCCGCGCAAGGCATCGCGGGCTGAGCATGGACGTCCGGACCGGACTCGAAAGGAGCCGCGCCATGACACCTGTACGCAAGGTCAGCCCCGACCGGCTTGCCGCGTTCTCCGACGCGCAGATATCCCCACGCTCGCGGCGCATGGCCAGGCGGCGATTGCTCGGCACGCTGCTGATATTTGCTGCGGCTGCCGTCGTGGCGCTGTTCCTGCCATTGCTCGGACTCGTTCTGATCGTCGGCGCCCTGGCGATGTACCTCCGCCCCGAGATTCCGGATGACCTCCTGGACTCCCCCCATTTGAACTGATCCCTCACCACGTACCGAGGAAACGCATCATGAACGCCATCACTTACCGCACCGTCAACGTCGACGGCTTCAACGTGTTCTATCGCGAAGCCGGTCCGGCGAACGCACCGAAGCTGCTCCTGCTGCACGGTTTCCCGTCGTCGAGCCACATGTTCCGCGACCTGATTCCGCTGCTGGCCGATCGCTTCCACATCATCGCACCCGATCTCCCGGGGTTCGGTCTGTCGGACATGCCGTCCCGTGAGAGCTTCAAATACACCTTCGACCACCTGGCCGACGTGATCGACCGTTTCACCGAAGTCGTGGGCTTCGACAAGTTCGCCGTTTATGTCTTCGATTACGGCGCACCCACCGGCCTCCGTCTCGCCGTCCGCCACCCGGAGCGCATCACCGCGATCATTTCGCAGAACGGCAACGCTTATGAAGAAGGCTTGAGCGAAGGCTGGAACCCGATCCGCGCTTACTGGCAGGACCCGTCGCAGAAGAACCGCGACATGCTTCGGGACATGCTGAAGCCGGAAACCACGCGCTGGCAGTACACCCATGGCGTGTCCGACGAATCGAAGGTGTCACCGGACGGCATCGCTCTCGACAACTATTACCTGGCGCGTCCCGGTGCGGACGAAATCCAGCTGGACCTGTTCGGCGACTACAAGAGCAACGTGGCGATGTACCCGGCTTTCCAGGCGTACTTCCGCCAGTACAAGCCGCGCTTCCTCGCCGTATGGGGCAAGAACGACCCGTTCTTCCTGCCGCCGGGCGCCGAGGCCTTCAAGCGTGACATTCCCGATGCGGAAGTCCGCTTCTTCGACACGGGCCACTTTGCGCTGGAAACCCACGCCGTGGAAATCGCCGAGGCCATCGGTAAATTTCTGTCCCGGATCTAAGGCGCATCCGGCGTGCGCTGGATGGGTACGAGGCGTTATGTAGGAGCCGTCATAGCGGCGAGGTAGCGTCGCGATATCGTCACAAGACTTTCTCGCCGCTATAGCGGGTCCTACAGCGATGTTCTACCCTCGTGAGGCGCACGCCTGTCCAGGACAACTCCCCAACAGCGCTGAGGACCCGATCAATGGAACCGTCGGACGATTGGAAATTCACCCGCCGCGATGTACTGAAGATGGGTGCGGCGTCGGTCACGGCGCTGGCCGCGCCGGGACTTGTCGCTGCGCCTGCCAAGACCGACGCCGCAACGAAGCCGGTTACCGCGAAGGTCGCCTTCGAGGTCAACGGCAAGGCCCAGGCACTCGAACTGGATACGCGCACGACGCTGCTCGATGCCTTGCGCGAGCACCTGCACTTGACCGGCACGAAGAAAGGTTGCGACCACGGACAGTGCGGCGCCTGTACGGTCATCGTCGACGGCCGCCGCATCAACAGCTGCCTCACCCTGGCCGTGATGCACCAGGATGCCAAGGTCACCACCATCGAGGGTCTCGGTACGCCGGACAAGCTGCACCCGATGCAGGCTGCGTTCGTCAAGCACGACGGCTACCAGTGCGGTTACTGCACTCCTGGGCAGATCTGCTCCGCCGTCGCGGTGCTGGACGAGATAAAGGACGACATTCCCAGCCACGTCACCAGCGACCTCACCGCCAAGGCGCAGTTCAGCCGCATGGAGGTCCGCGAGCGCATGAGCGGCAACATCTGCCGCTGCGGTGCGTACTCCAACATCCACGACGCGATCACCGAAGTGTCAGGGGGCAACGCATGAAGCCCTTCACCTACGAGCGCGCCCAGTCGCCGAAAGAAGCCGCCTCCGCCGCGGCGCGCATGCCGAACGCACGGTTCATCGCCGGCGGCACGAATCTGCTCGACCTCATGAAGTTAGAGATCGAGCAACCGGCCCATCTCATCGACGTGAACGGGCTGGACCTGGACAAGACGGAAGCCACCGACGAGGGCGGCCTGCGCATCGGCGCCCTGGTGCGCAACACCGACCTCGCTGCCGATGCGCGCATCCGCCGCGATTACCCGTTGCTGTCGCGCGCCATGCTGGCGGGCGCCTCGGGCCAGCTGCGCAACAAGGCCACCACAGCCGGCAACCTGCTGCAGCGCACGCGCTGCCCGTATTTCTACGATACGAACCAGCCTTGCAACAAGCGCCTTCCTGGCAGCGGTTGCGCGGCGATCGGCGGGTTCAGCCGGCAGCACGCGATCATGGGCGTCAGCAAGTCGTGTATCGCCGTGCATCCCAGCGACATGGCCGTCGCCATGCGTGCCCTCGACGCGACGGTGGAAACGGTAAAACCCGATGGCAGCACGCGGCGCATTCCGATCGCGGACTTCCACACCTTGCCGGGAAGCACGCCGCATATCGAGCATGTGCTGACGAAGGGCGAATTGATCACCGCCGTCACGCTGCCAAAGCCGGTTGGCGGCACCCAGCTTTACCACAAGGTGCGCGACCGCTCGTCGTACGCGTTCGCGCTGGTGTCGGTCGCGCTCATCGCGCAGCCGGATGGTAGTGGTCGCGTGGCGTTGGGCGGCGTCGCGCACAAACCGTGGCGCGTGGAAGCGGCGGATGGCGAACTGCCCAAGGGCGCCAAGGCCGTGACAGACCGTTTGCTTGCCGGCGCAAAGACGACGGAAAGCAACGCCTTCAAGATCGTGCTGGTGGAGCGAACCCTCGCCGGCACGCTGGCCGAAGCGAAGGAGCGGAAGGCATGAAATTCGATACGCCTGCCACCACCAATCCCATCGACCGGCTGAAGGTCGTCGGCAGACCCGTCGACCGGATCGACGGTCCGTTCAAGACCACCGGCACCGCGCACTATGCTTACGAACGCCACGACGTCTCACCGAACCACGTGTATGGCTACATCGTGGGCTCGTCCATTCCCAAGGGCCGGATCGTTTCCATCGACACGTCGCGCGCGAAGCGCGCACCGGGCGTCATCGCCATCGTGACGGCGCAGAACGCCGGCAAGCTCGGGAAGGGCAAGTTCAACACGGCCCATCTTCTGGGCGGTCCCAACATCGAGCACTACCACCAGGCCGTAGCCGTGGTGGTGGCGGAAACCTTCGAGCAGGCGCGTTCCGCGGCGCAGCTCGTGCGTGTGGACTACGCGCGCACGAAAGGCAATTTCGACCTTGCCGCGTCAAAAGCCACGGCCGCCAAGCCCAAGGGCGGCAAACCGGATACGGCGGTAGGTAATTTCGATGCCGCCTTCGCCAACGCGGCGGTAAAACTGGACGCGACCTATACGACGCCCGACCAGTCGCACGCCATGATGGAGCCGCACGCGACCATCGCCGCCTGGGAAGGCGACAAGCTCACGCTGTGGACGTCGAACCAGATGGTCGACTGGAGCCGTGGTGACGTAGCGATCACCCTCGGTATTCCCAAGGAGAACGTGCGCCTTGTTTCGCCTTATATCGGCGGCGGCTTCGGCGGCAAGCTCTTCGTGCGCTCGGATGCGATCATGGCTGCGCTCGGTGCCCGCGCCGCCGGTCGTCCGGTGGCGGTCGCCTTGCAGCGTCCGCTCATGTTCAACAATACGACGCATCGTCCCGCCACGATCCAGCGCATTCGCATCGGTACATCGAAGGACGGAAAGATCGATGCCATCGCGCATGAAAGCTGGTCGGGCGACCTTGCCGGCGGCGATCCGGAGACGGCGGTGTCGCAGACGCGCCTGCTGTACGCCGGTGCGAATCGCATGACCGCGATGCGGCTGGCGGTGCTCGACCTGGCGGAAGGCAACGCCATGCGCGCGCCCGGCGAGGCGCCGGGCATGATGGCGCTGGAAATCGCCGTCGACGAAATCGCCGAGAAGGTCGGCATCGACCCCGTCGAGTTCCGCATTCGCAACGATACCCAGGTGGATCCGGAGGATCCCAAACGCCCCTTCTCGCAGCGTCGCTTCGTGGAGTGCATGCGTACCGGCGCGAAGCAATTCGGTTGGGACAAGCGCTCGCCGCAGCCGGGAACGACTCGCGAAGGCCGTTGGTTGAAGGGCATGGGCGTGGCATCCGCCTTCCGCAACAACCTGGTCATGAAATCCGCCGCGCGTGTTCGCCTCGAACGCAGCGGCAGGCTCGTCGTCGAAACGGACATGACCGATATCGGTACGGGCAGCTACACGATCATCGGCCAGACTGCGGCGGAGATGCTGGGCCTCCCACTGGATCGTGTGGACGTAAGGCTGGGCGATTCGACCTTCCCGGTATCGTCGGGGTCGGGCGGCCAGTGGGGCGGCAACAGTTCCGCGGCAGGCGTGTATGCCGCCTGCGCGAAGCTGCGCGAGGCCGTCGCGCAGAAGCTCGGTATCGACCCGGCCAAGGCGACCTTCGATGGCGGTCAGGTGGTGGCCGACGGAAAGCGTGTGCCGCTCGAGCGTGCAGCGGCCGATGGCGACATCGTGGCCGAGGACGGTATGGAATACGGCGACCTCGCCAAGACCCACCAGCAATCCACCTTCGGCGCGCACTTCGTCGAGGTACGCGTGGATGCGGCTACAGGTGAGATGCGCATCGAGCGCATGCTCGCCGTCTGCGCCGCCGGGCGGATCCTCAATCCGAAGACGGCGCGCAGCCAGGTGATCGGCGCGATGACCATGGGGGTCGGTGCCGCGTTGATGGAAGACCTGGTGGTCGACAAACGCCTGGGCTATTTCGTGAACCACGATCTCGCCGGATACGAGGTGCCGGTGCATGCCGACATCCCGCACCAGGAGGTGGTGTTCCTCGACGAGACCGATCCGATGTCGTCGCCGTTGAAGGCCAAGGGCGTGGGCGAACTGGGCATCTGCGGCGTGGCCGCGGCGGTTGCGAACGCCGTGTATAACGCCACCGGCGTCCGCGTGCGCGACTATCCGATCACCCTGGACAAGTTCATCGACAAGCTGCCACCCGTCTAACCGCTACGTGTAAAACCGTCGGCGCTCCACTGCTCGCCGCCGACGCCGTGGTGCATCGGGCGGGTCCAGACCATGTTTTCTGCCTGCCGTCGTCTCCCCCGAAGGGGGCAATACCGGGTCCTGAGGGACGAATGGTGGGATTCGCGGGGCCGATGAGGGCCAACATCCGCCCAACGATTGCCCCGTTATGCTTGGCGCGTCCCCTCCGAATCCCCACCGGTGAGAGCATGGCCGCCTGGACCGACCGCCGCATTCTCGATCTCCTCTCGATCGAACAGCCCCTGCTGCTCGCCCCGATGGCCGGCGCGGGACTGGCGCCTCTGGCGATCGCGGTCGCAAACGCCGGCGGACTGGGCGCCATTCCCTGTTCCTCCATCAGCGTGGAGAAGGCCACAGCCGAAGTCGCGGCATTCCGGGGCGCGGTGGACGGGCCGATCAACCTCAACTTCTTCGCCCATCGCCCCGAAGCCCCGACCGCGGAAGCCTCGGCCCGCTGGCTGGAACGGCTGGCGCCGTACTTCGAGGAATTCGGTGTCGACGCGAGCAACCTGCCGCCGGCGGGTGGGCGCGAGCCGTTCGACGAGGCCATGTGTGCGATGGTCGAGTCGCTGCGTCCGGAAGTGGTGAGCTTTCACTTCGGGCTACCGGACGATCACCTCCTGTCCCGGGTGAAAGCCACCGGCGCGGTGGTGCTTTCCTCGGCAACCACCGTGGCCGAGGGTCGCTGGCTGGCGGAGCGCGGGTGCGACGCCGTGATCGCCCAGGGCTACGAAGCCGGCGGCCATCGCGGTAACTTCCTCACCGACGACATGTCCACCCAGCCGGGGATCATGGCCCTGGTGCCGCAACTGGTCGACGCCCTGCACGTGCCCGTGATCGCGGCGGGCGCCATTGCCGACGGACGCGGCATGGCCGCGGCGCTATGTCTCGGCGCGTCGGCCGTGCAGGTGGGAAGCGCCTATCTGCTGGCGGACGAGGCCACGAGCGTCATGGTGCATCGTCAAGCCGTCCGTGAAGGCCGCGACGACAATACCGCCATCACCAATGTCCTTACCGGGCGTCCGGCGCGTGGCGTGTTGAATCGCGTGATGCGCGAACTCGGACCGCTATCCGGCGACACCCTGCCGTTTCCGTTGGCTGGCGGGCCGCTGGCGCCGTTGCGCAAGGTCGCGGAGGCGCGCGGCAGTGGCGACTTTCAGCCGTTGTGGGCGGGGCAGGCCGCGGTGATGACGCGCGAAGGGTCCGCCGTTGCGATTACGCGGGACATCGTGGAAGTGGCGGCGCGCTTGTTGCGGGTCTGACCTGTAGGAGCGCGCCCTGCGCGCGACATGTTTTGAGGCCGTGCCTTGGAGCTGGCGCGCAAACCTGCGGACTGGCGCGAAGAGATGTCGCGCGCAGGGCGCGCT
>NZ_DASYDO010000063.1:0-199694 GCF_036499525.1 Luteibacter sp. | reverse complement strand
GCTGAAACTGGCTGGCGAATGCGTGCGGCTGGGCATTCCTGCGCTGGCGCTGTTCCCATCGGTGGGTGCGGACGCCAAGAGCGAAGACGCCGCCGAGGCCTGGAACCCGCGGGGACTGTTCCAGCGTGCAGCGCGCGCGCTGAAGAAGGCCTGGCCCCAGCTTGGCCTGATCGGTGATGTTGCGCTGGACCCCTACACCACCCACGGCCAGGACGGCCTGATCGACGCCGACGGCTACGTGATGAACGATCCGACCGTCGAAGCGCTGATCAAGATGTCGCTCGCCCAAGCCGAGGCGGGCATGGACTTCATCGCGCCATCGGACATGATGGACGGTCGCATCGGCGCCATTCGCGAGGCGCTGGAAGACGCGGGCCATATCCATACCCGCATCCTGGCCTATTCCGCGAAGTACGCCTCGAGCTTCTATGGGCCTTTCCGCGATGCCGTAGGCTCGGCGGCGAGCCTGGGGAAGGGCAACAAGCATACCTACCAGATGGATGTCGGCAACAGCGACGAGGCCCTGCGTGAGGTGGAACTGGACCTCGCCGAGGGAGCCGACGCGGTGATGGTGAAGCCGGGCCTGCCTTACCTCGACATCCTGCGCCGCGTGAAGGACGCCTTCGGTGCGCCGACCTTCGTTTACCAGGTAAGCGGCGAGTACGCGATGATCAAGGCAGCCGCGCAGAACGGCTGGGTGGACGAGAAGGCCGTTGTCATGGAATCGCTGCTGTCGATGAAGCGCGCCGGCGCGGATGCGATCCTCACCTATTTCGCCATCGACGTGGCGCGCTGGCTGAAGGGCTGAATACCCTGTCGGAGTCGCTATAGGGGCCCCGACAGGAATCGCCAAAACCTCGCTTCGTCCGCATGACATAATCCGGCCGACACTTAGGGAGCCGGGATGGACGGTCATCATTTTCTCGAGACGGCGGTCGTCTTCCTGCTGGCGACGGTGATAGCCGTCCCGCTCACCAAGCGTTTCCGTCTCGGGGCCGTCCTCGGTTACATGCTTGCCGGCGTGGTCATCGGACCATCGGTGCTTGGCCTGATCAGCGACACGCAAGGCGTGGCCACCATCTCCGACTTCGGCGTGGTGCTCATGCTGTTCGTCATCGGCCTGGAGCTGTCGCCGTCGCGCCTGTGGGTGATGCGCCGCGCGGTATTCGGCAGCGGCAGCCTTCAGGTGCTCACCTGCTCGGTCGCGCTGGGCGCGATCGGCTATTTCCTGTTCGGCCTCACCTGGAAAGCCGCGGTGATCGTCGGCGGCAGCCTCGCGCTGTCGTCCACGGCGTTCGGCTTGCAGATCCTCGCGGAGCGCAAGGAAGCCGGTACCGTCTATGGCCGCCAGGCCTTCGCCATCCTGTTGTTCCAGGACCTCGCGGCGATCCCGCTGATCGCCGCTGTCCCGTTGCTGGGCGGCGCCATCGCACGCGATGCGCATGCGCCCGACCTCATGAGTGTCGTCCGCGTCGTCGGCATGATCCTCGCGGTGATCGTCGGCGGCCGGTTGCTGCTGCGTCATGTGTTCCGTTTCGTCGCTCGCGCCAAGAGCACTGAGGTGTTCACCGCCACGGCCCTGCTCGTCGTGATGGGTACGGCATGGCTGATGGAACTGGCGGGCATCTCGACGACGCTAGGCGCCTTCCTCGCCGGCCTGCTGCTGGCGGACTCGGAATACCGGCACGAACTCGAATCGAATATCGAGCCGTTCAAGGGCCTGCTGCTCGGCCTGTTCTTCATCAGCGTGGGCATGTCGGTGGACCTTCACATGCTGGTCGACAAGCCGCTGCTGGTGCTGGGCCTGGTGGTCCTGCTGATGGCGGTGAAGGCCGTGTTGATCATGCCCCTGGGGAGGCTGGTGGGCGCGCTCACCACGGCCGATTCCGTGCGCCTTGCCGCGCTCCTGGCGTGCGGTGGCGAGTTCGCTTTCGTCATCCTCAATCTCGCCCAGCAAAGCCGCGTCATCGACGGTACCCAACGTGGCCTCATGGTGATGGCCATCTCCCTGTCGATGGCGCTGACGCCGCTGCTCGTGCTGGTGGCCTCGCGTCTCATGACCGAACGCGTGCGCAAGCCCGATCGCGAATTCGACAACATCGAGTCCGATACGCCGCGCGTGATCATCGCGGGCTTCGGCCGCATGGGCCAGATCGTCGCGCGTATCCTGCGCGCGCAGGGCGTCCAGTTCGTGGCCCTGGAAAGCTCGGTGGAACAGGTGGACACCTCGCGCCGTTTCGGCGGCACATCGCTGTTCTTCGGCGACCCGGGAAGGCCTGAAATGCTGCGCGCCGCACAGGCCGACAAGGCCGAGGTGTTCGTCATCGCCACGGACGATCCTGAAGTGAACCTGCGTACCGCTCGGCTCGTACGCCGCCAGTATCCCCACTTGAAGATCGTCGCCCGCGCGCGCAACCGTCAGCACGCGTTCCGCCTGATGGACATCGGCGTTGAAGAGCCCGTGCGCGAAACCTTCTATTCGAGCCTGGAGATGACCCGTCACGTGCTCGAGTCGCTAGGCATGAGCCCTGATGTCGCGGAGAGCCGCCTGGAGCGCTTCCGCAAGCACGACGACCAGGTACTCCGTGCGCAGTACCTCGTTTACGACGACGAAACCGCGCTGGTGCAGACCACCAAGGAAGCCCTGCAAGACCTGCAGCAACTCTTCGAGGCAGATGCCGTCGACGAGCGGGAACGCGAAGAGGAAAAGTGACCCCTCTTCGTTCGTTCAATCCGGCTGTGCAGGCTGCCGCAGCGTCTGCCTCACGCTAGGGATCGCACCGACGCGCGTGCCTAGTTCGTGTGCGATGTCGACATAGCCGAGGTGCCGTGCCACCTCGCCCGCCGTGCGCCCGAACGCATCCGCTGCATGGCGGTTCGCGCCACGCTGCAGCAGCACGCGGGCCGGCGGCAGCAATGCGTGCATCGCGCACGCGTGCAGCGCGCTGACCCCGCGATGATCGGCATGCTCGACCATTGCTCCCGCATCGAGCAGCACCGGCACCAGGGCGCCGAGGTGCGTCGCGTCCGCGTCGGTGCCGGGGCGCATATGCGCCCCGAGGAGGATGAGCAACGGTGTGACGCCATCCTTGTCCGGCTTGTTCACGTCGGCGCCCTTGCCAATCACGGCGTCGAACAGTCGCCGCGCGCGCAAGCTGTCGCGACTGCCGAAGCAATATTGGGCGGCAGCATGCAGCGCGGTATGTCCGTGCGCGTCTTCCGCGGACACATCGGCGCCCGCCGTCAACAGCAGGTCGGCGATATCGGGATAGCCGAGTGTCGCGGCGATCATCAGGGCCGTGGCGTCGCCGGGCAGGCGCTGGTCGACGGCCGCACCGCGTTCGATCAGCAGCGCCACCACGTTCTCGCGGCGTGTGTTCACCGCCGCCGCGAGTGGCGTCACGCCGGACGTGGCGGTGACCGCCGTATCGGCGCCGGCGGCGAGCAGGCGCTCCGCGACGTCACGGCGACCCGCGCCAGCGGCGCGGAGCAGGGCGGTGGCACCCTGCTGGTCGCGCGTGTCGACGGCGAAGCCGAGCTCGAGGAGGCGATCGATGGCCTGCAGGTCGCCCGCGGCTGCCGCCGCGGGAAGATCGTTGGCGCGAAGCGCGCGTCGCGGCAGCGACCAGATAGACCAGCTCAGCCAGCGTTCGACGTCGCCGTGGCCAATGCCGAGGCCATAAGGTGTCTCGCCATTAACGTCCGCCGCCTCGGGATCGGCGCCGTGCGCGACCAGCAGGCGGACCAGCGGGAGACTGTCGTCCGCCTGTTCCAGTGCGGCATGCAGCGGTGTACGGCCGCCGGCATCGCGCACGTTCGGATCCATGCCTCGCTCGAGCAGCGCGCCAAGGAGAGCGACGCGACCCGTGGCGGCAGCCACGTGCACTGGCGTGCGGCCCCGCGCGTCGGCGCCGAAGGGATCCGCGCCGGCTTCGAGCATCGCAAGGGTGAGCCGCTCGTCCGCGTCCTCGAGGCGGCAGATGGCATGTCCGAGAAGGCCCGCGCCGGCAGGGCTCGCGCCCGCCTGCATGAGCTGGAGCAGGGCGTCGGCGGACTGCGGCAACTGCGGGAGCAGCGCATCGAACAGGCGCCGGCCGGGCCCGCCTTCCTCGTTGGCGGGCGTCGCGAGTCTCGCTTCCGCGGCGAGGCCATGATCGAGCAGCCAGGCTCGCGCGGTATCGAACCCAGCGCCCGCCAGGTCCACATATAGCGCGGCGAGTTCATGCGCAGGCCACTCGCGGACCTTCGCGGCGAAGGTGGAGGCGACCGCCCAGTGGCCGAAGCGCAGCGCATCGTAGAGATGCATAGGCGAATCGGCGCCGGCTTCGGGTACGACCGATTCGCTCAGCGACGTGGGCAACGGCGTTTCCGGATCGAGCAGGGCGACGAAATCCCATCGGCCCGTGGCCGCCGCATGGTCGAGTGCGCTGCGCCCATCGGCCGCGGGCTCCTTCGGCTGCGCGCCAAGCGTGAGCAGCGCGCGTACCGTCGCGGCCTGGGCGCGTGGCGACTGGCAGGCAAGCGTGAGGGCGTCGCGCCCGTGGCCATCGCGAGGCGAGGCATCCGCATCGGCGTCGGCAAGCATCTGCACGATGCCGTGCGCGCCCGCGCGCGCGGCTTCCATCAAGGCGGTGGTGCCGTTCTTGTCGGCGAGGTTCGGGTTGGCGTGGGCCTGCAACAGGACGCGGGCGATCTGCTCGTGCCCTTCGGCCGCGGCGGTGATCAACGCGGTGCGGCCGTTCGCATCGGCCGCGTTCACCGCTGCCTTGTAGCGGAGCAGCACTTTCGCGCCTTCGCTGTCGTCGTCGGGAATGCTGGCGGCCGCGACCAGCGCGGGCTCGGTTCCCACCGGCGCGGGCTTGGCGCCGTGATCGAGCAGGAAACGGGCCAGGGTCCAGTTCGCCGTGCGGCAGGCGATCACAAGCGGCGTTTCGCCCGCGTGGTTCACGGCATCCACCGGCCCACCGGCATCCAGCAGCATGGCGGCGATGGTCGGCTCCGCGCTCAGCACGGCACCATGCAGCGGCGTATTTCCCTCGGCGTCCGCGCCAGCGGCATTCGCGCCGTTGGTGAGCAGGGTGAGAACGGCTTCCGGACGTCCGTGCCAGCTGTCGCGACTGGCTGCGAGCAGGGCAGTCATGCCGTTGTGCACGCGGTTCACCTTCGCGCCCTTGCCGATCAGGGCGCGCAGCAGGCGTATATCCGGTGAGAGTGCGGCGAGGGTGAGCACCGGCCGCTGGTCGCGATCGCCTGGCTCTGCGCCGGTATCGGGGTCGGCGCCGGCTTCGACGAGCGCTACGGCCCGGGCGACGTCGCCGCCGCGCGCCGCGACGAGCAAGGCCTGTTCGCGGACGCCGGGCTGGCTTTCCTCGCTACGGAGCACCGGAATCGGTGCGCGGACGGCCTCGGCCGGTGTGTCGTCCCGCGGTTCCTCGCGCGCGGTACGAATGTGCCCACGAAAATCGCATAGCAGCGCGCGCAGGGTGCGATTGGCGATGATCATGCAGCCGAGGGGCAGCAGCACCAGCGCGTAGACGCCCAGCGCCGCGATGCGCATCTCCGAGGGCAGCACGCCGTAGAGCCCCGACAGCGCGACGGCGCAGAAAGCGAGGACAAGCAGGCCCAGCGACGCCGGCAGGAAGTGCGAGAAGAAGCGCTCCTCGGCCGAGAGGTGCCGGCCAAAGCTGATCGAGCGGGCCATGGCCGTGAATATCCAGGAGCCGTCGCCGCTGTGCGCGGGATAGGCGTCGTCCCAGACGAACAGCAGACCGAAGGCCGGCCAGACCCGCCATAGCGCGGCCAGCGCCACGACCAGCGTGGCGGCGAGCAGCAATGCGGCCCCGAGGCTCGGGGCCTGGGTGAGCTTGAGCAAGGGCCACGCCACCAGGACGAAGACGAGGAAGGTGTAGGCCGTGAACATCACGACGTGCGCGGAACCGCGACGCAGCACCGTGCGCAGGTAGCTGGTTTCAGGGTCGAACCCGATCGCGTGGCATACCGCGCCCATGGCCAGGGCGTTGGCCAGCAGCAGCGGGATCAGGGCCAGGGGCGAGGCCGTCAAGCCTGCACAGGCGACGGCTGCGAGAGCGGGGAGGAACCAGGGCAGCGCCTTGATCAGCGACGGTCGACGACGTTTGGATTTAGCCATACGCGCGAGTATACGGAGCCGTTCGCGCCTACGCGGTAACGGGGCGTTAACCCGGGTTGCACGGTTCCCGCATGCGCGTATTCGGCTGGATCACGCCCGGACGAGGGTTTCGCCCGGATCGATCTCGCGATTGTGGTTCGGCTGGTTGCACACGCTCAGCGTCTCGTTGGGCGGCGTCTGCATGTGCCAGCCTTGGGAGGCCAGGTTCCCGAGCACGCGGTCGGTGTCGTCGTGCGGCAGCTTGCGCTGGGGCGTCAACTCCACCTGCAGCACGAAGCGCAGTTCGCCCAGCAGGAGAGCGAGCGGCTCGGGAAGCAGATCGAAACCCTCGCGACGGGCGAGCCAGACGTAGGTGTCCGGTTTGCGCTGACTGGCGTACACGAAGCAGTGCATGACGGCAAGTCTCGCTATCGGGGCGGGTGTTCAACGTTAGCAAATGCCGGGCGGAAACGGGGGTTCGTACACGTGACCCGTTTCACCTTTGTTGCAGCGGGACTTGCAAAACGTGCGTCAATTCGTCCAAAGTGCACAGCCAGAATGTTAAACGCGCGTATGAAAACGGATAAGTTTCCGCTTTTCCGACGCGTGATTTCCACCGCCCCCGAGCAGAACAAGAAGCAGGAGCCGACCCCGCATGCAGAAGCTGAACCTCCGTACCCGCCCGCTTGCCATCGCCGCCCTTTCGTTGGCCGTCGCCGGCGCGCTGGTGGCTCCCCAGGCTGCCCAGGCCAGCGCCTTCCAGTTGAAGGAAAACAGCGCCAAGAACCTCGGCCGCGCGTTCGCGGGCTCCACCGCCGCGGGCGACGACGCCTCAGTGATCGTGAACAACCCGGCCGCGATGTCGATGCTGAAGGGCAACGTGTTCCAGGCCGACGTCACCGGCATCAACTTCAGCACCAAGTTCCACGGTACGGCCACGGACGCCCAGGGCCGGCCGATCAGCGGCGGCAACGGCGGCGACGCGGGAACCACGATCCCGGTCCCGGCGCTGTACTTCGCCTCGCAGGTAAGCGACCGTTGGCACGTCGGCTTCGGCCTCACCGCGCCGTTCGGTTTCAAGACCGAATACGACTCCGACTGGAAGGGCCGCTATAACGGCATCAAGTCCGACTTCAAGTCGTTCGACGCCACTCTGTCGGCCTCGTTCGACGTGACCGACGATTTCGCGGTCGGCGTCAGCGCCATCGCCCAGAAGACGAGCGCGGAACTGACCAGCGCCATCAATTACAACACCGTCGGCCTGGGCCTGATCCAGCGCGCCGCCGCCGCCGGCCAGTTGCCGCCTGCCACCGCCGCCGCGCTCGCCGGGCAGTACGCCGCCGTGGTGCCGCCGGGCAGCGATGGCACCGCCAAGATCAAGGGCGACGACTGGGCCTATGGCTGGCAGGTCGGTGGTCTGTGGAAGCTGACCGCCAACGACCGCATCGCGCTGAACTACCGCAGCAAGATCAGCCACACGCTCGAAGGCACCGGCAACTTCACCATGCCGTCGAACGTCACCGCCGTGCTGTCGAATCCGGCCGTGGCTCCGCTGCTGGGTGGCGGCCAGCCGCCCTTCACCCACACGAATGGCCGTGCGGACTTCACCACGCCCTCCATCGCCACCGCGAGCTTCTGGCACCAGGACGAGAAGTTCGGTTTCGGCTTCGACTTGTCGTGGACCAAGTGGGATGCCTTCCAGGATCTCACCGTCAACTACTCGAACCCGAACCAGCCGCCGACCAGCGAAGACTACAGCTGGCGCAACACCTGGTTCGCCTCGGTGGGTGGTGAGTACTACGTCACCGACAAGCTGACCCTGCGCGGCGGTGTGGCCGTCGACACCACGCCGACCTACGACGACACCCGCTCGCCGCGCGTGCCGGACTCCACCCGCAAGTGGCTGGCCTTCGGTATCGGCTACAAGGCCACCGATCGCTTCGAGATCAACGCGGGTTACGCGCATATCTTCGTCAACGACGCACATATCGCCGGCGTGACCAGCGGTACCGGCGACCGCCTGGTCGGTTCGAGCGACGACAAGGGCAACCTGCTGAGCGTCTCGGCCAAGTACCAGTTCTGATCGTTTTACCGGTCGGTTGAAGAAAAGACCTCCCCGGCGACGGGGAGGTCTTTTTTGTAGGAGCGCGCTCTGCGCGCGACAGCTTTTGAGGCCGTGAGTAACAGGATCTTGGGGCTCCTCGCGAAAAGCTGTCGCGCGCAGGGCGCGCTCCTACGGTCAATACGCGTATTCGCGGAACAGTGGATCGACGCTGCCGTTCCACTTCCCGTTGAACAGCTCCAGCTTCACATCCGCCTGCGTCTTGCCCGAGATCGCGATTTCCATCAATGGCTCCAGGTAGATCGACTCGTCCGCACCACGATTGCCCTGGCGATTGCGGCGCTTCAGGCCGGCGTCCGCGATCTTCAGCGCCTCGAGCGACAGGTCGCGCACCGTGTGGTCGCGGAAGCGCAGGTCCAGCGCTTCCTTCGGCACGCCGTCACGCAGTGCGTGGCGTTCGGCCTTGCTGAAATCCTTTACGAGATCCCACGCCGCGTCGAGGGCGACGTCGTCGTAAAGCAGGCCGACCCAGAGCGCGGGCAGGGCACATAGCGAATTCCACGTACTCGTGTCCGCACCACGCATTTCCAGATACTGCTTGAGACGCACTTCCGGGAACGCCGTGGTGAGGTGATCGGCCCAGTCGGTCATCGTGGGTCTCACGCCAGGCAACGCAGGCAATTCGCCGCGCATGAATTTCTTGAAGTCCTGCCCCGCGAGATCGAGGTACTTGCCATCGCGATAGCTGAAGTACATCGGCACGTCGAGGATGTAATCGACGTAGCGCTCGTAGCCGAATCCATCTTCGAAGACGAAGTCGAGCATGCCGGTGCGATCGCCATCCGTATCCGTCCACACGTGCGAGCGATACGACTTGTATCCGTTCGGCTTGCCTTCGGTGAAGGGCGAGTTGGCGAACAACGCGGTGGCGATCGGTTGCAACGCGAGGCCGACGCGGAATTTCTTCACCATGTCGGCCTCGCTCGAATAATCGAGGTTGACCTGCACGGTGCAGGTGCGCGTCATCATGTCCAGGCCGAGCGAGCCGACCTTGGGCATGTAGTCGCGCATGATCTTGTAGCGGCCCTTAGGCATCCACGGCATCTGGTCGCGACGCCACTTTGGCTGGAAGCCCATGCCGAGGAACCCGATGCCGAGTTCCTCGGCGACCGAACGTACTTCCTTGAGGTGGTCGGTGACTTCGTCGCAGGTGTCGTGGATCGTTTCCAGCGGTGCGCCGGAAAGTTCGAGTTGGCCCGCCGGCTCCAGGGTGATGTTCGCCTTGCCCTTGGTCAAGGCGACGGGCGTGTCGCCTTCGCGGGCGATGTCCCAGCCGTAACGCGAGGCCAGGCCTTCCAGGATGGCGCGGATGCCCGGACGGCCGTCGTCGAACGGCGGCGGTGTGAGGTCGTCGGTGTAGAAGCCGAACTTCTCGTGCTCGGTACCGATGCGCCAGTCGGAGCGCGCCTTTTCACCCTTTGCGAGGTGGGCGATCAGGTCGTGGCGATCGCCGATAGGCGTGCTCTTCGCGGCGCTGGGGATGGACACGGACTTTCCTTGACGTTGGGCTCACGGCCGTTAGGCGGATCACATGGGGACGGGTTCCCGCAAGCAAAAGGTGCCTGCGCGCGGAGCGTAGCATCGCGGGTCGGCGCCGTGTCCAAAAAGTCCTGGCGAGCGCCTCGGGTTCAGTAATCGGACAAAGAAAAAGGCCGCCGGAGCGGCCTTTCGCAGGTTTTTTCTGCAAGACGGAATCAGCGCTTCATCGAATTGAAGAACTCGTCGTTGGACTTCGTGTTCTTCATCCTGTCGAGCATGAATTCCATCGCCGTCAGTTCGTCCATCGGGTGGAGGAGCTTGCGCAGGATCCAGATCTTGGCGAGCAGGTCCGGATCGATCAGCAGGTCCTCGCGGCGGGTGCCGGAGCGGTTGATGTCGATAGCGGGGTACACGCGCTTCTCGGAGATGCGCCGGGACAGGTGCACTTCCATGTTGCCCGTGCCCTTGAACTCCTCGTAGATCACCTCGTCCATCTTCGAGCCGGTGTCGGTCAGCGCCGTGGCGACGATGGTCAGGCTGCCGCCTTCCTCCACGTTGCGCGCGGCGCCGAAGAATCGCTTCGGACGCTGCAGTGCATTGGCATCGACACCGCCGGTAAGCACCTTGCCGGAACTGGGAACCACGGTGTTGTAGGCACGGGCCAGGCGGGTGATGGAGTCGAGCAGGATCACCACGTCCTTCTTGTGCTCGACCAGGCGCTTGGCGCGTTCGATCACCATCTCGGCGACCTGCACGTGGCGCACGGCCGGCTCGTCGAAGGTGGAGCTGATGACTTCGGCGCGGACGGTGCGGGCGATTTCCGTGACTTCTTCCGGACGCTCGTCGATCAGCAGCATGATCAGGTGGACGTCGGGATGGTTGTACTGGATGGCCTGAGCGATGTTCTGCAGCATCATCGTCTTGCCGGACTTCGGCTGGGAGACGATAAGGCCACGCTGGCCGCGGCCGATCGGCGCCACCAGGTCGAGGATGCGGCCGGTGATGTCCTCGGTGGAACCATTTCCTCGCTCGAGCTTGAACGCCTTGCGCGGGAACAGCGGGGTGAGGTTCTCGAACAGCAGTTTGTTCTTCGACGCCTCCGGCGGATCGCCGTTGATGTCGTCGACCTTGAGCATCGCGAAGTAGCGCTCGCCTTCCTTCGGATGGCGGACGCGTCCGGTGATGTAGTCGCCGGTGCGCAGGTTGAAGCGGCGGATCTGGCTGGGCGAGACATAGATGTCGTCGGGGCCGGCCAGGTAGGACTCGTCGGCCGAGCGCAGGAAGCCGAAGCCGTCCTGGAGGATTTCGAGCACGCCCTCGGCCCAGATGCCGCCACCGGAGCGGGCGTGGGCCTTCAGGATGTTGAACACCACGTCCTGCTTGCGCTGGCGGGCGACACCCTCGCGGATGCCGAGCGACTCGGCGAATTCAAGGAGCTGGATGGAGTTCTTGCGCTTCAGTTCGGTCAGGTTGATCAGGCGATCGTTGCTGCCGGCATCGGCGTTCTCGTCGTCGTCGACGGGATAGCCGTTGTTGTTGCGCGGGTGCTGGTAGTTGCCGCCACCAGCGTTGCCGCCAGCGTTGCCGCCACCGCCGCCACCGCCACCGCCACCCGGGCGCTGCGGATTGCGCTCGTTCCGGCGGCGGCGGCCGCGGCCATCGCGCTCGTTACGGTCGTTGCGGTTCTGCGGCTGGTGCTGCGGACCACCAGCCTGGGGCTGGGCCTGCTGCTGGCCGCCGTCGCGCGTCTCGCCCTGCGTCTGCGGCAGGGGCGGAAGCGCTGGAGGATTGTTGAGCTGCAGCTCGGCCTGTGGAGCCGGGGTGGGCGCGGGTGCCGGAGCCGGGACAGGCGCTGGCCTCGCGGGAGCTGGCGCCGGGGCGCTCGTCTCTACGGTGGGCGCCTCGGCGGCTGGTGCCTTGCGGCGGGTACGGGGACGCGGCTCGGTCGCGGGCTGGTCGCCGGCGCCCTTGGCGTCGATGGAGTCTTTGGTTTCGATATCGGACACGGGCAAACCTCACGGGGCGCCGTTGGAAAAAGGAGGGGAGAGGGTTCGCGGCAGGGGGACAAGCGGTGTCCCGGCGAACGCCTTAGAGCCTAGCATCGCGTGAGGCGCGGCGTAAAGCGCCTCACGCGGCGGCTGAGTGAAACAGGGCTATCAGATCGCCTTCTGGATCATCTGGTCGAGCTGCCCCTTGCCGACGGCGCCGATCTGGGTGGCTTCGACCTTGCCGTTCTTGAAGACCATCAGGGTCGGAATACCGCGGACGCCGTATTGGCGGGGCGTCTGCTGGTTATCGTCGATGTTGATTTTCACGATCTTGACCTTGCCGTCGTACTGGTCGGCCAGCTGGTCGAGCACTGGAGCGATGGACTTGCAGGGGCCGCACCACTCCGCCCAGAAGTCGAGCAGGACAGGGGTTTCGGAATCGAGGACGTCTTTTTGGAACGCAGCGTCGCTCGTGTGGGTGATCTTTTCGCTCACCGGGGTCTCCAGGAAAGGGTGAATAAGGGGTTGACGACCGTGACGCTCGCATCGGCTACACTAAGGAGCCCCATGTCGCGGGTCCAACCGGAACCGAAGGTCTTGGCCATTGCAGCCGGCGGCCCTCATTCCAACCCAACTAGGGGCGCGATACAAGCAATTCAAGGTCGCCGGCGGGTGGTTTCCGTTGACATAGGTGAACCGGTTTCCAAAGCCGGTTCACCTATGCCAGCGGAAACCCTCGGGCGCGACCACCATCGCCTCCGGCCATCGCGCGCCGGGCGCGTCGCAGGCCGCCGGACTGACACCCGGCCGCTCCCGACACTCCCGTGACGCCGGCCGGACCCTCCGTGTCCCGTGGGCTCCTCATGCCGCCGGGACGGCGCCACCCAAGCGTGGCGCGAGTTTCCAGGCCCTTCATTCCACTATGTCCCAAACCGTTCTCACCGACGTCTTCTACGAAAACCTCGACCTCCATCCGCTGCTCCATCAAGGCCTCGCCGCCGCCGGAATCACCCGCTGCACGCCCATCCAGGCGCTGACGCTACCCGTCGCCCTGATGGGGCGCGACGTCGCGGGCCAGGCCCAGACCGGCACCGGCAAGACGTTCGCCTTCCTGGTCGCGCTGATGGATCGCCTCCTCAAGAATCCGGCCCACCCGGATCGCAAGGACTCCGACCCTCGTGCCCTGGTCATCGCGCCTACCCGCGAGCTGGCCATCCAGATCGAGAAGGACTTCCAGGTCATCGGCAGGGCTACGGGCCTGCGCAGCGCGCTGATCTACGGCGGCGTGGACTACGACAAGCAGCGCCAGCAACTGCGCGACGGCTGCGACATCATCATCGCCACCCCGGGCCGCCTGCTCGATTACCACAAGCAGGACGTGTTCGGCTTTGGCAGTGTCGAGGTCATGGTCATCGACGAAGCCGACCGCATGTTCGATCTCGGCTTCATCAAGGACGTGCGCTTCATCTTCCGCCGCCTGCCTGCCCGCGAACAGCGCCAGGTGCTGCTGTTCTCCGCCACGCTGAGCCATCGCGTGCTGGAACTGGCCTACGAGCATATGCACGAGGCCGAAAAGCTGGTGGTGGAGACGGAAAACGTCACTGCGGACCGTGTCCGCCAGGTCGTCTACTTCCCCTCCAAGGAAGAAAAGATGCCGCTGCTGTTCAACCTGCTCGAGGAGAGCAAGGCCGAGCGCAGCATCATCTTCGTCAATACCAAAGCCGCCGCCGAGCGCATCACCGACCGTCTGAAGCGGCACAACTTCCGCGTCGGCGCCATCTCCGGCGACGTGCCGCAGGTGAAGCGGCAGAAGCTGCTCCAACGTTTCCAGGAAGGCCAGATCGACCTGCTGGTGGCTACCGACGTTGCCGCCCGCGGCCTGCACATCCCGGCGGTCAGCCACGTGTTCAACTACGACCTGCCGCAGGATGCCGAGGACTACGTCCACCGCATCGGCCGCACCGCGCGCCTGGGCGCCGACGGCGATGCGATCAGCTTCGCGTGCGACCTCTATGCGATGGGCCTGCCGGACATCGAGGCCTACATCAACCAGAAGATTCCCACCGCCTCGATGGAGGCGAGGTTGCTGGTGATGCCGGCGCCCCGCCCGCGTGCCGACGGCGTGCAGGACGAGGTAGAAGATCCGAACGATAACGACGGTCACATCCCCACCCGCGGTGCGCCGCCGGAGAAGGGCGGTCGTGGTAGTCGCGACGGCCGTAGCGGCCCGCGTTCAGGCGATCGCTCCGGCAGCCGCGAGCGCCGTCCGCGGCCGCCGCGCGAGGATCGCCCGGCCGCCGCGGCGGCACCGGCCGAAGTGCCGATGAAGACCGTCGTCGTGGCCGAAACCGTCGCCGAACTCCCGGCCGCCGTGGAAGCGATGGCTGCCGACGGAGCGACGAAGAAGCGCCGCCGCCGTCGTGGCGGCCGCGGCCGCGGTGCCCGCGAGGGTGCGGAGAACGGCAGCGGGAGTGGCAACGGCAACGCCCAAGTCTCGGCGAACGGCAACGCCGCGCGCGCCGACCACCCGAAGCAGGGCGCCTCGCGCCACGCTGAAGGCCAGGCGAATCCGAACCGCCGCCCGTCGCGCCAGGTGACCGCCAGCCGCCCGGCTTCGGCGACACCGCCGGCCGCTTCACCGGCCAAGGAGAAGGTGGGTCTGCTGCGCCGCATAGGCCGCCTGTTCGGCGGCCGCTGAACCAGGCCTTGTAGGAGCGCGCCCTGCGCGCGACAGGTTTTCGCCAAGAGCCGCAGGCCCTGCTGCTCCTCGCGAAAACCTGTCGCGCGCAGGGCGCGCTCCTACGTGAATCCGTCGGCCGTGGGGCCGCAAAACCACCACCACATCCCTTATCCTCTGGAGCTTCACGAGCCAACGGGTAACGCGGTGATCGGTTTCGATCTGGTGAGCAAACGGTATGAGGGCGGTCACCAGGCCCTTACCGATGTGTCGTTCCAAGTCGACGCAGGCGAAATGGCCTTCGTCACCGGGCATTCCGGTGCCGGCAAGAGCACGCTGCTGAAGCTGCTGGCGATGATCGAGCGCCCCACCAACGGCGTGGTCACGCTGGACGGCCAGAAGCTCAACACGGTTCGCGCCGGCGACGTCCCCAAGGTACGGCGCAAGCTCGGCATGGTGTTCCAGGACCATCGCCTGCTGCTCGACCGCAGCGTCTTCGCGAACGTGGAATTGCCGCTGATCATTGCAGGCGTCGCGCCCGGCGATCGAGGCCGCCGCGTGCGCGCCGCCCTGGAAAAGGTCGGTCTGCTCAGCTACGAGAAGCAGCTGCCCGAAGCCCTGTCGACCGGCGAGCAGCAACGCGTGGGCATCGCCCGCGCCATCGTCGGCAAGCCCGCCGTGCTCATTGCCGACGAACCCACCGGCAACCTCGATCCCCAGCTGGCCATGGAGATCATGGCCCTGTTCGCAGAGTTCCAGGCGGTCGGCACCGCCGTCCTCGTCGCCAGCCACGACCTCATGCTCATCAAGCGGATGAAGAAGCGCGTCGTGGTGCTCGACCACGGCAGGCTCGTCGCCGACGTACCCGCCACGGAGGTGGTATGAACGCCGTTCGTGAATCCCGCCGGGCTCCGGAACCGGAGAAGACGCGCCGTAGCGGACCACGCAAGGTCGGCGCCTGGCGCGAGCACCATGCCTGGAGCATGTCGATCAGTTTGCGCCGCCTTAGTGCCCGACCGTTAGGCACCTTGCTCACGGTGGCCGTCATGGGTGTGGCCCTGGCCCTGCCGCTCACGTTCTATCTGCTGCTCGGCAACGTGCAACGAATGGGCGACGCGCTCGGACGCAACCAGTCCATCAGCGCCTTCATGAAGCCCGGACAGAACGCGGCCATGGCGGAAACCGCCGCCTCGGCGTTGCGCGGCCGTCCGGAAGTGGCGGACATCGTCGTGCGAACGCCGAAGGACGGGCTCGATGAACTCGCCGAGGTCCAGGGTTTCTCCGGCGCCTTGCAGTCGCTCGACGCCAATCCGCTTCCCTATGTGCTTTCCGTGAAGCCGAAACCCGGGCTGTCCGCGGAGGAAGCCAGCCGGCTCGTCGAATCGATGAAGGCGACGCCGGGTGTGGACATGGTGCAGGATACCGGCGCATGGCGGCAGCGCCTCGATGCCTTGCTGGGCGTTGGCAGCCGAGCGGTCGGCCTGCTGGCCCTGTTGCTCGGCGTGGCCGCGCTCCTCGTGGTGGGCAACACCATTCGCGTGGATATCCAGAGCCGCAGCGCCGAAATCGGCGTGCTCCTGCTCATCGGCGCCAGTCGCCCCTTCGTTCGCCGGCCCTACCTGTACGCGGGCATCTGGCTGGGCTTCCTGGCCGGTGTCCTCGCCGTGTCGCTGGCCGTCGTGCTCGAGTTGGCCATGGCCGGTCCGGTGGGACGCCTTGCGGCGGCTTACGACGGCAGTGTCACATTCGGTGGACTCCCCGCCTGGCTCCTGCTTTCGGTACCCTTCGCATCGGCCGTGCTGGGGTGGCTCGGTGCACGACTCGTCAGCGCGCGGCAGATCCGCCGCGCCGCGGCGGGCTGACCAAGGGGATATCGGGTGGGATCTCACATCGGTTCAGGTGTTGCCGGCGCCACGCCGCGCATTCTCCTGGTGGACGGCTCGAAGGTCGTCCGCCAGCTGATAGCGCGCGTCGTCACCGCCGAAGTGCCGGGAGTCGAGATCGTCGGCGCCTCCACAGGCGCGGAAGCACAGGCCGAGCTGCAACGCGGGGTATTCGACTTCGTCACCGTCGCCTTGCGCCTGCCCGACATGGACGGACTCGACGTCGCGCGCTTCGTGCGCGAGTCCGCGCCGCAGATCTACATGCCGATCGTCGTCGTCTCCGGCGACGTCGAGGAGCGGTTGCACCGCCGCGAGCTTGGCGAATTCGTCACCGACTACTTCGACAAGTCCCTCGGCTTCGGCGCGCTGG
Source organism: Luteibacter sp. (assembly GCF_036499525.1). Lineage (GTDB taxonomy): Bacteria > Pseudomonadota > Gammaproteobacteria > Xanthomonadales > Rhodanobacteraceae > Luteibacter. The sequence continues at coordinate 183,048 of NZ_DASYDO010000063.1, read as the reverse complement.
CGGAATTCATCCGCGGCTACGTGCGGCCCGAGGGTGGCGCCGAGGGCGAAGTGCTCTACGTGGAAGACAGTCGTGTCGTCGCGCTCGCCACGCGCCGCATGATGGAGAAGTACGGACTTACCGTGCACCACGTCATCAGTGCCGAAGATGCCCTCCAGCACCTGCGCGATGCGCGCGGGCGTGGCGCGGTCGGTGCCGATGTCGTTTTGACCGACGTGAGCTTGAAAGGCGAACTCACTGGCGGCGATCTGGTCGAACGCATCCGCAACGAATTCGGTTACGGCAAGGGGCAGCTGCCCACGCTGGTGATGACCGGCGACGAGAATCCGGCAAACCAGGCCGCGTTGCTGCGCGCAGGCGCGAACGATCTCGTCGAGAAGCCGGTCGAGGAAAAGCTGCTCATCACCAAGCTTCTGTTCCAGCTGCGCGTCGCCCAGCATCTTCGCGCGAGGGTGGCGCATTGAACGATCGGGTGAAGCTGGAGCCTTCGTGGAAGGCGAGGATCGGCGCGTACCTGGATCGTCCCGAGATGGTCGCTCTGTCGGAATTCCTGCGCGAGGAGAAGGCGGCCGGGAAAGCGATTTATCCGCCGGGTCCCGACATCTTCAACGCCTTTGCGCACACGCCGTTCGACGAGGTGCGTGTGGCGATCCTCGGCCAGGATCCGTACCACGGTCCCGGTCAGGCGCACGGACTCAGTTTTTCCGTTCGCCCCGGCGTGCGCGTGCCGCCGTCGTTGCAGAACATGTTCAAGGAAATCGAGGACTGCCTCGGCATCCCGCGCCCCGACCACGGTTACCTCACGCCATGGGCCGATCGCGGCGTGCTGCTCCTCAACGCCGTGCTGACCGTGGAGGCGGGCCATGCCGGTTCGCACCAGGGCAGGGGCTGGGAAGGTTTCACCGACGCTGCCATCGACGCGCTCAATCGCGAACGCGAAGGCCTCGTCTTCATGCTCTGGGGCAGCCACGCGCAGCGGAAAGGCCAGCTGATCGACGGCAAGCGCCACCTCGTCCTGCGCAGCGTGCACCCGTCACCGCTTTCCGCACACCGCGGCTTCATGGGATGCGGTCATTTCGCCAAGGCGAACGCGTACCTCGAATCCCGCGGCGAAGCACCTATCGACTGGTCGTTGCCGCTGCGCTCAGAACTGGCGGCGTAGCGAAGTAGTTCCGCAGTGCCTGGTCGGTCCTGGCACGTGTCTCGGCAAGAATCTCCGGCGCAGCAACGGTGCCTTCCACGCTGAAGAACGTCAGGTCGTGCAACCCGATCATGCCGAGGATCGCGCGCAGGTAAGGCGTGAGGAAATCGGGCTGGTGGGCGTGCTCGCCCGAGAAGCGCCCGCCCGATGCCACGGCGATGAACACGGGCCGGTCGCGCAGTGTCCCGACCTTTCCCGCCGGGGTGATCTGAAAGGTGCGCCGCGCCCTCACGACGTGGTCGATCCATGCCTTGAGCGACGAGGGCAGACCGTAGTTGTGCATCGGCGTGCCGATAACCACGACGTCGGCTTCTTCGATTTCACGGATCAGGATGTCGGAAAGCGCCATGGAGCCTTCGGCGGATACCTCCGCCGTGGCCGAGTGCTGGGCCACGGCGTAATTCGCATCGATGTGCGGAAGCGAACCGTTGCCGATCATCCGCTCGACCAGCGTCGCCGAGGGATCATGCGACAGCAGGTGCAGGACGATCTTACGGGCGAGCCTGTCGCTCTCCGCGCGCTGGCCGTGGGGGCTGGAACTGACAAGAAGAATGTTCATGGCCCCATCCTATGGATCCATGGCCCAGGCACGAGATCCAAGAATCGACATCCGGGCTATGCCATCATCCGGTCCATCATGAGCGACACCAAGATCAGCAGGATATCTCCGCTGGATCCCACGGCGACAGAGCCGTTTTACCGGCAGATCTACGACCGGTTCCGTAGCGCCATCGCCAGCGGATCGCTCAAGCCGGGCGACCGCATTCCCTCGGCGCGCGCGCTGACCCAGGAACTGGGGCTGTCGAGGGGCACCATCGACGCGGCGTATTCGCTCCTGGCCGCGGAGGGATACATCGAAGCCCGCGGCCAGGCCGGCACTATCGTGACGCCGGGCCTCAAGCCGAAGGCACCCGTGGCCACGCCGCCTCCGCGCAAGAAGGACACAGCGCTTCCGCCGAGCTTCCGGCCCGATTCGATCCTTCCGTTCCAGATGGGCCTGCCCGCGCTGGACATGTTTCCCCGGAAGATCTGGGCGCGCCTGGGCGCCCGCTTCGCGCGCGTCATGCAGCCCGCGGACATGGCCCAGCCCCCCGTGTTCGGCCTGCCCGAACTGCGCGCCCAGATCGCGACCTACCTGCGGGTATCGCGGGGTGTCGACTGTTCGCCGGCGCAGGTGTTCGTCACCTCCGGATATCGCCACACGCTGGGGTCGATCGCCCGCGCCTTGCTGAAGGAAGGCGATCGCGTGTGGCTGGAAAATCCCGGATACCCGCCGACACGGGACCTGCTCGGGCAACTCGGCATCGTCGCCGCTGCGGTGCCGGTGGACCAGGAGGGTATCGTCGTCGCCGAGGGACGAAGGCTGGCGTCACGCGCCCGGGCCGCGGTGGTCACGCCGGCACACCAGAGTCCTCTTGGCGTATCGCTGTCGTTGACGCGGCGACTTGATCTGCTGGACTGGGCCGCGGAAACCGGGGCATGGATCGTCGAGGACGACTACGACGGCGAGTACCGCTATGTCAGCCGTCCGTTGCCGGCGTTGAAAAGCCTCGACAGGGAAGGGCGCGTCCTTTACGCGGGCACCTTCAGCAAGCTGCTTTTCCCGAGCATCCGCCTCGCCTACCTCGTCGTACCGGAGGCGCAGGTTGAGCGGTTCGAGCAAGTATTCCAGACGTTCGCCGGCGACACGCCGTGGCTCACCCAAGCCATCGTCACGGCCTTCGTCGCCGAAGGACATTTCGCGCGCCACATCCAGAAGATGCGCAAGTGCTATGCCGAACGCAGGCAAGCGACCGTGGCGGGACTGACCGATGCGCTGGGCGATCGCGTCCGCATCGATGCGCAGCCCGGAGGCATGCACCTCATCCTGCGCTTCGAGGGGCGCTGGTCGCAGGCAAGCCTCATCGCGCGCATGCGGGACGAGGGACTGTACGGCGAAGCCATGGCGGACTGGATGGTGGAGGGCGAAGGCACGCCGGCGGTGCTGGTCAGCTTCACGAACATCGGTTCGCGGGCCGCCGCGGGGGAACTCGGTGCGAGGCTCGCGAAGCTTTTCTGATGGCCCGGAGGGAAACCCCGATCTTGGCTCTGCCGGGACGCGGCGGCGCGGAGGAGGATGGCCACATTCCCCTCCTGTTCGGTACATCCCCATGCCCTGGCTCCTGCTCGGTACCGCCGGCCTCCTCGAAATCGTCTTCGCCTTCGCCATGAAGTCGTCTGAAGGCTTTACCCGATGGCTGCCCGCCCTTATCACCATCGTGACCGGCGTCTCCAGCGTGGTCCTCCTGTCGATCTCCCTGAAGACGATTCCCGTCGGCACCGGCTACGCCGTGTGGACCGGGATCGGCGCGGCGGGCACGGCCACCGTGGGCATCATCGCCCTGGGCGACTCCCCCGCCCCGCTGCGGATAGCCTGTATCGCATTGATTTTGCTTGGTGTTGTCGGGCTGAGGCTGGCCCCCACCTGAATCGATCAGACACCCCCTATGGACATGCCGAGGGTATTTCTGTACCATTGCGTACAGTTAACCGATGAACTTCGGGCTGGCTTAGCACTCTCACTTCGGGACTGCTAATCTGCAATCAGACTTTCAGGAGGTTCCACACATGTCCCAAGCCCTCGCCACCCGGAATTACGGGCTCCCGAGCGTAGTCGGCAGTCTGGATTCCTATATCTCGGCGGTCCACCGCATCCCGGTGCTCAGCCTTGACGAGGAGCAGTCGCTGGCGCGCCGCTTCCGTGACGACGCCGATCTCGACGCCGCCAAGCAGCTCGTGATGTCCCACCTGCGTTTCGTGGTCCACGTGGCCCGCGGTTACAACGGTTACGGCCTTCAGCTTTCCGACCTCATCCAGGAAGGCAACATCGGCCTGATGAAGGCGGTGAAGCGCTTCGATCCGGACCAGGGCGTTCGCCTGGTCAGCTTCGCGGTGCACTGGATCCGCGCCGAAATGCACGAGTTCATCCTGCGCAACTGGCGCATCGTGAAGGTTGCCACCACCAAGGCGCAGCGCAAGCTGTTCTTCAACCTGCGCAAGAGCAAGAAGCGCCTGGGTTGGATGAATGCCGAGGAAGTGCGCGTGGTCGCCGCCGACCTGGGTGTGCCGGAAGCCACCGTCCGCGAGATGGAATCGCGTCTTTCGGGTCGTGATGTCGGCTTCGAGGCTCCCGCCGATGCGGACGACGACGACAAGCCGGCGCCGGCCGCGTTCCTCGTCGACGAAGGCGCGGACCCGTACGACAACCTCGCCGAGGAAGATGCCAGCAACAACCAGATGGGCGCGCTGTCTTCGGCGCTCGGCAACCTGGACAATCGCTCGCGGGACATCATCCAGCGCCGCTGGCTGACCGAGGACAGCAAGACAACGCTGCAGGATCTTGCGGACGAGTACGGCGTGTCGGCCGAGCGCATCCGCCAGATCGAGGCGAATGCCATGAAGAAGATGCGCGTCGCCATCGCGGCCTGAGTCCGCGGTTCGGCGTAATATCGTGAACGGCCTCCTCGCGGGGCCGTTTTCCGTTGTCCATCGGCAGGAGCAAAACAGGATGCCCAGGGCGCTGGTCATCGAAGACGATGAAGTGACCGCCCGCGACATCGTCGCGGAGTTGGGCGCGCACGGCCTCACCGCCGACTGGGTCGCCGACGGTCGCGAGGGGCTGGCACGCGCGCTCGCCGACGGCTACGACATCATCACGCTGGATCGCATGCTGCCCGGCATGGACGGCATCGACGTCGTCTCGGCCTTGCGCCAGCGCCACGTGGACACACCGGTGCTGATGATCAGCGCGCTGTCCGACGTGGACGAGCGCGTGCGCGGATTGCGTGCCGGTGGCGACGACTACCTCACCAAGCCTTTCGCGCCCGACGAACTGGCCGCGCGTGCCGAGGTACTGCTGCGCCGGCGGCGCCAGGGCCCCAACGAAACCCGGCTGCGCGTCGCCGACCTGGAGCTCGACCTGGTCCGCCACAACGCGCAGCGCCACGGCCAGGAACTGACGCTGCTGCCCACCGAGTTCCGCCTGCTGGAGTTCCTGATGCGCAACGCCGGCCAGGTGGTGACGCGGCAAATGATCTTCGAACACGTGTGGGGTTTCCATTTCGATCCCGGCACCAACGTGATCGACGTCCACATCGGCCGCCTGCGTCGCAAGATCGACGGCACCGGCCACCCGCCGCTCATTCGCACCGTGCGCGGCTCGGGATACGTTCTTGCGCCCGCTGACTGACGCCTGGCGTTCCGCCACCTCGCGCCTGATCATCATCTATGGCGCACTGTTCGCCATCTGGTGCGTGGTGCTGCTCGGCGTGGTGCAGTGGGAAACCTCGCGCTACCTTTGCGGCGTGATCGACCAGATGCTCGTGTCGCGCGTCCACTACCTGGAGGGCACGGCGCCCCGCAACATGCGCGCGACGGTCGATGCCGCCAGCCAGATCGACGTGCAGGGTGCGATGTGGATGGGCTTGTTCGACGCGCAGGGCAGGCATCTCGCCGGCAACATCGCCGCGATGCCGAAGGCATTGAACGAGGACGACGTCGCCAGTTCGCTCAGTGCGAGCCTGGCCGGCCCCGCGCACAAGGGCACCGCTCGCGTCCGCGGCCTCGCCCACGCACTGCCCGACGGCACCCGCCTGGTGGTGGCGAAGGAAAGCTCCACGATCGACGGCATCGGCACGATCATCCGCCACGGGCTGCTCTGGGGCCTGTCGCTGACCCTTATTCCCGGCCTTCTCGGCGGCGTGCTGCTCGCGCGCAGGCCAGCGCACCGCATCCGAGCGATCCAGCAGGCCATGGAGCCCATCCGCGAAGGCGACCTCAGCGTCCGCCTCCCCGTGAGCGGCATCGGCGACGAGGTGGACCTGCTGGCAGGGACCGTCAACACGACGCTGGCCGAAATCGAGCGCCTCCTCGGCGAAGTGAAGGGTGTCACCGACAACATCGCCCACGACCTGCGCACTCCGCTGACGCGCATGCGTACGCGCCTGTACCGTCTGCAGCAGCGGTTTGAAAGCCTTCCCGAAGGCGAGCAGCTCGACGCCTGCGTGGGCGAGATCGATACGGTGCTGGCGCGCTTCCGCGCCCTGCTGCGCGTGTCCGAACTCGAGGACCGCCAGCGTAGCGCGTGCTTCGAAACGATGGACCTGGGTACCGTCCTGCGCAACGTGCATGAGTTTTACGCGCCGCTGGCCGAAGACCGCGGGCAGCGTTTCGAACTCGACGTGGGCCGGCTGCCGCCCCTGCGTGGCGATCCGCAACTGATGTTCGAGGCTTTCGCCAACCTCGTCGGCAACGCCATCAAGTTCACGCCGGACGGCGGTGCCGTACGTCTCGTGGCATCGACCGATGCCGGCGGCGGCGCGCGCGTGGACATCGCGGATACGGGGCCGGGTATCCCGCCGGACGAACGCGAGGCGGTGTTCCGCCGGTTCTATCGCAGCGACGAGACGCGTTCGAAACCGGGCTGCGGACTGGGGCTGGCGATCGTCAGCGCCATCGTCAGGCTGCACGGATACTCGCTGTCGGTAGGAGGGACTGAGCGAGGCGCTGTCTTCTCCGTGGTTTGCCCCGCTACCAGTTGAACGCTGTGCTTATGCCATCTGTGCGAGAGTGAAGTGTCGGCCTCGAAGCGCTCGGTGCTTCTGAATCGCTTTTCGAGAGCGGCGGCCTGCTCGGCCGCCGCACGAATCAGACAACGAACGTCTTGTCGTTCTTCGTCAGGCTCCACGCCCCTTGCGTTATCCCTGCCACACCGCCATCGATGTTTTGCTTCTGGTATTTCCACTGGATGGCTGCGTATCTGAGCGCGATCAGCTCGTTCGCCAGGGTGTCACCACCGCCCACGCCAATCTGGGAAATCAAGGCTTTCTTGAGTTGAATCTCAAGATATTTGATGCGCTTGCCATTGCCCGCGGCGCGATAGATGTCGATCTGTGCAGATTGGAACGTGGTCCCGCCCGATAGAGCCTGAAATAGCAGCGGGCTTGCCGAATCCATTTCTTTGACGAGGGTCAGGGCGCCGTGCTCAGTCCGCTCCACGGCGTGACCTCCAGAGGTCGACGCAACGGGCGAAGTTCGTTGAAAGAGTTGGTGTTGCCATGAAGATAATTCGATCCACCCAGCGTGATCCTTGTCAGTCGATTCACCCTTGATGTCCGGGCCAGTGAGTTTCAGGTAGATGCTTTTCATCAGCGTCCTTGATGAGGTTGTAAGTGCGAAGCGCACGCAATGGTCGCGCGCGAAAGATTTCAACACGGCTTTCGACGACATCGGATTGAGAAAGATGGACAAACGATCTTCCGTATCGGAAGCGTTCATCCAGAGCCGACGATTGACGTAGCGTGCGAGGGAAGGCGCCGCATCTTGCCCGCGCATTGTCTTTGCCACGCCTTCCACGGCGCATGCGTTCCCACTACCATGCTGAGCGGTCGCCGAGACGGCGCCATCGACAAGGAGTAGTACCATGCATGGAAATCGTCGCGCTTCCGAAGACACCGAGACTGTCAATTTGATCAAATCCATTCCGACGGCTATGCGTCGGATGGGATGGACGGTGTCAGCACAACTTATGGAACGCTGGCTCAACTCGCCGGCGTGGGTTCTTCCGGCGGAATGGAAGGAGCAAGTTACTGCCCCGACGGTCATGCCATCGCCTATCTTCATGGATCAGCAGATCGTGCGGATGAGTTGGGCTTTGTCGTATCACCGATTGCAGGCAGTGATGAAAAATCTTCGTCCTAGAATAACGAACCAAGCCGCGCGAAGCTTACTAAGTGAGAAGACGGCTGACGTTGAGTTGGGGGTTGAATGGGCTCCTTTCGGCAGCCGATCCTATTCAGCGTTCCGTCTCGACCAGTTGCACCAGTGCAACGCCCTGCCTTTTGGCGGACACACGGACCCACTGGACGACATGTATGGGAGCCTGGGGATGGGGACGCTGAAGGTTGCCTTGATCGGTGAGGCCAAGCGGGATGCCCACAGCGGAAAGGTGACGATTCGAACCACGCATGCTGGCTACTACATACGCGACACGTACGATTTCAACGGCTTTCAATTTCTTGGCGCATGGACGACGGATGGAATTCTCGGCGCCATACAGACTCCCATGCCGGCGACGTCGCGAGGTCTATATTCGTACTTGGTACAACAGTTGCCGGGGCCAGTCTTCAATCATGACTTCGATACGTATAGGCGATTCACCGGCCGCGGCGGGGACTTCATCATTTACTCCGATGTCCTCTGGGAACCTGTGGACATGACCCTTGAACTGGATCTCCCTAAGAGATTGGATCAAGTTCCGTGAGAAAGGTGGTTTTTTTCATCGCCATGGCGGCCGTCGGTGTTGGATGCCTTTATCACATGTCCAACTGGTGGGAGCGTGCCTTTGCCAGCTTCGTGTCATCGGAACTAAGTCCCGACGGCTGCATTCGAGTCGATACATATAAACCCTTCTGGGTGCTGCCCTCATTTCTTCATCGAATTCCTCACCCAGACCCAGAGATGCCTCCCAACCCTCTCGGTATGCCTTGGCCTTACCCGGAGTTTAAGCGCGCCTATGAGGTGGGTACAGGAATCTTCCTAGGAGAGACCATTACGTACGACGGGGCGTCGGCATTAGGTGGAATGTACTGGAACGCCTCTGGTGAGCCAGGGCGCCGGGTCGTCTTGGCGGGGGGCTTCGCACTGCTCGACTCGGAACGCTGTGCCGATAAGGAAACTATGGCCAAGCTCGCCGCGTATCACGAACAGAAGCGACTCGAGCATCCGGCTAGGATGAAGGAGTGGGACGAGTATGAGCGTCGGTGGAAGGAAGAAGAAAAGACACGTGAGGAAGAGGGTCACCGCTTACCCTCGCCAAACTAGGGCAACGCACGCCCACGGCGTGCTTGCAGATAGGTATGAGCACGCGGGCTCTTCCCCAAGCCACCTCAGTAATCGGAGAGGTGACGGGGTGTGTCCCTCAGAGCGAGTTCGTTCGCTTTGCGAACGCTGTTTGAGCGCTGAGGGGCACACCCCGGCGCCTCCCCGCCGGGCGCGATGGTGTGCTGCCCGACGCGATGGCGAAGCCGAGCCCGGAAAAACTCCAGGAACACGCGAAGAACCGATAGGGGATACACCGAAGCAACGGCTAGATGGCTCCGTGTCGGGTCCCGGCGCTGCTGACGGCGGGTCGCAGGTTTCGCTCTCCGACCGTGGCCGCGGGACCTAAATAATTCTTAACTACGCCGGGGGCCGGTCACGGCGCAAAATTCGCCGCGACGCAACACAAGCCTCGGAATCCATCCCCCCATGATTGGCATCGTCCGGATCGCGCTAACGCGACCGTATACCTTCGTCGTCCTCGCTTTGCTGATTCTCATCGTGGGCCCGCTTTCCGCCCTGCGGACCCCGACGGACATCTTCCCCGACATCAAGATTCCCGTGATCGCGGTGGTCTGGCAGTTCACGGGCCTGCCGGCCGATCAGATGGCGGGGCGCGTGTCCTCGCCGTTCGAGCGCGTGCTCACCACCACGGTGAACGACATCGAGCATATCGAGGCCAACTCGATCCAGGGCTTCGGCATCGTCAAGATCTTCTTCCAGCCCACCGCGGATATCCGCACCGCGAACGCGCAGGTGACGGCGGTGGCGCAGACGTTGTTGAAGCAGCTGCCGCCGGGCATTACCCCGCCGCTGATCCTGAACTATAGCGCCTCGACCGTGCCGATCATCCAGCTGGCGCTGTCGGGCAAGGGCCTTACCGAGCAGAACCTCGCCGACCTTGGCCAGAACATCATCCGCCCGCAGCTGGTCTCCGTGCCGGGCGCGTCGATCCCGTATCCCTATGGCGGCAAGACCCGCCAGGTACAGATCGACATCGATCCGCAGGCCTTGCAGGCGCGTGGCCTGTCGGCGCAGGACGTGGCGAATTCGCTCGCCGCGCAGAACCTCATCACGCCGGTCGGTACGCAGAAGATCGGGCGTTACGAGTACACACTGCAGCTCAACAACTCGCCGTCGGACATCGACGACCTCGGCAACCTGCCGGTGAAGGTCGTGAACGGCGCCACGGTGTACATCCGCGACGTGGCCCATGTGCGCGATGGCTCGCCCCCGCAGACCAACATCGTGCACGTCAACGGCGACCGTTCGGTGCTGATGACGGTGATGAAGAACGGCTCCGCCTCGACGCTGGCGATCATCGCCGGCATCAAGCAGCGCGTCGAGGAAATGAAGGACGCCTTGCCCGACGGCCTGAAGATCTCGCCCATCGGCGACCAGTCGCTGTTCGTCAGCGCCGCCATCGAGGGCGTGGCGCGAGAGGGTGTCATCGCCGCCGCACTGACCAGCCTGATGATCCTGCTGTTCCTCGGCAGCTGGCGCTCCACCGTCATCATCGCTACCTCGATTCCACTGGCCATCCTCGGCTCCATCGCCGCACTGTCGGCCTTTGGCGAGACGATGAACATCATGACCCTCGGCGGCCTGGCGCTCGCGGTGGGCATCCTCGTCGACGACGCTACGGTGACCATCGAGAACATCAACTGGCACCTTGAGCAGGGCAAGGACGTGGAAACGTCCATCCTGGATGGCGCGGCGCAGATCGTGACCCCCGCGTTCGTGTCCCTGCTGTGCATCTGCATCGTGTTCGTACCGATGTTCTTCCTGGAAGGCGTGGCGCGCTTCCTCTTCGTGCCAATGGCCGAAGCGGTGATGTTCGCGATGATCGCCTCCTTCATCCTGTCGCGCACGCTCGTGCCGACGATGGCGAAGTATCTGCTCAAGCCGCACAGCCACGAGGACCCGCACGGCGAGCACGGCAAGGCGTCACGCAATCCGCTGGTTCGTTTCCAGCGCGCTTTCGAGAAACGTTTCGAAGGCATACGCGCGAGCTACCACGTGCTGCTGGAGATGGCGATGCTTCATCGCAAGGTGTTCACCCTCGGGTTCATCGCCTTCGTGCTGCTCTCGTTCCTGCTGGTGCCGATGCTCGGTCGCAACTTCTTCCCGTCCGTGGATGGCGGGCAGATCCTGATGCACGTGCGCGGGCCGATCGGCACCCGCGTGGAAGAAACGGCACGTCTCTTCGCCCAGGTGAACGAAGCGGTGCGCAAGGTGATTCCGAAGGAAGACCTGGGCACGGTGGTAGATAACATGGGCCAGCCTGTCTCGGGCATCAACACCACTTACAACAACACCGGCACCATCGGTTCGCAGGATGGAGACATCCAGATCGCGCTCAACGAAGGGCACGCGCCGACGGCCGATTACGTGCGCAAGCTGCGCGAGACGCTGCCGCGCCAATTCCCGGGCGCCACGTTCTCGTTCCCGCCCGCGGACATCATCAGCCAGATCCTCAATTTCGGCTCACCCGCACCGATCGACCTGCAGATCCGCGGTCCGAACGTCTCGGCCAACTTCGGCTACGCCAATCGACTGTTGCGCGACATCCGCCGCGTGCCCGGCGTGGTGGATGCGCGCATCCAGCAGTCGCGCGCCAATCCCGGATTCAACGTGGACGTGGATCGAAGCCGCGCACAGCAGGTAGGCATTACCGAACGCGACGTGACGGCCAGCCTCGGCGTGAACCTTGCCGGTTCCAGCCAGGTAGCTCCGACGTTCTGGCTCAACCCGAAGAACGGCGTGTCCTACCCGATCGTGATGCAGACGCCGCAGTACAGCATCGATAGCCTGGCCGACCTCGACAACGTACCGATCAGTCCGAGCACGGGCACGGCTGGCGCGCAGATCCTCGGTGGCTTCGCGACGGTGTCGCGCACTGCGACCAGCTCGGTGGTGAGCCAGTACAACATCAACTCCATGGTCGAGATATTCGCCACCACCCAGGACCGCGACCTCGGGGCCGTGGCGGCGGACATCCAGAAGATCGTGGACGCCAATAAGAAATTCCTGCCGAAGGCGTCGAGCACCGCGCTCCTCGGCCAGGTGCAGACGATGAATAGCGCGTTCTCCGGCCTGATCTTCGGCCTGCTCGGCGCGATCGTGCTGATCTACCTGCTGATCGTCGTGAACTTCCAGTCGTGGAGCGATCCGTTCGTGATCGTCACCGCGCTGCCCGCAGCCATCGCGGGCATCATCTGGATGCTGTTCGCCACGCATACCACCTTGTCCGTGCCCGCGCTTACCGGCGCCATCATGTGCATGGGCGTGGCCACGGCGAACTCGATCCTCGTCGTGAGCTTCTGCCGTGAGCGGCTCGCCGAACATGGCGACGCGGCGAAGGCTGCGCTGGAAGGTGGTTTTGTCCGCTTCCGTCCCGTGCTGATGACCGCGCTGGCCATGATCATCGGCATGGCGCCCATGGCCCTCGGCCTGGGCGAAGGCGGCGAACAGAACGCGCCGCTGGGCCGCGCCGTGATCGGCGGCCTGGTATTCGCCACCGCCGCCACGCTGTTCTTCGTGCCGATCGTCTTCAGCATTATCCATGGCCGTCGCGGCCATCCGTCTGCCACCCTGGCGAACGTTTCCGGAGAGCCCGTCCATGTCGCCTGACACCTTGCACCAACCCCCGCCGCGCCGGCTTCGCCTGGCCGGTGTCATCGCCGCGATTGTCGCCATTGCCATCGTCGTGGCCGGCGTGGCAACGCGCGCCAACGAATCGCGCAAGCTGCGCGACTGGACCGACGCTCAGGCCGTGCCCACCGTCAGCCTCGTGTCGCCGGAAGGCGGCCAGGGCGGCGGCGAGCTCGATCTGCCCGGACGCCTCCAGGCGTACTCGCGCGCACCGATTTTCGCGCGCACGAGCGGCTACCTGAAATACTGGAAGGCCGACATCGGCCAGAAAGTGAAAGCCGGCCAGTTGCTCGCGGAAATCGAAACCCCCGACCTCGACCAGCAACTGCTCCAGGCGAAGGCCGACCTTGCCAGTGCGCGCGCCAACGAGGCGCTGGCACTGACCACGGCGAAGCGCTGGCAGGCGATGCGCGATTCCGATTCCGTGTCGCGGCAGGAGGTCGACGAAAAGACCGGCGACTACGACGCGAAGCATGCGCTCGCCCAGGCGGCGGAGGCCAACCTCGAGCGGATCCAGGCGCTGAAGGGCTTCGCGAAGCTGGTGGCGCCGTTCGACGGCGTCGTCACGGCGCGCGAGACCGACGTCGGCGCGCTCATCAATGCGGGCGGCGGTGGCCAGGAATTGTTCGTGGTATCCGACGTGCACAAGCTGCGCATGTACGTGAACGTGCCGCAGAATTACGTGCCGTCGATCCGCGAAGGTGCCACCGTGAAGCTCACGGTGCCGGAATATCCGGGACAGACCTTCTCCGGTAACGTGGAATCGACGTCCGCCGCGATCAATGCCGCGTCGGGCACGACACTGGTGCAGGTCTCGGTCGACAATGCGGATGGCAAGCTGCTGCCCGGCGGCTATGCCGGCGTCACCTTCGACCTTCCCGCCAATGCCGCTCTGCTGCGCGTTCCCGCGAGCGCACTGGTCTTCGACGACAACGGCCTGCGCATCGCTATCGTGGATGCGCAGAACAAGGTGAGCTTCAAGGTTGTCACCATCGCGCGCGACTTCGGCAAGACAGTGCAACTGGCCTCGGGCATCGCTGCCGGCGACCGCCTCATCGAAAGTCCGCCGGACGGCCTCGCCGACGGCGACACCGTGCGCGTCAACGCACCGAAGGCGGAAGGCGACCATGCCAAGGCGTGACATTCTGGCGGCCTTGATCGTTGCCGGCTTGTCGGGTTGTTCGCTGGCTCCAACGTACAAGGCTCCCGACGTACCGGTGGCCGCGCAGTATGCGAACGCCGACACGCCATGGACGGAAGCTAGGCCCGCCGATCGGCTCGACCGCCAGGGATGGTGGAAGCTGTACGGTGACACGCGTCTGGACGATCTGCAGGCGAAGCTGGTGGCGAACAACGCCACGCTCGCCGCGGCGCTGGCGCACTACGAACAATCCGCCGCGTTCACGCGCCAGTTGCGTTCCGGCCTGTTCCCGCAGGTCGGCCTGGACGCGAATGCACAGCGTAATCGCGAATCCGATACGCGTCCGCTGCGGGGTGCGACCTCGCCCAGCAACTACAACGCGTACACCATCGGCGCGCAGCTGGATTACGAGGTGGACCTGTGGGGCCGCGTGCGTGACAGCGTAACCGCCGGTACCGCCGAACAAGCCGCGTCAGCTGCCGACCTGGCGTCGGTACAGCTGAGCCTGCAGGCCCAGCTAGCAGACAATTACCTCCAGCTCAACGGCTTCGATCGGCAGATCAAGGTGCTGAGCGAGAGCATCGACGCCTTCACCCGGGCGCTCGCGCTGACCCGGTCACGCCACGACGGGGGCATTGCATCCGGTCTCGACGTGGCCCGTGCGCAGACCCAGCTATCAAACGCGAAGTCGCAGCTGACCCAGGCACAGGCGCAGCGCGGGCTCGTGCTGCATGCGATCGCGGTGCTGGCCGGCGAATCGGCGTCGAGCTTCTCGCTCGCCACCGACGACGCGCCGGTGAAGGTGCCGACGATTCCTCTGGACGTGCCTTCGTCGATCCTGCAGCGACGTCCTGATATTGCCGCCGCGGAACGGCGTACCGCCGCCGCGAACGCGCGCGTGGGCGTGGCGCGTTCGGCCTTCTTCCCGCAACTGACCCTGGACGGCCAGGGTGGTTGGCAGAGCAGCAGCTGGGGCAGCATCGCCACGGCGCCCAATCGCTTCTGGGCCATCGGCCCCAGCTTGCTGCTCGACGTGTTCGACGGTGGCCGCCGCAAAGCGGCCGTCGATCAGGCGAAGGCGGCGACGGACGAGGCAGGCGCGCAGTACCGTGGGGTGGTACTGAATGCGTTCGCCCAGGTGGAAGACAACCTCACCTTGCTACGTGACCTGGGTACGGCGCTGATCGACCAGCGCGCGGCAGCCGATGCGGCACAGCGCTCGGTCGACCTGTCGCTCAACCGGTACCGCGAGGGCGCCGTGGGCTACCTCGACGTGGTACAGGCGCAGACCGACGCGCTCGACGCGGAGCGCAGCGTCATCGACCTCGAAACGCGGCAGCTGCGTGCAAGCGTTCAGTTGATCCGCGCGTTGGGTGGTGGCTGGAGCGGGTAAAGCATCGTCGACAGGGTCGGCTCCCATAGGGATCCTGCCTGATCTGATTCATGAACGAAGAAGGGGCCTGGCGGCCCCTTCTTCGTTTACATCGATGCGGTACCGCTCAGAGCTTCGCGCCCAGCAGTTCCTCGAGCTTGCGCTGGTCCGCGGCGAACTTGCGGATGCCTTCGGCGAGTTTGTCGGTGGCCATCGCGTTTTCGTTTTGGCCCCAGCGGAATTTCGCCTCGTTGATTTTCGCCGGCGCCGTTTCGCGGCGGCCGCTGTCCTTCAGCGCCACCGGCAGCGGTTCGTTGGTTTCGTCCAGTTGCTTCAGCAACTCGGGCGCGATGGTGAGGCGGTCGCAGCCCGCGAGGGCCTGGATCTGGCCGATGTTGCGGAAGCTTGCGCCCATCACGACGGTTTGGAAGCCATGCAGCTTGTACCAGTCATAAATGCGGCGTACCGACTGCACGCCCGGGTCCTCTTCCGGTGCATACGTCTTCTTGTCGGTGTTGGCGACATACCAGTCGAAGATGCGGCCGACGAACGGCGAGATCAGGAACACGCCCGCCTCGGCGCAGGCCACCGCCTGCTCAAAGCTGAAAAGCAGGGTGAGGTTGCAGTTGATGCCTTCCTTCTGCAATTGCTCCGCCGCGCGGATGCCCTCCCACGTGGACGCCAGCTTGATGAGGATCCGCTCGCGCTTGATGCCGATGTCTTCGTACAAGCTGATCAGGTGACGCGCCTTCTCGATGGAAGCCGGCGTATCGAAGGAAAGGCGGGCGTCGACCTCGGTCGACACGCGGCCCGGGACGATCTTGAGGATCGCGCGGCCGACCAGCACGGCCAGGCGGTCGCCGGCATCGGTGAGTTGCTGGTCACGGCTATTGCCCTGCGACTTCGCCCACTCGACGGCTTCGCCGATATAACCGGCGTATTCGGGGATGGCGGCGGCCTTCAGGAGCAGCGACGGATTGGTGGTCGCGTCTTCCGGCTTGTACTTGCTCATGGCGGCGATGTCGCCGGTGTCGGCCACGACGGTGGTGATCTTGCGGAGTTGCTCGAGTTGGCTGGTCACGTTCGGGGTTCCGTTACCTGGTAAGACGTCTATTGTCGCGCCGAACGCAAGGCAAATGTAGGCATCCATACGTATCGGTTCAGCGATATCCAACAGGTGTGAGCGAAACCTTGCGAATCAAGCCTCAATAGAGGTCGATCGGATCCACGTCGAGCGACCAGCGCACCTTGCGTGCCGCCGGTAGGCGGGGGAGGGCCTGCCGCCACGGCCGCAAGAAGGCGTGCAGGCGCGCGCGCGACCCGGCCTCTACCAGGAGTTGTCCCCGGTGGCGGCCCGCGCGCAGCGGCATGGGGGCGGGCATGGGGCCGGCGACGCGCAGGTCCCCGGGATCGCCGATCGCCACGTGGGCCTGGTGGAGGAATTCGTCGACTTCGGCGCGCCCCAGCGCATCCACGCGCAGCAGGACCTGGTGCGAGTACGGCGGCAGTTCCAGCAGCCGGCGCTCCTCGAGCAGGCTTTCCGCGACGGCGGTATAACCGCCGCGCAGCAGCGAGTGCAGCATCGCGTGGTCGGGATGGTGGGTTTGCAACAGCACGCTTCCCGGCTTGCTGGCGCGACCGGCGCGGCCCGCGACCTGGACGACGAGCTGGGCAAGCCGTTCGCTGGCGCGGAAATCCACGCTGTGCAGGCCCTCGTCCACGCCCACGATGGCGACGAGGGTAAGGTTGGGCAGGTCGTGCCCCTTCGCCAGCATCTGGGTGCCGACCAGGATGGCGGGCTTGTCCTCGCGCAGCCCGTCGAGGATGTCGCCGAAGGCGTCGCGGCGGCGTGTGGTCTCGCGGTCGATGCGAACCACCGGAACATCGGGGAAGCGCCCGGCCAGCGCTTCCTCCAGCCGTTCCGTGCCCTGGCCTTGCGGGCTGAGGTTCGCCGAGCCACAGGCCGGGCAGGCAGGTGGCACCGCCGCGGTGTTGTCGCAGTGATGACAGATCAGCCTGCGTCGTCCGGCGTGAAGCGTCATGGGCCGTTCGCAGCGCGGACAGTCGGCATGCCAGCCGCAGTCGTGGCATAGCAGCACCGGGGCATATCCGCGGCGGTTCCGGAAGACGAGGGCCTGTTCGCCGCGCCCGACGCACGCGGCCACCGCGTGAACGAGCGTCGGTGACAGGCCATGGTCCAGCCGCTGGGCGCGCATGTCGACGATCTGCACGCGCGTGGACTGCGAGGCACCGGGGCGGGCGCGCAACACCAGACGTTTGTATCGCCCTGCCTGGACGTTGCCCAGGGTCTCCAGCGACGGCGTGGCCGAGCCCAGCACCACCGGTACGCCCAGTGCCCTGGCGCGCACCAGCACGAGGTCCCGGGCGTGGTAACGAAAGCCTTCCTGCTGCTTGTAGGAAGGATCGTGTTCCTCATCGACGACGATCAGGCCGGCATGGGGCAGCGGTGTGAACACGGCCGAACGCGTGCCGAGCACGACGCGCGCCGTGCCGTTGCGCGCCCGCAGCCACGCCCGGGCGCGTTCGCCTTCGGCCAGGTTCGAATGAAGCACCTCCACCGCCACGCCAAGGCGCTCGCGCAGCCGGCGTACCGTCTGCGGTGCCAGGCCGATCTCGGGGACGAGGAGCAGGGTCTGCTTTCCTTCGGCGAGCGCCCGCTCGATCAGCGCCAGATAGACCTCGGTCTTGCCGCTGCCCGTCACGCCGTCCAACAGATAAGGCTGGAAGCCGCCGAATCCTTCGCCGATCGCGGCGACCGCGGCGGCCTGTTCCTCGCTCAGCGCGGGTCCGGGCGCGGACGCCACGGGCAGGGAAGCTTCTTCCAGTTCGAACTTCTCGACCAGCCCGGCTTCGAGGAGCCGTCGCGCCGCGGCCCGCCATGCGGGCAAGGCCAGGGCCAGGTCATCGGCAGCGCGGGGGCCTTCGTACAAGGCCTCCAGCAATGCCGCGGAACCGCCCTTGCGGCTCTTCGCGTCACGCGCGGAGCGACCCTGCAGGGTCAATGCCCATGCCTCGCGGCCGGTCGCCGGCAAGGGCCGGGGTTCCCGTAGCGCCAGAGGCAGGGCATTGGCGAAAGCCTCCCCCGGTGCCCCTGCCCAATAGTCCGCCGCCCAGGCCAGCGTGGCCATCAATTCGTCGTCGAGCAGCGGATACGGATCGAGAACCTCGCTCACCCGCTTCAGGCGCGTGGCCCCCACCGCCGCCTCCGCCAGCGGCTCGACCACGATGCCCACCATGTCGCCCCGCCCGAACGGTACGCGTACCCGCGACCCCGCCCGCACCTCGCCGGTCATCGGCGGCAGGTAGTCGAAAAGGGTCGGCAGGGGCACCGGAAGGGCGACGCGGAGGACGGCAATCATGCGAGGCCTAGTTTAAAGGGAGATGCCGTAGCTGCTGGTCAATGATTGACCAGCGACACATGGGTTTGCCTAAGAATGAGGTCCCCGGAGGGAAGAAGAAGCTGTAAGTACCTGCCCCCGGAACGCTTTCCGGGTTATCCACAATCTCTGTGGATAACTCTGTGGATGAGTCTCGGATGGGAGGCATCCAAGGCGCATGGTTGGGCCATTGGGGTTAGCTTGGGCACATTTTAACCAAGCTGAAATATAATTTGAATTCAATCACTTGCGATTCCGTTCACGGGCTGCGTTCACCGCCAGTCCATTTCGCCTTGACAAACGTGGTGAGGTGTCACGCCCTGTGTACAACCCACTGCCGCGTAGGAAAAAATCCTAGTGCGCCGCACCGAGGATGGCCGCGATGCACAGGACGAATATAAGCAGCCAGAAATAGATGCTGCCTATCAACCAGTACTTCAGGAGGGTCATCGGCCAACCCTGCCGGTACACCCGTTTCTGCATGATCAGCAGGTAGATGGGCATCCAGACCCACATGGCCACCTGGACCAGGGTGATCGCGGTCGCGGCCGGCGAGAAATGAGGTCGAATGCCCTCCTTCGCGAAGCCCAGGAGCATCAGGCCGAGGAGGGAAATGAACAGGAACGCGTGGCTGTGCAGGGCCACGATGATGTGCTCCATGTACAGCCGGCGCTTGAAGACGTAGAACAGTTTCAGGATCAGCGCGAACACCGGGATCATTACCAGCAGGGTCTGCGGGAGCACCGAGAAGAAGCCTTCGCTGATCCGGCGGATCGCCTCGCCCTTCTGTGGGCCGCCGTCCTGAATCTGGGCGACGTTGGCCTTGAGGTGGGCAAGACCGACGGCGAGGCGGCGTGTCACCACGTCGGGCAGCCAGGCGATGTCGACGACGGTCGGCTCGAGGGCCCAGGGGCTTGCATGGCGGTAGCCGTGCTTCTCGCCGGGTTCCGCGTGAGTATCCGCCGGGATGGGCTCCGACTTCAGTTCGGCGAGGCGGCGATTGGCGGCCTCGCGAACCATGTCCTGGCTGAGGCCGATGGCGGCCACCGCGGGAGCCGGAAGTCCCGGTGCGCCCCTGGCCGCGTTGAGCTCGTCCATCTGGCCCTGGTAAAGCTCATGGACCTCGTCCGCTGTCGCCGCGGCATGGAAGGCCGCGATGTCGTCCCTGGCCGGTGCCTCTCCGGATGCGGCTTTTTCCAGGTTGACGTCGCTGAAGGCGAGGTGCACGAAGAAAAACGCGAGCAGGCAGAACACGAACATCAGCCTGAACGGCGCGATATAGCGTACGCGGCGGCCGGAGAAATATTCGAGGGTGAGAAAACCCGGTTTCGTGTACAGCGGCGGCAGCGTATGGACGATGCGCTCGTCCATGTGGAAGAACAGGTCGCCGGCGTCTTCGAGCATGTGCGAGACCGGCCGGATCACGCTCTTGATCGATTGTCCGCAGCCGTGACAGAACTCGCCCTTCAGTTCCTCGCCGCAATTTGCGCAGCGCAGGCCGGGCGACGGCGTCAGTGGGTTCATCGCTTTTTCCCCGAAGTTTCCCCTTTCGGGTGCGGATGATGGCACGGCAACCGCTACAATGGGCGGCCCTCATCGTCATCCCTCCCCATGACCATCGACCGCGCACGGGCGCGGCGAGAGATCGGCGCCACCATGCGGTTGGCCCTCCCGATGATCGTCGCGCAGCTTTCCGCCATCGGCACCAACGTCGTCGACGCCGTCCTCGCGGGACACCAGGCGGCGCATACGCAGGCGTCCGTGGTGACGGGCGCGAGCATCTGGGTGCTCGCCATCGTCACCGGCATCGGCATGATGATGGCGGTGCCCCCGACGGTGGCGCAGCTAGACGGCGCGGGCCGCCGCGGTCAGGTGGGCCCGGTGTTCCACCAGGCGCTCTACATCGCATGGGGCCTCGGCCTGTTGCTGACCATCGGCGTGTGGCACGCCTCGCCGCTGATGGCACTGTTCGGCGTGGTGGAGTCCATGCGCCCCGACGTGGAGGCATTCCTCCATGCCATCTGTTTCGCCGCACCGGCGCTGACCACGTATTTCGCGCTACGTGGCCTGTCCGAGGGGCTGTCGATGCCGCGGCCGTCGATGTATTTCAGTTTCGGTGGCCTGGTCCTGCTTGCACCGCTGGGCTATGTGCTGATGTACGGCAAGCTCGGGTTCCCGGTCATGGGTGCGCGCGGCAGCGGCATCGCCACCGCAGTGGTGCTCTGGGTGGAGATGCTCGGCTTCGCCATCTACGTGCTGAAGCATCGCAACTACCGCGACCTCAACCTGCACGGCGGCATGGCAAAGCCGGACCTGCGGAAGATCGGCCAGCTGTTGCACATCGGAGTGCCGATGGCGGTCACCTTGCTGATGGAAGCCGGCCTGTTCGTCGCGGTGGCCCTGCTGATCGGCCGCCTGGGCGAGACGGTCACGGCGGGCCACCATGTGGCGCTGAACGTGGCATCGGTGGCTTTCATGGTGCCACTGGGGTTGTCCATGGCGATCACGGTGCGTGTGGGTAACGCGGCAGGCCGCCGTGACGTGGCCGGCGTGCGTTACGCGGGGATGTCCGGTATCGCCTTGGTGCTGGTCACGCAGTTCGTTTCGTCCGGCGTGATGCTGGCCTTCCCGGAAGCGATCGCCCGCCTGTACACCAGCGACGTGGCCGTCATCGCGATGGCCTCGCAGCTGCTGGTGCTCGCAGGCTTCTTCCAGTTTTCCGACGGCATCCAGGTGGCCTCCAACGGCGCTTTGCGCGGGCTGAAGGACACGCGTGTACCGATGGGCATCACCCTGTTCGCCTATTGGGTGGTCGGCATGCCGATCGGCTGGTGGCTGGCGTTCCACCACGAGATGGGCGCCCGCGGCATGTGGATGGGCTTGATCGCCGGCCTGAGCATGGCGGCGATCCTGCTCTTCGCGAGATTTTGGCGGAGCAGCGTGAAGGGAAACTGGCAGGACGATCCGGAGACGGCGACGCCCGTGCCATTCCACACGTGATACCAACGGTCCGACACGTTACGCTGAGCGTAACCTTCGAGGAAACACCTAGATGCCGGATCGCCACGACGCCGTGCCGCCGCCCTTACCGGGCCGGCCCCAACCCGTTCCGCCCCCGCGCCCGCGCGGCGGGTTCGGCCGGTTCATGCTCAGCCTCGGCCGCGGCCTCAACATCACCCGGCTGGTGATCATCAACACGATTTTCTTCGGACTCCTGGCTGTGTTCCTGCTGGCGATGTTTATCGGCGGCCGGGCAAACCAGGTGGACGATCGTACGGTGCTGGTGCTGGCGCCGGAAGGCACGCTGGTAGAGCAGTACAGCGCCGATCCGTTCTCGCGTGCGATCGGCCGGATGACCGGCGACGGGGTACAGCAGGTGCAGGTCCGCGACCTGGTTCGTGCCATCGACAGCGCGGCCAGGGACGAGCGGATCAGCCGCATCGTGCTGCGCCCCGACAAGCTGCAGGCCGGCGGCTTCGCCGCGTTGCGCGAAGTCGGCGCCGCGCTGGACCGTTTCCGCAAGGCAGGCAAGCCTGTGATTGCTTGGGGCGTCAGCCTGGAACAGGGGCAGTACTACCTGGCCGCGCACGCCGACAAGCTCTACATCGACCCGCAGGGCGGCGTCATGGCGACGGGCCTGGCGAACTATCGCCTGTTCTACAAGGACATGCTCGATCGCCTGGGGGTCCAGGTGCACCTGTTCCGCGTGGGGCAGTTCAAGAGCGCGGCGGAGCCCTTCATCCTCGACCATGCCTCGCCCGAATCGAAGGAAGCCGATGCGTTCTGGCTCGGCGGCCTGTGGAGCACATGGATCGACGAAGTGGCAAAGATGCGCCACCTCGACCCCGCGGCGCTTCGTGCCGATGTCGACGGCCTCCCCGAACGCGTTCGCGATGCGAAGGGCAGCCTCGCCCAGCTGGCCGTCGACGAAAAACTCGCGGACGGCATCGCCACGGAACAGCAGTTCGTCAAGATGTTGCGTGACCAGGGTGTGCCGGCCGGCAAGAAGGACCAGGGCTTTCGTCAGGTCGATCTGGCCGGCTACGTCGCCGATCGCAGCCTGTCCACCGTCGACATGCTGCAGACGGGCCCGGGCGTGGCCGTGGTGGTCGCCGAGGGCGAGATCAGCGGAGGAAAGCAGGCGCAGGGCCGGATCGGCGGCGATTCCACGGCGGCGCTCATCCGTGCCGTCCGCCACGACCGGCGCACGCGCGCGCTCGTGCTGCGGGTGAATTCGCCGGGAGGCGAGGTCTATGCGGCCGAGCAGATCCGCCGCGAGGTGGAATTGACCCGCGAGGATGGCATTCCCGTGGTGGTCTCGATGGGCGACGTGGCCGCCAGTGGCGGCTACTGGATATCGATGAATGCCAACCGGATCTATGCCGAACCGAACACCATCACGGGTTCGATCGGCATCTTCGGCATGTTCTTCACCGTGCCCGACACGCTGGCGAAAATCGGCGTGAAGAGCGACGGCGTCTCCACCGGGCCGCTGGCCGGTGCCTTCGACATGACCCGGCCGCTCGATCCGAACGTGGGCGTGCTCATCCAGAGCATCATCGACAAGGGTTATCGCGATTTCGTCGGCAACGTGGCGAAAGCGCGAGGCAAGGATTTCGCGGCGATCGACGCCATCGCGCAGGGCCGCGTCTGGACCGGGCGACAGGCGCTGGATCGCGGCCTCGTCGACCGCCTGGGAAGCCTCGACGACGCGATCCGCGACGCGGCGGAACAGGCCGGCCTCGGCAAGGACTTCCACGTGCGCTACGCCGAAAAGCCGATGGGCGCGTTTGAACGCTTCCTGACGAATATCGGCGACAGTTCCGAAGCGCGGGTGGCAATGTCGTGGGGCCTGCGCCTGCCGTCGTGGGTGGCCGACCTGCCGAAGCTGGCGCCGGAGTGGTCGCTGTTCCGCGGAGCGGAAGCAGGCAAGCCGCACGTCTACGCGTACTGCTTCTGCTCGCCGCGCTAATCGCCGGCACTAGCCGGCTCCCACAGGTTTGCGCTTTGTGTGGGACCTGCTTCAGCGGCGATGGGTGCTCGCCAAGGTCTATTGCGATTCCGCGTCGACCGCCTTGGCTTGCGCCTTCGCCTGTTCGTCCACCGTCTTCTGCACGTCCTGCGCCTTTTTCTTCTGCGTCTCCAGCGAATCCCACGGCGTTTCCGCCCGGGCCTGGGGCGTAGGTGGCTCATGTGGCTGGGGCGGCTTTGAGCAGGCCGCACAGGCGATCGCCAGGGCCAGTAATGGAAGATGACGGATCATGTTGCGGGTCCTCCTGTGTCGGCGCCGAGTCTGGCGCTGTCGCGGAACGAGCGCAATCGCTTACGATCGACGCAAAGCAGGGAGATCCGATATGCACCCACGACTCGCCAGCTGGCGCCTCGACGGCCGCACCGCACTCGTCACCGGTGCCAGCAAGGGCATCGGCTACGCCTGCGCGCGGGAGCTGGCGGCACTCGGTGCCGATGTCCTGCTCGTCGCGCGCGACGAACTGGCGTTGCAGGAAGTGCGCGACGAACTGGCCGAGGAATGTCCCGACGTTGAAATTCTCGGCATGGCCGCCGACCTTTCGGACCATGAAGACCGCCTCGCCGTCTTCGACTGGGTATCCGACCTCGGCGAGAACCTCTCCATCCTCGTGAACAACGTGGGCGGCAACACGCCGAAGGCCACGCTGGACTACGAGGAGGACGAATACCGCGAACTGTTCGAACTCAATGTGTTCTCGGCCTACGAAATGAGCCGCGCGGCCTATGCGCACCTGGTCCAGCATGCCCACGCCGCCATCGTGAACGTGGGCTCGGTATCCGGCATCGTTCATGTGCGCACCGGTTCGCCTTATGGCATGACCAAGGCGGCCCTGCACCAGATGACCCGCAACCTCGCCTGCGAATGGGCGGAAGACGGCATCCGCGTGAACGCGGTGGCCCCGTGGTACATCCGCACGCAGCGCAGCGAGCCGGCGCTGGCCGATGTGGAATACCTGGAAGAAGTACTGGATCGCACCCCCATGGGGCGCATCGGGGAGCCCGAGGAAGTGGCGGGCGCCGTGGCCTTCCTCTGCCTGCCCGCCTCCAGCTATGTCACGGGGGAAATCGTCGCCGTGGACGGCGGATTCCTGCGTTACGGCTTCTGAGCCCTTATCATAGGGGGTTCCCCCGAGGAACTTCCATGCACATCGGTATCGATTTCGGCACGAGCTACACGGCCGCCGCGACCTTCGTCGATGGCGAGCTCACTCACGTCATGTTCGGTGATGCGAAGCAGTTCCGCACCGCCGTGTTCTTTCCCGAGGTGGTGCCCGATCCCTCCAGGCGCCGCGCCGCGGGGGAATCGCGCGCAGCGACGGTGGAGAGCTTCCAGGAAGCGCTGTTCGGCGACGAGGCCGTGGATGCTTACCTCGAATACGGCGACGGCAACCTGATCGAATCGCCGAAGTCGATGCTCGGCTTCCGGATGGACCCGCAGGTGCGCAAGGTGATCGTGCACATCGCCACGTACGTGCTCGAGCACATCCGACTCGCGGCCGGCCGGCAGCTCGGCGAGGAAATCCGCACGGCGGTCATCGGCCGCCCGGTGCACTTCCGCAGTTCCATGGGCGAAAAGGGTTCGGAGCAGGCGGTGGAAATCATTCGCGAGGCGGCTGCCGTCGCGGGCTTCGACGCCGTGAGCTTCCTCGAGGAACCGGCCGCTGCAGCGATGCATTACCACAAGCGCCTCGATACCCGGCAGACGGCGCTGATCGTCGACATCGGCGGCGGTACCACCGACGTCGCCTTCGCCGAACTCGGCGGCGACGAACTGCCGCGGATCGTTCGCACCTGGGGACTGGCCAAGGGCGGCACCGACCTCGACGTGAGCCTCAGCATGCATGCGTTCATGCCGCAGCTGGGCAACAACCTGACGCGCGTGCCAGTGCACCACTACGTGGAAGCGGCCAGCGTGCACAACCTGCCGAAGCAGCGCGAGTTCCGTCGCCAGGATTATCGCTTAGTGGACGATCCCTGGCGTTCACGCCTGCAGGCATTGCAGCAGCCGGGCGCCACCACGCGGCTGAACCAGACGGCGGAACGCAGCAAGATCGCATTGAGCAGCCATGAGCGCACGGAAGCCGATCTCGGTTTCCTTGAAGCCTGCCTCGGCGTGCACATTGCACGCACCGACATGGACCAGGCGGTGGAACCCTTCATCGAGCGCATGCAGCGCCTGCTCGCCGAGGTCCGCGACGAATGGCCGTCCGTTCCGGCCAGCGTCTTCCTCACTGGCGGTACCTCGCGCTCACCGGTCGTGAAGGCCGCCGTGCGTGAAAGCTTCCCCGGGATTCCGATGGTGGAGGGCGATCCGTCGCTCGGCGTGGTGTCGGGTCTTGCCGTTGCCGCGACGGAACTCAGTCCGTCACCCGCCTGAGCGTTACCCGTAGCCTTGCATCTGTTGCCGTAGCTGCGCGTCGTTCGCTTCCAGCGGCCCGCGATCGCTCCTGAATGCGCATGCTCAGAACTCGGCCACGTGGTCTTCGGAAGCGAACCCGAGGGTCATGGCGCCTTCGCCCACGTTGACCATGCCGGTAATACCCATGGGGCTTTCGAGGACCTGTACACCGGCATCCTCGCAGGTGCGGACGAGGGCATTGTAGCCGGGCAGGTTGCGCATCTCGTCCAGGTCGCCCCCGTAGCTGAGCGACAGCGACGGGACCAGCAGGCCGGCTTGCACCCGCTTCGACGCATACTCGAAAAGTGCCAGGGAGCCCTGCTCGAAACCGCGGATCTTGCCCACGGGGCCGGTCTCACCGCGATGCGCTCGAAGGATCGGCTTGATGTCGAGTGCCGTGCCGAGCATCGAACTGAGGAAACTCACGCTACGGTCGCCCTTGCTGCGTGCCCGCGAGCGCAGGTAGTTCAGGTCGCGCGGCAGCATGTAACCGTACGAACAGTCGGCGATCTGGGCCGCGCGTTCGCGCACCTCGGCGGGCGACCTGCCGGCCTGGATCATGCGTACCGTTTCCGCGATGGCGGGACCGGAACCGGCGAAGATGTTGCGGGTATCCACCACGCGCATCAGGAACGGCCCGCTGAGCCCGGCCTCTTCGCGAACGGGGCGGTAGTTCTTCAGGATCGCGAAGCTCGCCTTGATCACGTTGTCGTGGATAGGGCTGCGCGTCGCCATGATGGTCAGGCAGACGACGCAGTCGTACTCCTTCACCAGACGGCCGAGAAAGAGGGACTGCACGTCCTCCACCGAGCTGGCCTCGGTCTCGGCCGAGTGGCTGCGGCTGCCGAGCTTCTGGTCGCGGAAGCGCTGGATTTCCGCCGGATCGCGATCGTCCTTGAACCGCTGGTGGTCGACCTTTACCGCGATGGGCAACACGGCGATGCCGCTGCGCTCCAGGAACTCATGCGGCACGTCGCAGGCCGCGTCGATCGCCACGCCGATCCGCATCGGTGACCCCCGCTCGAAGGCCCGTCGGCCCCTTCAGGGCGGATGCTACACTTGCATGACTGAAATGGCACTCCGCCGGCGTGGCGTCGCCGGTAACCGCGCAAGCGCATCCGGGTTCGACATGAAAACCAAGAACGAGATCGTCTCCAATTGGCTTCCCCGCTATACGGGCACCCCCCTGGAGGCCTTCGGTCAGCACATCCTGCTGACCAACTTCGGCCATTACGTGGACCGTTTCGCCCAGGAGCACGGCGTCGAAGTGCATGGCCGCGACCGGCCCATGCCCAACGCTACGGCCGACGGCATCACCCTCATCAACTTCGGCATGGGCAGCCCGAACGCCGCCACGATCATGGACCTGCTCAGCGTCATCGAACCGGAGGCCGTGCTGTTCCTGGGCAAGTGCGGCGGCCTCAAGAAAAAGAACGCCATCGGCGACCTGGTGCTGCCGATCGCCGCCATCCGGGGCGAGGGCACCTCGAACGACTACCTGCTTCCCGAAGTGCCGGCGTTGCCCGCCTTCCAGTTGCAGCGCGCGGTGTCCACGATGATCCGCGACCTCGGCCACGACTACTGGACCGGCACCGTCTACACCACCAACCGCCGCGTATGGGAGCACGACGACGGGTTCAAGGAATACCTGCGCCGCACCCGCAGCATGGCGATCGACATGGAGACCGCGACGATCTTCGCCGCCGGCTTCGCCAATCACATTTCTTGCGGCGCGCTATTGCTCGTCTCCGACCAGCCGATGATCCCCGAGGGCGTGAAGACCGAGACCAGCGATGCCTCGGTCACGGCGAACTTCGTCGAGCGCCACATCAAGGTCGGCATCGAGGCGCTCAAGCTGGTCCGCCGTCACGGTCGCAGCGTGAAGCACTTGCGTTTCGAGGACGACGGGGAGTAAGCAACTCCCGAATAGATCCATGTGTGCTGATGTGTGACCAAGGTCACTATTCCACCGATGCAAGCTATTTTTCAGACTGGTCTTATATCCCACCCGTTGACCGCAACTTACTTTACCTCCGCATCTAAACGGGAGGTTGGGATATGCAGCAAGGGTTTGATCTGACGCGTCATGTGCGTGATTACCACTACGACTACGTCACTGTTGTCGACGAAGTAATGGGCTCGGCGCTCTGCAAAACGCTGCGTCAGCGGATCGAGAGTCTGATTGACAAAGATCAGGTGAGGCTGGTCGATCATCAGGGTTTGGGAACCGAAGCGGTATCAGATGCAGGGGGCCGCTACCTCCATCACATCTTTGAAGGGGAGGACGTTCGGCGGCACCTGCCCGAGCTAACGGCGGTCTATCACGCCATACTGCCTATGGTGTCCGCAATCACTTCGCAAGACGTCGTTCTATCGCCCTACCCACGCTCGAACATAAATATCAAGGTCTATCCGCCAGGCGGGGGCACGCTAGGCGAGCATTACGATACGAACGGCATCACCGTACTGCTGTTCCTGACAACGAACCGCGAGGCGCCGCTGCGTATGCAGATCCCCCGGAGCCACCCAGCTAAAGGACAGTGGATTGAACACCGGTCCATTCATGCGATGGCAGGTTCACTTCTCGTCATGAAGGGGCGTGAGGTGCTTCATGACTGTGAGCCGACGATAACCGAGCGGAAGATTTCCGTTGTGCTCAATTACTACATGCGCGGAGATACGTGGCGACATGAGTCTTTCGATACCTTCGTATATGACGGCGTGCCACCCTCGCTTGAAGTGGAAGCTGGAGCATGAGAATCACCCATCTGTTGTTGGGGATTCTGGTAACCGTGATATGGGGTAGTAATTTCTCTGTCATTGAGGTGGGGCTTCGCGATCTGGACCCCTTCTTGCTCACGGGACTGCGCTTCACATTCACGGCGCTGCCCCTGGTGTTCTTCCTGCGTAGACCCAGGGACGTGCCGATCGGTGTGTTGGCGGCATACGGAATCTTGTTTGGTGTGGGCCTTTGGTGGGTCGTGAACCTGGCCATGGCTAAAGGGTTGTCACCGGGGCTGTCGTCACTCGTGTTGCAGTTCAGCGCCTTCTTCACCGTTGTCCTCAGCGCCATCTTCTTGAAGGAACGCATCGGGGTGGCCCAATACGTCGGGATGTTGCTTGCAGGAAGCGGCCTGGCTTTAGTGATCGGCTTCACCCGCGGTGCCACGACAAGTCTCGGCATCGCCTTGGTTCTATTCGCTGCGTTTAGCTGGAGCACGTGCAACCTCATCGTGAAGCGTCACAAACCGGCTGACATGTTGGCTTTCGTTGTATGGTCCAGTGTGTTCTCGGCCCCTGCTCTGTTCCTCCTCACTTGGGTGCAGCACGGAACGGCGCCGTTCCTCGGGCTTCTTGACGGCATTACCCTGAGAGCGGGTGGGTCTGTGCTATTCCAAGCCTACGTCACGACGGTTTTCGGCTATAAGGTTTGGAACGACCTGATGAAGACATACCCGGCCGCGCAGGTGGCGCCTTTGTCGCTGATCGTCCCTGCATCGGGCATCGCAACATCGTACCTCGTCTTCGACGAGCGCTTCGGCATGGCTGTGTGGGCCGGCATCATAGCGATGCTCGCGGGCGTCGCGGTCTTCGTCCTCGGCGCGCATATCCGCCGCCGCGAACAGGTCGCGGCATAAGCTTCCACAAAAAAGGCCGCCCGCGTCCAGCGGGCGGCGATCTGGGGAGGTTCGCATCGGTCGCGCGTCCGGACGACGCGCGCCATGTCTTTTTGTGGTGACGCCTTATAGCGAGAAGTCGTACTCGGCCGAGAGCTGCACGTAGCGTGGCTGCTGAAAGCTGGTGGGGATCCGGTACGTGCTGCCCGCCAGCGAATTGCCGTTGTTGTCCTCGCCCACCTCGTTGATCGTGGTGGTGTGCTGCTTGTTGAAGATGTTGAACACGTTGGCGGAGAGCGTGACGCCCTTCGCCCAGTCCGGCTTGTAGGACGCGTTGAGGTCAATGTTCCAGTACGTGGGCGTGCGACCGACGGAACCGCGCTTGACGATCATGCCACTGCAGTAGAGGTAAGCGCCGCCGCCGTAGCCGCCGTCCACCTGTCCGTCGATGGGATTCAAGCCGTAGCAACTCTCCGGCCGGCCGGTCTGCAGCACGCCGTTGGCACCGACCAGCCACTCCGGGGAGATCTGCCACGCGCCGTAGATCTTGAAGGTGTGCTTGCGGTCGTTCGGCAGGTAGCCGTTGGCGCCGGCCATGATTTCCGGATAGTCGAACAGTTCCGTTGTACCCGTGTCCGCCTGGCCATTGCTCGAGTCGACACCTCCCTCCGAGTTGCCGCGGGTATGCGACCACACGTAGGAAGCCTTCAGATACCACACGTTGTCGAAGTTGCGCTCGGCCGTGAGCTGCAACGCCATGTACGAGCGCTTGTAGCTAGGTTCGCCCACGGCGGTGCCCGGCAGGTGAATGTCGTAGAGCGTTCCCGTCGCGTCCACCGGCGTGCGCAGGGTGACTGAACTGCCCGGGTTGAAGATGTAGCAGCCCGGCACGTTCGAGGCCCCGGGCGTGAGGCTGCTCGTGTCGAGGTTCAGCCCGTACTGGGTGTTGGCGGCCTTGGCGATCGGCCGGAAGTCGCACGAATCGTCGATGCCCGTGAGCACCTTGCGGTAGATCGCCTTCGCACCCAGGGTCCAGTCGGCCACCTGCTGCTGGGCACCCAGGATGAACTCGCGCTGCTTGAACGGCTTGAGGTCCTTCGTTGCAACGGCGCCGGGATTCGGCACCACGCCGGCTTCGCCGTTGGAGAAGACGGTGCCGGTGCGCGACGGGAACTGCGCACCATAGGAAGCCGGCACGGGACCGATACCGAGCGGTGCACCGGTGACGGGATCCACGCCGGTATAGCTGAAGTAGCGGATCTGGTAGAGCGCGGCGGCAGCGCCGCGCAGGGCCACGTTACCGTCCAGCGGGAGGGAATAGTCGCCCGCGCTGCCGTACAGCTTCAACGACGAATCGCCGTGCACGTCCCATGAGAAGCCGAGGCGCGGCTGCCAGCTGTGCGTCTGGCTGACGTAGGTCTGGCCGATACTGTTGGTGTTGTCGAAGCCATCGTTGCGCACGCCGATACGGGCGACGAAATTGTCGGTGATGTGCCAGTTGTCCTGCAGGTAATAGGACTTCTGCGTGATACCCACCTTCGCGCCCGTGGCGAACACGGCCTGCTCCACGACGCTGTCAGCGGGGTCGATGCCCGGGGCATGGCCCAGGATATTTTCGGGAATGGACTGGTAGGTATACGTGGAGCCGCCCTCGTAGGCGGTGCCGGTGTCGGTGGTGAAATGATCGCGTGCCCAGCCGGCCTTCAGTTCGTGATCGCCGACGTGATACTCGAAATCGATGCGCCCGGCGTTCCGCTTGTCCTCGCCGTCGGGTGTGCTGAGCGTGCCCGTGGTGAACGAGCAGTGTGGATAGCCCGCCGCGCCATTGGTGACCGGCGTACGATCGTCGTTGATGATCGGGCAGCCCGGGGAATTCACGGCATCGAAGATGTTGCCGTCGTACTGCTCGACCGTTCCGTCCGCGATGGTCGCGCGCTCGATGCGCTTGTTCGTGCTCTTGCCATACTGCGCCGATATCGTGAAGTCGTCGGTGATGTAACTGGTGTACTTCAGGATGTTGTTCATCCCGCCGGTCTTGTCGTACACCTGTCCGAGATAGTCGCCCCGATGCGGCTGGCCGTCGTCGTCGTAGTCGTAGCCATAGACGCTTTGCTGCTGGGTGCTGGAATCGCTGAAACCGGTGTATTCGAGGATGTTGCTCTCGTTGATGTTCCAGTCGAGCTTCACCAGGTAGCGAGGGTCCTTGATCGTCGTCTTGTTGAAGTTGCCACCACCCGTCGTGTCGCCGTAGTGCTCGTCGGCCGTGCGCGTGCCGCCCACGAGGGCGAACATGAACAGCTTGTCCTTGATCAGCGGGCCGCCGAGCCACGCGTTCCAGCGCTGACCGAAATCGGTGGCGTTGCCCGTGTTGTTGTTACCCATGACGTAGTTGCTGTTGTGCCGGTTGTTCTGCAGGAGCGCACCATTGCGCAGGTAGACGTTAGGCTGGTTGGCCTGGAGCTGGTACGGGTTCCAGGTGAAGTCGATGCCGCCCTTCCACTCGTTCGTGCCGCGCTTCGTGTTCACCGAAATGACGCCACCGGTGGAATTACCGTACTCGGCGCCATAGCCGCCGTCCTGGATCTCTTCCTGGTCGATCGCTTCGAATGGCACCTGCGAGTAGGTGAGGCTCTGGAAGAAATTGGTGACATTGAAGCCGTTCACGTAATAGCTGTTCTCGGCGACCGACGCCCCGCCAAAGGATGCGAGATTGCCGAATGCGCTGTCGCCCTTGGTCGCGCCTGGCGCGAGCAGGGCCACCGCGGTCTGGTTACGCGCCAGTGGCAGTTGCTTGATCTGCTGTGCCGTCATCACCGTGTTGGTCTGGCTTGAGGTGATGTCGATCGGCGGAAGGGCGTTCGCGGTGACCGAGACCGTCGTGAGGTCCTCGGCGCCCCCCGGTGCCGCGGATGCGGGGGCCGCGAGGTTGAGGTTGAAACCCTGGCCGGCGACGACCTGGATGTTTCGCGTCGAACTCTGGCCGCCCTTGGTGGAGGTGATGCGGTAGTCGCCCGGCGGCAGCGACGAAATGTTGAAGCGGCCGTCGTTCCCGACGGTGGCTGAGCGGCTCAGGCCGCTACCCTTGTTGGTCGCCGTGACCTGCGCGCCGGCATCCGCCGTGCCGTAGACACCACCGACCGTACTCTGTGCGAGCGCGCCGGTAGCGACGAGTCCAAGACCCAGCGCGATGGCGAAAGATAGCGAGCGACGCGATTCCATGGTTTCTCCCGGTTAACAAAACTGCAACAAGCGATGCAAGCTACGCCCGCAGTTCCAGGGCACTCAATGCGAGTTCCCTGAACACAATTTCTTCTGCCTCTTGCGCGATGGGAGAACCGCAAGGGTCACGCGGGCCGATCGCAAGGCGGTTGCCGCGATGGGACGGCCTTTGCCTTCGCGCGGCGCAGGAAGATCCGCCGCGTGTTAACGCGGGGATGAAAAAAGCTTCATAAAGGCCGGAGACAAAAAACGGGGGTCAGAGTCATTTTTTGCGAAGGGAACCGCAATCGACGAAGCCACCGCACAAGAAATGACCCTGACCCTTTCTTGCGCTTACGGGACTGCACCCGGACTGAGACCGAAGAATGCTTCCGCCGTCCGCGTCGTCGCCTCGGTCAGTGCGTCTCGCGTCTCGCCGCGATCCCTCGCCACCTCGTCGCGTATGTGGGCCAGGTACATCGGTTCGTTGCGGCGGTCCTTCGGCATGGGCCGGATCGTGCGCGGCAGCAGGTAAGGGGAGTCGGTTTCCAGCATCAGGCGGTTGGCCGGAATCGTCCTGACCAGTTCGCGCAGGTGCGCGCCACGGCGTTCGTCGCAGATCCAGCCGGTGATGCCGATATGGCAGTCCAGGTCGAGGTAGTCGCGCAGAGCTTCGCCGGTGTCGGTGAAGCAGTGCACGACTGCCGCCGGGACGCGGTCGCGGTAGCGCTTCAGGATGGCCAGGAAGTCGTGGTGCGCGTCACGCTGGTGCAGGAACAAGGGCTTCCCCATCTCCACCGCGATCTCCAGCTGTCGCTCGAAGACGTCGCGCTGGACGTCCCGCGGGGAGTAATTGCGGTTGTAGTCCAGGCCCGTCTCGCCGACTGCCAGGACTTCAGGTTCCCGCGCCAGTTCTCGCAGCTGCGCGTCGGTCCGGTCGTCATAGTCGATGGCATGGTGCGGGTGCACGCCAGCCGTGGCGAACAGGCGGCCTCTACTGGCGCGCGCGAGCGCCAGGGCGTCGTGGCTGCCTTCACGTGAGGCGCCGGTCACGACCATCCTCCCCACCCCATGGGCGCTCGCTCGGGCGAGAACGTCGTCAAAATCCTGGCGGAAGGATTCATGGGTGAGGTTGGCGCCGATATCGATCAAGTCCATGTTTTCTTTCGTGTTGAAGCGGGCGGCGGTATGTCCTTGGAACGCGTTATCGCCACGCAAGGCCATGAATAGAAACATATATGGACGTCTGAACGAACTTTCGCCGGGGTTTCAGCATAGGCCGTTCGAACGATCCGGAAATGGATGTCAAAAGATTGACGTTCGGTTTTTCTTACTGCTACGTTCCATGAACCGTCGTCAAGAAAACGACGCGGGGACCACGGTCAGACGGATCGCAGAACCACCTTTTTTCGGCAGGGGATGTCCGCCAGGGCATCAAAAGGGAAGACGGCCCAACGCGGTCGTCCGGGCAGTACCACGTGGCTAGGGGTAGTGCAGATGGTAAACCGTTCCGCCGCGGAGCCGGCCAAGGCTTCGTCCGTCAGGGGCATCACGCCCGGTGTCACCGGTCCGATGGACCTCATCACGTCATGAATCGTCACCGTCGCGCCCGGCGCGGCGGCGGCAGAATTTGGGTTGGCGTTGAGGGGAACGTCGAATCCTCGAGTGTTTACGCCGGCGAGGGGGTCTTCGCCGGTGGGCGTGCAGGGAGGGGTCCCGGCGCCGCACTAGGGAGGTACTGGTAATGACTTTACGAACACTGGCACAGGCCTTGGGTCTCGTGCTGACGGGCATGTTCACCGTGGCGGGGGCGGCGTATGCCGCGGATACGCCCGCCACCCAAGCCACACCAAAGGCCGCTACCGGACAGGCCATGCAGGTCGTCGCGATCGATCCGGCGACCGGCAAGCTGCGGGCACCGACCGCTGCCGAGCGGGCGGCGTACTCCAAGGCGGCGCAAACGCGGCAGAACCGGGTCTCCGTACTCACCGGCCAGCCGCGCACCAACGCTGACGCGGTGAAGACCGCTCGCAAGGTCACCCTCCGCAACGGTGGGAAAGCCACGGGGATGCGCTTGCCGCAGGAGCGCATGAGCAGCCTTGTCGCCACGCGCGCAGCGGACGGCACCCTCACCATCCATCATGACGACCAGGGCGCACAGGCTGCACCCAAGGCACCGGAGGCTACACGATGATCCGCCGCGGCCTCCTCTATTCAGCCCTTCTCGCAGCCGGACTGTGTGGCGCCATGAGCGTTACCGCCGCCGAGATCAAGATCGTCAATCAGGACGTCGGCACCGGCCAGGGCCTTGACGACCACACGCCCGCCACGCCCGTGGGCGGCAACCCGGGCACGACGTTCGGTCAGCAGGCGCTCAACGTCTTCATGTTCGCGGCCGACATCCACGGCGCCTACCTGAAGAGCGACGTCACCATCATCAACAACGCCACGTTCGAGCCGCTCGAGTGCGACGCCACCGGCGGCGTGCTCGGTTCGTCCGGCCCCCTGTCCGTCTTCACCTTCAACGCCGGCGCCACCCTGCCTGCGGGCGCCATCGCCGACACATGGTATGCCGGCCCCGAGGCCGACGCCCTGGCTGGCGAAGACCTCGATCCAGGCAACGCCGACATCCAGAGCCAGTTCAACGGCGCCCTGGGTTCGCCGGGTTGTATCGAAGGCTCGAAGTGGTACATGGGCCTCGACCACCAGGTGCCCGACGGCCAGATCGACTTCCTCAACGTCGTGCTGCATGAGATGTCACACGGCCTGGGTTTCCTGGGTCTCACGGACCTGCAGACCGGCGAGGACTTCCCGGGTGGCGCGGATGCGCACCCGGATATCTATGGCACGTTCGTCAAGCATGACGGAACGCTATGGGACGACCTGACGCCGGCACAGCGCGTCACGGCTGCCGTGGACGACGGTCACCTGGCGTTCTCCGGTGCGACCGTGGTCACCGAGGCGCCGCTCGCCCTGAGCCAGCCCGACGTGTATCGCGTATCTGCCCCGGCGGGAGCCGTCGGTGATTATGAGTATGCGCAGGCCGCCTTCGGTCCGATCGCCACGTCGGCAAACTTCTCCGGTAGCGTGGTGCAGGCAACGCCGAACGACGGTTGCGCCGCCATCACCAACGCCGCCGATATCGCTGGCAAGGTCGCGCTGATCGATCGCGGTACGTGCGACTTCACTGTGAAGTCGCTCAATGCCCAGGCCGCCGGCGCCAGCGCCGTGCTGCTCGCCAACAACCAGCCCGCGGCGGTGACGCCAGGCGGTACGCCTGCCTCCCCGGTGACCATCCCGGTGATCCTGGTGAACCAGGTGGACGGCAATACCCTCAAGGCCAACCTCGCCGGCCTGGCCGGTACCGTGGCCAAGGGCACGGGTCTCTCCGGTACGAATGCGGATGGCGTGCTGATCTATGCGCCGACGGTGCTTTCGGGTGGTTCGTCTTTCTCGCACTACGACACCCGCCTGACGCCGAACGCGATCATGGAATACGCGATCAACCAGGATCTTCGTGGCGAAATCGACCTCGACCTGGGTCCCGCGCTGTTCAAGGATATCGGCTGGGGCATCGATTACAGCAACCAGTTCCTGCTGACCTGCGATACGGGCATTCCGAAGCTCGTGCCGGGCGGCATGATCATCGGTTCAAACGTGATCGCCAACGCGAAGATCATCGCCGGCAACGCCGACGACGTGGGCGCCTATCGCGCGGGCGTCACGGCCTACGCCGCGCAGCTCGCGGCCGACGGCCTGATCGACGCCGGCCAGGCGACCAGCCTCAATGCCTGCCTCACTGACGAGCAGACCCAGGCGCAGTACGACGAATGGGGTCCGCCGCCGGCGCCTCCGGGCATCGTGCTCAACAACAACCAGGCGCTGGGCGGTCAGCAGGGCGCGGCGGGATCGACCACGGTCTACGTGCTCGACGTGCCTGCCAACGCGAAGACGCTGACATTGCGCACCTTCGGCGGTTCGGGCGACGTCTCGATCTCGGTCACCCATCCCAGCGGCACGGTGAAGGACCAGCCGAACCGACCGGGTAACAGCGAACCGTTCACGGCGAGCAAGCCTGCCGCGGGCACATGGACGCTGACGGTGAAGGGAGTCAAGACGTACGCGGGCGTTTCCGTCTTGGGCGCCTACACGCTCTGACGGCAAGAGGCCCCGGTTCGCCGGGGCCTCCACTTTCGTGGGGGAATCATCCCCGGGTTGAAGAATGCCGTGTGGCATTCGACGGTCCGGGGCGGGGGTCATCAAACACAGGACACATCGTCCGCCGCCTCGCGACGGACTGGCGACGGGCAGCGCGTCGCGCGCCCGCGCATCGATCGCTCACATGCGGACATTCTGGGAGGAAGCTTGACGTGAACACCATTTACAGCAAGGTCTGGAACAAATCGCTCGGTATGCTGGTCGTCGCTTCGGAACTGGCCCGAGCCAACGGCAAGGGCGGTGCCTCCCGACGTCTGCGCGCCGCGATGGCCGCGCTGCCGCTGGCTGCCGGTGTCGTGCTGGCGTTGGCCAGCTTGCCTGCGGAGGCGGGCAACGTATGCGGAGTGACCCAGGGTGCCGCTCCAGTCGCGTCGGGCGCCAATGCGTTCGCCTGCGGCACCTCGGCGAAGGCCAGTGGCGCCTACAGCACGGCATTCGGCACGTCGGCAAAGAGTAGCGGCGACTACAGCGTGGCGGTGGGCAACGACGCCCAGGCCACCGGCTCGTGGTCCACCGCGCTCGGCCAGGCCTCCCGCGCCACCGGCACTGACAGTGTCGCCGTGGGCGAATCGTCGATGGCGAGCGGCTCTGCCAGTTCCGCCTTCGGCACGGATGCACAAGCCACCGCGAAGAATTCGGTCGCGCTCGGCGAAAGCTCGATTGCCAATCGCGCCAACACGGTATCGATCGGCTCGGTGAACGCCGAGCGCCAGCTGACCAACCTCGCCGACGGCACGCAGGCGACCGACGCGGTGAACAAGCGGCAGCTCGACAAGGTATCCACCTCGGTCACCGGCGTCTCGAATCGCGTGGACGCGCTGACGCAGACGGTGGATGGCGTGTCGCAGAACGTCGACGCCCTGGCGGACAGCGTGAGCGATGCCTCGCACTATTTCAAAGCCAACGGTCTGGGCGACGGCAGCGACGACGCGCAGGCGGTCGGCAACCAGGCCACGGCGGCCGGTTCGGGCGCCTTTGCCGGAGCGCAGGGCGCGAGTGCGTTCGGCAGCGGCGCGGTGGCGACAGGGCAGCAGTCGACCGCTGCGGGTTACGGCGCGGTCGCGACGGGTCAGAACGCCGCGGCCTTCGGCGCGGGCGCTCAGGCTGACGGTCCGGGAAGCGTGGCGGTGGGCGGCAATGCCGTGGACGAAGACGGCAATCCGCTGATCACTAACGGCGGCGTACCCGTGGACACGGGGGCGACCAGCGCCGGTGTCGGCGGCACGGCGGTCGGTGCCAGTGCGAACGCAAGTGGCTTCGCCGCAACGGCGAGTGGCGTGGGTGCCTTTGCCAGCGGTGCGCAGTCGTCGGCCCTCGGTGCGGTGGCGAACGCCGTCGGCGATTATTCGACGGCCGTCGGCACGCAGAGCGCGGCCACCGGCACGAGCAGCGTCGCGGTGGGCGAAAGCTCGATCGCCTCGGGTGACGAAAGCGTCGCGGTCGGCGGCGCGTCGTTCTTCGGCTTCCTCCCGGCGCAGGCGACAGGTGCAGGTGCCTCCGCCTTCGGTGCAGGTGCCTGGGCGACGGCGGACTACGCCACGTCGATGGGCTGGAACAGCTGGGCCGATGGTGTCAGCAGCACGGCTATTGGTGACTCCGCGACCGCGCATGCCGATAACTCGGTGGCGCTGGGTGCGGGCTCGTTGAACAACCGTGCGAACACCGTATCCGTCGGCGACGTCGGTGCCGAGCGGCAGATCACAAATGTCGCGGCGGGCACGGAAGATACCGACGCGGTGAACAAGGGTCAGCTCGATGGGTCTGTGAACACAGCAACGCGCTACTTCAAGGCCACGGGCAACGACGACGGTTCTGACGACGCGCTGGCGACGGGGCAGTATGCGACCGCTTCGGGCTCGGGTTCGTTCGCGGGCGCCGATGGCGCGACGGCGAACGGGAGCGGCGCAGTGGCTACGGGCGCGTTGTCGACGGCGAGCGGCTACGGCAGCGTCGCCACCGGCACGGGCAGTTCCGCGCATGGCGCGAACGCGCAGGCGACGGGCGAACAGAGTACGGCGCATGGTGCGGATTCGATGGCGTCGGGCGCGCAGGCGTCCGCTTTCGGCAACGCGGCGAAGGCCAGCGGCCTGCAGACCGTCGCGGTCGGCGGAGCGGCGCAGGGCCTCGGCGATTATTCGGCATCGATCGGCTACAACAGCCAGGCGAACGGCGAATCGAGCGTGGCCATCGGTGGCCCGGCCAACGCGCTGTATGGCACGGGCTATACCTTTCTGTTCGACACCCAGGCCGCCGGTTACGGCTCGACCGCGATCGGCGCGGGCACCCTGGCCCGCGACTATGGCACCGCCGTCGGCCTCCTGGCCGTGGCGGGTGCGGCCAACACAACGTCGGTGGGCTGGAGCGCGTTGTCGTACCAGAAGAACGCCACCGCGATCGGCGAGTTTGCCATCGCCTATGGCGCCAACTCCACGGGCATCGGCGGCGAGTCCTCGGCCTACGGCAACAACTCCATCGCGCTCGGCTACAAGGCCGGCACCGCGAACGCCGACACCATCGCCATCGGCGCGCACAGCATCGGTGTGGTCGACGGCGCAGTGGCGCTCGGTGCGAACGCGTACGCGAACAATGCGAACTCGGTGGCGCTGGGCAGCAACTCCATGACCGTGCGCGACAACACCGTATCGGTAGGCGCGTCGCAGGCATGGACCGACACGAACGGCGTGGTGCACGAGGCGTTCGATCGCCAGATCACCAACGTGGCGGCGGGCACGGAAGACACCGATGCGGTGAACAAGGCTCAGCTTGACGCGGTGGTGGGCGAAGTGAGCGACGCCAGCCACTACTTCAAGGCCAACGGTCTGGGCGACGGCAGCGACGATGCGCAGGCGACCGGTGATCAGGCCACTGCGGCCGGTTCGGGTGCCTTCGCCGGTAACCAGGGTGCGAGCGCGTTCGGTAGCGGTGCGGTGGCAACGGGGCAGCAGTCGACGGCCGTGGGTTACGGCACGGTCGCGACGGGCCAGAACGCGGCTGCCTTCGGTGCGGGTGCGCAGGCTGACGGTCCGGGAAGCGTGGCGGTAGGCGGCAATGCCGTGGACGAAGACGGCAATGCGCTGATCACCAACGGTGGCGTGCCGGTCGATACCGGCGCGACCAGTGCGGGTGTCGGCGGCACGGCGGTGGGTGCGAGCGCGAATGCCAGCGGCTTCGCCGCCTCGTCGTTCGGCGTGGGTGCCTATGCCTCCGGTGCACAGAGCCTCGCCGTGGGTGCGGTGGCCAACGCCATCGGCGACTACTCGACGTCAGTGGGTACGTTGAGCGCGGCCACTGGCACGAGCAGTGTCGCGGTGGGTGAAAGCGCGCAAGCCACGGGCGATGAAAGCGTCGCGGTCGGCGGCGCGTCTTTCTTCGGCTTCCTCCCGGCGCAGGCGACAGGTGCAGGTGCCTCCGCCTTCGGTGCAGGTGCCTGGGCGACGGCGGACTACGCCACGTCGATGGGTTGGAACAGCTGGGCCGACGGCGTGAGCAGCACGGCCATCGGTGACTCCGCGACCGCGCATGCCGACAACTCGGTAGCTTTGGGTGCGGGTTCGTTGAACAACCGTGCGAATACGGTCTCGGTCGGCGACGCCGGTGCCGAGCGGCAGATCACGAATGTCGCGGCCGGTACCGAAGATACGGATGCGGTGAACAAGAGCCAGCTCGATGAGTTGGCTGGCGGAGTGAGCGACGCCAGCCACTATTTCAAAGCCAATGGCCTGAACGACGGCAGCGATGACGCAGTGGCGGTCGGCGACTACGCCACGGCAGCTGGTTCGGGCGCCTTCGCCGGTGCATTGGGCGCCAGTGCGTTCGGTAGCGGAGCCGTAGCGACGGGTCAGCAATCGATCGCGGCAGGATACGGAGCAGTTGCGACCGGCCAGAACAGCGCTGCCTACGGTGCGGGTGCGCAGGCCGACGGTCCGGGAAGCGTCGCGGTAGGCGGCAATGCCGTAGACGAAGACGGCAATCCGCTGATCACCAGCGGTGGCGTGCCGGTCGATACCGGCGCCACCAGCGCGGGTGTTGGCGGCACGGCGGTGGGTGCGAGCGCGAACGCCAGCGGCTTCGCTTCGACGGCTACGGGCGTGGGCGCCTTCGCCAGCGGTGCGCAGAGCCTGGCGGAAGGCGCCGTGGCGAATGCGCTCGGCGATCTATCCACGGCCGTGGGCACGCAAACGCTCGCCAACGGCGTGCAATCGACGGCAGTCGGTGCGGGTGCGGCAGCCTACAGCGACGGCTCGACCGCGCTGGGTACCGCGGCGAGCGCCTCGGGCGTGGGCGGCGTGGCCGTAGGTGCCGGTGCGGAAACCGGGTTCGGCGCGTTCGGCCTGGAGAGCACGAACGCAGTGGCCGTGGGTATGGCCAGCTGGGCGCTGGGTAATGACACCACGGCGTTGGGTGCCAATTCCACCGCGCTCGGTGAAAACTCGGTAGCCCTCGGCCAGGCCTCGATCGCGGATCGCGACAACACGGTTTCGGTCGGTGGCGCGGGCGCGGAGCGACAGATCACGAATGTCGCCGCCGGTACGGAAGATACGGACGCAGTGAACAAGAGCCAGCTTGATTCGGTGGCTAGCGGAGTGAGCGACGCGAGTCACTATTTCAAGGCCAACGGCGCGGGCGACGGGAGCGACGACGCCCTCGCCGTTGGCGACTTCGCCACGGCATCCGGTTCCGGCGCGCTGGCGTCGGGAACGGGCGCTACGGCGAATGGCTCGGGTGCGGTGGCGGCGAACGAGTTCGCCACCGCCTCCGGTTACGGCAGCGTCGCAACCGGGCTGAACAGCGCGGCTTTTGGCGCGGGCGCGCAGGCGACCGGCTCCGGCAGCGTCGCGGTGGGCGGTACGGCGGTGGACGACAGCGGCAACCCGCTGATCGTCGACAGCAACGGCAATCCGGTGGACACCGGCGCGACGAGCGCGGGCCTCGGCGGCACGGCGGTCGGTGCCAGCGCGAAGGCCAACGGCTTCGCGGCCACGGCCGCCGGCGTCGGGGCCTTCGCTTCGGCCGACGAGTCCACGGCGGTCGGGGCGGTGGCGAATGCCGTCGGTCCGCTGTCCCTGGCGGTAGGTGCAGAATCGGCCGCTCTGGATACGCAGGCCACGGCCGTGGGTTCGCAATCGGTCGCGCTGGCGATCCAGTCGACTGCGGTCGGCACGCTCTCGCTGGCTTATAGCGAAGGCGCGACGGCGGTCGGTCGCTCGGCCCAGGCCTTCGGCGTGGACAGCCTGGCCGTCGGCAGCGGCGCGCTGGTCGGCGTGGGCGGCATCTTCCCCCAGGAGTTCGTGAATGCCACGGCGGTGGGCGGCGGTGCCTGGGCCCATGCCACCAATGCGACGGCCCTCGGCGCCCATGCCAGCGCCGGTGCCGAATACGCGGTGGCACTGGGTGCCGGATCGGAAGCCGACCGTGCCCGTACGGTGTCCGTCGGCAGCGATCTCATCGGCGACCGGCAGATCACCCACGTCCGGGCCGGTACGCAATCCAACGATGCCGTGAACAAGGGCCAGCTCGATACCCTGGCGGACAGTGTCAGCTCGGCAGCTCATTACGTGTCGGCGACCGGGGCGAAGGATGGCTCGGACGACGCCGCGGCCACGGGCGAACTCGCCACGGCCACGGGTGCCGGCAGCAGCGCCACGGGCGACCTTTCGACGGCCTCCGGCGCCTTTGCTTCGGCGAGCAACGAATCGACCACGGCGGTCGGCACGTTCTCGACCGCCAGCGCGGCCGGATCCACCGCGATCGGCGACAGCGCTCGCGCGCTGGCGGCGAATTCGGTGGCCCTCGGCAGCGGGTCGCTGGCGACGCGGGCGAACACCGTCTCGGTTGGCAGCGCGGGCAACAACCGCCAGATCACCAATGTGGCGGCCGGTACCCAGACCACCGACGCGGTGAACCTCGGTCAGCTGAACACCGCCCTGTCCGGCGTCTTCTCCGGGTCGTCCAGCACGGCGGGCAACGCCGTGGCCATGGCCCTGGGTGGCGGCGCCACCATGGGTGCCAACGGCCTCGTCGGGCCGGTCTACCGGGTGCAGGGCAGTTCCTACGGCACGGTGGGCGATGCGGTGGGCGCCCTGGACGGTGCACTCTCGTCGCTCGACAACCGCGTGGGTGCGCTCGAGTCGCAGGGGGATGGCGGCCTGAAGCCGGGTTCCGCTTCCTCACGGACGGTCGCGCCGACGGTGGCGGCCCGTACCGCACCGACCGTTGCCGCGACACCCGAGGTGGCGGCCGCGGTGACGACGGCCGCGGTGGCACCGGCACCCGCGGCGGCAGCCGCTCCGGTGGCGGCGGCGTTGCCGGTCACCCCGGCGGCCATCGACGGTGGCGGAGCGCCTGTCACCAACGTCGGCGCGGGCGTCGCGCCGACGGATGCGGCCAATGTCAGCCAGGTCGACCAGGCGGTGGCCACGGCGAAGACCTATGCCGACCAGGGCGACGCGTCCACATTGCAGAAAGCCCAGCAGTACACCGACCAGAAGTTCGGCGACGTGGTGAGCGGCGGTGCCTTCGACGAGTACAAGCGCACCGTAGACCGTCGGTTCAGCAACCTCAACGACCGCCTGGACAAGGTGGGCGCCATGGGCGCAGCGATGTCGCAAATGGCCTTCAGCACCCAGGGCGTCAACGGCGATAACCGGCTCGGTGTGGGCGTTGGCGGCTACAAGGGTCAGGGTGCCCTCTCGGTCGGCTACTCCCGTAGCCTCACCCCGAATGCGACCGTCACCTTCGGCGCCGCGATCAGCGGCGGCGAAAGTTCCGGCGGCGTCGGCGTAGGTGTGGGCTGGTAATGGACCCGGCGGCGCCCTACAGGGCGTCGCCAAGTTCTTGAAAGCCGGCGGCGACGCCGGCTTTTTCTTTTTGCGTCACGTCGCGGAACGCACGCCTCACGGTCGCGGTCGAAGCACGGTATGTGCTACCAATAGCGGCCCGAACGGTCAAGAACGACCGGAACGGATAACGCATTCAACGGACCGTGTGGAGATGGCATGTCTGCGATGACCGAGCACAGGGACATGCTCACCGGGGAACCCGGCGAAGCACAGGTCTGCGCGCATCTTGTCGCGCATGGCCGACTGAAGGACACCGACCTCGCGCGGGCACGCCGCCTGCACGACGAAACGCCGGAGGGCACCCTCACGGCGCTGATGGCCCGCCTGGGCCTGGTTTCGGAACGTGATCTGGCGGACGCCTGGGCCGACCTCCTCGGACTGCCCCTGCTGGCCGCCAAGGACGCACCGGACCTGCCGCCGGCCGACATCGAACTGTCGATCCGTTTCCTCAAGCAATACCACACCGTTCCGGTCCGCGAGGGCGACGACGGCCTTGCCCTGCTCGTAGCCGATCCGGCCGATCCCT
Organism: Luteibacter sp.; assembly: GCF_036499525.1. Lineage (GTDB taxonomy): Bacteria > Pseudomonadota > Gammaproteobacteria > Xanthomonadales > Rhodanobacteraceae > Luteibacter. The sequence continues at coordinate 138,598 of NZ_DASYDO010000063.1, read as the reverse complement.
ACCCCCTGCAGGCCGTGCGCCTGGCGACGGGACGCGAGGTCCAGCTTCGGGTGGGCTTGCGCTCGGAAATCGACGACCTGATCGAAAGGTATTACGGCCAGGGTCGCTCGGCGATGGGCAGCATCGTGGAAAGCCTCGACGGTAACGCCGCGGTGGAAGACGACGTCGAGCACCTGCGCGACCTCGCGTCGGAAGCGCCGGTGATCCGCCTGGTCAACCTGATCCTGCAGCGCGCGGTGGAGCAGCGTGCGTCGGACGTACACATCGAGCCGTTTGAGAACCGACTCAAGGTGCGTTACCGCATCGACGGCGTGCTGCACGAAGTGGAAGCGCCGCCCTCCAGCTCCACCGCCGCAGTCATCTCGCGCGTGAAGATCATGGCGCGGCTCAATATCGCCGAGCGCCGCCTGCCGCAGGACGGCCGCATCCAGCTGCGCGTGCAGGGCAAGGAACTCGACCTTCGCGTTTCCACGGTCCCGACCAGTTTCGGCGAATCGGTGGTGATGCGTATCCTCGACCGCGAATCCATCGTGTTCGACTTCGAGTCGCTGGGCTTCACCGACAACTTCCGCGGCCGCTTCGTCGAAGTGCTCGACCGCCCGCACGGCATCCTGCTGGTCACCGGTCCCACTGGTTCGGGCAAGACCACCACGCTCTATACGGCGCTCTCGCAGATCAACACGCCCGACGTGAAGATCATCACCGTCGAGGACCCGGTCGAATACCAGATCGAGGGCATCAACCAGATCCAGGTGAAGCCACAGATCGGCCTCGACTTCGCCGGCGCCCTGCGCTCCATCGTCCGCCAGGATCCGGACGTGATCATGATCGGCGAAATGCGTGACCTGGAAACCTGCCGCATCGCCATCCAGTCCGCGCTCACGGGCCACCTGGTGTTGTCGACATTGCATACCAACAGCGCGTCGGGCGGCATCACCCGTCTGCTCGACATGGGCGTGGAGGACTACCTGCTCGGCTCCACAGTCAACGGTATCCTGGCCCAGCGCCTCGTGCGGCGCCTGGATCCGGAAACGGCCATGCCTTATGAAGCGTTGCCCGAAGTGATCGAGCAGTTCGAACTGCACAAGTACACCGACGAGCGGCCCATCCGCCTGTGGAAGCCTGGTTCCAGCACGGCTAACCCCACCGGCTACCGCGGCCGCCGCGCCATCATGGAATTCCTCGTGATGAGCGACCCCCTGCGCCGGCTGGTGATGCAGCGCGCGGATGCCGGCGAGATCGAGCGGCAGGCGCGCGCCGAGGGCATGCGAACGATGTACGAGGACGGCCTGGCGAAGGCGGTGGCCGGCATCACCACGATCGAGGAAGTCCTGCGCGTCACGCAGGAATCGTAGGCCGACGCGCATGAGCCAGTTCCGTTACCGAGCCATCAGCGCCGCCGGCGAAGTCCTTTCGGGCAGGATGGAAGCCATGTCCGTCGAGGACGTCGTGGCCCGTCTCCAGGACCAGGGCCACACGCCGCTGGAGGCTGCGCCGGCCGATGGCGAATCGTCGGGTGGCAGCATTGCCGCGATGTTTCGCAAGGGGCCGTTCACGGGCGACCAACTCGCGCAGTTCACGCACCAGCTCGCAACGCTGCTCGGCGCGGGCCAACCACTCGACCGCGCGCTGGGCATCCTGCTCGACCTTCCCGAAGGCGAGCGCGCGAAGAACATGGTGGAGCGCATCCGCGACCGCGTGCGCGGCGGCACCACCTTGTCCACGGCACTTGACGAGGAAAACGGCGTGTTCCCGCGTCTGTATGTAAGCTTGGTGCGTGCGGGCGAGGCCGGCGGTTCGCTGGACGAGACCTTGCGCCGGCTTGCCGATTATCTCGAGCGGGCACAGGCTCTCCGTGGCAGCATCGTCAACGCATTGATCTATCCCGCCTTCCTCATGGTGGGCGTGCTCGGATCGCTGGTGCTGTTGCTGGCTTACGTGGTACCGCAGTTCGTGCCCATCTTTGCCGACATGCAGGTGCCGATCCCGCTTATCACCCAGGTGGTGCTGGCGCTCGGTACCGCGATCAGCGACTGGTGGTGGGTGATGGCCGTTCTGCTGGCCGTTTTGGTCGCGGTGCTGCGCATGCGCCTGCGCGACCCCGACTCCAAGTTGGCCTTCCATGGCCGACTGCTGACGATGCGCGTGGCGGGGCCCTTGCTGCTGAAAGTCGAAACGGCGCGCATTGCCCGTACGCTGGGCACGCTGCTGAAGAATGGCGTACCGTTGCTGTCGTCGCTGGCGATCGCCCGCCAGGTCACCGGCAACCGTGCGCTCGATCTCGCCCTCGAGCAGGCCGCGGAGCGGGTGAAGGGCGGGGCGGGCCTGGGTTCGGCTCTCGCGCAGACCGAGCGTTTCCCGCGACTGGCCCTGCAGATGATCCAGGTGGGCGAGGAAGCCGGCGCGCTGGACAGCATGCTGCTCAAGGTGGCCGATACCTTCGACGTGGAGGCCAAACGCGCCATCGATCGCCTGCTCGCCGCCCTGGTGCCCACGCTTACGATCGTCATGACCGTGCTCGTCGCTTTCATCATGGCGGCGATCCTGCTGCCACTGCTCAGCCTTACCAGCAACATCAACTGATCAAACCGTTCCAAGGAGCTTTCCCATGCGTGCGAACCGTACCCTCCGCCATAGCCATGCCCGCGGCTTCACCCTGTTGGAAATGCTCGCGGTGATCGTGCTGATCGGCATCATCGGTGCCATCGTGGTCACCCAGGTCGGCAAGAACGTCGACAAGGGCAAGTACGGCGCGGGCAAGGCGCAGCTCACCACGCTGGGCCAGAAGATCGAGAACTACGCGCTGGACAACGGCACGCCACCGCACGCACTGGACGACCTCACGACGAAGCCGGCCGACGCTGGCAACTGGCAGGGGCCGTACGCGAAGGCATCGGATCTGAAGGATCCCTGGGGCCATGCCTTCGGCTACCGCTACCCGGGCGAGCACGGCAGCTTCGACCTCGTCTTCTACGGCCAGGACGGCCAGGCGGGCGGCGACGGCTATTCGGCCGACGCCGGCAATTGGCAGTAACAGGATCGAGGTAAGGGTTCACGGCCATGCGCGCGCGCGGATTTACGCTGTTCGAGATGCTGGCCGTGATCCTCCTGATCGGGATCGCTGCCGCGGCCGTCTCGATCCCTGTCACGCAAGGGCTAGCCAGCGCGCGCGTCAACGCGGCCAGCGGCGAACTGGCCGCTGCGCTGCGCTGGACGCGTGCGCAATCGATCGTGCGCGGCCAGAGCCTCGCGCTGGAGGTGGATACCGCGGCGGCGACCTATAAGGCCCCCGGCAAGTCGGACGTCCGCCTGCCCAAGGATATGCGCTTGTCCATGACCAGCGCGCGCGAGGACCAGGCCAACGCGACGACGGGCCGCATCCGCTTCTTTCCCGACGGCAGTTCCACTGGCGGTCGCATCACGCTCAAGCGTGGTCAGCGCGAGTGGCACGTCAACGTCGCCTGGCTTACCGGCGCGGTGAGCGTGGTGGACACGAAATGAAACCGGGATGTGGCCAGCGCGGCTTCAGCCTGCTCGAAGTGATCGCGGCCATCGCAGTGCTCGCGATCACCTTCGCGGCGCTCATGCAGGTCGCCGGGAGTTCGCTCAGCCTCACCGCGCGGGCCAATGAACGTACCCAGGCGGCATTGCGTGCACGCAGCTTGCTCGATGGAGCCTTTGTCATGGAACCGGTGCGGGAAGGTGCGAGCGACGGCCGCTTCGACGATACCTATCGTTGGCGCATGAACGTCAGCCGCTACCAGCCTCCCGGTGACGTGCCGGGAGGGAATGGGCAGCCTGGCCTGGATGACGGTGGCGGGGGGATGTACCGCCTGGACCTCGATGTGGTCTGGGGGCCGGCCGGCGGCGAAAGACATGCGCGCTTCTCCACGCTGCGCCTCGCCGGTGCCGGCGGAGGCAACCTCCCATGAGGCGGGCAGGCGGTTTCAGCCTCATGGAAGTGCTGGCGGCGCTGGCGCTCCTGACCATCGTGCTGCTGGGCGTGTACTCGGGCATTTCCACGGCGACGCGTATCGTCCGCAGTGGCAACGACGCGATCGAACGGATGGACGAGATCCGTTCCGCGCAGAACTTCCTCCGCAGCGAACTGGCGCAGGCACTCGTGGTGCCGTTCTCGCAGACCGACGAGGGCGAGCCCATCGTCTTCGCCGGCGACGACCGTACGTTGCGCTTTGTCGCTCCGATGCCGGGCTACCTGTCGCGGCTCGGCCCGCAATTGCAGACGGTGTCGCTGGTCGAGGACGGACGCGGCAGCTACCGGCTGGAAGTAGGCCTTGCGCTGCTGCCGCCGGACGGCAGCGATCCGCAGCCGCTGGGGGAGCCGGAAGTGCTCCTGCGCGGCATTCGAAAAGGAGCGTTCGCCTATCGTGGCATGGACGAGCAGAACAGGCCGGGCGACTGGCAGGACAACTGGAGCGATGGACGCCGCACACCGTCGCTGGTGAGGCTGACCCTCGACGTGGGTGGCAACGTGGCCTTCCCGACGCTGATGGCGCCGCTGAAGATCGATCCGTCCGCCTCGCGCAACGGCTTTTCGCCGGGGCGCCTGCCACACGGGCCGATAACCCGATGATCGCCCGTCGCGACCGGGGCGTGGCGCTCCTCATCGTGCTGTGGGGCTGCACCCTGCTGGCGATCATGCTGGGGGCGTTCGCCGCGCTGGCCCGTACGGAAGGCCTGCAGGCGCGGTACCAGTTCGCGCAGACGCGCGCACATTACGCGGCAGAGGCAGGCGTCATGCGTGCCATCGAAGGCTTGCAGAACCGGAACATCGGCTCGCGCTGGGTGGCGGACGGCCGACCCTATCAGTTCGACTTCGACGATGCGAAGGTCACCATCACCATCGTCGACGAGGACGGCAAGGTGGATCTCAACGCGGCTTCCGGTGACGTGCTGACAGGCTTGTTCAAGGCGGCGGGCGCCGCGGACGACAAGGCACGAGATCTTTCTGCCGCGATCCAGGACTGGCGCCGGCCTGGCGATGCGGCGTCGCCCAATGGTGCGAAGAAACCCCAATACGATGCGGCCGGCCTCGGTTACGGTCCGCGCAACGGGCCCTTCGCCTCGGTGGAGGAAGCGCGCATGGTGCTGGGAATGGATGCGGCGACGTGGACGGCGGTGGCTCCCGCACTCACCATCTGGTCCGGACGTGAGCGGCCCAACAGCGAGCATGCGCAGCCACTGGCGCTGGCGGCCATTCCTGGCCTCGGTCAGGCGGGCGCGGCCGCGATCCTCGCCAAGCGCGGTCAGGCTGACGCTGCCACCATGGTGGGAGGTAACGGTGTCACGCACACGATACGTGCGCAGGCGATCCTTGACGACGGAACCAGGAGTTCCCTTACATCGACGATCCGATTGCGTGGGATAAGATCGGGAAACCAGCCCTACGCAGTATTGCGTTGGCGCGAAGGAGACGCTGAATGACCGCATTGCAGGACGCCTCCCAGCTACAGCTCGATCGCCTGCGCCGCGCCTGGCGAGGCAGCGTGCTGCCAGGCTTCCTGCGTTGGTGGGGTGGCGAACTGGCTCCCCTCGTGCCGGTCCGTTGGCGCGAGGCGTTTGCCGGCGGGCAGCGCTGGTACGTCATCGAGCGAGGCGAGGACGGCTGGCGGCTCCGTCGCGCGGGCGAAGTCGCAAGCGTCGCGGAGATTGCCGACAGCGACGGGGCGGAACACCGCGCCGGCGTGCTGGCCCATGCCCTTGCGGAAGCCGACCCCGCCGACCGCCGTATCGCGCTCGTTCTTCCCGCCGCGCAGGTGCTGCGTCGCCGCCTCGTGCTGCCCGTCGCGGCGCGGGACAACCTGCGTCAGGTGGTCGGCTTCGACCTCGACCGGCAAACGCCTTTCCGTCCCGAGGACATCCACTACGGTGTCCGCGAACTCGAGGAAACCGCTTCGGAAGGCCGCTTCGTCGCGGAACTCGCGGCCACCCCCCGGCTCACGCTCGATCCATTACTCGACGAACTCGCCACACTGGGCGTCCACCCCGACCGCGTGGACGTTAGCCAGGGAAGCAGCCTGGCCGGTGTCGACCTTCTTCCTCCGGTCCGGGCACCGCGCCGGGTAGATCGACGCCGGCGGCTCAACGCCGCGTTGATGATGGCGATCGTGTTGCTCGTCTTCGCCGGTATGGCCAGCTGGCTGCACAACCGCCACGTGGCGCTGGAAACAATGACCGCTACCGTTGAATCCATGCGTGCCGACGCGCAGAAGGTCACGGCGCTGCGCCAGCGGCTGGCCGATAGCGCCGGCGCATCGGGGTTCCTTGCCCGCAAGAAGACCGAGAGCCCGTCCATCCTGCCCGTGCTGGAAGAATTGACGCACCGCCTGCCAGACGACACATGGCTGGAGCGTTTCACGCTCAACGGTACGGGACAGCTGGGTTTCCAGGGCCAGAGCCCGCAGGCGGCACGCCTCATCGACGGTCTCAAGGGTGCCCGTACCATCGGCGAGCCGAGCTTCCAGGGAACCATCCAGTCCGATCCCACCTCCGGCAAGGAGCGCTTCTACATGCAGGCGAAGGCACTGACGCCAAGGCCGGAGGCCGCAAATGCGCCTGAAGCCCGCTGAATCCCGCATCGCCGCGATCCTGCTGCTCATGGTAGTGGCCGTGGCCGGCTACTTTGCCCTCGTGCATTGGTGGTTCGTGGCGCCGCAACTGGCGATTGCCGACCAGATGGACGACCTGCGCGATACCCAGCGTCGTTACGCTGCCGCTATCGCTGAACGTCCACAGCTGGAGAAACGGCTGGCTGCCCTCGAACAGGGTCAGACGCATAGCGACGCGTTCCTGGCCGGCGACGACGCCAATGCCGCCGCCGCCGGGCTCATGCAGCGTATCGTGGATGTCGCCGCCGCCCATCGCGAGGATGGTGCCTGCGACGTGGTGCAGAAGATGCCCGTGCCAAGCCAGGAAAAGGCCGGCGATCCTTACAGGAAAGTCACCGTCAACATCAGCCTGCGCTGCCAGATGCAACCGATGACGGCGGTACTGCACGACATCGAGGAAGAGACGCCTTACCTTTTCATCGAAGACTTCAGCATTTATCGCAACCCGGTCGCCGCGCGCTCCGGTGCCGCAGCGCCGATGGAAGTGCAGTTCACGGTCTCGGGGTACATCCATGCCGCGCGCGCTGCGAAGGTGGCCTCGTGAACGCGGCAGGTCAGCGCCGCCTGACGCCGATGCTTGCGACCGTGGTCATGGTCCTGGTTGCCCTCGTCGCATCCCTGCTTCTTGGCGTGGGCAGCGGCGTACGCTGGGATGCGCCGGGAGCACCCGAACCCCTGGCGGCCGCGCGTCCCGTGCCCATGCCGCCGCCGACGATGCTGGCGCGCTTCGCCGAGGTCTGGCAGCGCCCCCTGTTCATGGCGGACCGTAAACCGGCCGCGGTGGCGGAAGCCGGCGACGACACGGGCAACATCGGCGATCTCGAACTTACCGGCATCATCGTCACCCCGGGCCTGCACATGGCTTTGCTCCGCGACAAGAGCAAAGACAGCACTGTGCGGGTCAAGGAAGGCAGTGCACTCAGCGACGGTCACTGGACGCTGGCGTCCCTCTCGCCCCGCAGTGCGGTTTTCGAAAGCGGTGGCGAGCGGCGCGAACTCACACTGAAGGTCGCCGCGCCCGATTCGGTCACGAAGGGACCGCAGCGTCCGGGCGCGCCACCCATGCCGGGCCAGCCACCCGTTCCGCCCCGCCTGCAGCCTGGGGCCGGCAATGGCGTGCATGTCGAACGACAGGCCTCATCCGGAATGACGGGACCGTCGCTGCCGCGACCGGCTGCAACGACGGCGCGCGCGCCGCAACCAAGGCAGGATGACGACGCATTACAGCGCGCCCGTATCGATGCCTTGAAGCAGGCCGTGCAGAAGCGGCGCCTGGAACAACAGCAACAACGCCAGCAGGCTATGGATACGCAGAAGCAGTAGCGGGCGATACCGCGCCCAGGGAAGGAGGAAGTACATCATGAAACGCGGAATGCTTGGCATGGCCATACTCATGGGCCTGCTGACGGCGGCTTGCGCCCCGAAGAATGCACGACCGGACGACGAACTGGAACGGCAAGCCCTGGCGGGCGTAGACAAAGCCGTGCCCGCTCCGCTTCCCCTCGCGAGCCAGGATGCACAGCAGGCAGCGACGGCGGATGCGATCTCCGGCAGCGACATCCATCGCGGCAATGGGCGGTTCATTCGTCCGCGCGGGATCGACAGTCCCCATCCCGAAGCGAAAGGCGAAGGTACGGTCACACTCAATTTCGAGAACCAGCCGATCGAGGCCGTGGTGAAGGCCATCCTGGGCGACCTCCTCGACGCCAACTATTCGATTGCTCCCGGGGTGGAAGGATCCATTTCCTTTTCCACCGCCAAACCCGTGCGGCGCGACGAGGCGCTGCCGATCCTCGAAACCATGCTCTCGTGGACCGGCAACGCAATCGTGCGAGAGGGAAGCCGCTACAGTGTGCTGCCCGCGAGCCAGGCCGTGGCCGGTCGTCTCGTACCGAGCCTGAAGGCAGGCAAGCCGGCCCCGGGTACGAGCGCGAGGCTGTTTCCGCTGCGCTACGTCGCGGCGCCGGCGATGCAGAAACTGCTTGAACCCTTCGTCGTGCGCGGCGCGATACTGCTCGCCGATCCCGCGCGCAACGTGCTCGTCCTGGCAGGGTCGCGCGACGAACTCGCCAACTATCAGGAAACCGTCGACACCTTCGACGTCGACTGGATCGCTGGCATGTCGGTGGGCGTGTTCAGCCTGGAGAACGCCTCCGTCGGTGAACTGCTTCCGGCCATGGAATCGGTATTTGGGGAAAAGAGCGGCACGCCCATCGCCGGCCTCGTCCGTTTCATTCCCATCGAACGGACCAATGCGATCGTGGTGATTTCCACCCAGGCCGGACACCTCGACCAGGTGGGCGACTGGATTGCGCGCATCGATCGCGGTGGCGGCAACGAGCCGCGCCTGTTTGTCTACGAGGTGCGCAACTTGCTGGCATCGGATGTCGCGAAATACGTGGGCAACGTCTTTGGCGGCTCGGTCAGCGGTGATACCCCGCCGCGCCTTGCACCCGGGCTCACGCCATTCTCGCTGGACACCGACAAGGGGTTCGAAACAGGTGGTAGCGAGGGCGTGGGCGGCGACATGGACACCCAGGACGAGTCCTCTGCGTTCTTCGCACCGCCTTCGTCGACTCCTTCCGGCCAGGGCGGCGAATTACGCTCAGGCATAAGCATCACCGCGGTGGACGCGAACAACCAGCTGATAGTGCGCGCGCGGCCATCACAGTGGGCCGAAATCCGCCAGGCGATCGAGCGTCTCGATACCGTGCCCCTACAGGTCCAGATCGAGACGCGCATCCTCGAAGTCGCGCTCGTCGATTCGTTCCGCTTCGGCGTCCAGTGGTACCTGGAAGGCCTTGCCGGCGGTGACGGCGATGTGACCCAGCCGGGCAACAAGCAGCGATGGATGCTGGGTCAGCTCCCTCCTGGCCCCACGACCCGGCCCGATACGTTCTTTTACTCGTTCATCAATCATGATCTTCAGGTGGCCATTCGCGCGATGGAGCGCGATAGCCATACGAAGATCCTCTCCGCGCCTTCGCTCGTCGTCGTCAACAATCGCAAGGCCCGCATACAGGTAGGCGACCAGTTCCCCGTGACACAAACCTATGTGAATACCTCGCTGGGTGGCAGTAGCCAGGTCGGCCAGGTGGAGTACAAGGACACTGGCGTGATCCTCGACGTGCGGCCCCGCGTGAATCCCGGTGGCCTGGTCTACCTCGATGTCGCGCAGGAAGTGAGCCGGGTCGATCGGAACCAGATCGGCCCGAACCTGCCCATCGTCAAACGCAAGCTGATTACCCAGGTGGCGGTGCAAAGCGGGCAGACGGTTCTGCTTGGCGGGTTGATACGCGAATTGAACGAGGAACAGCGCAGCGGCGTGCCAGGGCTTTCGCGTATTCCGTTTCTGGGCGCCCTGTTCCGGGACCGTGGGAACTCCACGATGCGCACGGAGCTACTCGTGCTCATCACGCCGAGGGTGATCGCCAACGGAGAGGATGCCAAGCGCGTGTCCGACGATTACCGTCGCGCGTTCCGCTCGCTGCGGCCGTTCGAAGCCTCGGCCACGAAGGCATCGCAGGCCGAGGGAAGCGACGTGGAGGGCTGACCTCGCGCGATGTCCGGCGGGCTTTGCGTAACATACACGCGCATGGCCCCCGTCTTCCCCATCTCCCCGCTGCTTCCCGAGATCGTCGCCTCCCTCGCCGGGCGTCCTCGCCTGGTGCTGGAGGCGCCGCCCGGCGCCGGCAAGACCACTCAGGTGCCGCTGGCCCTGCTCGATGCGCCCTGGCTAGCCGGTGGCCGGATCGTGATGCTCGAGCCACGGCGCATCGCTGCGCGCGCCGCCGCATCATTCATGGCCCGGCAGATCGGCGAGGAGGTCGGCGAAACAGTCGGGTACCGCATCCGTTTCGAGTCGCGTGTCGGTCCGCGCACACGTATCGAAGTGGTCACGGAGGGCATCCTCGGCCGCATGATCCAGGACGATCCCACGCTCGAAGGCGTGGGCGCGATCCTTTTCGACGAGTTCCATGAAAGGCATCTTGCCGGTGACCTCGGAGCGGCACTGGCGCTCGACGTACAGGCCAGCGTGCGTCCCGGGTTACGACTACTGGTGATGTCGGCGACCCTGGACGGCGAGCGTATCGCCCGATGGCTGGATGCGCCACGGCTTTCAAGTCCTGGCCGCAGCTTTCCGGTTCGAATCGAGCATCCGCCCGCGCGCACGCAGGAAACGAGCGAACAGCACCTCGTTCGCACGGTACAGCTGGCGCTGCGAGAAACCGACGGCGACGTGCTCGCTTTCCTGCCTGGCCGTCGCGAGATCGAGCGCGCACGCGGCTTGCTCGAACGTGGCATGGGAGAGGTCGATGTCGTTCCGTTGCATGGCGATCTTTCGCTGGCGGAGCAGCAGCTCGCGCTCGCACCTGCCGAACGGGGTGTGCGGCGTGTCGTGCTGGCGACCAATGTCGCGGAATCGAGTGTGACCTTGCCGGGCATTCGCGCCGTCGTCGATACGGGGCTCGCGCGCGAGCCGCGCTTCGATCCGCCTTCCGGTTTCTCGCGTCTTGAAACCGTCGCGATCTCGCAGGCCTCGGCCGACCAGCGCGCGGGGCGCGCAGGCCGTGTCGCGGAAGGCATCGCCTATCGTCTTTGGCCGCAGAGCCGGCGGCTGGAGTCGTCGCGCGGCGCCGAGATCGAGCACGCCGAACTCTCAGGGCTGGCATTGGAACTGGCGGGATGGGGCAGTGAGGAACTTCCCTGGCTGGACAAGCCGCCGCAGGGGGCGCTGGGCCAGGCGCGGGATCTGCTGCGCAGGCTGGGTGCCATTGATGAGACCTTCGCCATCACGAAGCTCGGCCGGGAGATGCTGGTGCTGGGCGCCAGTCCGCGTCTCGCCGCCGCGGCGCTGCGGGCGCCAGCTTCACATCGCGCGCTCGTCGCCGATCTGCTGGCCCTTGTCGAGGCAAGGTCTCCGCTGCGCGGCGAGCAGGGACGGACGGACGATTTTCGCCAACGAGTCGCCGCACTCCACCTGTGGCGGGACGGTGGCGCTCGCGCCGCCCGCACCGGATCCGCCGACGTGGGTGCCTTGGCCGCGATCGAGAAGGTCGCCGCGGGCTGGCGCCGTCGCCTGGGCGTGCGCTCGGGCGCGAGCGGCGTACCGGACAGCCATGCCGTCGGCGACCTGCTTGTCCACGCCTTTCCGGATCGCGTCGCGCGCCGCGACGATGCGCAGCCATTGCGCTACCAGCTCGCGAATGGCCGCGGCGCACGCCTGCACGAAGCGAGCGCGCTACATGGCGAACCATGGCTCATCATGCTCGACCTGCGCCTTGACGCGCGCGATAGCCTCGTCTTCGCTGCTGTCCCGTTCGATCCCGCTGTGCTCGAACGTGACCATGCCGGCCGTTTCGTAGTCGAGCGCGTGGTGCGTTGGGACGAGTCCCGGCAGATCGCCGAGGGTTTCGAGGAACGGCGTTTCGATGCGCTTGTCATGGCGCGCCGCCAGGTGCCCCTGACCGACGACGATGCGATACAGGTACTGCTCGCTGCGATCCGCGCGCGGGGCATCGATGCCTTGCCGTGGAGCGAACAGGCCCGGCGCCTGCGTGCACGCATTGGTGCGCTGCGCGCGTGGCGTCCCGAACTTGGCTTGCCGGATGTCGGCGACGAGGCCCTCCTGCGCGACCTCGACGCCTGGCTATCCCCGCACCTTTCGGGAAAGCGAAGGCTCGAGGCGCTGCAGGCGGCTGAATTGTCGCAGGCGCTGTCCTCCATGCTTGACTACGACCAGCGCCGTGCGCTGGACACGCATGCGCCGGAAGACCTGAAGGTGCCCAGCGGCATGTCGCGCCGGCTCGATTACGGCACGCGCGACGACGATGCCGGGGCGCCCCCCGTCCTTGCCGTGAAGCTGCAGGAGCTGTTCGGTCTGGCTGACACCCCGCGTGTCGGCGATGGACGCGTACCGGTCATGCTTCACCTGTTGTCACCCGCGGGGCGGCCCATCCAGGTCACCCAGGACCTTGCGGGCTTCTGGGATCGCACCTATCCGGAGGTGAAGAAAGAACTGAAGGGCCGTTATCCGAAACACCCTTGGCCGGACGATCCGTGGACGGCCACGGCGACCCACCGGGCCAAGCCGCGCGGCACCTGAACCAGGCCGGGTCCGGCACAACGGGACTGCGTGCCGGGAACGTTCAGCCCAGAGGGCGGACGCGAAAGTTGCGGCCCTTGATCTTCCCCGCGCGCAGGCGTTCCAGCGCCTTGTTGGCGAGGTCGCGACGGATCGCCACGTAGGCGCGCGTGGCATAGACGTCGATCTTGCCGATGTCCTTGCCATCCAGGCCTGCCTCGCCGGTGAGCGCACCCAGGATGTCGCCGGGCCGCATCTTGTCCTTGCGGCCGCCGTCGATCACGAGCGTTTTCATCGGTGCGAGGTTCAACACCTTTCGGCCGTCTCCGGCAGGCTTCGCCGGATAGCGTCCGAGGGGAGTACCCACGCGTTCCTCGATCGCGCGCAGCTTGTTCAACTCCCGCGAGCTGGCGAGCAGGATGGCGAGACCGGTCGCTCCCGCACGGCCGGTGCGTCCGACGCGGTGCGTGTGCGTATCCGGATCATGCGCGATGTCGTAGCTCACCACCAACGGCAGGTCGGCGATATCGAGACCGCGCGCCGCGACATCCGTTGCTACCAAGACCGTGCAGCTGCGGTTGGCGAAGCGAACCAGCACCTCGTCGCGATCGCGCTGGTCGAGGTCGCCGTGCAGGGCGAGCGCGGAGAATCCCCGGCGGTCGAGTTCGGCGGCCACGGCCTCGGTGTCCTTGCGCATGTTGACGAAGACCAGGACCGCTTCAGGCTTCTCGTGGGTAAGGATGCGTGACAGCACATCGGCCTTGACCGGCGGTTCCGCTTCGACGAAGCGTTGCTCGATGCTGGTTTCGTCGTGCGTTTCCTCGACGGATACGCTGACGGGATCCTGCTGCATGCGCGCGCTGACGGCGCGGATCGAATCCGGGTACGTGGCCGAGAAGAGTAAGGTCTGGTGGTGCTTCGCGATACGCTTGACGATGTCGTCCATGGCTTCCTCGAAGCCCATGTCGAGCATGCGGTCTGCCTCGTCCAGCACCAGCACCTTGATGCCGCCGCCATGCAGGCTGCCGCGCTTCAGGTGCTCCTGCACGCGGCCCGGCGTGCCCACGACGATATGCGGATCGTGTTCGAGCGATGCGAGCTGGGGTCCCAGTGGCATGCCGCCACACAGGGTCAGCAGCTTCACGTTGGGGATATTCACTGCGAATCGCCGGATCGCCTTGCTCACCTGGTCGGCGAGTTCGCGCGTCGGGCAGAGCACGAGGGCTTGCAGGCGAATGGATTCCACGTCGATCTTCTGCAGCAGGCCGAGAGCGAAGGCGGCGGTCTTGCCGCTACCGGTGCGGGCCTGGGCGATGACGTCGCGGCCGTCCAGGATCGGTGGCAGGCTCGCCTGCTGGATCGGGGTCATCGTCTCGTAGCCCAGGGAGTCCACGGCGGTCACGAGGGCGGGCAGAAGGCCGGTCTGGCTGAAGGTGTTCATGCCGTCATGATCGCACGGTACCGGCTCGGGTACCGTCAGCATGCCTTGATGGCCTGTGGTGGCCTTGGCTCGCCCGGGTGCTCAGCAACCCGGGTTGGATGTTTCCGCGGCGTCGTTGTTGATCGAGGGAGAACCCTCGCGACTGGAGTTGCCAGGCGAGTTCGAACCCTCGGAAACCCGGGAAAGCCGGGGAACCACTGGTACGCCGAGGTGGAACGAGCGACGGGTCCACGACATGCCTTTGAAGGTGCGGCCCATGGCGCGGGGACTCAGCGTCTGCCTGATCTGGGCCGCGCGTGCGCCGTGAAGCAGATCGGCGGCCATCAGGGGCCGCCCACTCGTCGCGTCCACCAGGAGTGTGCCCTTGACACGCGCCGTCCCTGCGTCGATGAGTTGTTGCCGCGCGCTGGAAGTAAGCCGGTCGACGACGTTAGTCACGTGCAGATCCAGCCCATAGGTATCGGCCAGCCGTTGCATGGCATATTTGCAAGAGGAGCACGTGGGTGTGCTCACGAAGCCCCGAACGCTTCCTCCCCTGGGCAAGGTTTCCGTGACGAGATCGTGTTCGATGGTCCGCATGGCCTTGAACTCGGGGTCGAAAGCGCGATTGCGTTCGTCATCGGCGAAGGCACTAAGCGCCGAGCCTTCGGTGGGGAGGATGCGCGCACGCACGTTGGTCTCATTGAATTCCACGAAGAAGGCGCTGTCTTCGACGTCGACAGCAGCGTCATCCACGAGATCGGACGCGTCTATTGTGAGGGCTTCATCGCCGTCGATCTCCGGATCGGGCCAACCTGGCGAGACCGGCGTGTCCGGTGTGCCGGGGCGGGTGGGGCCTTCGAAGATCGACTTGGCTATCGATCCGAGCGGCCGGCCGCCCATGGCGTGATACACCTTGACCTGCGCGGTACCGTTCATCGTGTAGTGGTATTCCAGCCTTGCCAGCGGTGCGTCGCGCATCGCGGTTTCAAGGGATTCCCATCGGATGGCGCGATAGTTATCCCGATAGCGTGCGTCGATCAGGGTACGCATCGCGTCCACGTGATACTGGCTCGTCTTTTCTAGCAGTGCCGTGACATTGCCGTCGTCAAGCGTGACACGGGTCTGCGTGACAACGCCGGTGGCAAGCAGCGGCGAGCAGGGCAGGGCAAGGATGGCCAGCGAAAGCATGGCGAGGCATGGCTTACTCATGAACCCTACTCCGGGATGGCACAGGAAAGGACATCGGCTCGTTCCGAGGCGACCTCGGCCTCCGCCGGCGTCAATATCTCAGCGGTAGCCAGTTCGTCCGCGGTGACGGCTTCCATCACTTCGACGAGCGGAGCCAGATCGACGAGAGCGAGGATGGCTCCGATAAAGGCGAAGGCTCTTTGCAGACTGGAGTGTTCCCTTTGCGGTGCCGATGCCGCCTCTCGCCGTACTTCGTCGCGATACCAGCGGTGCACAGCGCGATCGGTTGCCGCCACGAAGCAGAGCGGCCGGTCATCGCCATCCGTTCCCGTACCCGCGTTCCGCGGGGCCGGTGAGGCGTCGGAACGACAAGGCGGAGCGACAAAGTAACCTTGCGCATCGCGATACGCAGCAGCGACCCGGGCGACGCGGAAGGCGACCGGTAGTTCGCGCACGCCCGAGGCAGCCACTTCCCGATGGATGAGCCGGTGCTGGACGAGTGTGCCCAGATACTCCAGATCGTAATCCGCCAGGTCGCCCAGGTGCTGCGTCGCCATGAACCGCTTGAACACGCCCGCATCTATCCCGACCGCGGCCCATCGCTCGGGAGCGGTTGTCGCCATTTGCCAGCGCAGGATCTGGATGGCGACAGCATAGGTCGCCGCCCTGGCCGAATGACGATAGCCGGCCATGTCCAGCGTGTGCCAGAAAATATCGGCATCCACGGACGCCTTTGCTGCGTTGGCGCCAAGGAAGGCATCGCGGAAGCCCGTGCTGGGTGTGACATCGATACCGGGCCTGGCCCGACCAAGGCCGAGGTCCCGATAGAGCGCGGCGAGCGCATCTTCGCTGCTGGCGTTGCCGGGCAAGCCGGCGACCACCTCGAGCCAGTCGAGGTCATTGGTGAAGGCGGGTCGGTCCACGGTCGCCGAGTAGGGCGAGGCGGGATCGACAAGCATCTGATGCATGACCGCCGCGTTCGTTGTCGTGAAAGCGTCCTCCGCACCCAGCCGGGCTACGCGTTCGTGCTGGAGGCGCGACAACAGGTCGATGCCGTCGACGACTGACGCCAGGGCGCACGCCGGCAGGATAAGGAAGATAAGCGCGGCTGAGCGACGGGTGCCCCACCAAGCGGTAGGGCTCCCTGTATGGCTTTGGCCGTTATTCACCACATGCTGCTCCCACTAGCGCCTCGCCGGATTCCTCGCTTTCGATAGCGGCGATTCGATCGACGCCCAGTCCGTATTCCTCGATGGGGGCGCTGACTCCCGTGGAGCCGAAATGTGTGTCGGCGAATGCCTTGCGCATGCTCTTCAACTTGAGGGACGACGTATTGCTTTCGGCCAGTAGCACATCGGTCGAGGTGACGCCGTTCACCGGCTCGACGAGCTGAAAAATCTGGCCGTCGATATCGAACTCGTCGGCGAGCGCGGCAGATGCCCGCTCACAGGAATCGCATAATGCCTTGCTTGCATAGCCAAGTAGCTTCCCGCCCTTGGTCACATCGCCCTTTAAGATGTCTGCTTCGATCTTCCTGAATATCTTCAGTTCTCCATCGGCCGCGTGACTGACGAGCCTGCCGTCAGCGGTTCTTACCTCGGTTGCCTCCACCGCTGAGCCTTCCGGAGGGAGGTTGGGTGCCCGCACGGAGGACGGATCGCTGGGATAGTAGATCTGCTCCTCCGCGTCGCGGGCGAGGTCGTCCGGGGTGATTTCGTAAGGGCGGGAGCCGGAGTCGGATCCCGAAGTTTCGCCAGTCGAACTGCCCGGCGCGCTACCGGTCGAGGACCCCGGGAACGTGGATCGGTCATAGATAACCCTCATGGCAGGCCCGCTTCTCCCGTAGTAGGTTCGCGTATGGGTCGTGCCGTTCTTCTCGTAGGTGTATTCCATCCGTGCAATGACCGACGTGTGCATTGCTCCCCTGAGCTTGTTGAGGGACCTGCCGGTAGGTGACAGGCCTTCCTTCTTGATCATCTTCAGGTAGGCATTGGCGAAGGTATCGGAATGCCCCTTGAGCATGGCCACGATGGCGTCACCGGAGCCAGGAAGGACGTCGATGGTGCCCGCATGGACAGTGGCCGAGGCGAGGCACAGCGTCAGCGTCGCTGCCCGAAGCGCCGTGAACGTGAAGTGCTTGCTCATTTTTCGATCCTGCATGTCAGGCGATTGGAGCGATTGCTGGCGAACTCGGCATCGGCTTCGGCGAGTTCGCCCGACGAGGCGAGTTCGTCGACGAAGGAGGCTTCGATGGGCTCGAGAAATGCGGCAAGGTCGGCCAGGGCGAGCACCACGGTTACCAGGGTGAAGAAGCCGTGCCTGGCTTCGTGTTGACTCCGATGAAGGCGCAACGTTTCCGTCTGCCGGTGCTTTTCCTGCCGGTACCAGGCATGGACCGCGCGGTCGGTGGCTGCGATCAGGCAGAGTTGCCCGATAGCTGGCATCGTGGACTGCCCCGCGGGAGCGTTTCCCGCGCAGGTTGGACCCGTGAAGTAGCCGGCAGCATCGGCGTAGGCTGCAGCGACTCGCGCTACCCGAAAGTGGGCAGGTAGTTGACGGTCGCCTTTCGCATCGATCGTCAGATGGCCGTCATTGATTGCGTAGCGGAGGAGGTCGTCGAGGTACTGCGTGTCGTATTCGCTGATAGCATCCGGGCGGTCCTGCCGGAGGTAACGCGCCAGTACGTTCGGCTTGATGCCCATCGCGGCGTAACGGGCGGGCTGTACCGAGTTCACCTTGTCGCGAAGCAACTGCAGGGCGACGGCATAGCCGGCGGCGACGGCGGACAGGGTTCCGTTCATGTCTCTGGCCTTCCAGAAGATATCGGCGTCGACGCCAGCCTTCAGGGCGCTGGCTGCGGCTTCCTTGCCGCGATAAAGCTTTGCCAGTGATTCGCTGACGGCGACTTCGATACCGGGTCTGGCCTTGGTGAGCCCCAACTGCCATTGCAGTGTCTCGAGCGCCGCGCGATTCTTGTCGGCTGCGTCGATCGGCAAGCTGTCGATAAATGCATGCCACCATAATTCGTTGGTAATCGAAGGTCGTCCGTCGATATCGCTATACGGAGAGGTGGGGTCTTCGAGGAACATGCTGACGAAACGGTGCGTATTGTGGGCAAGGGCTCGTGAAATGCCGTGCTTGACCGCCCGGTAACGAACCAGCTCGCGATGAACGTCGACGGGTGGTGTAGTAGCTATGGCGAATTCGGGTAGTGAAACAAGCAAGGCCATAACGGCCAGCCGGACGATTGACTTCATGTCGTGGGGAACTCCGCATGTGCCGCATGCATGATGCATCGACTCGGCCATTTTCTCCGGCCTCCTGGATCGCCCCTAGAAGGATGTCCTCATGATTGCGTCAGGAAGAGGCGGGAACGGAGTCAGACACACCCTGCATGGACAGGGTCACCAGCTTTACTTCTGGATAGGGCTACCACTTACCTCTCAGCATTCCGGTGGACGTGGTTCCTCGACATCAGAATGATTCGGACGTCTTCCCTCTTCCGGGTGGGGCGATGGAAAGGGCCCCGACGAAGCGCCAAGCTTGAACGAGCGACCCTGCCAGGACATTCCCTTGAACGTCCGACCCATGGCGCGGGGACTCAGACTACGCCGGACCTGTGCTTCGCGTGCACCGGTGAGCGCATCTTCTGCAAGGAGTGGCCGTCCGTTAGATACGTCGACCAGGCGCCCGCGGGAAAGTCGGGCCTTCCCGGACTGGATTAGTACTTTCTGCTTGGTGGATGGCAGGGTCCGGTAAATCTGCGTGGCACGGATGTCAACATCGTACGTCTCGGCCATGCTCCTCATCGCCTCGGTGCAGGATTGGCACAGGATGTCGCCTACTTTCGCGTCGATGCGTCCGCCCCTGGGTAGGGAGCCGGTGGTTATATCGTGCTCGATATGCCGCAACGCCTTCAGCTCCGCATCGAGTTCACCCTGCCATCCTTCGACCTGAAACGGCTCGAGCGACGATCCGTCCATCGGAAGGACGCGCGCTCTGACATCGATATCGTCGAACGTCGTGAAGAAGGCCTCATCCGCGACATCGGCCGCCTCTCGCTGGGCTGGCGACCGGGAGGCAGCCGATGTTTCCGAAGCTCCTTCGCCTGAGTCTTCCGACGGGTCGAGTGTATCGGGCGTGACCGGCCGCGTCGGACCTTCGAAGATAGACTCGCCTATGATTCCCAGAGGCTCACCGCCCATCGCGTGGTACACGCGCACACGCTCCTCACCGGCAACGCGGAAGTGGTATTCGACTCGTGCCACGCGATTGCGCGTCATTGCCGTTTCGAGGTCTTCCCAGCGAATGGGGCGGTACTCGTCCGGATAGCGCTCTGCGACAAGCCTGGTCATCGCATCGACGTAATACTGGCTGGTCTGCTCCAGGAGGGCAGTGACGTTACCCTTGTCCAGATCCATGTCTTCGATGACGACGGTGCCTCCCCGGCCTTCGGCCGGTGCGGCAATGAGCATGGTGAGTGAAAGCATGGCAAAGATGGTTTTCCGCGGGGTCATCTTGGAATCCGGCAGCTGATGAGATCGGCCCTCTCGGACGCAACCTCGGCATCCTCGACGCTGAGTGCTTCCGCGCTCACGAGATCGTCGGCAATGATGGCCTCCACTACCTCGATCGCCGTGACCCATTCGAGCAGTGGGAATGCCAGCGAGAGAAGGCCGGTGAGTCGTGCGAGGCCATTTGGCTCGGGTCTGTCGCGCCTGGGTATTGCCTGGGCGCGCACTTCATCGAGATACCAGCGGTGCACGGCACGATCGGTGGCGGCGACGAAACAGAGATCGCGAGGATCTCCGGGCATGCCAGTACCGGCAACGTTTGCCGCCGGCGAGCCATCGGGCCGGCACGGTGAGCCGACGAAATATCCCTCGGCATCGCGGTACGCCGCGGCAACCCGTGCAATACGAAACGCCATGGGCAGTTCCCGCAGTCCCGTCGAGGCATCGCCACCGGCCTGCCAGTGGATCAGGCGATGCTGGACCAGCGCAGAGAGGTAACGCAGGTCGTGGTCCGCGATATAGGACAGGCTCCGGGCCTGCATGACCCGCCGGAACACGTCCACATCGATGCCTAGTGCGGCCAGCTGTGCAGGCTCGGTGGTGCCCATCTGATTGCGCAGCACCTGCATGCCTGTCGCGTAGTAAGCAGCTTTCGTGGAGTGCCTGAAGCCGGTGAGGTCGAGCATGTGCCAGAAGATGTCGGCGTCGACATCGGCCTTGATCGCGCTGGCAGCGACAAACCTGTCGCGATAGCCATGGACGGCGCCGACTGGGATGTCGACGCCGGGCCGGGCACGCGTCATGCCCAGGTCCCAACGGATGACGTCTAGCGCCTGCTGATCGTCAAGTTGCTCCGGCAGGCTTTCCAGTGCCGCCGGCCAAGCCAGATCGTTCACGAACGCCGGAAGGGGTTGGACCTCGCTGTAGGGTGAGGCAGGATCGACGAGCATGTCGCGCGCCATGGACGCGCTGCTTCGATTCAATGCCTCGACGGGACCCAAACGCTCCATTCGCTCGCGCTGCAAGGCGGAAACGACGTCGACGCCCACGACCACAGCGCCCGTTGCCTGCACAGACACCAGCAACGAGACCGCAAACAGGCGCGCCTGTGCCCACGTATGCAGAGTCATTACTCGCAGGCTTCCGCGGTCGATGTGGCGCCTGTCAGTTCGAGCTCCCTTTGGGTTGCCAACAGCCGCTCGCTGTCTTCCCCCCAAGCTATGGATGTTGGCTTTCTCACATTGCCGTTCCGAAACTGCGCCTTGACCCGGTCCTTCTGTTTCGTGAAAAACGTCTGGTTTGCCCGCATGCTTCTCTTCACCTTCCCTGGGCCTTCCACGGTCCCTTTGCCCTCGATCATAAAGTGGACGGTACCGTCGACGTTGTACTCCTCGGCGAAGTTTCGGATAGCGTTCGTACAGGACTGGCACGGGGTTTTGCTGACATAAGCCGTAAGCGTGCCGCCCCTCGGGATGATTCCGTCCTCGATATTGGTCTGGATGGCGCGGACGGCCTTCAGTTCGGCGTCGCTCCGGGGTCCCTGGGCCACGATGCCGGAGCCCGGCACCGGTGTCAGGTTACGAGCCCGGACATTGAAAGGCGTATCCCGCGGGTAGTATTCCGTCTCTTGAGCCTCTCGAAGGATGTCTTCATTCATCGTCCCGGAATCGCTGGTGCCGCCGGAGCCATATCTTGCGTCGGCTACCGTTCCTCCCACCGACCTTCCGCTTCGTGCGTGGTACACCTTTGTGAAGGAGCGTCCGTTGATCTCGTAGGTGTATTCAAATCGTGCGACGGTCATCCCGATGGCGCGAGCGCGTATGTTATCCATGTAAGAGACATCGCTCACGATGTCCGGGTGGTCGGCGATGAACATCAGAAAGGCATCGAGGTGGTATTGGGCCTCCCTCTCCAGGATGGCGGGAATGTTTCCAGCACCCGACTGGAGCTCGATCTTTCCCGCCCAGGCCGCTTGCGAAAGCAAGCAGAAGACAAATACAAGTAACTTTCTCATCGGTGGATTCCACACGTAAGGCGCGAGGCGCGCCGGCTGGCCAATTCGGCTTCCTCGTCGCTGAGGGCGCCCTCGAAGGCGAGGTCGTCGGCGACGGCGGCATCTATGGTTTCCATGAAGGCCGCGCCGTCAATGAGCAGGAGGGCCACGCCAACCCAGTGCATCAGCTTGGACAAGCCGGATTGTTCCGGTGGTGGCGGGCGCCGCACAGCTTCGTCTCGCAGTTCCCAGCGGTACCATGCCGTTACCGCCCGATCATGGGCCGCGACGAAGCAGAGTGGACTGCCGGACTGGATGGGCCACGTATCGGGTGCGCTTGGTCGGGGCTGGTTACCCGAGCAGTAACCACCGGGCCTCGTGTATCCATCCGCATCCGCATACGCCGCAGCGGTGCGCGCAACGCGGTAGATCGTGGGCAGTCCGCGGCGACTTCCCCCGTCCTCGAAGGAGGGCCTGGAGGTTATGGCGTGTCTCAGTATCGTGCCTAGATATTCACGACCAGAGTCGTCTACTCGCTCCGGGTTCGTTTGTTCCATGTACCGCCGCAGCACGTCCGGCTTGATGGCCAGCGACTCGTAGTCTTCAGCATCGTTGCGAGCTATCTGGTCGCGAAGAATTTGCAGGGCGACGGCTTCGCCGGCAGCCTCGGCAAAGTGTGAGCCGTTCAAGTCGCGAGCCTTCCAGAAAATATCGGCATCGACTTCTGCCTTGAGGGCGTTCGCTGCCGCTTCGTGTCCTCGATACCTCGCGGTGTCTTCATCGCTGACCGTAACATCGACGTTTGGGCGGGCCTTGGTCAGCCCAAGTTGCCATTGCAGCATGCCGACGATAGTGTCGCCCGGGGCCACTACACCGGACGGAACGCTTTCAAGGAAGACAGGCCACCACGTTTCGTTGGCCATGACAGGCTGATCGATGAGATCGCTATAGGGTGAGGCGGTGTCCACCTGCAATTGCGAAAGAAGCGGGTTGGTCGTGGCGTCGAATGCGCTGGCCGCACCATGGTTTTGCACGCGGAATTGGACGAGTGCCTTGTAGGCATCGAAGGGTGGCGTGTCCGCGGCCAAACTTGATAAAGGGAGAAGGCTGGCGAAAACTGCCAGTCGCAGGTGTGGCTTCATGTAGGGGTTCCTTGCGAGTGCCAAGCCCCCTCTCCGAGGGGGCCTCCCGGCCATGTTCGCGACCACGGGCGGGTGTAAGCATTAGACGCAAGGAAGGAAGGTCATGCCGTCGGTGGATGGCCTGGATATCTATCTCGAATGCGTAGGCCTCGCGTAGGAGAAGCCTGTCTACCTGTATGCGATCGACTACCAGCTGGTGCGGTCGGGAAGCAGGCCCTTCAGCTCCGCCTCGGTCAGGTTCCGCCACTGACCGACCTTGAGATGACCCAGCTTCACATTGATGATGCGCACACGGCGAAGCTGCGTGACGCGGTAGCCGAAGGCCGCCGCCATCAGGCGGATCTGCCGGTTGAGTCCCTGCATGAGCACGATCGAGAAACCGAACCTGGCGATCTTCCGTGTGCGGCAGGGTTTCGTCATCTGGCCGTGGACCATGACGCCCTTGGCCATGGCCTTGAGAAACTCATCCGTCACGGGCTTGTTCACCGCCACGAGGTATTCCTTCTCGTGGTGGTTCTCCGCGCGCAGGATCTCGTTGACGATGTCGCCGTTGCTGGTAAGCAGGATCAGCCCTTCGGAATCCTTGTCCAGGCGACCGATCGGAAAGATGCGCTGCGGATGATCGACGAAGTCGACGATGTTGCCGTCCACGGTGGTGTCGGTGGTGCATGTAATGCCCACCGGTTTGTTCAATGCGATGTAGACGCCGCGGCTTTTCGCCGGACTGGCGATGAGGGTGCGAGCGACGACGACCTCGCCATCGACCTTGACAACGTCGCCGTCGAGCGCCTTCGCACCCATACCGACGACGCCGTCGTTGATCGTGACGCGGCCGGCAGCCAGCAGCTCGTCGGCCTCGCGACGCGAGCATATGCCCGCCTCGCTGATGTATTTATTGACCCGCATCGCTTCAGGAACGCAGGCCGATGCCGCGTGCAAGCAGGCGGAGGGCCACCGCCGAGAGACCCACCACGAACACCAGCATCACCACGAAGGCGGTGACGATGGGCACATCGCTCACGCCGAGCACGCCGAAGCGGAATGCGTTCACCATATAGAGAATGGGATTGGCCAGCGAGATGGTGTGCCACGGCTCGCCCAGCAGGTCCACAGAATAGAACACGCCACCCAGGTAGGTCAGCGGCGTGAGCACGAAAGTGGGCACCAACGCGATGTCGTCGAACTTCTTCGCGAATACCGCGTTGACGAAACCGGCCAGGGAGAACACCGACGCGCCCAGCACCACCGAGAGGAAAGTAATGACCGGATGGGCTACGTGCAGGTCAGTGAAGAACAGCGCGATGACCAGAACCAGCGCACCGACGATCACGCCACGCGTTACGGCGCCGGTGATGTAGCCGAGCAGGATCACCCAGTTGGGCATGGGCGATACAAGCATTTCCTCGACGAAGCGGCCGAACTTCGCACCGAAGAACGAGGAGGAGATGTTGCCGTAGCTGTTCGTGATGATGCTCATCATGACGAGGCCCGGCACGATGTACTGCATGTACGTGAAGCCGTGCATCTGGCCGATGCGGCTGCCGATGAGCTTGCCGAAGATGACGAAGTACAGCGTCATCGTGATGGCGGGCGGAATCAGCGTCTGCGTCCAGATGCGCATGATGCGCATGATTTCACGGCGGACGATGGTGCCGAGGGCGACAAGGTTGGTGGAACTGCTCATGCGGCATTCTCCCGGCCGTGCTCGACCAGTCGGACGAACAGTTCCTCGAGGCGGTTGGCCTTGTTGCGCATGGACGTGACGGTGACGCCGTGAGCCGACAACGTGGCGAAGAGGGAGTTGAGGTCGTGCGCGCGGGACATTTCGGCTTCGATGGTGTGGTCGTCCAGCTTGCGCAGCGTGACGCCGGGCGGGGCGGGGAGCGTTTCCGGCACGGCGGAGACATCGAGCACGAAGGTTTCGACGTCCAGTGTGGCGAGCAGGCTCTTCATCGCGGTGTTCTGCACGATGCGGCCATGGTCGATGATGGCGATATTGCGGCAGAGTTGCTCGGCTTCCTCAAGGTAATGCGTGGTGAGGATCACCGTGGTGCCGGCGGCGTTGATGCCGCTGACGAACTGCCACATGGAGCGGCGGATCTCGATATCCACGCCGGCCGTGGGCTCGTCCAGAATCAGCAGCTTCGGCTCGTTCATCATCGCGCGGGCGATCATCAGCCGCCGCTTCATGCCGCCGGAGAGCATGCGGGCCTGGTGGTGCGCCTTGTCCCAGAGCCGGAGCTCCTTCAGGTACTTTTCGGCACGCTCCGAGGCCTCCACGCGACCGATGCCGTAGAAGCCGGCCTGGTTCACGCAGATATCGAAAGGTTTTTCGAACTGGTTGAAGTTGATCTCCTGGGGCACCAGGCCGATCAGCCGCATCGCCTCGCTGCGGTGCTTGTGGATGGACACCCCGAACACCTCGGCGTCGCCCGAAGAGGCGTTCACCAGGGAGGAAAGGATGCCGATCAGGGTCGATTTGCCGGCGCCGTTGGGGCCGAGCAGGGCGAAGAAATCCCCAGGCTGCACGGTGAGGGAGATGCCCTTGAGGGCCTCCACGCCGTTGCCGTAGGTCTTCCTTAAATCGTTGACGTTTAAAGCGGGAATGGTCATGGGCTGCGCCGAAATGACAAGCCGCCTATTATACCGGCCTTTACCGGGCGGCTTCGTTCCCCGGTGTCAACAGAGACTTTCCATGGCAGAACAGTTCCAGCTCCGCCTCGCCGACAGCTTCATGCTGGCCCCGACGGTCCGACACCTGTCCTTCGAGCGGGCGGACGGCCAGCCGCTGGCCTTCGTGCCGGGGCAGTTTCTCCAGGTGCACTTCCACTACGATGACGGCAAGCCGACGAAACGCAGCTATTCGGTCGGTACCGTGGGCGACGGCAGCGGCCCGGTTCAACGGATCGAGATCGCCGTGAGCTATGTCGACGGCGGCGCCGCCACGGCCCTGCTGGGTGGCCTGGAACAGGGCGGTACGGTGGATGCCAGCGGCCCGTACGGCCGCTTCTGCCTTATGGACGGCGACCAGAACAACCGTTACATCCTCATCGCCACGGGCACGGGCGTCACCCCGTACCGCGCCATGCTGCCGCAGATCGAGGCGCTGATCGCCACGCGCGGTTGCCGGTTCGTGCTCCTGTACGGGGCGCGCAACGAGGGCGAACTGCTCTACGGCGAGGAATTCGAGGCGTTCGCCCGCACTCATGAGGGCTTCTCCTTTCATCCTTGCCTGTCCCGCGGGGCACGGCCGAACCCGCGCCCGCACGATCGCCTGGGCCACGTGCAGGACATGCTGGCCGAGCTGGAGCCGAGCGGCGAGGGGGACATCGCCTACCTCTGCGGCAACCCGAACATGGTCGATGCCGCGTTTTCGGCACTGAAGGAACACGGCCTGCCGGTGCAGCACATCCGCCGGGAGAAGTACATTTCCTCGCGCTGACTGCCTTTGACGGAGCCGCCATGGCGGCAAGGGCTGGCTTCTCGCCGCCACGGCGGCTCCTGCGCGGGCGTCGGCGTCCTATACTCCGCAGCCATGCATGTGACCGCCCTCCCGTTACACCTCTCGTCCGAGATGCGGCGCTATGCGGCGCTCGACCAGCGACTTCTGGCCGCCGCGGGCAGCATTCGCATCCTGCCCACGGTTTCGTGGCCGGCCTCGGTCGAAGAACGGCTTATCGAGGAGTTCGGGGCAGGACGCGTATCGATCCCTGACATTCGCTACCGTCCGCCGATGCTGGATGACGCCCGGGCGGAACTGGAGGCCATCGAGGCGGAGGCCGATGAGGATCACCCGATCGCCGACTACCTGCGGCGCACCGCCGAGTCATGGCGGATCGCGGCGGACATGCTCCATGCGGCCGGCACCGAGCGGGTAACCGATACGTCCGTGCTGCTCTACGGCAAGCCGGGCGACGCCATACCCGGCAGCAACCGCAGCAACCTCGACGCCGCACGCTACTTCGTGGATCTGGCCAACGAACTGGGTGCCGACCTCGAAACCGAGGACGCCACCGGCAGCATTCCGGCCGAGGAACTGCGCCGCGACATGGCCGAGCGTCTGGACGCGTTCTTCGCCCCGGGCACCATCTCGGTCGAGGTCGATCCGGAACTCACCGCCAAGGCCGCGGCCGGCGCCACCCGCATCCGCCTGCGCGGGGGCGTGCGATTCACCGAATACGATCGCCACCAGCTGCTGGCGCACGAGGCCTTCGTGCATTCGCTCACGGCCCTGAACGGCCGTGAGCAGCCGGTGCTGGCGTCGCTGGCGCGCACATCGCCGCGCGTGACGGCGACACAGGAAGGGCTGGCGGTGTTCGCCGAGCTCATGTCGGGCGCCATCGACATTTCCCGGCTGAAACGCATCAGCCTGCGTATCCTCGCGATCGACATGGCGCTCCATGGCGCCAACTTCGTCGAGGTCTTCCGGTACTTTCGGGAGTGTGGGCAGAACGTACCCGACAGCTTCCACTCGGCGCAGCGCGTGTTCCGCGGCGTGCCGCTGACCGGCGGTTCGGCGTTCGCGAAGGACAACGTCTACCTCAGCGGCCTGCTCGCGGTGCACACCTTCTTTCGTTGGGCGCTGCGCCAGCGCCGGCTCGACCTGCTCCGCAACCTCTTCGCCGGCAAGCTCGCCCTGCACGACGTGATGAGTCTCGAAGCCCACTTCGAGAGCGGCGACATCGCCCTGCCGCGCTACCTGCCGCCGTGGATGCAGCACGTGCACGGGCTGGCGGGAAAACTCGCCTTCTCGCTGTTCGTGAACCACATCCACATGGCTGGGGTAGAGGCCGAGGAAATTTCGCTCGGGCTCTGAACGCGCGGCCCCCGATCCGTACGGGGACGCACGGTCATGCAATGCAGATATGCCCCGGGTTGATAGGTGGGAATCCGTATCACAGCTTGTCGCATTGCCACACAGTTGCCGCAGCGGAGCCTGCACCGCCCGGTGCTAACATGGCCGCTTGCGTCGCGGCCCGACGGGCCGTCCGCCCCTACCTACCCGTTACGTCCCACAGGATCCCATGGCCATCTCCGAGGAACTGAGGCAAGCCGCTCTCGAATATCACCGCCTTCCCCGTCCGGGAAAGATCAAGGTCACGCCGACCACATCGCTGCTCACCCAGCGCGACCTGTCACTGGCGTACTCGCCAGGCGTCGCCGCCGCGTGCGATGCGATCGTCGCGGACCCCAGGCAGGCAGCCGAACTGACGGCGCGCTCCAACCTCGTGGCCGTGATCTCCAACGGCACGGCGGTCCTCGGCCTGGGTAACATCGGCGCGCTGGCGGGCAAGCCGGTGATGGAAGGCAAGGGCGTGCTGTTCCAGAAGTTCGCCGGCATCGACGTGTTCGACATCGAGATCGATGAAACCGACCCGGACAAGCTGGTCGACATCATCGCCAGTCTCGAGCCGACCTTCGGCGGCATCAACCTCGAGGACATCAAGGCGCCCGAGTGCTTCGTGGTCGAGCGCAAGCTGCGCGAGCGGATGAAAATCCCCGTGTTCCACGACGACCAGCACGGCACTGCGATTATCGTCGGCGCGGCAGTGATCAACGCGCTGCTGGTCACGGGCAAGAAGATCGAGGACGTGAAACTTGCCACCACGGGCATGGGCGCCGCGGGGATTTCCTGCGTCGACATGCTGGTGACCCTGGGCATGCGCAAGGAGAACATCCTCGCCTTCGACCGCGACGGCGTGCTGCACAGCGGCCGCACCGACCTGGACCCGGACAAGCAGCGCTACGTGCGCGATACCGACAAGCGCACACTGGCCGAGATCGTCGAAGGCGCGGATATTTTCCTTGGCCTTTCCGCCGGCGGCATCCTCAAGCCGGACATGGTCGCGACGATGGCGGAACGGCCGATCATCTTCGCGCTCGCCAATCCGAATCCGGAGATCCTGCCGGAAGACGCCAAGGCCGTGCGCCCGGACTGCATCATGGCGACCGGCCGTTCGGACTATCCGAACCAGGTGAACAACGCGCTGTGCTTCCCCTACCTGTTCCGCGGTGCGCTCGATGTGGGCGCCACCGTGATCAACGAACAGATGAAGGTGGCCTGCGTGCAGGCCATCGCCGAACTCGCGCGTCGCGAGTCGTCCGACGTGAGCGCGCGTGCCTATGGCGGCAAGCCGCCGAGCTTCGGCCCCGACTACCTGATCCCGCAGCCGTTCGATCCGCGCCTGTTGATCCAGCTGCCTCCCGCGATCGCGCAGGCGGCGATGGACTCCGGCGTTGCGGAGCGTCCGATCGAGGATTTCCCCGCATATATCGAGAAGCTCACCAGCTTCGTATTCCGCACCGGCCTGCTGATGAAACCGGTGTTCGACCGGGCGAAGGCCGATCCCAAGCGCGTGGTCTACGCCGAGGGTGAGGAAGAGACCGTGCTGCGCGCCGTGCAGACGGTGGTGGACGAAGGACTGGCGCGCCCGATCCTGGTCGGTCGTCCCGACGTCATCGAGAAGCGCATCGCGCGTGCGGGCCTGCGCATGAAGCCAGGCGTCGACTTCGACATGTGCAACATCCATTCGGATCCCCGCTTCGAAGGCTACTGGCGCCTGTACCACTCGATCATGGAGCGCAACGGCGTCACGCCCGCCTCGGCGAAGGCCGTGGTCCGTTCGCGCCCCACGGTAATCGCGGCGCTGATG
Source organism: Luteibacter sp. (assembly GCF_036499525.1). GTDB lineage: Bacteria > Pseudomonadota > Gammaproteobacteria > Xanthomonadales > Rhodanobacteraceae > Luteibacter. Next base: position 108,971 of record NZ_DASYDO010000063.1, on the reverse strand, counting down.
GTGGAACGCGGTGAGGCGGACGCGATGATCTGCGGCCTGGTGGGCAACTACCAGAGCAAGCTCGGCTACATCTGCGACATCATCGGCCTGGACGAAGGTGTCGCCGAAGCCTCGGCGATGGCCGCGGTGGCGACGGAACAGGGCACGTTCTTCTTCCTCGATACCTACGTGCAGGAAGACCCCAGCGCGGCGCAGATCGCCGAGGCCACGCTGCAGGCGGCCATCCGCCTGAAGCTGTTCGGCATCCAGCCCAAGATAGCGCTGCTGTCGAATTCCAACTTCGGCAGCCGCGAAACGCGCAGCTCGCGGAAGATGCGCGAGGCACTGGGGCTCATTCGCGAGCGTGCGCCCCGGCTCGAGGTCGAAGGCGAGATGCAGGCCGACGTGGCACTAACCCCGGAACTGCGCGAGCGGATCTTTCCGAACTCACGACTCGAGGGTAAGGCCAACGTCTTCGTGTTCCCGAACCTCGACGCGGCCAACACGGCCTACAACATGGTTCGCGTGCTGTGCGACGGCGTGGTGATCGGCCCGATCCTCATGGGCGTGGCCAAGCCAGCCCATATCCTCACCCCGCAGGCCACGGTCCGCCGGGTGGTGAACATGACCGCCGTGGCCTGCGTCGAGGCGCAGATCCGGGCAGGAAAGCCGAGGACGGTCGTAAACGATTGATTTACCTAGATGACTGTAGGAGCGCGCCCTGCGCGCGACAGTTTTTACCTTAGCCTGCGAGCTGGCGCGCCAGCTCCAGGTCACGGCCTCAAAACATGTCGCGCGCGGGGCGCGCTCCTACGGGAAGGTCCGGTTTAACACGATCCAAATCCCGCGCGTGGAGACCTTGCGCTATCATTAAAAGGTTTTCCCGCCATCCCAGCGGCCCCACATAGTCCCCATGAGCGCGCGTTATGCGCGAGCGGAGCATCCATGGACCAGTTCGACGACATCCTGAACCAGGACCTCGACCCCACCGAAACCCGTGAATGGGTCGAGTCGCTCAACGCCGTCATCAATCATGACGGTACTGAGCGCGCGCATTTCCTGCTGGAGCGGATGGTGGATTCCACCCGTCGCGCGGGCGGCTACCTGCCGTTCGACCCGACCACGGAGTACCTGAATACCATTCCGCCGCACATGGAAGCGCGCAGCCCGGGCGACGCCGCCATCGAATGGCGGATCCGTTCGTTGATCCGCTGGAATGCCCTGGCCACCGTTGTGCGCGCCAACCGCAAACCCGGCGACCTTGGCGGCCACATCTCCAGCTTCGCCTCGTCGGCCACGCTGTACGACGTGGGCTTCAACCACTTCTGGCGTGCTCCGAGCGCCGACCATCCGGGCGACCTGGTGTTCCACCAGGGCCATTCGGCGCCGGGCGTCTATGCGCGGTCGTTCCTGGAGGGCCGCCTCGGCGAAGACCAGATGGACCTCTTCCGCATGGAAGTGGCGGGCAAGGGCCGCGGCCTTTCGTCCTATCCGCACCCCTACCTCATGCCGGATTACTGGCAGGTGCCGACCGTCTCCATGGGTCTTGGTCCCATCCAGGCGATCTACCAGGCACAGTTCTGGAAGTACCTCGAGCATCGCGGCCTGATACCGAAGAGCGATCGCAAGATCTGGTGTTTCATGGGCGACGGCGAGTCGGACGAGCCGGAGTCGCTGGGTGCTATCTCCCTGGCAGGTCGCGAAGGCCTCGACAACCTCATCTTCGTCATCAACTGCAACCTGCAGCGTCTCGACGGCCCGGTGCGCGGCAACGGCAAGATCATCCAGGAACTGGAAGGCGTCTTCCGCGGTGCCGGCTGGAATGCCATCAAGGTCGTCTGGGGCAGCTACTGGGATCCCCTCATCGCCCGTGACACCACGGGCAAGCTGCGCCAGCTGATGATGGAAACCGTGGACGGCGAGTACCAGGCGTGCAAGGCCTTCGGCGGCGCGTACACGCGCGAGAAGTTCTTCGGCAAGTATCCGGAAACGGCGGCGCTGGTCGCCAACATGTCCGACGACGATATCTGGCGCCTCAACCGCGGCGGCCACGATCCGCACAAGGTCTACGCGGCCTATCACGCGGCCGTGAATACCACGGGCATGCCCACCGTGATCCTCGCCAAGACGGTGAAGGGCTACGGCATGGGCGCCGCCGGCGAATCGCAGAACCCGGCGCACAACCAGAAGAAGATGGACGCCGACGCGGTGCGCGCGTTCCGCGACCGCTTCAACATCCCCGTGCCGGACGACAAGCTGGACGACGTGCCGTATTACCACCCGGGCAAGGACTCGGAGGAAGTGCAGTACATGCTCGAGCGCCGCCGCGCGCTCGGGGGCTCGCTGCCGCAGCGTCGCCGCAAGGCCGACCAGTCGTTCAAGGCGCCGACGCTCGAGTCGTTCGAGCAGATCACCAAGGGCACGGGCGATCGCGAGATCTCGACCACCATGGCCCTGGTCCGCGGCATGAACCTCATGCTGCGCGACAAGGAACTCGGCCCGCGCCTGGTGCCGATCGTGGCCGACGAGGCCCGCACGTTCGGCATGGAAGGCATGTTCCGCCAGATCGGCATCTACGCGCCGTTCGGCCAGAAGTACCGTCCGCAGGACGCCGACCAGCTGCTGTACTACCGCGAAGACCAGAAGGGCCAGGTGCTGCAGGAAGGCATCAGCGAAGCCGGCGGCATGAGCGCATGGCTCGCCGCGGGCACCAGCTACAGCATCAGCAACGTGGCGATGCTGCCGTTCTTCATCTACTACTCGATGTTCGGCTTCCAGCGTATCGGCGATCTCTGCTGGGCGGCGGGCGACATGCGCGCGCGCGGCTTCCTCATCGGGGGTACGTCGGGTCGCACCACGCTGAACGGCGAAGGCCTGCAGCATGAAGACGGCCATTCGCACCTGCTGTCCGGCGCGATCCCGAACGTGGTGTCGTACGATCCGACCTTCTCCTACGAACTCGCGGTGATCCTGCAGGACGGCACGCGCCGCATGATGCAGGAGCAGGAAGACGTCTACTACTACATCACCGTGATGAACGAGAACTATGCCCATCCCGACCTGCCGAAGGGCAGCGAGGAAGGCATCGTCAAGGGCATGTACCTGTTCAAGGACGGCGTCAAGGCGAAGAAGAACGAGCCGCGCGTGCAGCTGATGGGCTCGGGCACCATCCTCCGCGAGGTCATTGCGGCAGCCGAACTGCTCGAGAAGGATTTCGGCGTCACTTCCGACATCTGGTCGGTGCCGAGCTTCTCGGAAGTCCGTCGCGAGGGTTTCGACGCCGAGCGCTGGAATCGCCTGCATCCGGAATCGCCGCAGCGCGTGCCGTATGTCACCGGCCTGCTCGCCGATCGCCAGGGTCCGGCCATCGCCGCGACGGATTACGTCCGCGAGTTCGCCGACCAGATCCGCGCGTTCATGCCGGATGGCATGCGTTACACGGTGTTGGGCACGGACGGCTTTGGCCGTAGCGACACACGTGCCAACCTGCGCAGCCACTTCGAAGTGGACCGCTACTGGATCGCCCATGCCGCGCTGGCCGCGCTGGCGAAGGACGGCAAGGTCAATGCCAAGGATGTCAGCCGCGCCATCAAGGAATACAAGCTGGACATGGACAAGCCGAATCCGATGTCGGTCTGACCGTCCAGGCGTGGAGCATCACGAAGGCCGGGCCATCCCGGCCTTCGTCGTTTCCGCATCACGCGCCGTCGATGGGTCCGGTGGTAATCCTTACCCATTCCCGATCTCGGACTCCGTCATGCGCCTGACCGCCTTCGTTCTCGTCGCCTTCGCCCTGGCCGGATGCGCCACCATGCCGCCGGACCACGGCTCCCGGTCACGCCTGCTCTACATCGCCGGCAGCAAGGTGCCGTGCAGCAACGGCACGATGAAGACCGAGTGCCTGCAATTCCGTGAGCAGCCCACGGAGCCCTGGCAGGCGACCTATGTGCCGATCGAAGGGCTCGACTGGCAGTCGGGTAACGAATACCTGCTGAAGATCACCGAAGTGCATCCCAAGCACGCAGCGGCGGATGCCTCACGCGTGCGTTGGCACGTAGACAAGGTGGTCGAGCAGCATCCTGTGCAATAAGAAAGTTCTTCGTGCATTTCAGGGGATGGCAGCCTCGACGGTTACTTTCCGCCACGCGTGCGCGTTGTAGGGGCGCGCCCTGCGCGCGACCGCTCTTCGGCGCAGTCCCGGAGTTGGCGCGCCAGCTCCAGGCCGCGGCCTCAACACATGTCGCGCGCGGCGCGCGCTCCTACGAGGAGGGTATCAATCGTCGTCGCGCAGTGCGTGGCGGATCAGGAGGAACGTGCCTATTGCCGCTGCGGCAATGCCGATGGTTACGGCAGGGTGGCGCTGCACGCGCCGGCGCATCTTGCGGTACTGGTACGTGGCCTCGTCCGCGAGGTCTTCGGCGAGGTAACGGATGCGCTGGTCGTTGGCGGTACGCGCAAACTTGCCCGTGATGCGGCGGCTGCGGTCTAGCATGTCGGTGCCCGTACTCGCCGCCTCGTCGGCGTAATGACGGACGCGGCCGGAGACCCCGTTGACGGCGCTCTCTACCTGGCGCGCGAACTCGCGATTTCTGCTCATCGGATGGCTCCCTTGCTGCGTGGTTATACGTCGCAAACTCTGCGATCCGCGCCGTGAGGAGCGCGTAAACAGGAGGTGCCGAATTGCGCCGCGATTCAGCGTTCGGGTTTCGGTGCGAGTCGTCATCGCCACCGAGTTCAGAGGCTGTGCGGTAGGCGGGACGCGCATGGCTCCATGGCAGGCGATTTTTCAGCCTGTGGAGGTCAGCGATTCCTGGAGTTTCCTGGTCTGCTCGGGAAACGCCTTGCCTTCCTCCACGACAGTCTGGGCGACGCGCTTGCGCGCCTCGTCGTCGCGCCGCAGCGCGCGTAGCGCCTTCACCTGGTACAGGGTGACGGTGATGCGGTTCGCTCCGTAGGCCTTCTTCGCGGCAGCATCGAGGTAGGGCAGGCCTTCCGCCGCGTTGCCGTTCTCCACGAGCCGGCGCCCGTAGCGGTAGTTGTACACGTAGTCTTCCGGGTAGGCGGCGATCAGCTGCTTCTCCAGCGTGTCGAGTTCCTCGCCGGCCTTCGCGCGCACGAGGTAGACGCGCAGGTTGTCGGCGATGTTGCGATCGCTGCGCAGGTCGCCGTGGAGCTTCGTGCGGCTGAGGTCGATCCCCTTGCGCAGTACTGCCTGCTCACCCTCGCGATCGCCCAGCGCGGCATCGAGGTCCGCCGCGGTGAGCACCGCGCTGCGCTGGTCGGCACACGCGGGCGTGCCGGTGAATACCTGGGAGGCGAGGTACTTCTCATAGGGAGCCTTCTGCGGCGTGAGCAGGCTGCGCCGCGCATCGGGCTGCCGCGACTTGCTCGCTCCGATCAGGTCGTCGAGCACGTAGGGATGGTCGCAACCGATCCTGCCCGCCAGGACCCTGGTCGCGGCATCGATGATGCCGTTCTCGTCTTTCTTGTCCTTCGCCTGCAGGAGCAGCAGGCGCTGCCTCCCGAGTGCAACGCGCTTGTCCTTGTCGGATACGTTGCGCACCATCGACGGCAGTGTTTCGAACCAGGCCATGCCTTCGCTGCCCTGGTAGCGCAGCTGGTAGGTGTCGAGCACATCGGCGACGGCGGCCAGGGAGCCTTTCGCCGCGTCGGCCTTCTGCTTCGACAAGCGCGCATCGCCGGAAAGGATGCCCGCCACCTCCTTGTAGAACGCCGTGCGCGGCCGTTCGGCGAGGATGCGGCCGAGCTCTTCGCCATCGGGTCCCACCAGCACGTAAGTCGGAAGGAAGTGGACGTCGAGCTTCTCCATCCATGCCTTGTCGTCGGGCTTGTCGGCGTCCGCTTCGTAAAACACGACCTTACCGGTCAGGTCGTTCCATTCCTTGCCGTTAAGCACGTGGCTCGCCATGAAGTAACACGAGTAACACCACACCGCCTGGAAATCGGCCAGTACCGGCTTGTGCTCGCGCTTGCCCTGGGCGAGCGCGTCATCGAGGCTGGCAGATTCCTTGTGCGCGGCGGTGGCCGTCGCAACCAGGCCGAACATCAGGACAGCGAGCAGTCGCCTCATGGTGGTTTCTTCCCCTTTGGAGGTATAGACGTCCACCTAATAACACGGCTTGGGGGTCCGTGTCAGATCGTGCCGCTGGCGCCTTCGATGGGTTCGGGGTCCGAGACCAGGCCCTGGCGACGGCGCAGGGACGGGAACCACCACATCCACAGGCCGACGACGACGAGGGTGCCGATGCCGCCGACCAGTGTCGCGTTGACCGCACCCATGGCCGCGGCGAGCAGGCCCGACTCGAACTCGCCCAGCTGATTGGACGTGTTGATGAAGATGGCGTTCACCGCGCTTACGCGGCCGCGCATGTCGTCCGGCGTCTCCAGCTGCACCAGCGCCGCGCGGATCACCATGCTCACCATATCGAACGCTCCCAGGGCGAACAGTGCCATCACGGAAAGCCACAGTACGCTCGACAGGGCGAAGACCAGGGTCGCCACGCCGAAGCCGGCCACCGAGGCGAACATGATCGGCCCCACCCGCCGCTCCAGGGAATGCCGGGACAGCCAAAGCGACATCAGCAGGGCACCCACCGCTGGCGCGGCGCGTAACACCCCGAGGCCCCAGGGGCCGGCATGCAGGATGTCCTTTGCGAAGATGGGCAGGAGCGCCGTGGCACCGCCCAGCAGCACCGCGAAGAGGTCAAGCGAGATCACGCCGAACACGGCCGGGCGGTTGCGAATGAAGTGGATGCCGGCGAACAGGCTCTTCAGCGTGGCCGGCTCGCGCCGTGGCAGCAGGTGGTCGTAGGCGAGCCGCGACATCAGCAGCAGTGCGACGAGGTAAAGCAGCGCGGAGACGCCGTACACCGTGGCAGGGCCGGCGACGTAGAGCAGGCCGCCCAAGGCAGGGCCCGCAATCATCGCGGCCTGTCCCGCGGCGGCGTTCGCCGCCATGGCGCGCGGAAGCACCTCCTTCGGCACCAGTGCCGGCAGCATGGATTGCAGTGCCGGGAACTCGAAGGTCTTGGCGAGGCTGACCACGAAAACCAGGGCAAGGATGCCGGCTTCCGTCAGGTGCCCGGAGAGGCTGAAAACGGCCAGCAGGGTGATGGCGATCCACTCCACGGCCTGGCACATGGTGACGATGCGCCGCCGGTCGAACTGGTCGGCCACGTGGCCCGCGGGCAGGGCCAGCAGCACCGAGGGCACGAACTGCACAAGGCCGATAAGGCCGAGGTCCAGGGCGCGGTGGGTGATCTCGTAGACCTGCCAGCCCACGGCCACCGACATCATCTGGAAGCCGAAACTGGAGGCGTTCTTGGCGAACCAGAACTGCACGAAGGCGCGGTAACGAAACAGCGAAACCGCTCCCGGGGACGAGGAGGACATCGGCACTCCTTGAGAATTTATGCGGATTTTACACGCGCACATGGCGCGTTGATCGGCGTGGCCGTATCGGGGAAGCTAGGTCCTTTCCGCAAGGGGTCCGCAAGATCATGCGCCGTATCGCCACCCTCATCGCCGCCGCCGCGCTCGCCACCGCCTGCTCGTCGCCGCAGGACCAACAGGCCGCACAGGCTCCCGCCCCGGATAACCGGGCCGACGAAGCGGCCAGGAAACTGGAGATTTACCAGCAGCTGTTGAAGCTGCATAACGACGGTCCGGCGGTGCAGATCGGTCACGAGATCGTCGATAAATACCCCGATACGCCTGCGGCCGCCGAGGTGAAGAAGACCCTCGACGAGTTGGAAACCAGCTACAAGGCGGCCAGTGAAAAGGCGCGCCTGAGTGCGCTGTGGCTCTACCAGACCTCCCCCATGCAGGGCGGAACGCAAAGCACGGCCACCCTCCAGTCGAGCCGGCCTGCCGGCGAGCAGACGGTGCGCCTGATCCTGCGCCGGCACACGGCCTGGGGGCAGAGCGTGTTCCTCTACGCCACCACCGGCAAGGGTTTCGTCTGCAAAGGCGATTGCTCGCTGAAGGCGAGCTTCGACGGCAAGCCGAAGACCCTCAAGGCCTTCCGTCCGCCCACCGGCGAGCCGGCGCTCCTGTTCCGCAACGATGCGCAGTTCCTGAAGGACCTGGCGAAGACAAAGCGCCTGACGATCGACGTGGTGACGATCAGCCGTGGCGAAACCACGCTCACATTCGAAACCGGCGGTTTCGATCCGGAGAAATGGACGCCGTTGCCGAAGAAGAAATGACGTGACCGCTAATGCAGGAACAGCTTCTCGGTGATCCGGGTCAGCGGCCACTCCAGCATCGAGTTCACCTTCGGCGGAAGGTCCAGAGGACGCAGCAGCATCTTCACTGTCATCTCGGCGGGAATATGCCGCTTCAGCAGGCCCTCGGCACGCGAGATGATGCGGCGGAACTCGGCGTCGTCGTGCGCTTTTTCCGGGTAGCGCACGTTGAAAACATGGCGCAGTGCGATGTCGCTGTCTTCGTTCTTGATCTCGCGCAGGCGCTTCAGAAGGGTGCGGAACGTGCTGATCCTGCCGATGCCGTCGCGTTGGCGGTAGATGCGGAAGTGCTGGTAGAAGTGCTTGTAATGCCGCACTTCGTCGCTCTTGATGAGGTTCGTCAGTTCACGCAGCACGGGCTCGTCGGTCACGTCGTTCAACGCGCGGTAGAGACTGGCCGTACCGGTCTCGACCACGCAACGCGCGGCCAGCTCGAGCCCGCGGTTGGGCTCCAGTTCCTCGGACGTGCAGACCGAACCGTAGTGCGCGAAAAAATTCCTGAAACCGGTATCCCAGTCGAACTCCGGCCACACGTGGCGCACGTAGGCCGCAAGCGCGCGGCCATGCTGCAGTTCCTCATGCTCCCAGTGGTCACGTAGCCATCCCTGCAGTTCGTCGTCGCCGGCGAAGTGATCCACGAGGTTGTGCGTGTACAGGTCCGATCCGCTTTCGACGAAGGACGCGCTGCACAGCAGCAGGAACAGGTCCTCGTTGTCCCTGACCTTCCCGATGTCGATCCGGGAGAGATCCAGTGTTTCGAGCGTCCATGGCAAGGTGGCGGCATAGCTCACTGCTGATGTTCCCCGGTCTCTGTCTGTCGCCCCCGTCGGGCCATGGCAGGATTGTGACAAAGGCGGGCGCCCCGCGCATCACGCAAGGTTTAACGCACCACCGTGACCGGGACGTGCGCCCTGGCGAGCACGTCGGTAGAGGTGGAGCCGACCAGCCAGCGGGCCAGTGCGCCCCGCCCGGTGTGGCCGATCACGATGTGGTCTACCTCGTGCTGGGCCACGTAGGAGAGCAGAGCGTCGCCCGGGCTGCCGTGCACGAGGTCCACCTCGACCGGCACCCGGGACGCGGGGCTCAGCGCGGCCACCTCGGCGCGCAAGGCCGCCAGCCGCTCCTCGCCGTTGTCGGTCATCATCAGGGCGGACGTGTCGGCGCCATTTTCGATCTGCAGCACCGACACGACGTGCACACGGGCACCGGCGCAGGCCGCCAGTTCCAGGGCGAACAGGCAGGCGCGACGGGCGGTTTCGGAGCTGTCGTAGCCAACCAGGATGTGCTTGGGCATAAGGGAGGTCCTCGGCGGGATGACTCCATAGTAGGCCTGCGGGCCTTTCCCGCGAAGCGGTTCACGGGGCGTCCACCTGGACGTGCCTGCCCTGAACGGGTCGAAATCCACTTCGTCTTTCTTCACAATCGTGAGTGGAGAATCCGCCTCGCAGTTTCCTGCCATCTTTCCCACGGAGAACGAACATGATCAAGCGCATCACGGGTATGGCCGCCCTGGTACTGGCGGCGGCAGGTTCCTTCAGCGTCCAGCCGGCCCAGGCCGCGGAGGCCGCGACGAAGTGCCACATGACCTTCAATACCACGGGTTGGGCGGCGATCTACAAGAAGGCCGACGGCCGCGGTCACGTGCGTTGCGACAACGGCCAAAGCGCCGACGTGATCATCCATGTGCGGGGCGGAGGCCTGACTGCCGGCAAGTTCAGTATCGAGGGTGGCAAGGGCGAGTTCACCAACGTCAAGGGACTCCATGAGGTCTATGGCGAGTACGCCAATGCGGGCGCGAACGCCGGCGTGGTGAAGAGCGCCGAAAGCTCCGTCATGACCAAGGGCGAAGTCTCCCTGGCCATTACGGGTACCGGACGCGGTTTCAATCTCGGCGTCGACCTCAGCAGGTTCGAGATCAAACCGCTCAAGTGATAGGGAGACGGGGCGCCCATCGGGCGCCCTTTTTCTTACAAACGTCATGGGCTGGCGCAACCCCGTGACGCCGCGAGTACACTCACGGCATTCCATTCTGCATCCTGAGGTTCCACCATGCGTCGCCTCCTCACCTTCCTCGCGCTGTGCATCGTGACCGCCACCGCCTGGGCCGCCGCGCCCGCCGTGGGCGACAAGGCTCCCGGCTTCCACCTGCAGGACCAGAAGGGCGACTGGCATACGCTGGACACCCACAAGGGCAAGTGGCTGGTCTTGTACTTCTACCCGAAGGACTTCACGGCCGGCTGCACCACTGAGGTCTGCACCTACCGCGACGACACCGCCAAGCTGCACAAGGCCGGCGCCGTCGTGCTGGGCGTGAGCCTCGACGACGTCAAGTCGCATAAGGAATTCGCCGAGAAGTACCACGTGCCGTTCCCGCTGCTCTCGGACGCTGACAGCGCCGTGGCCGTGAAGTACGACGTGCTGACCACCACGGCGAAGGGCCAGAAGTATGCCCGTCGCGAAACCTTCCTCATCGACCCGGCAGGCAAGATCGTCAGGATCTATAAAGACGTGGATCCGGAGAAGAACTCCGGCCAGGTCCTGGCCGACATCGCCGAGCTGAAGAAGGCGGGCGCCTGATCGTGTTCGGTGCCGCCAAGGGCGCGAAGCGCTCACGTCCGTTCGCGACCTGGCGCATCGTCGTGTGGCTGGTCATGTTGCTGGCCGCCGTCGGCTTCGTCATCAATACCTATGCGTCGGTGGTCCTCGCCGGTGCCGTGGGCGCGGTGAGCCCCGAGGCCATCGCCGCCGGTGCCGGCGATCCGCGCGTGGGCATGATGTGGTCGCTGGCCTATGCGCTGGCAGCCTTCGCGGTCGTGGTCGTGACCCTCGGCACCTTGCGCTGGCGCGACTGGGGTCGGCGGGCGATGCGCGTCGTCGCCCTCCTGTTGCTGGTCTGGTCGGCTTATACGGCCTGGGTGTCGTTCGACCAGTGGCAGCAACTGGGCGTGGTGCTGACCCAGGCCGGTCTGCCGGCGCAACTGCTCGCCGCGGGGGAAAAGCACCGCACGATCCTGATCGTCGGGCTTGTCCTCAAGGTGGTCTCGGTTCCCGTACTCGGTTGGCTCTCATGGGTGCTGGGCAGTGCGCGCGTTCGCCAGCAGTTCGCCCGGCTCCCGTTCTGAGCGGTTCAGCGGGCATTCGCCCGCTGCCCGGTATCGAATGGGCTTTGCATCGGCCCTAGCCATGACCGCACGCCTACCGATCGCCGCAGCCCTCCTTTGCTTCGCCGGTGGCGTGTCCGCGCAGGACCCTGCTACCACTTGCCACATCGCCAGCACCTACGACCTGACGGTGCGCCCCGAGGCCCTGGTGTTCGACCGGGCCGAGCCGGCGCCCCGTACGGTCCGTATGCATGACGGCACGCTGGAGACCGACGGCAGGCGCGTGGCGCTTCGCCCGGACGAGCAGGATCGGGTGACACTCTTCGAACGCCAGGTGCGCGCCCTCGTGCCCAAGGCGAAGGCCATCGCCACCGACGGTGTCGACCTTGCAGCACGAGCCGTCCGTGACGAAGCGTCCACGGCCGCGCCTGCAGCGCTGGCCAGTGGCGAGCTCGACCAGGTGTTGAAAAGCCGCGTCGCGGATATCAAGCGGCGCATCGCCGCGAGCCAGAGCACACGCGACTGGCAGGAAGACGCCATGCGCGCGTATGCCCAGGAGATCGTGGCGGACGTCGGCCCTATCCTTACCAATGAGGTAGGCGGGGAGGCCATGCAGTTGGCCATGAACGGCGATCTGCAGGGCGCGGCGGCCCTGCGCGATCGCGTCGCCACCGTGTCGACAGGCGGGCAGGCGCGCGTCGTCGCACGGCTCGAGGCTTCGCTGCGGCCCCGGATCCAGGCCCTGTGTCCCTCTATCCACCAGCTGGTGGACTTCCAATCGGGGCTTCGCGACGCGTCGGGTAAGCCCTTGGTTCTGGTTGAGCAGGGCGAATGACCGGGCGCTGACTGGTATCTGGCGCGTTTAGCGCGGGCTAAGTGCCGCAGGGCTAAGGTCCGCCCCATGGAAAACACTTCGAATCGCGTCGTTAACGGTTTGATAAAACGTGTGATCGCCGATCGCGACCTCTATCGCCAAGCCGCGCGTGGGGTCCGCGAACCTGGCCTGAAGGTCATTCTCGAAGAATCAGCCGATTCGCTCACCGCGCTTGCCCACGACTTGCAGGGCCAGGTGAGCGCCACCGGTGGACGCCCGGCCACGGCCGGCGGTGCCATGAGTGGCGTGCGCCGAACGATGATGGATGCCTCCGCCAAGCTGTCCCATGATCCGGACGTGACTTACATCCGGACGCTGGAACAGATGGAGCGCCGACTGCTCGACGCGTTCCTGCGCCTCGAGGCGACCTCGGGCGATCGCGCCATGGTCGGCCGGCACATGGCGCGCCTTCGCTTGTTGCACCTGGACATGACCAACCTCGGCAGCGCCGCCGGACGCTGAACCCGGTGTGTTCAAGCCGCCGTGCGCATGTCGCGCAGCGTGCGATGCAGGTGAATGTCCGCCGATACGCAAACCGGGTGCGGCGACATGAGCGTTTCCCTGTCCGCGAAATAATTGGCGAACGCAATGGCGTCTGCAGGATCCTGGCGAATGGCGATCTGCATGCCTTCACGGAAAACGCCCCAGGCGTGGCCTATATCGGCAATGTGATATTCGATGGTGTGCGGCAGCATCTGCGTGGCCAGGCATACGCCATGACGGCGTGTTCCGGACAGGATGGCCTGCATGAGGGCGGCGAGAGAATAAGATAAGTCTGAAAAATCAGATTTTTTTTTTGAGCAGATTCTCAACGCCTTCCTTTCGTTCCTCGCCCATCGCGTAGCGTAGGTGGCGGGTGTAACCAACCCTCGATTTCCAGGTTGCGGCTGGTCGGTGGCATGAGCGTGCAAATGTCGGTGTCCGCTGGCCGTCGTTGTGCGGCGCGCCTGCCGCGCAACGACGAGTAATCTCAACGGCACCATGGTGTGCCTCCGAACAGGCCCTAACGTTTACGGTAACCTTCGCGCCGTACGACGAGTGACACATCTCACGGACGGCGGCTGCAGCTTTCCGCCGGCGAGGAAAGACATGATTCTGCGCACGATCATTGCCGACGATCATCCCGTGGTCCTCATGGGTACCCGTGCGGCGCTCGAAGCAGCAGGCGATATCGAAGTGGTTGGCGAGGCCGCCAATGGCGACCAGCTTGTCGATCTCCTGGCTTCGCGTCCTTGCGATGTCGTCGTGACCGACTTTTCCATGCCAGGTGGCCGTCATGGGGATGGACTGTCGTTGATCGACCTCGTGCGCCGCCGCTATCCGCGTCTTCCCGTCGTGGTGTTGACGATGGTCAACAACGCCGCCGTGCTGCAGACCATTCGGGCGCGCGGGGCGCTGGGGCTGTGCGACAAGCGCGCCCCCCTCAAGGAGGTGGCCGTCGCCGTGCGTCATGCCGCCGCCGGGCGCCCCTACCTCAGCGAGACGATTCGCCGTCAGTTCGACCATGCCGGCGTGTACAACACGCCCGATGCGACACGGTTGTCGGCACGGGAGATCGAAGTGGTGCGGCTGTACGTCAGCGGCATGTCCATCTCCCAGATCGCCGAGCGCCTCAGTCGCAGCGTGAAGACCGTGAGCCGGCAAAAGCGCGACGCCATGCGCAAGCTGGGCGTCGATCACGACAGTCGCCTTTCCGAGTACGCCCGCGAGCGCGGCCTCTCCTCCTGACCCTGCCGGAAGTCAGGGGGTGACCAACCACCCATGTGTTCGCAGCGCGATCGGCTTAAACCCTGGAGCTGCCGGGAGCATCCTACCCGCGACAACCAGGGGAGAAGGACCATGCGTCATCCGTTCATAGCCGGCACCGCCGTTCTCGCACTGACCCTCGCCGCCTCGGCAGGGCAGGCCAGGACCGTCGGCTTCAGCACCGATACCTGCGACCACGATTACTCCACGCCGTACGACGTGGACGTAACCTCCGCAGGGCTGTTTTTCCATCGCACCGGTGGTGTCCCGGCCAAGGTCTTCCTGCACGACGGTGCCCTGCGCGTCGACGGGAAGGACGTGGCGGTGTCGCGCGCGGACGCTGAAGTCCTGCGCCGCTACGAGGACGGGGTGCGGAAGCTGGTTCCCCAGGTGGCCGAGATCGCGCGGGAAGGCATCCAGATGGGCTTCTCCGCGATGACCAGCGTCACCCTGACCTTCGCCGACGGCGACCAGCGCGCGAACATGCTGGAAAAGCTCAAGCGCAAGCAGGCTCAGGCGCTGCGCGAGATCGACGAAGGCATCGGTGCCGGACACTGGTCGTCGAACCGCATGACCGAAACTGTCGCAGGTTCGGTCACTGACTCCATCGGCGAACTCGTCGGCTCGGTCACCTCGAGCGCGGTGACGGCCGCCCTGTCGGGCGATTCGACCAAGGTGGCCGCGCTTCAGGCCAGGGCCGAGTCGCTTGACAAGACCATGGACCGCGAGATGGACAAGCGCTCCCATGCGCTCGAAGCCAAGGCCAAGACCATCTGTCCCCGGCTCAACGAGCTTGCCGAACTGCAGCGGGGCTGGAAGGTGCGCCTGGACAACGGCAAGCCGCTCGAGCTGATGACGATCAAGCCGAAGCACGACCACGACAGCGATCACGACGAGGATCACGACAGCGACCGCGAGGACAAGAAGGTCGCCTCGTTCTGATCCCTCGTCGCTTCAGGCGGACTGGCGGTCCAGCCAGTCCACGAGGTTGCGTACCGTGTCGCCGTAGAAGGTGCGGTACATCTCTTCGGTGACGTAGCCGATGTGCGGTGTCGCCTGCACGTTCGGCAGTGTGCGGAAGGGATGGTCTTCCGCCAGCGGCTCCTCGTCGAAGACATCGACGGCCGCACCGGCGATGCGTCCCGAACGCAGCGCGTCCACCAGTGCAGCCTCGTCCACGATGGGGCCGCGCGAACTGTTCACGAGCCTTGCCGTCGGTTTCATCGCGGTGAGGTCGGCGGCGCCGATCAGGCCGTGCGTGCGTTCGCTCAGGCGGACATGGACAGTCAGCACGTCCGACTGGGCGAGCAGTTCCTGCTTCGAAACCCGCCGCACGCCGAGCGCGCTCGCGGCCTCTTCCTCCAGGTTCTGGCTCCAGGCGATCACCTGCATGCCGAAGGCCTGGCCGATACGCGCCACCTTCGAGCCGATGCGCCCCAGGCCGAGGATGCCCAGCGTCTTGCCGTGCAACTCCGAGCCAAGCCCTACCTGCCAGCCACCGGCGCGCACCGATGCCGCTTCGGGGGCGATGCCGCGCATGAGACCCAGGATGGCTGCCCAGGTGAATTCGATGGTCGGCGTGGAGGAGTAGTTCGTGTTCACCACCTCCACGCCGCGTGCCGCCGCCGCATCGAGGTCGATCGACGCGTTGGCCCGGCCGGTGGATGCGATCAGGCGAAGGCGGGGCAGGGCGGCGATGAGTTCCCCCGTCATCGGGGTGCGTTCGCGCATGACGCAGGCGGCGTCGAACGGCTGGAGCCGCCGAACCAGCACGTCGTGATCGGCCACATGGTCATGGAAGACGGTGATGTCAGCGCGGACTTCGAGCGGCGACCAGTCGGCGCTGCGCATCGCGACGTGCTGGTAGTCGTCGAGGACGGCGATCCGGATGCGTGCGTCGTTCATGGTGGTTTCCGTCGAAGGCGAACACCTAGCATCCGCGCCGTCACGGGGTGAGGCAAGTGACGACGTTTTTAACTTGATCGGTTCAGCCCCCCTGCGATGATGCGATCGATACTCCAGGTGCCTGCGCCGGATAGAACGAGTGTGACGAGGCCCGCCAGGTAAAGCAGGTCGCACTCATAACCCGGTTGACCGAAATGGGCGACACCGCCTTGTACCGACATCAGCTTGATCGAGCTGAACCCGTAAGGCAGATGGACCGTGAACGTCGCCACCAGCAGCACGACGATCATCGGGATGCTGGCGAGCGTGACGAAGGCGCCGATGACGATGGCGAAGCCGCCGAGGATCTCGATGGCCACGGTCAGCCACGACATCAGTTCCGGTGCCGGCACGCCGATGGCGGCGAGGATCCCCGCGAACATCTCCGGGCCGCGCAAGAGTTTGGCGAAGCCGTGCTGCATGAAGCCGCCACCGATAACCAGGCGCAGCACCAGCGGTGCCCAGCGCGAGAAACGCGACGGCCGTTCGAACAGCAGGGAAGCCAGGCCGGTGCCGGCGGGCGATGCGCTCATCGTGGATGCTCCTTGGTCGGGTTCAACCAGGGCTGACCGGCCTTTGCAGGAAATCCTTTCAGGCACGTTCGCAAGAAATCATGCGGCGCACGGATCAAAATGAGCTTTTAGCTCCCATCCCCGAGGCCATTCCCATGCCACTCACCCAACTCGACAGCAACGCCGCCTTGATCGTCGTCGATCTCCAGAAAGGGATCGTCGCCATGCCGACCATTCATCCTTCCGCGGACATCGTGGAACGTTCCGCTGCAATCGCGCGCGCCTTCCGCGCCAGCCGCCGTCCCGTCGTCCTGGTGAATGTGGATGCCGGTGCGCCGGGCCGCACGGATGCCGGCCATCGCCAGCTACCCGACGATCCCGAATTCGCCGCCTTCGTCCCCGAGCTTGAGCGGGCGCCGAGCGATCATGTCGTCACCAAGAAGCGCTGGGGTGCCTTCCTCACCACCAACCTCGATGCCTGGCTGCGCGGTAAGGGTGTGGAGCAGGTGGTCATCGTCGGCATCGCGACGAGCATCGGCGTGGAGTCCACCGCGCGCTTTGCCAATGAGCACGGCTATCACGTGGTGATGGTTACCGATGCCATGACCGACTTCGACATCGGTGTGCATGAGAACAGCATCACGAAGATCTTCCCGCGCCTCGCGGAGACGACGAGCACGGCGGACTTCCTGGCGAAGCTGCAGGCCTGAATCAACCCTCAGGAATGGGGGTCGTGCGCGTCACCGAGTGCCATGCCGCCGCCGAGCCCCAGGCCGGCGCCCATGGCCCCGCCACCCATTCCGCCGCCTCCTTTGCCGCCACCCGATCCTCCTTCGCCCTTGCCGCCACCCTCGCCCTTGCCGCGTGCGCCTGCGGCGATACGGGCGGGGCCCTGCCTCCCTCGGTACGACGACTCGATCGGAAACGGGCTCGAGGTCGAGCACCTTGCGGATGAAGTTGCGCAGGGAAATCACCAGCGCATCCGTATGCGTTGGCCGGCCGGCGGCCAGTTCGGTCGCCGCGTGCGCGGCGAGTTCAACCTGTTCTTCCGTGCCGAGCAGGATGATGTCCGATAGCGCTGCCTCGACGGCATCGCGCATGCGCCGCGCGCGGTCTCCGGTTGCGCCGGCATCGGCACTGCCTTCGGACTGCGGCTCACGGTGCAGCAGGTCGCGCAGGTGAGTCGGATCGACGGCCAGGTTGCCGGTGAACGATCCGCCCAGCGTCTTGTAGGCGGCAATCAACGTGCGCAGCCGCTCGTTGATCTGCCGGTTCTCGCGCTCACGTCGCTGTTGTACGGTCTGCATCGCCAAAAGCCGGATGCCGACGCCGATGAGCGTGATGACGGCAAGCCCCACGAAGGTCGAGAGCAGGGCCTGCCAGGAACTGAAGTCGAGGTTTCGCATGGCGTCGTCCTTACGGCCGGAGGTCAGCAACCACGTGATGATCCCATGCCGTGACGTCAGCGTATGGTAGAAGCCGCCGGCGACACCGGCGGCTTCGTCGTTTCACCAGGTCGTCGGCTTCGGATTGCGCTCGTCGAAGCCCTTCTGGTGCCAGTAGGGGTAGGGCGGCGTGGTCTGGCTCACGGTGTCCAGGCGTACGATTTCCTCCGGTGTGAGCGTCCAGCCCACGGCGCCGAGGTTCTGTGTCAGCTGGGTTTCGTCGCGCGCGCCGATCACGATGTTCGAAATCGACGGACGGCTCAGCACCCAATTCAGGGCGACCTGCACGATGGACTTGCCACGCTCCTGGGCGATTTCGTCCAGCACGTCGACGATGTCGCAGAGCTTCTCGTCGTCCACCGGCGGGCCACCCACGGCGCCGCCCGATGCGATGCGGCCGGTGTCGGCGGGCTGGCCGCGGCGGATCTTGCCGGTGAGGCGACCCCAGCCAAGCGCGCTCCACACCATCGTGCCCACGCCCTGGTCGAGCGCCAGCGGCATGAGTTCCCATTCGTAGTCGCGGCCGACGAGCGAGTAGAAGCCCTGGTAGGCCACGTAACGGCCGAGGCCGTACTTCTCCGAGACCGCGAGCGATTTCATGAGGTGCCAGCCGGAGAAGTTCGATGCACCGATGTAACCGATCTTTCCGCTGGAAATCAGGTCGTCGAGCGCGCGCAGGGTTTCCTCCACCGGCGTAAGCGCGTCGAAGCCGTGCATGAAGTACAGGTCGATATGGTCCGTCTGCAGGCGACGCAGGCTCGCCTCGCAGGCGCGGATGATGTGATAGCGCGACGAACCCTTGTCGTTCGGGCCATCGCCCATCGGGAAGGTGGACTTCGTGGCGATCAGCGCCTGGTCGCGGCGCCCCTTGAGGGCCTCGCCGAGCACTTCCTCGGCCATGCCACGGGAGTAAATGTCCGCTGTGTCGAACATGTTGACGCCATGCTCGAGGCACAGGTCCACGATGCGTTTTGCTTCGTTCACCTGGGTGGAGCCCCAGCGCTCGAAGAATTCGCCCGAGCCCCCGAAGGTACCGGTGCCGAGGCTGAGGACGGGGACTTTCAGGCCGGAGCGGCCGAGTTGACGATGTTCCATGGAAGAGCTCTTGTGTAAAAAAGCGCATTATGCATGATGAACTGATAATGCCCAGTGGTCGTCGCCAGTTTGGCGAGACATTCAGAAATCTTACGGACACAATATCCCGGCCGTTTCGCAGCGTACGAGAACTTGAAAGCCGAGAATTGAACAGTGGAGATGAGGCAATTGGTGGCCGACACGGATCTGGCAGTGAAACAGCGCACGTCGGGACACCAGGACGTGTCGGTTCTTGCGTCGTCCGACTTGTTTCGTCACGTCAGCGCCGACAAGGCAGCATTTTATCGCGCGATCATGGCGGTGTTCGCCGCCGCCAAGCGGCAGTACCGGCTGCAACTGCGTCCCGAGGAGGTTCTGGCCGAGGCTGATTGGCCGAGCGCGCCGCCCTCGCGTGAGGAGGTGGCTGCGGCGCTATCGCAGCTTACTGAATGGGGCAATCTGGAGTCGCAACCGGATATGGCGCGCAAGCAGACCTTGGCCGACTTCTACCGCGCCCACAACATTTACCGCCTCTCACGCGGTGGAGAGGCGGTGGAAGTCGGTCTCGATGCCTTCGCGCGCAACCTAAGCCACCGCGCTCAGTTGCAGACGGTGGCTCTGGAGGACATCGACAGCCGGTTGCAGGCCCTGCGCCAGTTGGTAGATGCCGCAGCCTCAATCCACGACATCGACGTGGCGAAGACCAATGAGGTTCTTCGTGATCTAGTGAGGGTGTTCGAAGACATGACCGCCAACGCACAGGCCTTCATGGCCGGTGTGGCACGCAGCCTGGAATTGCGCCAGGCCGACGCCACCGCGCTGGTGGCCTACAAGCGAAGGCTGATCGAGTACCTGGATCGCTTCGTGTCCGATCTGATCCGTCGCTCCGACAGCATCGCGCGGATGCTTCGTGAACTGTCTGAACGCATCGATCCGGTGCTGGCGCTGGTGGTCGAGCGCGACTCCCGCGATGCTGCGCCGGGCGACGGCGAGGACCGCACGGCGGAAGTTCAGCGCCGCCAGGCGGAGTGGCGTGAGCGCTGGAAAGGTCTATGCGGCTGGTTCCTCAGTCAGGGCAACGAGCTGCCGCAAGCCGAATTACTACGCTCCCGTGCCCGCGCGGCTATCCCGCAATTGCTCGCTGCGATTGCGGCGGTCAACGAGCAGCGCAGCGGACGCAGCGACCGCTCCGCTGACTTCCGCGTGCTGGCGCAGTGGTTCGCTGCCTGCGGCAGCGATGGCGAAGCACACCGCCTTTCACGCGCGGCCTTTGCCCTGAATCCGGCGCGTCATTTTTCGCTGGACGTGGCGGCGGACGAGGATATCCCGGCGAGTACGTCGTGGCTGGACGCGCCGCCGCTGACGATCAATCCGCGCCTGCGCGAGTACGGCGAAGCGGCGCCGCGTGGGCCACTGGCGCGGATACGCGATCGCAGCCGCGAGCGCGAACTGATGGCGCGGCAACTGGCGGACGAATCGCGCCAGGTCGAGGCCGCGCGAAAGCGTCTGGCGACTGCTCACCCGACACGGTTGTCGGAGCTGGGCGAACTCGATCCGCACGCGTTTGCCCTGTTTCTGAACCTGCTCGGTGAAGCGCTGGCCGCGCAGGATGGTCCGGACAAGCCGGTGGAACGTCAGACCGGCGACGGCCTGCTGCACTTGCGCCTGGAGCCGCTGGCAGCGGACAGCTTTGCGCAAATCCGGACGACTGCGGGAGCGTTCACCGGGCGCGATCACCTGCTGACCATAAGTCCCATGCGGATGACGCGATGAATGCACATTTGAATCGCCGCAATGCACGCCCGGTCGGCGAATGGCAGCAGGCCCAGCAACAGGATGAGTTCCGTCGCGCCTTGCGCGCCTTGCTCATGCGCCCCTTGATGCCGCCCGTGGATCCCGAGTTCTCGGCCGTGCGGCGCCAGGCCGAGCGCCTGCGCGACTGGTTCATGCGTGAGGCGGGCTGGCCTTTGCTGATCGATCGTGAGGGCGCGCGCCTGTACAAGCGCCCGGCCAATCTGTCCGATTCCAGCCGCGGGCTACCGGATTACGATCGCCGTCGCTACGTGTTGCTGTGCCTGGCCTGCGCGGTGCTGGAGCGCGCCGATCCACAGATCACCCTGCAACAGATCGGCGAGCGCGTGGTGCAGCATGCTGGCGATCCCGCGCTGGAGGCGCAGGGGTTCAGCTTCGCCTTGGGCAGCGCAAGCGAGCGCCGCGAATTGGTCGTGGTCTGCCGTACCCTGCTGGAACGCGGTGTGCTGGTGCGGGTGGCCGGCGAGGAGGAAAATTTCGTCCGTGATGGTACCGGCCAGCAAGCGGATGCGCTCTATGATGTGCAGAGGCGATTGTTGGCCGGCCTGCTGGCGTCAGTGCGGGGGCCGTCCACCTGGAGTGCCGCGGAAGCCCCGGTCAGTCTGGAAGCACGCCTGCACGCGCTGGTGGCCGAACTGGAGTTGGATAGCGAGCAGGGTCGCCGCGACGCCAGGCGCCACCATCTCGCACGTCGCCTGCTCGACGACCCGGTGCTGTACAACGGCACGCTGGACGAGGACACCCGCAATTACTTCATCAACCAGCGCGGCCCACTGGCCGCCCGCTTATGCAAGGACACCGGGCTGGTGGCCGAACAGCGCGCCGAAGGCCTGGCGCTGGCCGATGAGGGTGGGCAGTTGACCGACGTGGCGATGCCCGCTGAAGGCACCGAGGCCCACGTCACCCTGCTGGTGGCAGAGCACCTGGCCGCACGCCTGCGCCAGGCACGTGTGCCAATACAGGTGGAGGTGGACGAAATCGCCTTGTACCTGCGCGATGCCGCAGGCCGCTTCGGGAGGTTCTGGCGCAAGTCGGCGCGCGCACCGGGCGCCGAGCGCGAACTGGCCGATGTTGCCATCGGTCGCCTGCATCGCCTGGGCTTGCTGGCGTGCGATGGCGTTTGCATCGAACCGTTGCCGGCTATTGCACGCTTCGCCCTCGGCCATACCGAGGTGCGCGACGCCAGCGGTGCCATGTCCCTGTTTTCCGAAGCTGCCCATCCATGACACAACACCTGCAGCTGTCCGAACCCACCCTGCCGCCGCTGCCCGAACCGCGACGCGAACGTTGGCAGCCGTTGCGCCTGGGCCTCGTCGAACTGTTTCATTACGACAGCGAGGAATTCTGGTTCCACGACGGTCACCTGCTGCTGCGCGGCAACAACGGCTCGGGCAAGTCAAAAGTGTTGTCGCTGACCTTGCCGTTGCTGTTCGATGCCAATTTGCGCCCATCACGGGTCGAGCCCGACGGCGACCCCGGAAAGAAGATGGCCTGGAACCTGCTGATGGGCGACCGCTATCCGCGCCGTATCGGCTATAGCTGGATCGAGTTAGGTCGCCGCGAAGCCGATGGTTCCGCGCGATACCTAACCCTGGGCGTCGGTCTGTCGGCGGTGAATGGCCGTGCACAGGTCGAAAGCTGGTTCTTCTTGCTCGAAGGCGATGGCGGCACGCCTGATCCGCGCATAGGGCAGGATGTGTGGCTGACCACGGCCGACCGCCAGGTGCTCACGCGCGAGCGCCTGCGGGATGCGATTGCCGGTCGCGGCCTGCTTTTCGAGAACAACGCGCAAGGCTATCGCCGCGCTGTCGATGAACGCCTGTTCCATCTCGGCGTGCAGCGCTACGCGGCCCTGATGGATACCCTGATCCAGCTGCGCCAGCCACAATTGTCGAAAAAGCCGGATGAAAGCGGCCTGTCCAACGCCTTGAGTGAATCGCTGCCGCCACTGCCGGTGGATCTGCTGAGCGATGTGGCCGAGGCGCTGAACCAGTTGGAAGAGGATCGTCGTCAGTTGCAGGACAGCCAGCGCCTCGAACAGACCGTGACCCGTTTCGAGCAGCGATATCGGATCTATGCCGGCATGCTCGCCCGCCGCCAGGCGCGCGAACTTCGACAGGCCCAGACCGGCTTCGACAAGGCCAGCGAAGTGCGCAACCGAGCGCAGGCCGAGCGCGATACAGCGTTGGCGCTGAGCCAGGAGGCCAGCCATGCCGCGGAGAAGGCAAGGCAGGCGAGCATGGCGGCGCGCGAGCATCTGGACACCTTGCTGAGTGACCCGGCCAACCAGGACGCCAACCGTCTTGCCCGCGCCGAGGCCGACGCCCTCCAGCGTGAAGGCGAGACCCGCGTAGCCAGCGAGCGCAGCCTTGACGCAAAAACCGCGTTGCAGCGGGAAAGCGAGCTTAGCCGGCAACGCGCTGAGGCCGCCGGGCAGGCGCGCCACGCATTGGAAGTCGGTCGCGCTCGCGTATTTGATGATGCCGCCGCCGTCGGCCTGGATAGGGTGTTCGTTGTACACCCGCTGTTCGCCGAGCCGGTCGATGCGCTGACTACGGACGCGCCGATCGACGTCGATGGACTACACGACGCAACGCGCTGCCGCAGGCAAGATATCGAACTGCTGCGTCGCCGTCATGCCGAGATCGACACACTGCGAACGGTGGTTGGCGAGAGAGAGAATGCTGTACAGGCGGCGCGCGCGGACATCGCTGATTCCCTGTCGCGACGCGAGCACGCCGACTGCCATGCCGAAGCCATCGGCGACTCGCTGGCACGGGACTGGGCCGCGCACTGTGCCAGCTTGCGCCACCTGCTTTTCGATACCGACGCGCCGCTGCGGAAACTTGCCGACTGGATCGCGCGTGCCGATAGCGGCAATCCGAATCCAGTGCAGGCGGCACTGGACCGTGCCTGGCAGGATGGCCTGCACCGCCACGCAGTACGCAAGGCGAAACTGGACGCTACACAGCACGCTCAGCGCTACCAGCGCCGCGAACTGGAAAGCGAACGCGAGCGCCTGCTCTCAGGTGACATCGCCAGCCCGCCGCCGTCGCCAACCCGTGGCACCGATGCGCGCGCAGGTCGCGCCGGCGCTCCATTGTGGCAGGTGGTGGACTTCCAATCGGAATTGAATGCCGAGGCGCGCGCCGGGCTGGAAGCCGCGCTTGAAGCCGGCGGCCTGCTCGACGCCTGGCTGTCCCCGCAGGGCGAACTGCTGAGCGATGACGGCCGCATTCTGCTAGACAGCCAGTGGCAACGTCGCACTGCGGTCACCGGCGCCAGCCTGCGCGGCGTGTTGGTGCCGACGCCGCCACAGGACTGCGGTATCGCGACGAACACCATCGATGCGTTGCTCGGCGGCATCGCGTACGGCGCGCGGGATCGCCCCGAGGCCGAAAGCTGGTTGTCGCCCAGCGGTCAATTCCGCCTTGGCGCGCTGGCCGGGGCGTGGACCAAGCCTGCAGCGAGCTACATCGGCCATGCCGCCCGCGAACGCGCGCGGCGGGAACGGCTCGAGGCTATCGTCACCGAGCTGACGCAACTGGCCGCCGCCGATGCGGAGCTGGTGCGACAGTACGAAACAATGGCGAACGAACGCGAGGAAAGCGAGCGCGAGTGGCGCGGCGCGCCGACCGGGGAGCCCTTGCGTGACGCCATCGCCGCCGCGCTGGCATCGGCTAACGAGGTCGATCGCGCCCGTAACCGGCTGGCGCAGGTCGAACAACGGGCCCGAGAGGCCGAGGGCAAGCTGCATGATGCACGCGATCAACTACAGCACGATGCATCAGACCTGCATCTTCCGGCCGAAGTCGGAAAGCTGGCGGATGTCGAATTGGCCCTGCAAGCCTGCGAGCGGGTGCTGGCCGAGTTGATCCAGACCGCGCGCGACTGGCGGCGCGCCTGGCCCGATCATCTCGACCAGCGACAGCGCGAGAGCCACGCCCGCCACGTCGCAGAGGAAGCCGAAGAACTCCTCGCGATCACCGAGGAACTGGCCGGAAAGGCGCGCAGCCACTTCGAAACCCTGCGCGATTCGGTCGGCCGGAAGGTCGAGGAACTGCGTGCCCGTATCAGTGCCGCGCGCGCCGGCAGCACGCAGGCCGAAGGCGCCTTCGAGCATTGCCGCCAGGCGGCCAGCGAGGCCGATAAGGCGCATGCGGTCGCCAGCACCCACGCCGAACAGGCGGAGAGAACCCTGGAAGAACGCATCAGTATCCGCACCGGGACGGTCGAGCGTTTGCGTCAGTTCGCCGCCAGCGGTCTGCTAGTCTCGGCCTTGCCCGGGCAGGAATTGCCCGGCCAATGGAGCGTTGATCCGGCCCTGAATCTTGCCCGTCAGATCGAGCGGGCGCTGTCCGGCATCGACGATAACGAACACGCCTGGAACCGCGTGCAGAAACAGATTTCCGAAGATCTCGGCGAGTTGCAGCGCGGCTTGGGCGCACTCGGTCACCAGGCCATTTCCGAACCCAACGATTTCGGCTTGACCGTCGCCATCCAGTACCAGAACCGCGCCGAACGCCCGGACACGCTGGCGCGGTTGCTGACCGAAGACATCGCCCAGCGCAGCGAACTGCTTTCGGCCAGGGAACGCGAAGTACTTGAAAACCACCTGCAGGCCGAAATCGCCGCGGAGATCCAGCGCCTGATGCGCGCCGCCGACGAACGCGTCGGGGCAATCAACGCCGAACTGCATAAGCGCCCGACCACCACCGGCGTGCGCTACCGCCTGCAATGGGAACCGCTGTCGGTGGACGAAGGCGCGCCCGCCGGACTCGATCAGGCCCGTCAAAGGCTGCTCAATACCAGCGCGGACCTATGGTCGCCCGGGGATCGGCGCACGGTGGGACAGATGCTGCAACATCAGATCGCGGCAGAACGCGCGCGGGCGGATGCCGATGCCGCCGGCGGCAGCATGATCGACCAATTGGCGCGCGCATTGGATTACCGCCACTGGCACCGTTTCCGCATCCAGCGCCTGCAGGACGGGCAATGGCGCAAGCTGTCCGGCCCGGCCTCCAGTGGAGAGCGTGCGCTTGGCCTGACCGTGCCGCTGTTCGCCGCCGTCGCCAGCTTCTACGAGCACGGCGGCAGCCGCCTGGCGCCGAGACTGATGCTGCTGGATGAAGCCTTCGCTGGCATCGATGACAGCGCCCGCGCCCACTGCATGGGCCTGGTGCGAGAGTTCGACCTGGATTTCGTCATCACCAGTGAGCGCGAATGGGCCTGCTATGCGGAACTGCCCGGCGTGGCGATCAGCCTCCTGCAGCGCCGTGAAGGCATTGACGCGGTATTCGTTTCGCGCTGGCTGTGGGACGGAAATGCGCGGCGCACTGAGGACGATCCCGACCGCAGGTTCCCGCCGGCATGAGCGGCGTACCGGATCCGCGCCTGCAACGCCTGCTCGGTGGACCGGAACTAGCTCGGGTGCGCTGGCGACTGCGGCGCCGTTTCCAGCGGGCCGACGCGGATGCGACTGTGGCAATGATGCGCTTGGACCAACTCGACCCGGATGCGCATCGCGCGTTATGCCAGTTGACTGGGAAACGCTTGCGCCTGGGGCAGTCGATGACCCTGGACATCGCCGATCTCGACAATCGCCTGCGCGCCGCCGGCTTGGCCGATTCGCTGCTCGATGCGCTCGAGAGATTGGATGGCCCGATCATTGCCCATGCCAGGTTGCGTAGGGAGCTCCATTCGCGGTGGCTTGCGGTCGCCGGCCAGGCCGCTCCGATGCTGCGCGACTGGTTGACGGCATCCCCTGCCGGGCTAGGCCTGCTCAAGCGGCTTGCATGCGAGCCCAAGCGTGGGGCCGAATTACTCGCTGCCGCCGACGCCGTACTCGCCCGCTTGCCCGCCAAGGGCATTCCGCGCTCGCAATTGGCCGCGGAAACCTTGGGTGATGCCCATGGCCTGGATGCCGGCAAGCCGGTGGCGACGCTGGTGCTGGCGGCGTGGCGGCAGCGTGGACGCAACAAAGGCGGCGAAGATACGGGCGCGTCCGGCGCTAATCAGTTACCGGAGTCGGTGTCCACGGCGCCCGACGTGGAAGCCGAGCGTCAGCGCGAGGTCTGGGCACGCGCCGGCGTGTCGGTCAGCGAGTTGGCGCGTCCGGTGCTGTTCCTGAACCTGCCGATGTTCACCGATGGCCGTCGTGCCATGAGTCCCGGCGACCCAGGCTACCTGTCGCTGAGGCAGTTGTTACGGCAGCCACCGGCCTGGCCGGTTGCGGGGCGCCGCATCCATGTCTGCGAGAATCCGGACATCGTCTCCATCGCCGCCGACTGCCTGGGCGCTGACTGTGCGCCACTGGTCTGCACCGACGGTATGCCCGCCGCCGCGCAGCGCATCCTGCTGGACCAGTTGACTGCCGCCGGTGCGCAGTTGCACTACCACGGAGACTACGACTGGCCCGGCATTGCCATCGGCAACTTCGTCATGCGCACCTGGCGCGCCTCACCCTGGCGCTTCGGCGGATCCTACTATCGTGCCGCCGTCGCGCAGGCGCCGTCACGTCCGCGCGACCTGGGCGTGGGCATAGTCGAGCCGCTGTGGGATGCGGAACTAGCCGCCGCAATGGACGAACATGGCTTGGCCATCGCCGAAGAGGCCGTTGTAGGGCAGTTGCTCGCTGACTTGCATCAGAGTTGATGGCGGATGATCGGCATTGGTGTCGATAGGAACGGGAGTCTTTCCTCGAAGTCGAATGCCATCTGTCGCGGAGCACGCGGCGCGCGTTGCCTACGCCAGGGTTTCATCATGGCCAAGGATACTGGCGGTGAAAGCTCCAGCGCATGCTGGTGGGTCGTGATCAACCGTGCTTCGGCGCAACAACGGTACGCGTGCGACGTCGAGATCAGAAGATGCCTGGCAACGCTGTACATCCTGTTGCCGAAGTGGTTGAGCAGGATCAGATAGGCGCTGGCCAGGGAATGACGCTCGTTTGCTGTGGAAGGTCGTGCAAATTGCGCTTCTGTGGCAATTAGGAAAGAGAGCGGATCGTTTCCATCGTCGCTGGCCAGCATGTTCAGCAGCGGATGGGGATTTGGTTGCTCGTCACCCGCTGACCGGGCCGGGTCGAGCCGGATGGCGTGGCGCACGTTCAGTTCGGTATAGCGGACGAGATGCTGGTACAGATGACTGAGTAGCAGCCGCTGGAAAGAAGGGTCGAGGAAATCGGCGGGAACGCACTTCCGTGCCGATATAGCTCTGGCCATCAACCAGGCTTCATTCACCACATCGTTGTACGAGTGCTCCCCTTTGGTGCGCCGTGCAATCCTTTTCAAGTCTTCCTTGCGTTCCAGAACGAACCGATCGAATGTATCCATTCGCAGGATCCATGATTGAAATCAGGGAAGCTGGGCGGTGTTTGTGGATGATGCCCAGCACGTTGAGAATTGCCCTGGTGGTTATGCACCATAAGGCTGCTGACAAATTATCGCGATTTGACTTCCACGCGTTCGATCAAGGTGCTCACCGTGTTACATCATTACTGATATCGCGATCGATGTAGCAGGCATGGGCATCGGGTTCGAGGCGACGGCCCGGCTAACAAAAATGTTTACAATGAAACATAAGTGTTAGTGCAATGTGCACGCACCAACGAACGTGACCGGCGTGAGCCGATCCCAGTGGCCAGCGACAAGAAACGCGGCGAATACTGGGCTTCGCTCCCGGCCCTCGACGTGGCGAAGGTGGGGCTTTACGAGGCCATGCGCGCGAAGGGGCTCCGCAAATCGGAGCTTGCCCGGAAACTGGGCATGCACGCGCCGCAGGTTGAACGCCTCCTGGACTTGACCCACAAGTCCAAGCTGGAACAGGTCGAGGCGGCGCTGGCTGCGGTAGGCTATCGCATTCTCGTGTCCGTGGAACCGATCGAAGCCCGCCGCGCGGCGTGACCAGTAGTCCAATCCGTGTCCCATCAAGGGGGCGGGCTCGGTCGCCCATTTTTTCGTCCAGTGAGACAGGTCAGCCCTATGCTGGTGCTGCGCCACATGGGAGGGCAGACAGATCAATCGAGGTCGAGCAGTCACGCGGCCACTGCTGCCCTCGAGTCCTGTATCGGCTGCTATCACACCTGATCGAACGCATGCTGTCGACGCCGTACCGGCGTCACCGTAACGATACAATACCGGCGCTCTCGCTGCCCAGCCGAAGACGACTGGGGTACAAATGAGGGTATATTTTCAAGAGCAAGGCGATCGCTCCTTGCCATATCAATCGCTTAGGTCGTTTATGATCTTGATGATCGACAACTATGACAGCTTCACCTTCAACCTCGTCCAGTATCTCGGCGAGTTGGGGCAGGAGGTCAAGGTCGTACGGAACGACGCGCTTACCGTCGCAGGTATACGCGCGCTGGCGCCTTCGCGGATCATGATTTCGCCGGGGCCGGGCACGCCGGACGATTCCGGCGTGTCGATCGACATCCTGCGAGAACTGGCGGGCGAGCTGCCTATTTTCGGTGTCTGCCTGGGGCACCAGGCCATCGGCCAGGTGTTCGGCGGCAAGGTGATCCGGGCGCGCGAGATCATGCATGGCAAGACCTCGCCGGTCCGGCACCGCGGCCAGGGCGTGTTCGCCGGCCTGCCGAACCCCTTCGAAGCCACGCGCTACCACTCGTTGGTGGTGGAGAAGGACTCAGTGCCCGATTGTCTCGAGGTAACGGCCTGGACGGAGCGCGAAGACGGTTCGATCGACGAGATCATGGGCCTGCGCCACCGCACGCTGGACATCGAGGGCGTGCAGTTCCACCCGGAATCGATCCTCACGCAGCATGGCCACGACCTTCTCCGCAATTTCCTCGGCATGCCGTTGCCGCTCGCCGCGTAAGGACCCGCGCTCCATGGCCATCACTCCCTCCGAGGCGCTCCAGCGCACGATCGAGCATCGCGAGATCTTCCACGACGAGATGATCGAGCTCATGCACCAGATCATGCGCGGCGATGTGAGCCCGCTGATGACGGCCGCCATCGTTACCGGCCTGCGTGTGAAGAAGGAAACCGTCGGCGAGATTACCGGCGCCGCACGCGTGATGCGCGACCTCTCGTCCAAGGTGGAAACCGGGCCCCATCCGCATTTCCTCGACATCGTGGGCACCGGCGGCGACGGTGCTTCGACATTCAATATTTCGACGGCATCCATGTTTGTCGCCGCTGCCGCGGGCGCCCGCGTCGCCAAGCACGGGGGACGCAGCGTTTCGTCAAAATCCGGCAGCGCCGACGTGCTCGAGGCATTGGGGGCGCGCATCGACCTGCTGCCGGCGCAGGTGTCCGTATGCATGGAGCAGGTGGACATCGGCTTCATGTTCTCGCCCAACCACCATCCGGCGATGAAGGTGGTGTCGCCGGTGCGCAAGGAGATGGGCGTGCGCACCCTCTTCAACATCCTTGGCCCGCTGACCAATCCTGCCGGCGCCCCTAACATCCTCATGGGCGTGTTCCATCCCGACCTCGTGGGCATCCAGATCCGGGTGCTGCAGGCGCTGGGCGCCCGTCACGCGATGGTGGTCTGGGGCCGCGACGGCATGGACGAGATTTCGCTGGGTGCGGCCACGCTGGTGGGCGAACTCCGCGACGGCACGGTGCGTGAGTACGAGATCGAGCCGGAGGACTTCGGCCTGTCGATGGCATCGAGCCGCAACCTGCGGGTGGAAGACGCCGAAGGTTCGAAGGCGATGCTCCTGGACGCCATCAGCGGCGTGCCGGGCGTGCCCCAGGACATCGTCTGCCTGAATGCAGGTGCGGCGCTCTATACGGCCGACGTCACACCGTCGATACAGGCCGGCATCGATCTTGCCCGCGCTACCATCGCCAGCGGCGCGGCCCGTGTGAAAATGGAGGCGTTCGTGGCCGAGACGCAGCGGCTCGGCGCCTGATATCGTCGGGGCTCCCCAGTCCCCCGGCCTTACCCAAGGAACTCCCCCGATGTCCGACATTCTCCATCGCATCCTGGACCGCAAGGTGCAAGAGATCGCGGAGCGCAGCCGCAAGCACACCCTCGACGACCTCGCCGCTCGCATCGCCGACCTGGAACCGACACGAGGCTTCGTTGCCGCCATCGACGCCCGCCTGCATGACGGCGATCCGGCAGTCATTGCCGAAATCAAGAAGGCCAGTCCCAGCAAGGGCCTGATCCGCGAGAATTTCGATCCCGCCGCCATCGCGGCCAGCTACCAGCAGGGCGGGGCCACATGCCTGTCCGTGCTCACCGATGCCGATTTCTTCCAGGGCCATGAGGATTTCGTGGGCCTGGCGCGCGCGGCCTGCAACCTGCCGATCCTGCGCAAGGATTTCATCATCGACGAATACCAGGTGTACGAGGCCCGCACGATCGGTGCCGATTGCATCCTGCTGATCGTGGCCGCGTTCGCGCAGAAGGAATCCGATGGCGATCGCGTCTATGACGAAAATCGCCTCACGGAACTTTCGTTGCTTGCCGCGGAACTCGATCTCGACGTCCTCATGGAAGTCCATAATGAAGAGGAACTCGAGGTCGCTCTCGGTACGCCGGCGCCGCTGATCGGCGTCAATAACCGCAACCTGCGCACCTTCGAGACGTCGCTTGGCACCTCGCTGAGGCTGAAGGATCGTGTCGGTTCGGAAACAGCGATCGTCGCCGAATCCGGCATCCACACGGTGGAAGACGTGCGCAAGCTACGCGAGGCGGGCATCAACGCCTTCCTGGTGGGCGAGGCCTTCATGCGCGCGGCCGATCCCGGGGCCGAACTGCAGAAGCTGTTCGGCGTTCGTCCACACACCGCCGTACACAAGCACTAAGGAAAACATGGATCAGGGGATGGAAGCGGCGGTAGTCGAAGACACCGCCGCCGACGTGAGGCGCGTCGTCTTGTTCGATTTCGATGGCGTGATCGTCCGTCATCAGACGTTGGAACTGTTCGTCCGCGAGCGCCTTTCCGGCATGGGGCGCTGGCGCGTGTTGCTGGCGCTTCCGTTGGTGCCGTTCGTGCCCCTGCTCATCGGCAGTGCGGCGGGCAACCGTTTCCTTGGCCGCGTTTTTCTTCGCGTGGTCACGTTCGGCCGTAGCGAGGCGGGTTGCCGGCGCTTGATGAATGCGTTCGGACGCGCGTACGCGCGCCGCCCGGGCGTGTTCTGCCGTGATGCCGTGGCGACGCTGCGGCGGCATGTCCATACCGGCGACCGCGTGGTGATCGTCACCGGCAACGACAAGCAGATGGTCGAATCCATGTTGGACGAGGTGAACCTCGGGGGCTGCGAACTGATGGCCTCGCAGACTCGCGCGGGCCTGTTCGGCATGCGTTTCGTCAGCCACAACGTTCACCATGCCAAGGTGCGTACGCTCGACCGGGCGGGCATCCCGCGGCCCTGGACGATCGCCTATGGCGACTCCCTGTCGGATATCCCGATGCTGAAGGCAGCCGATGCGGCGCGCCTGGTCAATCCCACTGCGAAGACGCTGAAGAAGGCCAGCCGCCTACTCGGCGACAAGCTCGAGGTGCTGTACTGGTACTAGTGATCAGCCCAGGGCGTAACGGCCCAGCTGGTACAGGCTGATGCCGACGATGAGGCAGCCTACCGCGGTCATCACATAGCGCGGCGGCAGGTGCCGCACCAGCCAGGCCGCCAGCGGCGCGGCCACCACGCCGCCGGTGAGCAGGCCCAGCACGATCGGCCAGTGCTGGATGCCCATGTGGGCGATCAGTGTCGTGGAGATAGCGACGGTGACCACGAATTCCGCCGCGTTCACCGTGCCGATGGTCTGCCGCACGGGCCCGCCGCGGGCAAGCAGGGTGGAGGTAGCGATTGGGCCCCAGCCGCCGCCCCCGATGGCGTCGAGCAGGCCGGCAAAGAACCCCAGGATGCCTTTGTGCCGCACGCGATGGTGGGACACGACGCGCCCCGCGGCGCGCACGAGCACGACCACGCCGAGGATGAGCAGGTAGGCGTAGACGAAGGGCCTCAACGCGTCGCCGGGCACGCTCGCGAGGAGCCACGCCCCGATGACACCGCCGACCACCCCTGGTATCGCAAGCTGGCGGAATGCCTTCCAGTCGACGTTGCCGAACAGGGCATGGGCGCCGCCGGATACGCCGGTGGTGAATACTTCGGCCGTGTGCACCGTGGCGCTGGCCACGGCTGGCGGCAGGCCGAGCGCCAGAAGCACCGAGTTCGACACGATGCCGTAGGCCATGCCAAGCGCGCCATCGACCAGTTGTGCGAGCAGGCCGACGCCGATGAAGATCGCGAATTGGCTCCAGTCCATGGTTTCTCATCCTCCGGTGGATCCGGCGACCACCATATACGAGGTTGGCGGCACGGCGGCATGAAGGGCGACTTCTGGCGCTTGCATGCGGCATCGCGCCACGGCTAGCCTCATCCATCACACACCGCGAGATCACCGATGTATCTCTCATCCCTGCGCGAGCTGGCGCTCGGCAGTCGGCTCAAGGCACTGAGCGACCAGTTCTATACGGCCGTCGACGAGGTCTACCGCGCCTGTGGCGCCGGTATCGAATCGCGCTGGTTCCCGGTGATGCGCTACCTCCGTGACGTCGGCCCCACCACGGTCACCGACATGGCCCTGGCGATCGGACAGACACATTCCGCCGTCAGCCAGCTGGCCGACCGGCTGGTGGAAGCAGGCATGGTGGTGCGACGGCGCGATCCGCACGACGGACGCCGCAGCGTGCTCGGACTTACCGATGCCGGCGAGCGGGCGCTGGGTGCACTGGGGCCCGTCTGGCTCGCCATCCGGCGTGGCATGGCCCAAGCCCTGGGGCCACATGGCCTGATCATGCTGGAAGCCATCGACGACTGCGAGAAGGCCCTGCTCGACCGGCCACTCGTACCGGCGATCCTCGAACAACGCGCCGCGCTCACCCGCGCGAGCGTGGAAGTGGTGCCGTTCGATCCGGCCCTGCGCGATCACTTCCGTCGTCTCAACCAGCAGTGGCTCGAGCGCCATTTCCACGTCGAAAGCGTGGATCGGACGCTGTTCGCCGATCCGGAGGGCCTGATCCTCGCGCCTGGCGGTGCGATCTTCTTCGCCCTTTACGCAGGCGAAGTGGTGGGAACCTGTGCGCTCATCCGCGAAAGCGAGGACGTCTTCGAACTGTCGAAAATGGGCGTGGACGAAAACTTCCGCGGGCTGGGCGCCGGGCGCGCGCTGCTCGAAGCGGCCCTCGCCGAATACCGCCGTCGCGGCGGCAAGGAGCTGTTCCTGGAATCGAACAGCAAGCTCGACCGCGCCCTCGGCATGTACGAGCGCGCCGGATTCGTCCGGCAGTCGTCCATCCGGCCCGGCTCACACTACGAGCGGGCCGACGTCTACATGGTGTACCGGGGGAACTGACCCCCGGGGCGGTATCTCAGCGGGTGCCGCGAACCACGATGGTCTTGCCGGCTACGTCGATCATCCGCTCTTCCTCGAGCTGCTTCAGCACCCGGCCCACCATCTCGCGGGAACAGCCGACGATCCGGCTCACCTCCTGGCGCGAGATGCGGATCTGGGTACCGTCCGGATGGGTCATCGCGTCTGGCTCCTGGCAGAGGTCGAGCAAGGTGCGAGACACCCGGTTCGTCACGTCCATGAACGCCATGCGGCTGACCTGGCGCGAGGTGCGCAGGAGTCGCTGGGTCAGCTGCGAGCCGATGGCGAAGAGCAGTTTCGGGCATTCGGCGGCCAATGGGCCTTCCAGTAGCTGGAACAGCCGTTCGTAACTGATCTCGGCCATTTCCACGGCCGTGCGGGTGCGCACGAGCGATTCGCGCTGCGCCTGCTCGACGAAGAGGCCCATCTCACCGATGAACTGGCCACGGTTGATGTAAGCCAGGATCAACTCCCGGCCTTCCTCGTCCTCCGTGCAGACGGCGAGCGAGCCGTCCACCACGTAGTAGAGCGTGTTGGCCGGGTCGCCGGGACGGATGATCGCCGTCTTCCCCGGGTAACGGCGGCGGTGGCAGGCATCCAGGAAGCGTCCCATCGAAGTGGGGTCGGGCGCGAAGCTCGAGGGAGCCTGCGACCGTTCGAACGCCTGTTGCAACATGTATTTTAGTTGAGCCACAGCAGATTCCGTTGAGCCTCAATGGCATGGCGGCTCCTTCGGTCGTTGCTGACGGAATTCCGTCATGCGTCGCCGACATGCCATGTTCCCTTCCCGATTATTGCAGACATCCGGGCGCTAAAATCCACCATTTGGGGGGACGAGGTTCCGGCTTGTTCAAATCCTCGCCATCTTGCCCCATAATTTCACCCCCTCGGCGCCCGGACCCTTGTCTTACGCCGTACACAAGCGCCGGGCAGGCTAAGCCCCGTTCGGTGCGTTCATCTTGCGGGGACCCTTGCTGCTAACCCGCGTCTGCTGCTGGCCGTCTCCCCCGGCCTCGGAGAGTCGCTGTGGTCAAACCGCTTCCCCGCCTTCGTCTGCAAGGTTTCAACAACCTTACCAAGGCGCTGAGTTTCAACATCTACGATATCTGCTATGCCGTTTCCGAACAGCAGCGGCAGAACTATATCGAGTACATCGACGAACAGTACGATGCCGATCGCCTGACCCAGATCCTCACGGATGTGGCCGAGATCATCGGCGCCAACATCCTGAACATCGCGCGCCAGGATTACGACCCGCAGGGTGCGTCCGTCACCATCCTCATTTCCGAGGAGCCGGTGGTGGAGAAGCTGGGCCGCGACACGATCTCGGGCGCCGTCGTGGCGCACATGGACAAGAGCCACATCACCGTCCATACCTACCCGGAAACGCATCCGCATAACGGTATCGCCACCTTCCGCGCCGATATCGACGTGGCCACCTGTGGCGTCATCTCGCCGCTGAAGGCCCTGAACTACCTGATCGACAGCTTCGAATCGGACATCGTCATCGCGGACTACCGCGTGCGCGGCTTCACGCGCGACGTGAAGGGCAAGAAGCACTTCATCGACCACAAGATCAACTCGGTGCAGGACTACCTGGCGAAGCATATCCGCCAGAAGTACGAGATGTTCGACGTGAACGTGTACCAGGAAAACATCTTCCACACGAAGATGCACATCAAGGACTTCGACCTCGACACGTACCTGTTCGAGGCCCAGGCCGACGACCTCTCTTTCAAGGAGCGCCAGCGCATCGAGTCGCTGCTCCGTCGTGAGATCGAGGAACTCTTCCACGGCCGCAACCTGATGTGACGAGAAGCCCCGCGAAAGCGGGGCTTCTTCATGGGGCTAGATGCGGTAAGCCACCGTCTTCATCACGGAAGAAGCGGCGTGCATGAGGCCGGGCAGGGGCCAGGGCAGGTCCACGCCGCCGCGGGCCAGGGCGGCCTCGGCGTGGCGGATCTCGTCGGCCTGCATCTGGGTGAGGATGGCGCGGGAGCGTTCGTCCTGCACAGGAAGCCGTTCCAGGTGGTCGGCAAGGTGGGCCTCGACCTGGCGCTCGGTTTCCACGACGAAGCCAAGGCTGATCGGGTCGCCGACAGCCGCCGCGGCCACGCCGATGGCATAGCTGCCCGCGTACCAGAACGGGTTGAGCAGGCTGGGACGGCTGTCGAGTTGCTTCAGGCGTTCGGCACACCAGGCGAGGTGGTCGGTTTCTTCCTGGGCCGCGTGCATCAGGTGCCGGCGCGTCTCGTCGGTCCGCGCGAGGGCGGCCTGGCCCACGTAAAGGGCCTGGGCGCAGACCTCCCCCACGTGGTTGACCCGCATGAGGCCGGCCGCGTGGCGCCGCTCGGCGTCGCTCAGGGCCGCGTCGGGCAGGGCGTCAGCAGGGGAGCGGCGCGAGGGCTCCGGCGAGCCCGCGACGGCTTCCATGGCCCGCTCCAGGCCATCCAGGAGGCGGTCGAGGGGGGTAAGGGTGCGGACAGACATCGGAGGCTCCAGCATGCGTGGGACGACACACGTTACAATGCCCGTTGCCGCGCCGTCCCGGATGCGGCAGGCTTGTGAAGATTCCCTGACGTCATGCTATGATTGTCGGCCCAAAGCTCACCACCATCGTGGGCTTGCGCGATGAGGGAAAAGTTCGCTATTCTCTCGCGCCTTTGCTTTCACCGATTCCGTGTTCCGCCTTCCAGGGCGGCAAACCAGGTATTTTCGAAATGAAAACGTTCAGCGCCAAGCCTGAGAGCGTCAAGCGCGATTGGTTCGTGATCGACGCCACGAACAAGACCCTGGGTCGCCTGTCGACCGAGGTCGCGCGTCGTCTCCGCGGCAAGCACAAGCCCGAATTCACCCCGCACGTCGATACCGGCGATTACATCGTCGTGATCAACGCCGGGAAGGTGGCTGTCACCGGTGCGAAGCTGGACGACAAGATGTACCACCGCTTCACCGGCTACGTCGGTAACCTGAAGACCACCAGTCTGAAGGACCTGCTCGCCACGCATCCCGAGCGCGTGATCGAGATCGCCGTCAAGGGCATGCTGCCGAAGAACCCGCTGGGTCGCGCCATGTACCGCAAGCTCAAGGTGTACGGCGGCGCCGAGCACCCGCACACCGCACAGCAGCCGCAGGCGCTGGAAATCTAAGGAATCGACATGGCTATCCAGCAGAATTACGGTACCGGCCGTCGCAAGACCTCCGCCGCCCGCGTGTTCCTCCGCAAAGGCACCGGTGGCATTGTCGTCAACGGCAAGCCGCTCGACCAGTTCTTCGGTCGTGAAACTTCCCGCATGATCGTTCGCCAGCCGCTTGCGCTGACTGACAACAACGAGAAGTTCGACATCATGGTCACCGTCGCCGGTGGCGGCATCACGGGCCAGGCCGGCGCCATTCGCCTCGGCATCGCCCGCGCCCTCGTCGAGTACGACGAAGCGCTGAAGTCGCCGCTGCGCAAGGCCGGTTTCATGACCCGCGACGCCCGCGAAGTCGAGCGTAAGAAGGTCGGCCTCCACAAGGCCCGTCGCGCCACGCAGTTCTCGAAGCGCTGATTCTGTTTTAGAGCAGGCGCTTCACCCTTCGGTGCTTCAAGGTCAGAGCGCGCCGAAATCCGGTTTATTGGGAGATCGTCTAACGGTAGGACAACGGACTCTGACTCCGTTTATCTAGGTTCGAATCCTAGTCTCCCAGCCACATCAACTAAGCCCTTGCTAAGCAAGGGCTTTTTTGTTGCCTGAGGTTTGGCGGGTGGGTCAATGCGCTGGGTCAACTTATGCGCCTCGCTCACCATCTTGTTCGCCGCGAAAGCGGCCTATATGCCTTCCGCCTCGTTGTGCCGGCCGACCTTCGCAGCCAGGTCGGCCTGGCCGTCATTAAGCGGTCGCTAGGCACCCGAGACGCCGCTACGGCAAAGCTCTACGCATATGCCCTCAGCTCCCGGTATGCTGCGGCTTTCGCGGCACTCAGGGGACGAGTCGTGTCAATGCCACCAAACATCGATGATGTGGTCGCTCTGATGGAGGGCGGCGGGGGCAAGCGGCTCGACATCAAGACGGTCGACCCTCGCACCAATCTGCCTCTTCACCTCAAAACCAATGGCAGCGACGGCGATAATGCAGCCGGTCTCGAAGCCTTGCGAATCATCTTTGCGAGTCCACTGCCGGCGACGCCGGGCCCCGTGGTCTCCGCCCCCGTCACCGGTCCGTCCCTCAAGGTGGCCATCAAGACCTACGGCGAGACTGAGGCATTGGGTTTGAAGGCGGACACCTGGGACGCTCGGCGTCGGGCGCTCCAGTCGTTTTCGGACTATCTGGACGAGCAAACCCCCGTCGGCGGCATTACCAGGGCTCGGGCATCGGAATGGACGGATGCGTTGCTTCGCGATGGCAAGAGCAAGCAGACCGTCCGGAACTACACGACCCATGTCGCGGCGCTGTTCGACAGCCTAGCGCAGAAGGGCCAGGTCGAAGGGAATCCAGTCGCCGGTCTCGTAAAAATCAAAACTAGGGAAAAGAAAGCGCGCCGGGCGTTGGGGCACCGCTGGGAGCCGTTCGACCTGGCGGATCTTCAGCAAATCTATCATCCCGCCAACATGCGCAAAACTCGCATGGATCATGTGCGCTGGGGAGCGCTGGTTGGGCTCTACACTGGCGCGCGGGTGGGCGAGGTGGCCCAGTTGTATCTGCGCGATTTTCTAGAAATTGGGGGCATCGCGTGCATGAAGATATGTGCCGACAGCGACGAACAACGCGTCAAATCGGAGGCAAGTCACCGCCTCGTGCCATTACACCCAGACCTTCTTCGGTTAGGGTTGATGGAACGCGTGGAGTGGCTGCGCGGGCAGGGTGAAAAACGACTATTCCCTGGTGTGCGGCTCGACGGCAAGGCCGGCGTGGGTAATGCTTTGAGCAAAGGCTTCTCGTATTACATCAGTCAACTTGGTATTAAGCCCCAGCGCGACGCCGGGCGCGTTGGATTTCACGGCCTTCGAAAAAACGTCATCCAGATGATTCAGGGCAGCGAGGTCTCAGAGGAGCGGCGCCGCGCATTTGTCGGGCACGAAGGTGGCGAGGACGTGCATAAGACGAACTACATGCGTCCCTGGACTCCGGCGGAACTAACAGCGGTCACCGACGGGTTGAAGTGGAGCGAATGGCTCGACGTAGAAGGGCTGCGCGGGCTGCTGTCTCCGCGCAACGGAATTTGACAACTTAAGGACATTTACCGTGACGAGCGCAGCAGGTAACCCGCAGCAATTTGCGTTTCTCAAAGGGGGTGAGGACGTCCTTGCTCCCAAGGGTAGTGAGAATTTTGATTGGGACCGTTCGGCTGCCAAAGTGCGTGAACACTTTCACGACGCACTCAACGCAAAAAACCTGGCTTTTTTATTTGGGTCAGGTTGCTCTTCGATGGTGCGCAATGATGAGCAGCTTGGCATCGATACCATGGGGCCGTTGGCGGCTGAATTCTTGCGTCGATTTAAAGAAACGGCGACCTTGGAGAAAGCCTTAGACGCCCCGGACGCATTGCCTTCAACGGTCAGCGCCGAGACACCCGATGGATCTGCCAAACAAGCTAAGCCCGTTGATGCGCCGAGTGTGATGCCGGACGGTGACGCTATGAACAATGACGTCGAAGACCGAACGGCTTTGCTTGAGCATTTTGGACTGGATATCGCGGGCCCAGAATTCGCCAACAATCTGGAGCGCCTGATGGAGGTGCTCCACAGCTTTCAGTTCGTCCTAGGAAAAAGTGATAACGCGAATCTTGTAAAGGTGCGCGAACCCGTCAAGCGCCTGATTAAGCAAGTTACGAAGTTCGTTACGGACAAATGTGCAGA
The DNA here is from genome assembly GCF_036499525.1 of Luteibacter sp. Classification (GTDB taxonomy): domain Bacteria; phylum Pseudomonadota; class Gammaproteobacteria; order Xanthomonadales; family Rhodanobacteraceae; genus Luteibacter. The sequence goes on along the minus strand of NZ_DASYDO010000063.1, from coordinate 69,025 downwards.
TGGAAAATTCTCTGCCGGCGACGACACCTTGGTGCGCCTTTACCAAGTCTTCTATCGAAAACTAAGTTATCGCGACAGGACACTGCCGCGCCCATGGGTGTTTACGACCAACTACGACCTTTTTAGTGAAACAGCGCTGGACCGCCTGGGCATCCCCTACTGCAACGGCTTTTCAGGGGTTGTTGAGCGACGCTTTAATCCGACGTCGTTTCGCTATGCGCTCGCTGAGCAACTCGATGTCACTAGTCGCAAATGGGTTGCTGTCGACAACTTCGTATATCTATGCAAACTTCACGGTTCTATCAATTGGATTGAAGACGGTTCTAGCCTGTTTCCTGTCCGCGAGGTCTCCGCCGAGCAGGCGAAGCACTCCGAACGAGTGATGATCTACCCGACGCCAATGAAGCAAAACGCCAGTTTTGGGTCGCCCTATTCAGACTTGTTTCGAGAGTTTCAGTCGAAAATGGTTCGCGAGCAAACTGTGCTGTTTGTTGTTGGATACAGTTTCGGCGATGAACATGTGAACAACATCATCTTCCAGGCCTTGACCATACCGACTTTCCGGCTGGTCGTCATGCTGCCGCCTGACGCCACCGGGGTGCCTGCGAAACTGCGCAATTTAAGAGACCCTAGGGTTTGGTTCATTGGCGGCGAGGGCAAGGAAAAGAGCGCCAAAGCGCATTTTTTTGAAACGTTCGTCGATAGCTTTATGCCTGAGGCGCCCGGCGACAAGGTCGATGAGGCAGTTGAGCGCGTGCTGCGGGAACTAATTACACGCGCGGGGCCAGCCGCTTCGAGCGATGACGCCGCATGAGCACAGACGATCAACGCCGCGCGATTGGCAAAGTCGTATCCGTCGCTGCGGATAGGTTCACCGTGGAACTCCATGGCGGCACGTCAAATTTCACCGTTGTGGGATTTGATGACATCCACTACGTGGCGCGACTCGGTTCATTTGTGGTCATGCCAACACAAGGGGAATACGTAATTGCCGAAGTCGTCGGGTTGCGCGAGCGGGACGCGTCCCCCTCAAAGGACTCGGGACAATCCGAAGGCGGAATGGATAAAGCCTCGTCCGCAAAATTTCTTGATCTAGTTCCAGTGGGGATGCTGCCCCAAGAGTCGGATGGACCGTTCCGGTTCGGTGTCTCTGTGTTTCCGTCACTTTATGCGGACGCTCTTTACGTTTTAGATGCCGAGTTGGACCGAATTTTTGAAGTTCGCGACGCGACGGAGGTGGTGCCCACGCCGCCGGGCGATGGCATCGCGACGCGCTACAACGCATTGACGATTGGGACATCGGTCGTTTTCAAAGATTACTCGGTGAAGGTGCGCATCGATAGTTTCTTCGGTGGCCACGTGGCAATTCTTGGCAACACTGGAAGCGGAAAGTCCTGCACAGTGGCGACCATCGTGCAGTCCCTGTTTGAGAAGAAGGATGAGTATTTCGCAAGAGGTGCATGCTTCTTAATTCTTGACGTCAATGGCGAGTATCGGAAGGCCTTCGCAGAATTGCCCGCTTCGATTTCGCGACGTTATGTAACGTTGCTTGGCGATCCGACATCGGCGCCGCCCCCGCCCCGAAGCGGCAGCGAGTCCACCGCGGTCTTTCGGCTGCCGCATTGGTATATGGCGGTCGAGGAATGGGAGCTGTTGCTGCGAGCCAGCGAGCGCACACAGCAGCCGGTCCTGCGCACGGCACTTGGTCTGTCATCGCTATTTTCGGGTTCCGACGGCTCCCTTGCCCTCCTTCGCAATCACATTTTGGCCTCGTGTTTTATTTCCGTCCTACAAGGGGAGGCGGGACCATCGGCCAAAGCGGACCGCATCATTGCCTTGCTGTCATCTTTTAACACCTCTGAGCTAAACATCGAAAAAATTGGCCCGCGCCTCAAAGTGAATTTCGGTGGGTTTGTTGATCCCACGGCTGCGCTGACCTATTTGAGCGACTTTCTTTCCGATAACGTGGACCTTCCAGCGTATGCCAATGCACCATTCCGTTTTCGAGACCTCGAAAAGGCGATGGACCTTGCCTTGCTCTATGAGGAGGCTCACGGAAATCGGCAAATCCGAGACTACTGCGCTCAAATGGTCACGCGGCTCAAATGGATTGGCAACCGAGAAGAGTTCGCTTTCCTACGCGTAGACCCTGACAAACTCGCTCCCGAAGAACGTGATATCGGAACGTTTGTTGACGGCTACTTAGGCATTCGAAAGAAAGAAGGTCGCTATTACAAAGCAGCCCAAGTCATGGTGTTCGACATGAACGAAGCGCCGGACGAAGTCGTAGAGGTTGCTTCTGCGGTAATGGCTCGTTTGATTTTCGAGCGCTTGCGCAAGGCAGACCCGCGAAATGCGCTGCCGGTAAACATGATTTTAGAAGAGGCTCATCGATATATCGCGGAGCGACCTGGCTTGCACGCCATTGACTCGAGTCGTGTGTTCCAGCGCATCGCCAAAGAAGGCCGAAAATATGGGCTGTTCCTGACGGTCGCATCGCAACGGCCAAGCGAACTGTCAAAGACAGTGCTTTCGCAATGCTCGAATTTCGTGGTCCACCGCATTCAGAACCCCGACGATCTCGTGCATATTCGACAGATGACACCGTTCATTTCCGATGCTGTTATGAAGCGCCTACCTTCGCTGCCGAAGCAACACGCACTAATTTTTGGTAATTCCGTCAATTTGCCAACTACGTTCAAAGTGCGTGATGTCTACCCCAGACCTAAGAGCGATGACGCTGATATCCGTGCGTTGTGGTTTCACGGTCCTGACCAAGCGAGTGGTTTCGGGCACCCGACAACGTAGTCCGTTCTTCGGAGCGCCTTGAGGGACTGGTGTCTCAGAAATTGCGTTGGCAATGGTCATGCAGAAGACCTGCGCGCCAAAGTCTTCCGAATCCGGTGGAAAATCCATATGCAGACCAATACTCGCCTTCACGTCAACATCTAGGGCGCGTCTCAGAGTTGTTCCAACTCGCCGCTCAAAGCCCAGCAACATCCAGAGCCAAGGCGAACATCCACGGCCGCCAACACTCAGCGTTGGCGCAACAGACTTTCCTGAAGTGTGATTCTGAAGTGTCAAGTCTACTTGACACTTCGTCAATTGCTGCTTACATGGCGGGGAACGGACTGACACAAGGAAGTGCAATGACTCACGCTCGCCCGCACCTGACAACGCATAGCCGGGGCAAAGGCCATTCGGCGCTGGCAGGCGTCGCTTACCGCCTAGGCCTGAGGCTTCTGGATAAGCGGACGGGCGAATGGCACGACTACCGGCACAGGGCCTTAGGCGAAGAAGTGGTCGCCGCGTTCACGCTCGCGCCCGAAGGAGCGCCGATGTGGGCGACCGACGCCGAACGACTCTGGTCGGCTGTGGAACGGGCCGAGCGCCGAAAGGACAGCCAGGTCGCCCATGACTATCGATTGCCCGTGCCCTTTGGCCTCAGCGATGTCGAGGCCACCGAGATGGCCCGCTACATGGCTCAATCCATCGTCGAGCGGTTCCACACGATCGTCTCGGTGGGTCTCCACCGTGATTCGCCCGTCGACGCTTTGGGATTTCCCAAACCCATCGGCAAAATTGGCTTCCATGCGCACGTGTATTTTCCTACCCGGCGTTTCGAGTGCAAACCCGAACCGTCGGAAGACGGGGGCGCGCAGGGGGAATCGGGCGGTTCGGAGGGCTGGTCCTTCACAGATAAGTTAAAAGAGCTGTCGCACAAGAAAGCTGCGTCCGTCGTCATCGACAAGCTAAACGCGCAATGGGCCGACCTGGCAAACGTCCACGCATCCGCGGTGGGCCTCGTTCCAGACTTTACCCACCTGAGCTACAAGCGGCTGGGCCTCGCTAAGCTCCCGCAGCTTCGGCTTGGACCTAGCGCTACAGCGATGGAGCGCAAAGGTCTACCGACACGGAAGGGCGATTCACTGCGGGCCGCTCTCGCAGAGGAGCGTATGCCCCCCGTTGCTGCGCCCACCCAATCGCCGACAACGGCACCCATGGAGGTGGCCCCCGTCGTCGCAACGGCGTCGGAGGCTAGGCTCCACGACTGGCTGTATCCAGCCGCTCCGATTGTGTTTCGCCAGGGTCCGTCGGCCGTGACGTCACGACCCACGGTGGCGCCCACCGGTCTGGCGGCTCGCTTTCTTGCCGAACTCGACGAGAAGCCGGAGCTGCCGCAGCCAACGCCCGAGCAGCGGGAGCAGCTTATCGGCTGGCTCCAACGCATCGAGAGCGCGTTGCGCGCGCTGGTCGGTCTGGCCGCTCGCCTGCTCGACGTGCGCGAGCGACGCCAGCGGGATGACGGTGCCCGCGCAACATTTTCGGTGGAACTGCACGACCGGCGGCGCCGTCGCGCAGAAGCAAGGCAGGCGCTCGCGGAATGGCTCGACGGGCATCCGTGGCAGTTGCGTATGGTCCGCGCCATGGGTGGCAGCGGAAAGCCACCCGTCCTGGTTGAATTGGAGGGCCAGGCCTCATCTTTCGATACCGAAGTTCAGCAACTCAAGCGAGGCGTCGCCGACGCAGTAGAACGGGTTGCCGGATTTGACCGTCAGATGGCGACGGCGATGGACGAACAAGACGTGGCGCAACACGAGTTGGATGCGTGTGTGCAGTCCGTTGCTGCTTTGGAACCGCTCTACGCGATGGTGCTCACGAGCGTGGCTGACGCACACACAACCCCGTTCCTGACACAGGCGCTCCGGACCGCGAAAAGCGTTGAGTCCGACGCGCTCGACATGGCGACCGTTTCGGTCGAAACGTCTCCGGTGCTACGATTGGAAAAGTCGAACGTTGCTCGGCCGAGTCTTTGAGCGTTGCCTGCACTTGGCGTTCCACCGAGGAGTTGAGTCGCCTCGCGAACGGTGCACTCAGCTATCGCGTTCCTTTTCTGCGACATAGCGGTGGTAGGAGCACAGGGATTCACCGTAGTCGTCCAAGCCAAGGGGCTCGCTGCACACCATGCACTCCCCAAGGTCACCGGGCTCAACACCGCAGGCCAAACACATCTCGGCCTCGTGCACGAATGCTTCTTCCCCACATTCGGGGCAGCTATCGACAGGGTCGAGACCGCCATCCTTCGCTGCCATATAGCTCTCGGCCGCGAAATATTCAGAGAGAATCTTTCCGGCCCATTCTTGATTGCCCTCCGAATGCCCGCACGCCGCACACGACCATGTGGCATCGAAAGCCACCGTATTCTTAGCGTCGTTTTGCTTGACGAGATGGGAGCCGCATTCCGGGCAACCGACTTTCTCGATGGCTTCTTGAAGAACGGGCGGCCAATCAATGTGCTGGTAGGAGGCCCGACACTCCGCTCGCAGAGCGTCCTCAACCTCCTTCTGCTCAATCAGCGATTCCCAGGCCTCTGCGCCCAGCGCATCTCGTGGGTCAGCGCCAAGGTGGTCCGGCATGAAGCTCGTTAGGAACCGTAGACCATCCACGAAGGCGCTTTGGATGAGTCTAGAGTCTTCCACATAGTGATGCTCAACGGCGTTTCTCACTTTTGCGATGCGCTTAAGCAGCGTCACGTCGCATTCGACACCGCAGGACTTGAATCGCTCCTCGATGTCCCAGACATCCACCGTCGTATTTCCGACCTTCTCGAAGACCAACTCCCCGTCTTCCAAGCACGGTTTGAGATTCTTCCAAATTAGGATTTCGTCATATGGCGAGAGACGGCGAAGCTTCTCCTTGCATAGGAGAAGAATGCCAGCCGTGAGGTTGCGCACGGCGGACGCCAGCCGTTCGGGAGAGCCTTCGTTGAAATCGTCAACCCCGGTCTGAATTGCATTTAATCCATTACGGTATAGCGGGTTGTCGCTCATGTTTCTTCCCGTCGGGTGGTTGAAAATTGGGGCGCGCGCCGGTCAGTTCGGGACGTCGAACGCCAACACACTGAGGATGAATTCCCGATTGGTGTCGGAGTTGTGGTGAAACACGTAGCGAAATCCGGTTTCCTCATTCCAAGGGAGGGTCCGCTTGTAGTTCGGATGAGCGGTTGCCGTCTCGGAGATTCCCTTCAACACCGTAGTCATATTGGTCTCACGATTGAACACCAGAAGCGCCATCTTTGTATCGCGCCAGGACTGGTAGCCAAGCAGTTGATCAATCGCCTCGTGGAACGCCTTGGACCCCTTCCAAAACTTGCACTCGGCGATGAAAACGTTGCGATTGTTCTCGCGAAGTAAGATGTCGGTTTTCCCTCCGACGTTGAACGTCTCCCCCGTGGCGCGGCCCTCAAAGTGTCCGTTGAGTTGAAAGAGGAATTGGTCGCGCAGGTGCTCTTCATTCTGCTTAGCGAACGCCGCCGGCGACCGCTCCAGCAGTTGTGCCATCGACTGAATGACACCCAGCGCGTGCTCATAGTGCTCCATCGCCCATATTGGCTCTGGCTCAAAGGCGGCTGACGAGGCAGGTGGAAGAGAAGGAGGAGCTTTTCGCCTAGCCGTCGGCACCGCGTAAGTGGTGGGCGCACCCGTTCGCGGCCTAACTGGAATCCCTAGGGAACTCACCCTCCCTTGGTTAGCAAGCACTCGGTTTCGACGAGCTTCGATGACCTGCCTTGCTTCCTCTGGAAGGCGCTGATTTGCTGAATCTATCGGCGTGTTCGACCAAGCCAGATAAGACTCAATTTCCTGCAGCGCTTGGTCAATCATTGGTCGAAGCTCTGGAGCACTGTCGTGGGGAAATTCGAAGGTGAGCACTAACTCGTTTCCTTTGACCTCACCCGCCGGAGGGCTCATCGTGAACTGAGGCGGCCGGGCATGGAACAGTGGAGCTTCACCCGAGAATGGCACAAACACCTGAATCCGTTGGCCCGGCACGTAAACCGGTCGGCTATCGTCAAAGATGGCTCTCCTCCGGTCATAACGCACGTCGACCTGAATCTCCTCTTCTGTCATGTGCCAGTCCTGGCGATTGAGCCGTATGGCGTCAACGGTGTATGTCTCTGTCAGATACCGGGCCAGGTCGCTTGGTGCGGTGTTGAGAAACCTGTCTGGGGGAAGGTTTTCGACTTCCGTCCGCATTCCGACAAGCTGGCGCTCTAACAGCTCCCGAAGGTCTGTCGTTGAGAAGAGATATCTATGGCTTGCATTGGAATAGCCGGGCATCTTGACCTCGTTGCAACCAAGCGGATGGCTTCTGTTTTATCTTAGCGAAATGTTGGCAGCCTCGTAGGGGGTGGCGCATCCAAGCAACGCGTGCCTTCGGCGGGTCATCGACGGGCCCCCCGATAAGCCACGGTGCCCGGCAATGACCTCTCATCAAAAGCTGACGCGGTAGACGCTTTATTCGGAAGATGTGTCGCAGGTCGCGCGAATGATGCGCCGACCATTATGGTGGTCGCCCTGTTCCGGACCAAAGGGAGATACCCACCGGTATATGCAGCTGCTTATTCCGCTTCAACTGACCTATCGGTCTGGAACGAAGTGACCACGTAGCAAAAGGACGAGCGTTAACGCCGGAATGGGAAAAGTCTCACGGAGGAAGAGTAAAGCCTATGGATGATCGCGACGGCACGGATCTCCCTCAATCTGGAACAGCGTGACCACCGTGCTAGCGGCCGATCCCTGCTGCGGCAAGGCTTGCCACTGATGCGTGATGGTCTGGTTGTTCCAGACCTCGTGGCCAAGTTAGGCAGATTGCTTGTTGTGCCGAATCTGCGTCGCATCGGGCCGCCTTGCGTCGTTCACCGGTGCCACGATGACGCGCCCGCCTTCGGCGGCACGCAGCCCGAGGTTCGGCAATAGCGAGGTCAGCTCGGCAAATAGCCAACAAAAAGCCGGAGCGGCGGCAGCAACGAGCTGCGTTCGCTCCGGCGAGTGTCAGGCGTCTAAGGCAGTTGAAGCCGATAATGGGCTTGAAGCGCACGACCCACGATAGCGTCGGCCGCCAGCTTGTCCTCAAACCGCTCATCCCATTCTTCCATCGGTGGCGTCGCGACGATGAGCGTGGACACACCGGCGCATTCACGGGCGTCTAGGACTTCGCGTAGCCAGTGGCTGTGTCGAGCGTCGGCCACCTGCGTCGCAAAGTCATCCAGCACCAGCAGCTTCACCTTGGTCAGTGCACGGATGTCATCCAAGACAGCTTGAGAAGACGCAGCTTGCTCACACTTTGCAACCCAGTGCGAAGTGCGTAGGTAGCGCGTGCTCAACTTGGCCAGTGTGGCCTCCTGAGCCAAAGCCATGGCAAGAAAACTTTTCCCGGCCTGTGTCGGCCCGGTCACGACGATGCTACGGCCGGCGCGGACCCAATCGCACGTCGCCAAGTTGCTCAGCACACGAGCGGTCAACGCATGCTTGCCTGCGGGATGCGTGCGCACCGCGGCTAGCGACACATTGGCCGGCAATGCCGAGCGGCGGGCAAAGCTGCGCTGGCGCTGCGTGGTGCGCTCGGCCAGCAAGGCCTCGACTAAGGCCATGACGCACTCGGTCTGGGACGCCGTGACGCTGACCGGGTCGGCCACCCATTGCTCCAGCCGTTCGGCCATCACCCCCAGCCGCGCCTGACGCAGGAGTCTCACGGCTTGGCTCAGCATGGCGCACCCCCGACCAGGGCGCGAGCGCCGCGGATGTTGCGCCCGCGGGTGGTGGGCTGGGGCGTATCCACGGGTTTGGTGGCGTGGGCCATCAACCGGCGCAGCGCCGAGACATTCGCCGACTTCATCTCCAGGGCTTGCCCCACCACCCGGTCCACCAACGCAGTGCCGTGCTTTGCTGCCCAAGCGTGCACCTGTTCGCAAGCGGCCATACCCAAATAAGGCCGGTCGGTGCTCAGTTGCGCGTGGACAAATCGGGCAATGGCGGGACCCGCATCTTGAGCCCACCGCAGCATGCCCTCTGGTGAACGGTCCGCCTGCATCTGGTGCGCCTCGGTCTGGTGCGCGCGCACGGTCGTGTGCCGGCCGCGTTCGCGGCAATACGCGTGACGTGCCACGCGCTTGCGTTGGTGGAATATTTCTACGAGGTCATCCTGCACGCGGGCATCCACACGCTCGCCCACGAGGTGGTGCGGCACTGAATAGAAATGGCCTTCGACCGCAACGTGGTAGTCCTGCGGCACCTTCGGCACGATGTGCCACTCGCCATAGAGATAGGGCTCGGCAGGAAGCGGGCGCAGGTGGTGGCGCTCCAGGGTTTCAAACCGCTGGCGCCGGGTTTGTCCGTCCTTTGTCATTTTTCTTTGGTTCAACCGCTCCAACGCTTCAGCCACAGCCAAGTTGATGTCTTCGAGCGAATGAAACACTCGCTTGCGCAGCGGCGCCAGAATCCAATTCTGGGCGATTCGCACCGAGGCTTCCACGGTGGCTTTATCGCGTGGACGACGTGGCCGAGTCGGGTGCACGGCGACCGCGTAGTGTCTGGCCAGGTCGCCGTAGTTGCGCTGAATCACCGCCGGTTTGCCGGTGCTCGCAGGCTTGGTGACGGCGGATTTCAGGTTGTCGCACACGAGAATCAGTGGAACGCCGCCGAAATATTCGAACATGGCGACATGGGCCTTCAGAAAGTCCGCGCTGCCCTGAGTGCCCGTACATGTCGCATAGACCATCGAACTGCACGGCAGCACACCCACGAACAGCTCGACATACACGGGCTGTCCGCTGGCGCGATCGATGTAGAACAGCCGCTTGCCGGAGTAGTCCACCAAGAGGCTCCGCCCCGCCGCATAGTCTTGGCGCATGACCGTGGGTTGCCGGTGGCGCTGCTCCCGTATCTTCGCTGCAAAGTGCGAATAGCAAAGCGTGTTATCCGGGTCGGCCTGGCGATATTCTTCCCACAAGAGCTGGCGGGTCACGCCTGGGCTTTTCAACTCTTGCTCGATGAACTTGAAGTCGAGTTCGGGCTTGGGCTTGCCGCCCGAGCGCTGCCGGCGCAGCACCCGTTCAAATTCATGGTCAGGCAGCGTTTTGAGTTCGAGCCACGACAGGGGTTGTTGGGTGAGCACGCGTCGGTAGCGCCTGACCGTGGTTTTAGACAAGCGGGTGGAAGCCGCTACGGCGCGGTCGCTGAGCGGCGTGGTCATCAAAAGCTGAGCGGTGTCGTATTGTGCGTAACGTTGCATGAGAACTCCCGCGGCGCCTTGGCAAAGGCCAAGCGCGCCCGTGGGGCCAAGGATTGGCCCAGTTGACAAGGGGAGGGTTCGGCTCTACAACGACTCCGCAGGCTGTTGAAAACTGCAGCGTCACCAAGGCCGGGAGCTAGTTACTCCTGGCCTTTTTTTGTGTCCGTTCCCGGTGGCGAGCGAAGGGCGGCTAGACTCGGCCCACCTCCGACGATGCCCGGGAGAAGGACTGAGCGGCCGCGCCGGAGTCGGAGAGGCTCGCGGCGAGGCCAGATGCAGTAGCGCGTAAGTGAGAGATATCCGGAGTCACGGGGCAGTCCATAAAGGGTCTGCACGTCTACCTCTCATTTGGACCGTGTCAAGTGAGCTACGTCGCGAAGGCTGCGGATCACGGCGAATTTCGACACCTATTTCTAAGGACTTTTCGCCATCGAAAATCGAAAAGTGCGATCACGCGGCGGCTAGAGCCACTTTTTTCGCCGGCGAATGGATTGCAAATTTGGTGAATTCGGTTCCGTCGAGTGGCCCGCGACCGCTTCGGAAGGTTGGTGCGTTATTACATGTAATTACCCGCTCGCGGCGCACACACGCCTGCCTCGAAAGGTTGTTCTCCATCCCGCTGGTGTGGCTACAATCGATGGCCCAAGGGAGGGGCACGAGATGGACAACTCTGATACGCGAGTGGCAGTGCTGGTCGACTGCGACAACGTTTCGCCCGACATCGTCGCGCATGCGTTAAAGATGGCCGCTCAGTTCGGCCGCGTGGTGGTCCGCCGCGGTTACGGCAACCCAGGGACGCTCTCGGGACGATGGCAAGAGACGCTTGTCAGCCAGGCGTTCACTCCCTGCGTCCAATTCCAATACGCCGCCGGCAAGAACACGGCGGACATCGCGCTAGCGTTGGACGCGCTCGAAGTCCTCTTTGACCAGCGGGCCGAGGTGTTTTGTCTAGTCACAAGCGATTCGGACTTTGCGTATCTGTGCCGGAAGCTGCGAGAACGCAACGCCAAGGTGTGCATCGTGGGAGAAGCCAAAACGCCGGACGCGCTGCGGAACGCCAGCGACGAATTCTTTGAGTGGACGAAACCTGCGGAGGCGCCTGCTGCCGACATGGTCAATCCACCGAACAAAGTGGTCAAAGGCACGCCCGCAGCGCCTCCGAAAGCAACGAGCCGCAAGCGCCCGGCCTTCCTGTTCGATGCCGTGCAGTTGCTTGTCGCCAGCACTCCGGAGGGCAAGGTGTTACTGAGTCCACTAGGTCAGTATCTCAAGCGCACCGACCCTTCGTTTTCACCGAAGACCTATGGGCATTCGGGCCTGCTCAATATGGTGAAGACCTATCCAGGACTGGAGACGGTGGAAGAGTCAGTCGGGCAGTGGGTCGTCCGAATGAAGGCGACTGGTTAACGTAAGGCTGGAAGAGTTCGAGCGTCGGACTCGCTACCGTTCGTTTGAATTACAACCGGAGGAGACTTATGAGTAGCAAGAAACGTCACGAGGCGGTGCCCATACTGGGCGCCAGTGAGTGGTCAGTAGAGCAAGGAGGAGGTGCCTACATATCTTGGCTTGAGCACGTAAACATACCGGGCTTGGAATCGGCAGACATTCGCTTCGAGTTCGAGAAACGTCAGTCGCTCGCTGAGGTGAAACGTTTGATTGCCCAGTTGAACGCCCTAGGGCTCAAGTTTGTCGTTCAAAAATAGAGCCCACCAACAGCTGTGAGGAAAGCGGTAGATGGACCTTTACTTCGATGAGTCCGGCAACACGGGAACTGATTTGCTCAACGAGGCGCAGCCCGTGGCGGTGCTCGCGTCGACGTCTTTGGAAGAAGCCGCTTGCAGTGGCCTTCTTTCACCCCTTCTCAGGCAGGGCCAGAGTGAGGCGAAATACTCGAAGCTCAAGGGCTCCCACAAAGGACAGTCGGCGCTACTGTCGCTGCTGCGAAGTTCCGAACTGAATCGAGAAAGCGCCAAGGTGATGGTGGCGGACAAGCGGTTCTATCTGACGGCTCATCTGGTCGACAAGCTCATCGAACCGGCGTTGCTGGATGCGGGTATCGACGCGTATGCCGGAGACACGCATGTCAGCCTGGCAAGGCTCCTGCATTTTGCTGGCCCTCATATCCTGCCAAACGGTGGGTGGAGGAAAGTGCTGGGAGCTTTTGAGGCGGTTATTCGGAGGCAGTCCAAAGAAGCCTTCTTGGCCTACGAACAGATGCTTGACCGGGTTGTGCTGCCTGCTACCGATGGAAAGTTTGGGCGGGAGGCCATGCTGCTGTATGGAACGAAGGGTCGGGCGCAAGAGGGCATAGAAGGGTTCGAGGCAAGGGCAGTGTTCGACCCCATGCCGGACCTGTTCATCGGCGTCGTGAGTCAGTGGATGGATGAGCATCCGGGTGAATTCAGCGTCACTCACGATGCTTCTAAGCCTTTGGCTCAACGAGAACCCTTCATTCGAGAGCTAATGACCCCGCTGGCGCCTCGCAAATTCGGCTATGGCATGCGAAAAGCGGAGCTACCTCTGCGCATCTCCAAGCTCGCGTTCGCGGACTCTAAACAATATCCGCAGATTCAACTGGCGGACGTTCTGGCGGGGGCGTCGATGGACCTGATGATGGCTACCCTGAAATTGCGGCCTGAGACCGAGTTCCACAAACAGCTCCGAAACAGCCAGTTGTTCGTCATCTTGGTTGATGGCATTGTCGCGATTCGTGAATTCGGCCGCGCCAACGAACCAGCGGGCGGCGAACAAAATCTGGTGGACGGTGCAGCGGAGTTCCTGGCAGAAGCAGCGGCCCGGAATGCTCGCCAAGGCTTGCCCAGCTAACTACGGTCGTCCACGTCGTCGAGCGCCTGGTCGACCGCGTGATGGACTCGGTCGAGGGCGGGACCCCAATGGGTTCGTTCGGGCCGGCTTGTTTGGTCGAGCGCTGTCATCAGCTCGCGAGCCGCGGTCGCAATGTCGGCGAATTCGCCGGTTTCGCTGCGCAAAACAAGCATGCGTGCGTGGTGGCGAGCCTGCGGATACTGCGTCCGCCCTAGCGCATCATCAAGCGCTACGGTCGCGGCGATGATTGTTGCCAGGGGAAGGGGAGCAGAAGAGTCTATATGGAGCACGGTGCATCCTGGCATGTGCAGAGGGAATTTAAGTGTAGTGGGAGCGTTCAATGATGTGCAGCGGGGCACGGGCGATATACCTGCGTTTTCGGCAGCGTCGCTAACCTGGACGGGACAGCCACTGTTCTCGCTCTTCGGGCGTCAGAAGCGGGTAAAGCGCAGCCCACGCGGTGCGCAAGCGCAACACCTCTTGAGTAGCCCGTTGCCGAGCTTCATTGCTGGCAGCATCAACGGTCGCCCACGCCTCGCGGCGAGGCACGATGAACCCGACACGCCAGACTCGAAACGCCTTAGCTTCTGCATGCGCCTGCGCTTCCAGTCGCTCAGCACGCCCTAATGCATCGCGCTGCTGAGCCTGATAGCCGTTGGGATTGAGCGACAGGGACCGCGCATTGTTCTGGCAGTGCGCTTCAATCTGCTGGGGCGTGTAGCGAGCGAAGTCGAAGCCACTCATGGCAGCACCTCCCTGATGGTGAAGTCGCCTGGAGAGAAACGAGGCAACCAAGCGTCCACGGTGCCCCCGTCGAGCCTTCCACCTTGTTTGGCCGCAGCATCCAATAGCGCACTCATGTCCAACCCCCTTTCGGTGGCCAGCGCCTGAAGGCGGTCTCGAAGCGCGCGATTCAGCACACCAGCCCAATCTGCTAGGGCATGCGCTTGTTCTCGGCGCACGTCGAACAACGCAGCAGAATCGCGCTTATGCTCTAGGTCCCGAAGCTCGGTGACGAGGGCAGCACATTCGTCGTTGATGAGCACCTTCAAACTTTGAGCGTGCAGAACATTCGCGCGAAAGGTCGCAGGCTCACGCACTTTCAAATTGGCCGAGACAAGCCAGCCATCACCCAGTTGCTGGAGCACGTCGGCGTGCCCTGACATGACAGCTATGGCTTGGCGCATCGTCGGGCTTTCGTCGCGCGAGACCCGCCAATCGGTTCCGGGCGCGGCTGCGCCAACGACGAGGGGCGCACCAGCGTGTTCCGCAGGTCTGCGATTCCGGCGTCTGAGTGCAGCGATGAGCACGACGACGCCCACAACCAGCGCAAGGATGGTCAGCATAGAAGCTCCGCATATAAGAAGAGGGCGCCGCAGTGGCGCCCCAAGGTGTCAGGGGACGGTGGCGGTAAAGAGGGGTTGCGTCGCGCCGCTCACCAAGTAGTTTTCAACCACAACGCGGCTAGGCACGACGGTCAATTGCGGCTCCCCGCCTCGAAGGGTGGCGGCCACAACTTTGCCATAGACGGTGAACTGCACCTGGCGCCCAAGGGGGTTAGAGCTGATGGTGTGCTCAAGGCCTCTCGCCTCTGCCTCATTGGCTGGAGCAAATGTGGCCAGGGACGGATTGGGCGTGAACGACACGCTCGCAACCCCGGCTCCGATACCAATGCGAAGGTCCGGCCCGATGAAAGCGCCCAAATCGTAAAGATTTCGCGTGAGGTCGTAGGCGGGCATGCGAGCAACCACCGGGGACAACTTCACATACGGGTTTGCTTTGGCGGCAGCGATGGCCTTGTCGAGCTTGACCTTCACGGCGGCAACTGCGTCGCGCTGAGCGAATGCATCGGTGGTGCGCTGAAACGCGGGGTCGAGTCGCGCGGCGATGGCGGGGTAGTCCACCGGGGTGCCGGCCGCGGCGTAGTAGAGCCCTAACCAGCTAAGGGCGTCATCTTCGGGAGCCTGATACTCGCTGAAGGATTTTTCGCTTGCCGTCACCGTGGGTGGCGTTGCCGGCGCGGCAGCAACCGGTGCCGAAGTCGGGGCGGCAGACTCCGTAGCGGGTGGTGAACTGTCTGGCGCAGCCTGCGAGCAGGCTGCCAACAGGCCCAAGCCGACGCAAAGCAGGGGAGAGCGAGGGCGCATCACTTGCTCTCCTTTTGAATTACGAGCATCCACGCGCTTGCGCTGTGAGGGCTCTGTGTCGCTGCATCCACGGCGTAGTCGACAGTTACGGGTTGAACCGAAGCCACTGACCAACCCGTCTGAGCCAGCTGACCCAAGGTATGGTGACCAGCGATAGGGCAATCCAAGGCGGTCGAGCTGGTGAGCTTGTCGACTTGGCTGCTCGACGCAGCGGGTGAGTAACAGACGTCGGCTTGGCTGGCGACGGCCGTGCCGGTCACAACCAGCATCGCCACCATGGCGAACCGTCGGCTACAAACGTTCATATAGAGGTCCCTGTCCTTTGCCGACACTTAGGAGGGCAGCCGGCGTTGCCTGACGCGAACGCTAACGTAAACCTACTAGCGATATTTGAACAAGCGATAAACCTAGTGGGTGTATCGCCAGACGGTGTATAGCTTGTTAACCCGCCATAGCGGGTATTTACATGCAGCGCCCACCACCCAAGCCGCCCAAAACAACAGCGAAGAAATCCCACGCCCGGCCGGAATATGCGGCCATCGGTCAAACGCTGCGTGCCTTCCGGGTCGAGGCAGAGCTGACCCAGGTGGACCTCGCGGCCAAGCTGGGGCGGTCTCAGAACTACGTGAGTCAAGCCGAGACTGGACAGAAGCGGCTCGATGGTCTGCAACTTCGCGACTGGTCCCAAGTGTGCGGGCACGACCTGGCTTCATTTGGGGCCGCCGTGGAGGCTACGATTGCCGGTTCTCGGACGGCCGAGCCTTAGGGCCTTGCCAAGCGCCAGGGGTACGGTATGGATCGGGTCTCTTCGAACTCGGATCCACTATGAACGCTGCCGCTCGCGCCCGTTTCTTTAAATCGTTAGGCCTAAGGCTGGAGCGCCTGGAATCCGGCGGCTCTACGCATTGGAAAGTGGGAAGTGGGACGCGTTGGTATGAGGAGCATTACTACGACTCGCTGACCCAGCTGTGGCAACACTGGCGGGGCGTTGCCACCCACGTCTTAATTCAGAAAGAGGTTGCTCGTCTTGCGACTAACCCTTCCAACGAGCTTTCAGAAGCGCAGCGGAATCATCTCCGAGCTTTCGTTGTCCATAAGGTGGGAACGTATCCTCGATTTCTCGACCAAATGCAGTCTCAGTTCCATGAAACATGGCACTTGCCTCAGCATTGGCGGGCTCAATTTATCAAAGCAGTGGAACCGGGCGTCGACATAGGCTTTCGCTCGAATTTAATCTATTTTGTTGAGAAAGTGCTCCGAGCACAGGGACATAGCCCGAATGCCCCTCGGACTTTATGATGTGCACTTTGCATTCGGAGCGGCATCGATGTCTGACAAGGATTCGCTCGACGATGACCTGGCATATTTCAACCCGACAGGCGCTCACTCTATTGTCCAACGCGTTTTCCAGCGTTCATGCTTGGACCTGATGGCTGGACCGATGGTTGCTCATGTGGACGAGGAGACCATGACTGGGGCGCTTCTCGGGGCATTCGCGGCGAATGCCGCGTGGAGCAACCGACTCGTTACAGAGGCTACGGATGGCTTTAGCTGGATACGATACCGGAAGACACCCGGCGCGTTCGACTCCGAAACCAGGACAGGGGCTGATTTCGCGCTTCTCGTGCGGCATGGTTTGGACGACAATCGGATGGCAGTGTTTCAGGCCAAACGACCGGACTCCATAACGCCCAAGGTTCTGAATGTCGGTCGATTATCCCCAGCCGTGGACGACTTCGGGCCGGAGCCCCAGTTCGAACGTCTCAGGCGATACGGCCAGGAAATCTTACAGCTGATAGGACGCCCAGGGAATGCCGACGACATGTCGCGCTTTTACTGGATGCACTATCTGTCCTATACCAGGGCCGGGCTGCCCACGTATTCTCTCGACCAGTTAGATGATATTCGGCTTATCTATAAGGCCCGTGCAGATGGCGACGACGAGAAAGCTCCGTCGATGCTTCTGGCCCAACTCGATGCCATCGAGTTAGGGTTTTTGCTGACGGCTGGAGCGCATCAGGAACGCTCAAGATCAGAACAAGGTTGGCTCTTGCTTAACGACAGTGAGGCCAAAATAGCCACCAAGAATCTTGCCCGTAAAATTCCGTTGGTCGACGTCGCACCTAAGACAGCTCCACAATTACTTGACGCCGCGGCAGTGGACGTCGGGGGACTGGTGACGGAGCCCTTAACCAGAGCCTTAAAAGAGCGCTTAGACATCGGACAACGGTGGGCGGAGGAATACAACATCGTCCAAAGGAAGTTGCGCGCATCTGGACCAAAGCCCCGTCCGTGGTGACGCCGGCCGTGATAACGTCGCGCTGGGTCAACTCACTGGGACACATCCCCACCGGTTAGCCCATCCGCAGACCAAGCCAGGGCGCGGGATGTGGCTGATGACGTAGGCTCCTAGTCTCCCAGCCAAATTGAAAAGGGCTCCGGTTTCCGGAGTCCTTTTTTTTTGCGTGCGCGCGGCGCTCGCCACTTTAGTCGCGCGCCTGGCCCTTTCACGTTGAAAATCAGCCTTTGTCCGATATGGCTCCTTGTACGCAGTGCATATGTTGGCATTACCCACCAGCGATATGAGGCTAACGCCATGTACAAGCGTCCGAAGCAGGCCGATCTCTACGGAATCACCAGCGATTTTTGGCAAAAGGGCAGCGTCCGGTACGTCGCGCACGCGATTACGAATACCGGTAGGGCGATCCTCCTGAGGAAAGAGCAGAACCCTGCCGACGGCAACATAAAGCTTGCCAAGAATCATCCCGACAGAAAGTACTGGGAACTTGGAATCACCAGGCCTGGTGAACTCGGGCTAGGAAACAACGAGCGCCTTGCGCGCATCGAGATTGATTGCTCGCTGATGCCGTGCGACGGCGACGATGATGGATGCGTGTTTACCGTGCCTCCCGGGATCGAGGCGTGGGGTTATCAGAAGGGTCTCGAACTTCGGGTCTTCGCGCATCGCAACGAAGGCGAGGGCGACAACACGGATGGTTCGGCCCGGCGCTACTTCCGCTGCAAGCTCGGCGACGGTAAGGCGGCTCTGCAAGACGCCCGCAGGAACGGTGCCGACGGCTGGAACTGGAAGGCCTGGCTGGAGAACGAGGACCGGGCGAATCCTTATCCCTGATCGATCCAGGCCAGGCGGTGAAGCACAGCGACCTGTTGCCTTTGTGAGCAGCCATTATGTCCTCGACATGGAGGTCGATTTTCCGGCGTTATACTCCATCGGCCGCATGCAGCTTGCGGACAGAAGCAGAGATCATCCGTTGGCAGGACGGTGTCTCCGGTTCCATGCCTCGCGGCTGGCCGGAACCGCTGGCGATTAGCCGCATCGAGCCCCCAGGCTTCGGAGCGCGTACTCATGCCCATCGATGAAGAGAAACTCAACGCATTTCTAGGAAAGGCGGTTGGTGACCTCGGCGCCGCTTTCAGCGCGGTGTTGGTCCTGCTCGGCGACGAACTTGGCCTGTACAAGGCGCTGGCGAAGGAATCCCTCACATCCGCCGAACTGGCATCGCGTACTGGCACCAACGAGCGCTACATGCGTGAATGGCTGGGCAACCAGGCGGCCGGCGGCTATGTCGATTACGACGCCGCGTCGGGCAAGTTCCGGCTCAACGAAGAGCAGGCGGCCTGCCTCGCGGACCCTGCTGGCCCGGTCGACCTGTCGGGCGCGTATGAAATTGCGCTGGCGTTATTCCATACGTATCCGCGCGTGCGCGACAACTTCCGAAGCGGTGCCGGCATGGAGTGGGGCGAGCACCATCCCTGCCTGTTCCATGGCACCGAGCGCTTCTTCCGCGCCGGATACAACGCCCATCTTCTGGGTGCATGGCTGCCGGCGCTCGATGGTGTCGTCGACAAGCTCGGCCGCGGCGGCAAGGTCGCGGATATCGGATGCGGCCACGGTGCCAGTACGGTGCTCATGGCGAAAGCGTTTCCTGCATCGCAGTTCGTCGGCTACGACTATCATGTCCCCTCGATCGACGTGGCACGCGAACGCGCGAAGACGGCTGGGGTAACCAACGCCACGTTCGAGCAGGCGGACGCCTCCGGGTACAAGGGCCGCGATTTCGACCTCATCGCCTTCTTCGACTGCCTGCATGACATGGCCGATCCCGACGGTGCCGCCCGCCACGCAAGGAGCGCCTTGAAAGACGATGGCACCTGCATGGTCGTGGAGCCCCAAGCAGGTGACAGTGCGGCGGACAACCTCAATCCCGTCGGACGCGTGTACTACGCCGCGTCGTCGATGATCTGCGTGCCGGTGTCGCTGGCTCGCCATGGCCCCGCCCTCGGAGCCCAGGCAGGCGAGGCCCGGTTGCGCAAGGTGATCGTCGATGCCGGCGGCTTCCGCCGCTTCCGGCGCGCCGCGGAAACGCCGTTCAATATCGTGCTGGAGGCTCGTCCCTGAGATCGACTCGGGCGTGGGCCGCCATTAGAGTGAGGGCCGAGCAGGCCTCTCACTCTCCCGGATTTTCCCGACATGGCACCCACGGCTAAACCCGACGTCAAAGCATTCTTCGATGGAGCGAGCAACACGTTCAGCTATGTGGTCTGGGACCCGGCGACGCGCATGGCCGCTGTGATCGACAGCGTCCTTGATTACGACCCTGCCGCCGGGCGGACGAAGCACGAGTCGGCCGATGCGATCATCGATTTCGTCAGGACTCATTCGCTTGCGCTGCAGTGGGTGATCGACACCCATGTGCATGCCGACCACCTGTCGGCGGCCCAGTACGTGCGATCGGTGCTCGGCGGCATGGTGGGTATCGGCGAAAACATTGTCGCCGTGCAGGAAGTCTTCGGGGATTTGCTTAATTCAGGCGACGACTTTCGGCGAGACGGAAGCCAGTTCGACCACCTGTTCAAGGATGGTGAGCGATACAGGCTCGGCGACATCGAGGCAGTGGCCCTGCATACACCGGGGCACACACCAGCCTGCATGACCCATGTCATCGGCGATGCCGCTTTCGTGGGCGATACGCTGTTCATGCCCGACTATGGCACGGCACGTTGCGATTTTCCGGGTGGCGATGCAAGGGCGCTTTACCGGTCGATCCAGAAAATCTTCGCGCTGGCGGACGAGACGCGCATCTTCCTCTGTCACGATTACAAGGCACCGGGGCGCGATGAGTTCGCCCACGAAACCACTGTGGCGGAAGAGCGCCACGGCAATGTGCACCTGCGCGATGGCGAGGACGCATTCGCCGCCATGCGAACCGCCCGGGACGCCACGCTCCCCGTGCCGAAGCTCCTGCTGCCCGCCGTGCAGGTGAACATGCGCGCGGGCAAGATGCCGCCGGCGGAGGACAACGGCGTGAGCTACCTGAAGATTCCACTCAACAAGGTTTAGTACTCGCAGAATCAGCCATCGCGTGGGACGGCCGCGTTCATGCAAAGGGGCGGTGGCGGGGTTTGTCCTCCGCGAACCGGCAATCTATGTGCGAATTCGGCAGGCACCTGCACATTGGCAGGATTCATGCGGGAAAGTGGCCTCGCCCGGTCGTGGATTCACCACGGCCGGGTCGCACGATCTGGCGCCGCACGAGCGCAGACTGCATTCACCAACCAGAGGACCACCACCATGTTCAATCACACCCGTACCTTGCTCGCTTCCCTTGTCTTGCTCACTTTCGGCATTGGCGCGGCGCATTCGCAAACAGCCCTGTCCGGCTTGGGACAGTCGTGGCCCAATGCCACTGACGTGAGCTCCAGCCCGAACTACCATGTCTACGTGTTCGAGCGCGGCGGCACGCGATACATCCAGGTCAACGATGCCAGTGGCACCGTGCGCGGCGCCTTCGCTCGCACGCCGTACAAACTCACGGGCCTGCCCATCGGTACGGACACGCTAGCCACGCCTGACGAACCGCTGCCTGCTCCGGCCAGCACGGCCGTCGAGTCGGTCTACGACGATGGGACGGTGCAGCTGTTCGTCGCGCCGCAGTCCGATGGCACCGCACGGCTGATGCTGGTTCCCGCCGACTGCAAGAACAACCCCGTGGAGTGCACGGGCCGGTAACGTCGCAAGGACACCGTTCGTTGAGGAGGGGGCAGCCTCCTCAACGACGGGGTCCGTGAGCGGGCAGTTCCCGGGTTGCGAGAACATGCAGGGCTGCCTGGCGCCGGGCGATGCGAACTCCGAACAGAAGCGACGTGGTGATGATGAAGGCCAGGATGGCCTGGGTCTGGATCATCGCGGGATCCTGCAGCTCGAAAGCCGTCGAAGCGATGGCGATGCTCGCGAACAGGGAACTGATGGAGGCGCCGTGCCACCCATGCCGCAGTGCCATCGCGATCACCGGCAACCCCATGGCGATGCGCGCACATTGCAGCGCGCCATCGCTGGCGAACGACGTGAGAACCGTGAGCAGCGCCAGCACCGGCAGGGCGAAGAGCAGCATGTCGCGGAACAGCGCACTGTGCCTGACGGCCTGCCACGTGACGATGCCGTGCGGTTCGGCTGCCAGGCGCTCGCGGAGCCCGAGGATCGTGGGAACGACTGCCAGTGCGCCGAGATAGGCTCCGAGGAACCACACAAGGAAGATGGGCGCCGTCATGGCGGGGCCGGGCGAACCATCGCTCATCACCATCGTCGTCAGTACCAGGGAGTCCTCGATGGCGGTGACCGCGGCGCACAGGAGGGTGACGGAGACGATCAGGCTCATGTTGATCTGCCCGTCGCCGCGTACCAGCGGCGCACGATTGCGCATCCATGCCACGACGGGCATGCAGAACAGGATAGGCGGCACAGAGGCAGCCAATGCCCAGGCCACACCGAAGACGGACGCATGCAGGAAGGCCATCTCGGCCACGGGAAGGGCTTCGCCCACGGCCAACGCCGGCCAGAATCGCCGTGGGACCAGGAGAAGACAGGCCAGCCTGAGCCCCGCGGGCAGCATCCAGTGCGAGAACGAAAAATAGCGGGTCAGCTCATAGCAGGCCGCATAGGCTCCCGCCACGGCAAGGTAGCGCCCCCAGACCAACGGATCCCTGTTCACTCTGCCCACGTGTTTGGCCCCTCTGTCCGTCGTCCCGACATGGTTGGCCAGCGATGACAAGGCACTTCATCCACCGGCCGCTGAATGGTCCGAGGCCCTGGCGGCACCCAGGGATATCCCGACCGCGTACCTAGTTTGAAGGTATAGCGGCCTGTTCGCCATCGACTGTATGGCGTTTTGAACGATTTGCCGAATAAGCGCCCGAATTTTCCCGGGGGTCACCAACGCAGCGCGCGCGGACCCACCAGCGTGCCGAGGGCGGCGGGGATGAGCATACCCAGCAGGTACCATGTGGACCAGAACGGCGGCGCAAGTTCCGGGCAGTGCAAGCAATAGGCCACCGTACCGGTAGCCCCCGCCAGCAAGCCGACCGCCGCGCCGGCCAGGCGAGGTCGCACCGGCGCCATCCCGCGGACGGCCCAGAGCATGGCGACGAAGGCCGGCATGGCCAGCGTGGCGATGAGGATGGGGCAAACGCGCCAGGTATGGCCCAGGATCAGCGGCAGGTGGGTACCGGGGGCCGCATGGGCCAGTACCCAGCCCATGGCCACCCAGCCCAGCGCCACCGGCGTGGCCAGTACGGCCCAGGCCCCGCCGACACGCACGCCGGGCCGGGCCAGGCGGCCCGTGACCCAGAGGGCCGCGGCGGCGATGGCGCTGGCATAGCACAGCCGGAACCAGAAGTTCGGCAGGGCTATGGCCTCTTCGAGGTCCGGCCGGACCCCCAGCAACACCACCATCAACAGCAACGCAGCCACGAAGCCGGCGACCCAGGCCAACGCAAAGCGGCGCGCGGGAGCGTGACGGTCCACCGGCGGCGCCTGCGTCGCGAGCAGGGCGATCAGGTCGTCGGTTTTCACGACTGCACCCGGATGCGCGCCGCCAGGGCCTTCAGGCCGCGATGCACGCCGACCTTCACGGCGGACTCGGACATACCGCAGCGTTGCGCAGCCTCGGCGACGGACAGGCCTTCCAGCTTCACCAGCTGGATCGGTACCCGGTGGCGGTCGGGCAGCCCTTTGAGCAGGACGCCGACATCGCGCCGTGCGTCGGTCGGCTCCACGTCGGAGGCGACGAACAAGCCACCGTCGTCCTCGAACGGCTCGTGCAGCGCCTCACGGCGCGAATGGGCTCGAAAGAAGTCCATCAGCTTGTAGCGGGCGATCGCATGGACCCAGGCGGTGAGTGGCTGCTCCGTTCGATAGGTGTGTCGCGCGTTGTGTATGGCCAGCAGGGTTTCCTGCAGGATATCTTCCACGTCCGCCTGCGCCCGCGGCAAGCGGCGGCGGAGGTACGCCCTGAGATGGCCCGACAGGCCGTCGAGAAAACGACGGTAGCACGCCGTGTCACCGGCAAGTCCGTCGATAAAATATACGCGCAGCTCCAACTCGGCCGGCGACCTGCCTGCCTGATGTCTTTCTACGACCTCAGCGCTGACCTGTCGGTTTTTCATCGACGGGGATTTAGCCTTGCTGCGTCGGACATCGCAATAGCCTGGACGTATAGGTGCATGCCGCGGTGCCGGGAATGCGAAAAGCCATTGCGACGCACGGGTGTTCATATGCGCCAGTTCGTCCGGGCGGGCTGTGCGGTTACAGGGTTCTTGGATATTTCTCCCACATTTTCGCTTTTCGACGTTTTTTCCATGCTGTAACCAGCGCGACCCCGTCAGCGAACTCCACCACGACCCCGGACATGTTGTCCGCTATCCAAAGGATTCAACGCATGAATCGTCACGCCGCCACGCTCGCCCTCACCCTCGCCGCGCTGGTGACCGGTGTCGCCCACGCCGACGACAAGCAGGGCGCGAAGCCCGCCATGGAGAAGTGCTGGGGCGTCTCCAAGGCCGGGCAGAACGACTGCGCCGCCGGCCCAGGCACCACCTGTGCGGGCACGGCCAAGGCCGATTACCAGAAGAACGCGTGGAAGCTCGTGCCGGCCGGCACCTGTACCTCGATCAAGACGCCGAACGGCAACGGCTCGCTCATGAAAGTGGGCTGACACCATGCGCGGACCGCTCGCCGCCGGCATGGGCTTCAAGCCACAGCATATCGAGGACGCATTGCATCGCGCGTCGCCGGGACTATGGTTCGAGGTTCATCCCGAAAACTACCTGGCCGAGGGCGGTCCGCATCCGGCCATGCTCGACGCGTTGGCGGAACGCCATCCCGTGTCGCTCCATGGCGTATCCCTTTCCCTGGCGGCGGCCGCGCCGCCGGATCCACGGCATTTGCACCGGCTTCGTCGCCTTGTCGATCGCGTGAAGCCGGTCCTGGTATCCGAACACCTGGCATGGTCGACCTGGGGTGGAGCCTACGTCCCGGACCTGCTGCCGTTCCCGCGCAGCCACGAAGCGCTCGCTCGTGTGGTAGAGAACGTGCAGCGCAGCCAGGATGCGCTTGGACGGAAGCTCTCGCTGGAAAACCCGTCGCATTACCTGGCGCTCGAAGGGCACGACTGGAGTGAAACCGACTTCCTCGCGGAACTGGTACGCCGCAGTGGCTGCGGCTTGCTCCTCGACATCAACAACGTCTATGTGAGTGCGCATAACCTCGGTACCGATGCGCGCGCGTATCTCGACCGGTTTCCGCTGCGCTCCGTGACCGAGATCCATCTCGCCGGCCATGGTGTCGACGACGGTTCCGCTGGCGGCTTGCTGGTGGATTCGCACGATGCGCCTGTCGCCGAACCGGTGTGGGAGCTTTATCGCCACGTCCTGGCGCTGGTGGGCGCGCGACCGACACTGATCGAGCGAGACGGCAACATTCCGTCGTTCGACGAGCTGCACGAGGAATGCGTCCGTGCGAATGTATTGCTCGCCGAACACCGGATGGCCGCATGAGCGGACTGGCATCGTTCCAGCGTAATTTTGCCGGCGCCCTCTTCGACGAGGCGTCCGCATTCGCCCCGGCGGGGCATCCCGCCTTCGCGGTGTACCGCAATACCGTGATGCGTGCGTCCCTGGACGCGCTGGAAGGGAATTTTCCGGCCGTGGTATGCCTGGTCGGCCGCGACTGGTTCCGCGCCGCCGCCGCGATACACGTCGCGGAGGATCCACCTCGCGATGCACGCCTCTCCACGTACGGCGAAGCGTTCCCCCGTTTCCTCGCCGGCTTCGAGCCGGCATCCGGTCTGCCCTACCTGGCCGATGTCGCGCGTCTCGATCGCCTGTGGTCGGAAAGCCTCCATGCCGCGGACGCGACACCACTCGGCACGCAACACCTGGCGGCGCTCGCCCCCCAGGCGCTGGCCGGCATGCGCCTGCGCCTTCATCCGGCAACACGCTGGTTCGCGTCGGCGTTGCCGGCACGCACGATCTGGCAGGCCAGTCGCCAGGGTAAGCCGGTGGACGACACCCTTGCCTGGGATCCTGAATATGCCGTCGTGGTTCGCGTGGCGCACGATGTCCGCGTCCTCCGGGCAGGGGTCGTAGATGTCGCGTTGCTCGAAGCCTGCGAAGCGGGAGCGACGCTCGGCGAAGCGACCCTGGCGGTGGCCGAGGCGCATTCCGAGGCGCGTATCGACCTCATTCTTTCCGGGCTCCTGCAGTCCGGCGCATTCGCCAAGTCCTGAAGGAATCCCATGTCATCCACCGTTGTCACGTCCGCTCGTCCCACTTTTCGCAGCCGCTGGAATGCTCTCGCCGAAGGCCTCGCACGATGGATCGGGCACGACCTGCTTGCGCTTGCAGGGCGCCTGTCCATCGCCGCCATCTTCTTCCAGTCCGGCCGCACGAAGGTAGAGGGTTTCCTCACCGTCACCGAGGGAACCTATGAGTTATTCCGTAGTGAGTACCGTCTGCCGCTCGTTCCGCCGGAAATGGCGGCCCACCTCTCGGCCGGTGTGGAAACCTTCGTCCCCGTGTTACTGGTGCTGGGCCTGTTCACGCGTTTCTCGGCGTTTGTGCTGCTGGGCATGACCACGATCATCGAGATCTTCGTATATCCCGACGCATGGCCGACCCATCTCTCCTGGGCCGCCATCCTGCTTTACCTCATCGGGCGCGGCGGTGGCCGCCTCTCGCTGGACAGGTTCTCAGGCATCCGCTAAAAAGCGGCTGATCGAATAATTCTCAAGGCGCCGGTCGGGAAAAGGCATTCTGGTGTAACCGAATGGGCCGGCGCAGCGAACTGTCAACGCCATCCCGGCAAACTATCCTGTCACGGAGAAAGACCATGCATACCGCCACCCACAGCATCGCCGCCGCCGCCGCCATTTTCGCCGTCTCGGTCGCCGCGATCTCTGCCCCGGCCCAGGCCGCGGAACACGCCGCCGGCAAGACCGTGCATTGCTACGGCGTCAACACTTGCAAGGGCACGTCTGACTGCAAGACTGCCCATAACGAGTGCAAGGGCATGAACAGCTGCAAGGGCCAGGGCTTCAAGCAAATCTCGGTGAAGGAATGCAAGGCTCAGGGCGGTAGCGAGACTGCTCAGTAAGTACCGTGGCCCGGTTACCCACGGGTAGCCGGGTCGTCTGCCTGGAGCGTCGCATGTCCCACCCTTCACCGACACCATTGTCCGGCTTCGGGCTAGGCCTGCGCATCCCGCATTACGACGATTTCCTCGAAACGGCTCAGCCGGTGGATTTCCTCGAAGTCATCTCCGAAAACTTCATGGTCGAGGGCGGCAAGCCGCTCGACGTGCTCGCCGGCATTCGCGAGCGATATCCGGTTGCCCTGCACGGCGTTTCGATGAACATCGGCTCCAGCGATGGTGTCGACTTGGACTACCTTGCCCGTTTACGCCGTCTTGCGGACCGCTTCCAACCCTTATGGGTGTCCGACCATCTCTGCTGGACAGGCGTGGAAGGTTTCAATTCGCACGACCTGCTTCCGTTGCCGTATACGGAGGAAGCACTCGACCTCGTTGCATCCAACGTGCACGCCGTGCAGGATGCACTCGGGCGGCCCCTCGTGGTGGAAAATCCGTCCACTTACCTTGCGTTTCCCGAGGCAGGCATGAGTGAGGCCTCCTTCCTCACCGAACTCTGCGCGCGCACCGGCTGCTACCTCCTGCTCGATGTGAACAACATCTATGTCAGCGCGACGAACCATGGCTTCGATCCCGACGACTGGCTGCGGCGCCTTCCGCTCGACCGCGTGCTGCAGATTCACCTGGCCGGGCACAGCCAGGGGCGCGACATGCTCATCGACACGCACGATTCCCCCGTATGCGATCCGGTGTGGGCGCTCTATGCACGCTTCGCCGAACGTCTGGGTGACGTCGCGGTGATGATCGAGCGCGACGACCATATTCCACCGCTGGCGGACCTGCTGGCCGAGTTGGCGCATGCCCGCTCGCTCGCCGGCGATGCACGGTCACGCGCCGCATGAACCTCAGGGAACGACAGCACGCCTTTGCCGTCGCGCTCGGCATGGGTGCGGTTCCCGAGGGCGTCGATGCGCACGGCATGGCCGTGTATGCGAACAACTATCGCGCGCAGCTTCGCGCCTGCCTCCGCGAGGCTTACGGGAAGACGGTTCTGTGGCTTGGCGACGATGCTTTCGATGCCAATGCGTCGCGCTACATCGACCGTCATAAGCCCTCGTCGTGGACCATGGACGCGTATGGCGAATACTTCGTCCAATGGCTGGAGAATGCCTACCCCGCGGATGCCGAAGTAGGCGAACTGGCCTGGCTGGACTGGCACCTGCGGCGCGCGTTCTCAGGCCCCGACGCGCAGCCCATGGAAGTTCACGACCTGGTCGCCGATGACTGGGAGAATGTGGAAATCGACTTCGTACCGACGCTGCGCTTTCGCCCCATGCTCAGCAATGCGGTGGCGATCTGGCGTGCACTGGCCGATGAAACGCCTCCGCCACCGGTGGTCATCGTGGATGCCGGGGTGGGTGCGCGGGTGTGGCGGCAGGGCCTGTCGCCGCGCTTCGCCAGCATGACCGCCGATGAGGCCACTTGTCTCGACCTTGCCCTGGCCGGCGCCAGCTTCGGCGAAATCTGCGCTGCCCTGGGCCGCACGCACGACGGGGAGCAGACCGCCCGCATCGCCGGCGGCTGCCTGGGCGCGTGGACGGCCGAAGGGATGATTCGCGGCTTGCGTCGATGATCGATGAGGCGCATTTTTCGCACGGACTGGCCGGCGATCAACTGGAACCCGACTGGCCGGCGTTGACGGCGGAAGAGACGGCAAAGGTCATCGCGCGCGTTCCGTCGCTGGGCGAACTGCGCTCCGTCGACTGGCACAGTCCGAGGCCGCTCTCCGCCGCCGCGCTCGTCACGACCACGGCGGGAAGCGTTTTCATCAAACGTCATCACCGGAGCGTGCGCGACGAAACCTCACTGGCGGAGGAGCATCGCTTCGCCACGTTTCTCCGCGAGGCCGGCATACCCGTGCCGCGCATCCTTCGCGACGCCGACGGCATGACCGCGTTCGGATCGCGGGATTGGATATACGAACTGCACGAACCCGCACGTGGCGTCGACATCTATCGCGACGCATTTTCGTGGTCGCCCATGGGTGCCCAAGGCCATGCGATCGCTGCTGGAAGCATGCTCGCACGGATGCATGTGGCCGCCGAGGCATACGACGCGCCACAACGCCACACGCATATCCTCGTTGCTCGCTCCGACATCCTCGCATCGAACGATCCGCTGGCGACCATCGCCACCCAGCTCCTCGCGCGTCCCGCCCTGGCGCGCTATCTGAATGACCGGGACTGGCGCGGCGAGATCGGCGACGCCATCGCGCCATGGCATGAACATGCGGCCGAAGCGCTCGCCACCCAGTCGCGCCTGTGGACGCATGGCGACTGGCACGTCTCCAATCTGTGCTGGAGCGGCCCGGAAGACGGCGCGGTCATTACCGATGTCCTCGACTTCGGTCTCAGCGCGGCCACGTTCGCCCTGTTCGACCTCGCCACCACCATCGAACGCAACGCCATCGCGTGGCTGGAGATCGATCGCGCAGACATCGCAAGGCCTGATCTGGCCCTGGCGATCATCGCGGGCTACCGGCTGGTGCGGCCCCTGGATGCCGACGCGCTGGACGTCCTGGCCAGGCTGCTTCCCATCGTGCACCTGGATTTCGCGCTCTCGGAGGTGGAGTACTTCGAGGGCATCACCGGTCGCCGCGACCATGCCGACGTGGCCTACCACGCCTTCCTCCGTGGCCATGCCGCCTGGTTCACCGGCCCTTATGGCCGAGCCCTGCTCGAGGCCATACGCAGCGCGGTCTGACGATTCGTGGTTCAATAGGCGCTCTAGAAGCGGGGGTGCCCGGCGAATGCCGGGCTGAGAGAGTCCCTTGGAACCTGACCCGGTTAGTACCGGCGTAGGGAGCTTGCAGAACCACGGAGGCTGGTAGCGCCCGTGGTTCGCCGTCGCTTCGTCCGTGAACCTGAAGACGACGATGACCCTCTCCCGTACCCCGCTCGCCCTGGCCCTGCTCTTTATCACGACCGCCCACGCCGCCGACGAAGCGTCGACGCCGCAACAGGCGCGCACCCTGCCGACCGTGGACGTCCACGCAACGACGGCCAACAGCTACCGCGCCACCGATTCCCAACTCGACACCTTCGGCAGCTTCGGCAGTGCCCCGCTGCACGACACGCCCGCGGCAATCACCGTGATCACCCGCGCGCAGATCGACGACCGACAACCACGGACCCTGAGCGAACTGGTGCGCGGCGATGCGGCGATCAACGACAACTACGCGCCGGCCGGCTACTACCAGGACGTATCGATTCGCGGCTTCCCCCTCGACCTTGCCACGGGCTTCCGCTTCAACGGCATGATCATGTCGGCGGAGCAACTGCTGGCGCTCGAAGGCAAGGAGCGCGTGGAGGTCCTCAAGGGGCTCGGCGGGCTCGAAGCAGGCGTCGTCGAGCCGGGTGGCCTCGTGAACTACGTGAGCAAGCGCACGGCGGACGTGCACACGGTGACTGTCGGCACCGACTCGCATGGATCGAGCTACGAGGCCCTGGACCTCGGCGCCTGGTTCACTCCGACCTTCGGCGTGCGCGTTAACGCAGCGAACGAAAAGACGCATTCGTACGTCGAGCACGCCGATGGCCGGCGCAGCTTCGTCTCCGTCGCGGCGGACTGGAAGATCAGCGACAAGGCGACCTTACTGCTCGATACCGATTACCAGACCAGCGGGCAGCGCTCGGCGTCGGGCTACCAGTTGCTCGGCGGCACGGATATTCCGCAACATCCGAGCCGCACGCGGCTGCTCGGCTACCAGCCATGGCAGCGGCCGGTGGGCATTCATGCGAGCAATAGCTCGCTGCGCTTCAACTACCGCTTCAGCGATAACTGGAACGCCCAGCTTTCGGCGGGCCACAGCCACACGGTGATCGACGACAACGTCGCCTTCGCCTACGGCTGTTTCTACGCGGCATCCTGCGCGTCGGGCGCCACGCCCGGCTATTTCTTTGCGCCTAACGGCGACTACGACGTCTACGATTTCCGCAGTCCGGACGATACGCGGCAGAACGACGAGCTGCGCGGCGTGGTCACGGGAAGCTTCGCCACAGGATCGGTGGACCACGAACTCAACCTTGGCGCCACGTCGTTCCGGCGTACGGTCGACCAACGTCCCTATGTGTACGACTACGTGGGCACCGCGAACATAGACGACCGGGTCGTGCCGGTGTTCGACCCGTCGCCGAACCAGCCTGGGCCGTCCGTGCGGCGCCTGACAAGCTGGCAGCGCACACTGTTCGCCATCGACCGGGTGCATCTGGGCGAGGCCTGGCAGGTACTGGCGGGTGCGCGTTACGTGCGCCTCGACGAGCGCTCGTACGACGATGCCGGCGCGCCCGACCGGCATACGCGCATGGACAAGACGCTGCCGCAGGCGGCCGTGCTCTGGCAGCCCAGCGAGCCCCTTACCACGTATGTCAGCTACGGCGAGGGCCTGTCGCTCGGGCGCGAAGCACCGTACTGGACATCCAACGGCGGCACGACGCTGGCGCCTCTGCATTCGCGCCAGGTGGAAGCGGGCGTGAAGTATGCGGTGAACGATGCACTCGACCTCCAGGCAGCCCTCTACCGCATCCGCCAGTCGTACCAGTTCGCGCGACCGGACGACACGCCGGAAGCCTTTACCTTCGTGCAGCAGGGTCAGGAAGTGCACACGGGCATCGAGTTGAACCTCGCGGGCCGCGTCACCGACAACCTGCGACTCACCGCCAGTGCGAACGTCATTCGTGCGCGCGCCGAGGATACCGGTGCGCCTTCGTACGAGGACCACCAGGTGGTCAACGTGCCGCGCTGGCGCACGGCGCTGTATGCCGACTACAGCCTGCCCTTCGCACCGGGTCTGGCCGTCCTCGGCGGCTGGCGTTATGCGAGCGCCAATGTCGCGACACCCGATGGCAGCCTGCGGGTGCCGGCGTACCATGTGTTCGACGCAGGCCTGCGTTACGCGACGCATGTCGATGGCCATGCGTTGACTTTCCGGTTGAATGTCGACAACGTCTTCAACCACTTCTATTGGCGCGACACCGGCAGTTCGGGTGGCGACAGCTACCTGTTCCCGGGCATGCCGCGCCTGGCGCGCCTGTCGATGACCTATGAGCTTTGAACTGTCTCCCTTCGAGGTTTCTGCCGCTCTCGTGAGTGCGGCCGGCGTGTGGCTGACCGCGCGACGCAGCCCATGGTGCTGGCCGGTGGGGCTGGTGTCGGTGATCGCCTATGCGTGGATCTTCGTCGACGCGAAGCTCTATTCGGACATGCTGCTGCAGGCAATCTTCGCCGTACTTATCCTGTACGGATGGCGTCGCTGGATGAGCAACCTCGACGAGAGCGGCCATGTACGCGTGACATCGCTGTCGCCGCGAGAGGCGGCGCAGCACCTCGCCATCGGCAGCGCCGCGGCGCTGGCCCTGGGTTACGCCATGCATCGCTACACCGACGCATCGCTGCCCTGGCTGGACGCGGCCCTCACTGCTTTCAGCCTCGTCGCACAGTGGTGGCAGGCGCGACGCCATGCGGCGGCGTGGTGGCTGTGGATCGCGGTGGATGTGTTCTACGTGGGCGAGTACGTTTACAAGTCGCTGCCGGTTACGGCGGTGTTGTACGTGGGCTTGATTGTGCTCGCGGCGATGGGATTGAAGGCTTGGCGGCACCAGGTGGCCTCCGCCCCTGCTTGAGCACGGACGGCTCCTGACGTCTGGCACCTGCGAGCGGCGGGGGCGTTTGCCTAGGATGCAATGACCCCGCGCAAGACAGAGGTGAACGATGCGCCTGTCCCTGCTTCTACTGATTACGCTCGCCGTTCCGGCCGTCGCTGTCGCTGAAGCTCCGCCTCCGTTGCAGGCCGCACGTATCGCGGCCGCCACTGGGCTGAAGGCTCACTCTGCGTTCGTCGCCGAAGGCAAGCAGGAAAGTGAAGGCCTCGACAGCACCTGGCGTGAGGCGGTGGACCGTCACGCCGACGCCTGGCGAGTGTCCATAGCCAACCCGGCACGCTCCTATGCCGACGGTGCGGATGCCAAGGGCCGCTGGCACCAGGATGTGTCCGGCGGCGTGCATCCGCTCGATTCCAGAGAAGCGCGCCCGGTCGCCGTGACCGAAGGCTGGCTGCTGCGGATGGGCTGGTTGGATAGCGACGACACGGTGTATTCGGCGGCGAAGGTCGACGGCGGCCTGCTGCGCGTCGAGGCCACGCCGCACGACGGTCGCACCGTCACGTTGTGGATGGATCGCCCGACGGGGCGTGTGCTGCGTGCGCAGTGGCGTTCCTCATTCTTCACCGTGACCCGTGAGTTTACGGATTACCGCGATACGGATGGCGTACCGATGCCTTACCGCATCGCCACCGTGGCGAAGACCGACAGCGGTACGGAAGACAGCAACGAGACCGTCCGCATCGATCGTTACACCTCACCTGACACCGCGACCCTGGCCAAAGCGCTGGAGCGCCCGCCGCTGCTGCCCGGCGACGTCGTCATGCGTGGCGGCGCGCGCGAGGCATCGACGCCGATGACGCTCGAAGGCGGCGCGCTGCTTGTGGACGTTTCCATCAATGGCGCCAAGCCGCTGCCGTTCATCCTCGACACCGGCGGCCACGCCATCCTCACCGAGGCGACGGCGGAGAAGCTCGGCATCAAGGGCCAGGGCAAGGGCGTCAGCACGGGCTCAGGGCCGGGCTCCATGGCGATCTCCTACGCGCGCGTAGGCTCGATGGCGCTGGGCGACGCAGAGATTCGCGACCAGACCTTCCTCGTGATGCCGTTTGGATTCAGTTTCTCCGATCGTGGCGAGCGCACGCCTATCGCCGGCATTCTTGGCCTCGAAGTGTTCGAACGCTTCGCCGTCACGTTCGATTACGACGGCAAGCGTCTCATGCTGGCCCCGTTTGAAGCCGATACGCCCCCGTCGCCCGGCAAGGGCACGGCCGTGCCCCTGCGTTTTACCTCCGACATGCCGCTCGTCGACGGCTCGCTGGACGGCCGGCCCGGCGTGTTCGGCATCGACACCGGCAACAGCGGCCACCTGCTGGTCTTTCCGCAATGGATGGAGCGCAACGGCCTGTTCGACCGCTACAGCAAGGGTTACGCATTGGGAGGTGGTGGCGGCGTGGGCGGTTCCTTCGTGTCGCGCATCTCGCATATCGAGTCGCTCGGTATCGGCGACCTCACGGTCCACGGCTACGTCGCCCAACTGACGCCGCCGAACGCCGGCGCCACGGCGAACGTGAGTGAAGCCGGAAACATCGGGCAGGACGTGCTCTCGCAGTTCCTCGTGCACATGGACTACCGCCGGGCCGCCATGTACCTCGCGCCGCGGGCGTCGACGCCCGGCGGTCCCTGGAACCTCGATCCCGGCGTGCGCGTCGGTAGGAAAGAAGATCGCCCGGATCGCTTCGCGGTGGCGCTCGTGGTGCCGGGAAGCCCTGCCGCCAAAGCCGGCCTCAAGTCAGGCGACGCCATTCTCACGGTCGACGGCGTGCCTGCGGCGAAACTTGGCGGCTGGGGCTGGCGTGACATCTTCAACCGGGCAAAGCCGGGACAGAAGGTTGCACTTGGCATGGCCAACGGCCGGAAGGTGATACTGGACCTCGTGGATTTCGCGCCGTAACCACACTGGCGGGTTTTTTCAGAATAGTTCCATGGGCCGGACCGGTGAAGTCACGCATCATGGACAGGTCGCCGCAGGTTGGCACTACGGTTGGCTCAAGGACTTGAGCCCTGTTCGCCAACCAGCGAACGGCACGGCCGGGGCGTGGGACGCGCCCCGGCCGTTCTTTGTCAGGGTTGCTTCTGCGAAGTACCCCAATCGTTGGGGCCGAATGACAGGTGCAGCACCGTGCGGGTGTCGTCATCCCGCGGTGGCTCATACTCGAGCGAGGTGCAGCCGTTCGCCTGTTGCCGCTTGGCCGCCAACGCGGCCGTCTTGGCCATCTGCGTGGCGTGGGCCGTCGTCCCGCGTCGATCGGCCCTCAACAGCATGCGATAGCCATCGGAGCTCACACCGTCCTTCAGCCCGGCCGGAGGCGACTGCCCCGGTGGCGTCACCACGATGTCCATCTTCCGTCCGCAGGTGCCCACACTGACGATGTCGATGCCGTCCAGCAGGCTGCCGATGAAGCGGTCTGCGTTTTCCGCCAGGGAGTCCACGGCTTCCACCGTGGTGCTCAGGCGGATCTTCACGAAATAGAGCTTGCGGTAGAAAAGGTAGGCGCGCGAGGTGAGCATGTCCTGCTGCGAGTCGAACACGATGGGCAGGAAGCGGCCTTCCAGCTTCTTTCCGCCGGGCAGCAGCGCCGTGTAGGAACTCTCATCCCCCCACCACACGTTGCGATAGATCTGCTGGCGCTCGGCGAAGGCCACGGATTCCCGGAAGTCCTCCATGGCCCGGCCCAGCATCGTGGCGTTGTCGCCCTCGCCGGCCGGGTAGATGAAGACGTCGGCGATGATCCAGTCGGCGTTGTCGATCCGGTACCGCAGCGATACGCCGGCGGCGATGTCGCCTTCGTCGGCATAATTCTTCACGGCCGCCAGCGTGGCGTCACCCAGCCGCTTGGGTGCGACGATCCAGGTATCGTCCACCACGCCGCGATGGTCCGCCGGGCCGGACAGCGCCAATGGAGGCCCTGCCGGGACCTCTTGCGCACGCGTAGCCATGCCTGTGCACAGGCACAGCAAAACGGGGATTGCCTTCCACCGCGACATCGTCACCAGCCCCAAGATCATTCGAACGCCAAACCCCGCGCGCGCACTATAGCCGTCCATTCGTCTCAGCGGGAGCGCTTCGTTGCACGAAGCCGCCGCCGCAGAAAAGTCAGGGTCGCTGCTTCCAATTTGCGGGGAAATCGAAGGCAGGTTTCAGGAACCCACCGATGGAGGTGGCCATCGGTCCAGCCGTTGACCATGCTGGAGTCCGCCGGTTGCGGCTGGCCGTCGTCGTCGAGATACTGGAACGAGCGGCCACGCCTGCACCGGGTGATGCCCGGGTCGGTATCGCATACGTACACCAGGCCCGCCGCTTTCGCGTGAGCCTGTTCGGCGCTTGCCGGTTCGAGTGCGTCGGGCGGGGGATTCCTGGACATGGCCGGGACTATGTCCCGGCGCGCTATCAAGGCAGGGTGAACGTGCCGTCAGGCAACCCGGCAGAACACCGCCTTCAGGTAGCGGTTCTCCGGCACGTTGCTGGCCACCGGGTGGTCGGGGCCTGCGCCGGCGACGTCCAACACCTGGATGTCGCGCCCGGCGTTGAGCGCGACGCGGCGGATCATCTCAAGGAAATCGCCCTCGCCGACCAGCCCCGTGCAGGAGCAGGTGAGCAGGATGCCGCCCGGTGCCAGCACATCGAGCGCGGTGCGGTTCATCGCGAAGTATTTCTTCAGCGCGTTCATCACCTGGTTGCGGTCGCGGGTGAGCTTGGGCGGGTCCAGCACCACGGCATCCCAGGTTTCACCCCGCGCGATGGCCGCGCGCAGCCATTCGAAGACGTCGCCTTGTTCGAAGCGGGCGGTGACGCCGTTCATGCGGGCGTTCTCGCGGGCCACCTCCAGGATCGCCGCATCCGCGTCGACGCCGGTGGCTTCGAGCGCGCCTGCCTTCATCGCATGCACGGCGAAGCCGCCGGCGTTGCAGCAGAGGTCGAGCACGCGACGTCCGCGCGCAAGCGTGGCGAAGCGTCGGCGGTTCTCGCGCTGGTCGGCGAAGAAGCCGGTCTTGTGGCCCAGGCCCGGCGCCGCGTGGAAAGCGAGGCCGTGTTCTTGCACGTCCACCGCCGCCGGTGCGTCGTTGGAGCGCACGTCGAACGATTCCTGGCGCTGCACGTGCTGCTCGGCGAACCAGTACAGCGATGCGCCCGGAAAGTGACGCTGCAGTTCCGCGTGGATGGTGTCGCGGAAGCGCCACATGCCCGCGGCGAAGTACTCCACCACGAGATGGTTCGCATAGCGGTCTACCACCAGTCCGGACAGGCCGTCGCCCTCGCTGTGCACGACGCGCCACGCGTCGCTGACCTCGTCGAGGCGCAGCAGCTCACGACGCAGTTCCACGGCGCGGGCCAGCCGGTCGGCGATCCAGCTGTCGTCGATCGCCTCGTCGGGGTTGATGGTGAGCAGCCGCAGGGCCACGCGGGCATGGCCATTCCAGAAGCCGCGGCCGACGAAACGACCCTTGGCATCCTCCACGTCCACCACGCTTCCGGGCGGCAGGCGGTCGGCAGGCTTCGCGATCTGGGCGGACCAGATCCAGGGATGGCCCGGCACACGGTCGGACTTAAGGCGGATGACGGGGAGGGCAGATGCGTTCATCGGTGAATGATAGCGGTGCTCAGCGTCCGAAGCGCAGGACCAGCCACGAGGCCAGCGCGAGGAGGTTGATGCCGATGTGCGCCGCCGACGGGCCGCCGATGGTTAGCAGCCAGCCGTGCTCGGCGATGGCCCAGTCGAAACCGAGGCGCGGCGAGCGCTGCAAGGTCAGCGAGAGGTTCGCGAACGCGCCGCTGGAAAGGGCGTAGCTGAAGACCGGGGTGGCGATCAGCGGCGCCTGCAGGAACTGCGCCCAGATCGACATGCTGGTGCCGCGCCCGTCGTTGCTGGCGAGGAGCACACCGGCCACGAGGATGAAGGCGAACAGCAGCACGCCCAGGACGGCGACGATCGCGTCCACGCCGCCGAAGCGTCCACCCAGCAGGCGGTCGAACTGGTGTACCAGCCCGAAAAGCCCGCCGGCGATCTCGAAGACGGCGATGACGCGGGTGAGGAACGAATGCATGGAGTCTCCTAAAAAGTCAGGTCAGGTCATCGGCGATGTCGTGCAGGTCGGCGATGTGCTGCTCCCACCAGCGCGCCTCGCCGGCGAACGGGAAGGCTGCCGGGAAGGCAGGATCGTGCCAGCGCTCCGCGATCCAGCCGGCGTAATGCACCTGGCGCATCGCCCGCAGCGCGGGAACAAGGGCGAGTTCCACCGGATCGAAGTCGCGGAACTGCCCGTAGCCTTCCAGCAGGGCATCCATCATCGCGTCGTCGCCCGCCAGCATCCACAGGTCCTGCACGGCCGGGCCCATGCGCGCATCGTCCAGATCGACGAAGTGCGGGCCCGCATCGGTCCAGAGCACGTTGCCCGGGTGGCAATCGCCGTGCAGGCGGATGTGGCGCAGAGGCCCGACGGCTTCGAAGCGGTTGGCCACCGCATCGTCCACACGCCCCGCCGCGTGCCGGTAGGCGTCGAACAGGTGCGCGGGAAGCAGGTCCGAGCCGAGGGCCGCACGCATCGGCGTATCGATCATCGTGGCGCGATCGAGTGTCGTGCGCGCGTGGAAACGCTCGCGCGACCCGACGGCGTGCATGCGCCCCAGCAACCGCCCCAGCCACTCGAGCTGGTCCGTGGATTCCAGCGAGGGCGCGCGTCCACCGCGGCGCGGATAAAGCGCATAGCGATAGCCGTCGCGACGCAGCAGCGTGTGTCCGTCTACGACCAGTGGCGCCACCACCGGAAGCTCCGCCGCCACGAGTTCGAGCGCGAAGGCATGTTCCTCCTCGATCGCGGCATCGGACCAGCGGCCGGGGCGGTAGAACTTCGCGACCACGAAACCACCGTCTTCGAGTCCCACCTGGAACACGCGGTTCTCGTAGCTGTTGAGCGTGAGCAGGCGGCCGTCGCTCCAGCTGCCGCCCGCGTCGACGGCGGCGAGCACGAGATCGGGTGAGAGCGCGGCGTATGGCGCGGCTTCGCTCACGCGCGCAGGTTTCCGGGCGCGCCACCCGGCGATGGAATCACCGCCATGGTGAGTCGCGACAGGCAGACAAGCCTGCCGTGTTCCTCTTCAATGCGGATCTCCCACACCTGCGTGGTACGGCCGAGGTGCACCGCCTTGGCCGTACCGGTAACGGTGCCGCCATGAACCCCGCGGATGTGGTTGGCATTGATGTCCAGGCCCACGGCGATTTCCTTTTCGACGTCCAGGGTCAGCAGCGAGGCCGAACTGCCCAGCGTCTCGGCCAGCACGACGGAGGCGCCGCCGTGGAGGAGGCCGAACGGCTGCTGGGTGCGGCGGTCGACCGGCATCGTTCCCTGCAGCCAGTCGTCGCCGAACGCCGTGAAGCGGATGTCGAGGGTTTCCATCATCGTGCCGCGGCTCCAGCCGTTGATCCGGGCGAGGTCGATGGGATGCTTCCAGATGGCCATGGCCGTCGCGTTCCTTTGGGGCAAGCTGTCATTGTCCTACAATGTAGGAGTGCCCACCGTAACCCTGACAGCTTCCGGCAAGCGCTTCGACGCCGCTGCTGGCGAGACCGTGCTCGAAGCCGCCCAGCGCGCGGGAATCGCCCTCCCGTATTCGTGCCGCGGCGGCGTGTGCGGCAGCTGCAAGGCCACGCTCGTCAGCGGCGAATGCCGTTATCCGCGCAACCCGCCCGTGGCGCTGTCCGGCGTCGCGCGCTCGCGGCACGCGATCCTGCTCTGCCAGGCCGTGCCCCGCGGCGACATCGCCATCCAGGCCCGCGAAATCGCCTCGGTGGAGGACATTCCGCATCGTCGCGTCCAGACCGAAGTGGTCAAGCGGCAGGCCCTGGCCCCCGATGTCGTCGGGGTGTGGCTGAAGCCGCTCGACGGCACCCGCGTGAACTGGCTGCCGGGGCAATACCTGGACGTGGTGCTGGATGACGGCAAGCATCGTCCGTTCTCCATCGCCGGTTGCCCGCGCGAAGACGGCCTCATCGAACTGCACGTGCGTCATGTACCGGGAGGCGGTTTCACCACCTGGGTCTACGATGCATTGCGTGTGGGCGACCGGCTCACGGTCGAGGTGCCGCTGGGTACCTTCGTACCGCGCGAGGACTCGGAGCGGCCGATGCTGTTCATGGCTGGCGGCACCGGCTTCGCGCCGGTGAAAGCCCTCGTCGAGCACTTCATCGCGCTGGGCACGCGGCGGCCGATGCACATTTACTGGGGAGCACGCAGCGAGGCGGACCTCTACCTGCTGGACCTTGCCCGGCACTGGACCGGGGAACTGCCCACGATCCACTTCACGCCGGTGCTGTCCGATCCCGGAGCGGCCCGGGCAAGCGGCCTGCGCGAAGGCCTGATCCACGAGGCACTACTCGAGGACCACCCGGATCTTTCCGGCTTCGACCTCTACATGAGTGGCCCGCCGGCGATGGTCGCGGCGGGGCGCCAGCTCTTCATCGATGCGGATCTGCCGGAAGATCGCCTGTACTTCGACTCGTTCGACGTGGCGCCGGATGTACTTACCGCGATCCTGCAAGGGCGGGCGGGTATCCACGGACTGTAGGAGCGGACCCTGTCCGCGACAGTCTTTAGCCACCGGGGAACAGGGCCTGTAGCTCTTCGCGAAAAGCCGTCGCGGACAGGGTCCGCTCCTACACGTTATTTCTTTCCCTTCGCCACCGGCAGCTGTGCGGTCTGCCAGGCGTAGGTACCGCCGTCGAGCACGAAGACGCGCGTGAAGCCGGCCTTGATGAGACGGTTGGCCGCCTTGCCTACGCCGCGGCCGTCCTTGTCGACCAGCACCACCGGCAATTCCTTCGCCTTCGAGAGATCCTTCTGCGTCTCCGGATCGAACTGGCTCATGGCCACGTTCTTCGCGCCGGGGATGTGCGCCTTCTCGAAATCCGCGCTGGCGGAGAGGTCCACGATAAGCGGTGTGTCGCGATTGATCAGCTGGGTAAGGCCCGCGGGGGTCAGCGACTTCCACTTGCGGAACAGACGGCCGGCCTCGCCTGCGACGAGGGCGATGAGGATCACCACGAACGCGGCCACCAGCAGGGCGTGGTTGGTCACGAAGGCGGGCAGCTTCTGCATTACGTCGTTCATCGGGTCTTTCCGCGTCCCAGTGAGGGGCTAAACGGCCGATTATATCGGCTTAGTGGGGCGAGAAGTCCGGCAAGCCGGTCGTCAGCGTCCACTTGTTCTTCTCACGGTCGTAATGCCAGCGCTGGTGGTCCACGAGGCTGCGTTCGGCCTGGGTATTGATGTTCACCACGTTGATCTGGACCACCTGAACCACGTCATCGTCGCCGTCCGGCCGCGGGCCGGAACCCTCGTCGTAGCCGGTCACGCGCAGCTGACCCAGCCGGCCCTGCTCGATGGAGCTCATGGGATGCTCGGCGGCGTAGTCCTTGTCGACGAAGCTCTGCGCGCCGGTGAAATCGCCCCAGCGGATCGCCGATGCGTAACTCATCAGGGTCTTGTTCAGGGCCTGGTTGCGCTTGTCGGTGGCGCAGCCCGCGAGGGCCAGGAGGGCAAGGGCGAGGGCGGGCAGGGCGAGTGGGCGCATGGCGGCTTCCATCGTGGCGTCGGGCGGCATTATGCCCGGCGTTTGGCCACGAAGCGCGCGTCCAGGCTGGCTGCCGGCTTCCCCCCGGTGCCAGGCACCACGCAGGCGAAGTCGGCGCGGGCGCGGCCGCGAGCCTCCAGCGTGGCGAAGAACGGTTCCCAGGCGGCGCCGGGCGCGAGCGTGGCTTCTACGCGCAGGTCGTCCCAGACGGGGTCCAGGTAGCGCACCGTGGAATCGGCCACGAACACGTCGCAGTCCAGGCCCCGCTCGCGCAGGCGCGCTTCCACCAGCGCCCAGCAGGCCACGGTCATGAGGCTGGCCAGGCTACCCCCGAAGGCGCAGCCCTTGTCGTTGATGTTCGGGGCCAGTGGCGCGGTCATGGTGAGCCGCTCGCCGTCGAAGGCGGCGATGTGGAGGTCCATGGCGCGGGCGAGGGGAATGCCGTCGCGTATGAAGTGCTCGAGCTCGGGGAGAGGGGCTTGGATCGTCGTCATAAGCAGGGAAGTCTACGGGCCCGCGCCGACCGTTCGCACGCGTATGTGAAGACCCAACCTTCGGCATTGGCGACGGCGTCCCCACCTTCCCTATCCTGACCGCCAGTCGCAGGATGCCAGACAGGACTCTCAGTAGTGAGTCGCTCCCTCCCCCTTCGTAACGTCACCATCGTCATCACCCGTCCCGCAGGTACCGCCGGGCCCCTCGCACGGCGTGTTCGCAAGCTCGGCGGCATTCCCGTCAGCGTGCCGGGCCTGTCGCTGCGCGCCACGGAAGATGCGTCCACCGTGAACGCGGCCCTGCGCCGCGCGCTGGATGGCGACGTGCTGGTTTTCACCAGCCCCGCCGCCGTGCGCTTCGCCGCCGATGTACTTCCCCTTGCCACGAACGCCACGGTGATCGCGGTGGGGCGTGGCACGGCGCGGGCGCTGAAGACGGCCAACGTCCCCGATGCCTGCTTCCCCGACAAGTCCCAGGACAGCGAGGGCGTGCTCGGCATGCCCGAACTGGCCGACCTTGCCGGCAGGCGGGTCGCCCTCGTGGGCGCGCCGGGGGGCAGGGGCCTGCTTCGCGAACAGCTTGCCTTGCGCGGCGCCCGGCTCGAGGAAATCCACGTGTACCACCGCGTGGCTCCGCGGATCGACCGGCGCCACATCGATCCGCTGCTCAAGCTGGGCCGCCGGTCGGCCGTATTGCTATCGAGTGCCGAGGCCCTCGAGCACTTGCGCCGGGCCCTGATCGCCCCCGCCTGGCGCAAGCTGGTCCAGGCCGTGGCCGTGGTCAGCAGCGAGCGCTTGAGGGACATCGCCGCCGAGGCGGGCTTCGACCGGATCGCTGTGGCGCGGTCGGCACTGCCCGGCGACCTGCTGAAGGCCGCCGCCGAGGTGTCGTTCACCCATCGCTGAATCCGGCCTGCCGCCAATGCACCGTGCGTTGGCGTATGGCCTGCTAGCATGGCGACCATGACGAACGAGACCACTCCGACCGATCCCTCGCCCGCCACCTCGCACCGGTCAGCGCCACCTGCGCCACGACGCGGCGGTGGCGCCCTGGCCGTCGCCATCCTGTTTTCACTCGCCGCGCTCGGTGTCGCGGGTTATACCGCCTGGACGGTATGGGGCATGCGCGAGGACCTCGGCGTGGCCAATGGCCTGCGCGGGCAGGTCGACACGCTGCAGGCCGGCGTCGACGGCATGCGCGAAGAAAGTGCCAACCTGCGCCGCCGCCTTGGCGACGCCGATGCCGTGAACCGCTCGGCGCGCGAGGAAATGCTCGGCGTGTCGGAGCGCACCCGCAACCTCGAGGATGCGGTGGCGAACCTGTCCGAGCGCAGCCTGAGCGGACACGACGCCATGCTTCTCGACGAGGTCGAATCGCTGCTGCGGATGGCGAAGGAACGTTTCGCGCTGTTCGGCGATGCCAGCGGCGCGCTGTCCGCCTACGATCTCGCCGACAAGACGCTGGCCGCGGTCAACGACAGCGCCTTCGCCGCCGTGCGCCAGGATCTCGCCGCCGAGCGCGAGGCGCTGGCGGCCGTCGCGCCCGTCGCGCGTGCCAACGATCTTTCCACGCTGGCCGATCTGCGGGCACAACTTCCCACGCTGCCATTGAAGCGGGACGAGGGCAAACCGGCGGGCGATGCCCAGCCTGGTTTCTGGCAGCGTGCCGGCAGTGCCCTGGGCAGCATCGTACGGGTCAGCCACGACGATGGTTCGCCGGTGGCGCTCGCCGACGAGCGCATCGCGCGCGAACTGGCCTCGCTCGACGTCGCCCACGCGGAAGCTGCCGTGCTGGCCTATGACGACGTGGGCCGCCAGGCCGCGCTGAAACGTGCCGATGCCGCGCTCAATGCGTATTTCGACGGGGATGCGCCGGCGGTACAGGCCGCGCGTTCACGCATTACCACGCTCCTGGCTAGCCAGGCGCGCGGCAGCGAACCGAAGCTCGGTGCCGCGCTGACCGAACTGCGCAACCTGCGCTCCGTACACGCCTTGCAAGGAGCCGCGTCGGTGGCGCATCCCGCCACCGCC
Organism: Luteibacter sp.; assembly: GCF_036499525.1. Classification (GTDB taxonomy): domain Bacteria; phylum Pseudomonadota; class Gammaproteobacteria; order Xanthomonadales; family Rhodanobacteraceae; genus Luteibacter. The sequence goes on along the minus strand of NZ_DASYDO010000063.1, from coordinate 25,727 downwards.
GGTTCTGCCGCGGCACCCGCGCATGCCGCCAGCATCGCCGTGCCGCACGAGGGCACGCCATGAAACCGTGGCGCTGGGTCGTCGGCCTGATCTTCGTCGCGGTCGTCGCGGCGTTCGCGTGGCATGGGGTCGCCGAGGATCCGGGCTACGTACTCATCCGCCTGCGCGGTATCCAGGTGCAGATGACGGTGGTCACGGCGCTCGCCCTGCTGCTGCTCGCCTGGGCGGCGATAGCATTGATCGTGGCTATCCTCCGCTGGCCCTTCGGGGCGATGACCCGGCGTCATCGCCGGCTCAGCCGCCGCCGTCTCGCCGACGGCCTGGTTTCCCTGATCGAAGGACGCCACGGCGAAGCCGAGCGCGACCTCAACCGCGCGGCGCGTTATCCGTCGGTACGCGGCCCCGCCCTGCTTGCCGCCGCCGAAGCCGCGGAACGTCATGGCGAATCCGCGCGAGCCCTGGAAACGCTGGACCAGGCCGCGCAGGAAACGCCGCGCGCGGCACGCGTGCTGCGTGCGCGCTACGTCCGCGGCAGCGGCCGCGCGAACGAAGCCGTCACGCTGCTGGCGCCCGAGGCGAATGCCGGGTCGCTCACGCCAGCCGGCTGGATCGAGTACGCGGAGGCCTCGCTTGCTTCAGGTGAGGCGCGCAACGCGATGCGCGCACTGGACCCGTTGCAGAAGAGCAGCGAGCTGGGCTCGCGCGGCTACGCGGACATCGAATCCCGCGTCGTCGCCGCGTATGTCATGAGCGCAACCGACGGCGCGACGCTCGCCACGCTTTGGTCGCAATTGCCCAAAGGACAGCGCCGCTTGCCTGCGGCGGTCGACGCCTACGCGCGTCAGGCCGCGCGCTACGGCCAGACGATGGCGGCGATGGATGAGATCGAAACCGCGCTGCGCCGCGAATGGTCGCCGGCGCTCGTCGCCACCTACGGCGGGATGGGCGCCGAAGACATCGAGCAGCGGCTGCGCCGTGCCGAAGGCTGGGTAGACGAGCATCCCAACGACGCGGCGTTGCTCGCAGCGGTCGGTCGCATGTACGTGCGCGTGCGCCTGTGGGGCAAGGCGCGGCCTTACCTCGAGCGCGCCCTGGCGATCGAACCGAATGCCGTGGCCTGGGAAGCACTGGGCGATGTCTACGTCGGTGAGAACCATCCCGAACTCGCGCAGCGCTGCTATCGCAATGCGCTGGCGCTGGCGCGGGGCGAAGCCACCGAGGCGTTGCCCGAGGAACTTCGCGCGGGTCGTATCGATACACGCGTCACCGCAGTGGAAGAACGAGACCAGCACGGCGTGCCGCGCCTGTCGCCCTGAGAGCGCGCAAGGGTAGGTTGTTGACAGAGGTCTGGCGTCCTCAGCGCCGCGGCCGATGCCAGTGCCCGTCGCGTGCGCAGTTCGCGCCGCGCGTCTTCAGCGTGGCGATTTCCTCGTCGTCGAGGCCGGTGATCGCATCGGACCGATCCATCCGTACGTAGAGCGCGGCGCATTGCTCCGCGCTTTCGTGCGGCACGGACAGCGCCGTGGGCGACGAGACGAGGGCGGGAGCGATCCTTTCCGCGTTCAGAAGATAGTGCACGCTGGTGCCGAGCAGGCATAGGAAGAAGCACGCCACGGCCCACGTGGTCCAGCGGTCGCGCGAAGGCTGTCGCGCGAGGTCCACGCGCTTCGGCCAGTAGACCGATGCGGGCGGCGCCCTTCGCCTGTAGGTCTCCTGCGTGGAGGGGGGCTGGGCGTTGAACGCCGCTTGCCACGCCTGCAGCGTGTCGGCGGACACGTGCAGGCTCACCCACGCCGGGAAGCGTTCATTGAGCATCCGCATCTCCGGCCAACGCCCCAGCAGCGAACTGTCCAGGCCCGCCTCCGCCTGCGCGAACAATCCGACCCACGCGCGGCGGCGATCCTCCGGTAACGCGAGCCAATCCTCGCGCTGCGCGAGCACCAGCTCGATCCATTGACCTCGCTGCCCGAGGGCGGCGAGGTGGCCGACCTCGCGCCAGTGGAACTGCTCTTCAGTGGCCGCGAACACGTCGGGGCGATGGCCGATCCGCTGCAGGCCGAGCAGGTCGATCACGTATTCCTCGAAGCGCCCGGGCGCATCGATGTACTGCGTGCGCAGCTCGACGAGCGCGTCGCCGAGCAGTTGCGGGATCGTCTCCGGCCGCCGCGCGCCGACGTCGGCAGCGAAGCGCCAGGCGAGCGTGACCGTGGGATCGACGTGAGGGACAGCCGCTTTCGTCGTCGTCTCGGTCGGATCTTCATGCTTCGCGTCGGCATCTGCGTCGTCAGCGGCTTCGGCCGCTTCCGCAGCCTCCGCGGTGCCAGCCCGCTCGCACCACGCGCGCGCGGCTTCATACGCCTCGCGCAGCCGCGCGAAGGCGGCCGGATCGACCACGGGATCGACCCGGCGCAAGGTGGCGGCATAGGCCCGGCGCACGGCGACGAGATCGGCATGCGGCGGAAGCCCGAGGGCTTCGAGATGCCAGGCCATGCTCAGTCCACGGGTTGCGGGGAGAAGCGGTCGTCGCGCTCGATCGCGTCCAGCGTGTCGCGGAAGGCTGTCGCCTCGCGCGCGATCCTGCGCGAATCCTGTGAGGCGAGAACCTGTTCGAACTGCATGACAGCGTGGCCGACCTGATCGCGCAGATCCCCGAGCAACTGTTCGTACAGCCGCTCCGCGCGTGCCACCAACGTGCGGTTCGGCAGCATGTCGCGAGGGTGGATCTTCAGCGCCGCGAGCGCCGCGAGCCGGCGCGCCACATCGTCCGGCGTCATGTGCGTGCCGCTGCTCTCGATCACCAGCCGTTCCTTCGCGCCCGTCGCGACCACGCTCACCTCGACTTCGAGCAAGCCATTCACGTCGTAAGTGAAACGCACGTCCACGCCGTCGGCGTAGCCGGAACCCGGCATGATCGGCACGACGATCTCGCCGAGCGAAACGTTGTCGCGCACGAGTCGCGATTCGCCCTGGTAAATACCGATGCGGATCTGCTTCTGCTGCGCCGACACGGGCGAGAATCGCTGCACGCGACTGACCGGCACGACCGTATTGCGCTCGATGACGGGTGCGTACACGCCAGGTACCTGCGTGCGTTCGTCTATCATGCGCACGACCTCGGTGCCCAGCGTGTAAGGACAGACATCCGTCATCACCATCTCGTCGAGCGCCTTGTCCTTCATCTTCAGGCCAGCCTGCACGGCGGCTCCCAATGCGACCACCTCGTCCGGGTTATGGCCCACCGCCGGAAAGCGGCCAAACATGCGCGTGGCAAGGACGCGGATTATCGGCATGCGCGTGGCGCCGCCGGCGAGCACGATGTTGTCGAGGTCTGCCGCGCGGATTCGCGCATCGCGCATGGCGCGCTCGATCGGCCGCCACAGGCGGTTCAGCAGGGGCTGCGCGAGTTTTTCCAATGCCTGGGCATCGATCGTCACGTTGGCCACGGCATCCTGGTAACGCAGCTCGAAACTCGCCGAGCCGCTGGCGCAGAGTTGGCGCTTGGCATGCTCCGCGCGCGCCGCGAGGCGCTGCATGAAATACGCGTCGTTGCGCGCCTCGGAGGGAATGCCCTGTTCGAACGCCAGGCCGGCGATCAGGTCAGTGAAATCCTCGCCGCCAAGCATGTTGTCGCCGGCGCTGGCCCGTACCTCCATCACGCCTTCGAACATTTCCAGGATGGACACGTCGAAGGTCCCACCGCCAAGGTCGAACACCAGGAACTGGGTTTCGACCTTGGCTTCGTGCAGGCCGTATGCCAGCGCCGCGGCCGTCGGTTCGTTGAGCAGGCGCTCGACTTTCAGCCCCGCCAGTTCGCCGGCGACGCGCGTGGCCTTGCGCTGTGCATCGGAGAAATAGGCAGGGACGGTCACGATCGCTTCCGTGACGGGACGACCCAGGAACGCTTCCGCGTCTGCCTTCAACGCGCGCAGCACAAGGGCGGATAGTTCCTCCGGCCGGTAATCGCGATCGCCCATCCGCACGCTGCGCGCCCTGCCCATGTAGCGCTTGAACAGTGAGGCGGTGCGTTCCGGATGCGTCTGCAGGCGCTCGCGAGCGGCCTGGCCCACCAGTACGCTGCCATCCTCGTCTATCCCGACGCAGGATGGCGTGAGTGTGCTGCCCAATACATTCGGAATGAGGCGCGGTCCACCGTCCAGCCACACGGCGACGAGGCTGTTGGTCGTGCCGAGGTCGATGCCTACGATCATGTCCCCTTTCCTTGTCTACCGCGACACACTGGCCCGCTGCCGCGGGATCGCCGACACGGCCGGCTTCCACAAGGCGTTACAACGCGGTCAGATTCGCGTAAGCGTAAACCAACCACTTGCTCCCGGCATCCTCGAAGTTCACCTGCACTCGCATATGGGCCCCGGCGCCCTCGGCGCTCACGATAGTGCCCTCGCCGAACTTGGGATGGGTGACCCGCTGGCCCAGGCGGATCGGCGAAGCTTCCTCGAAGGCCGGCGCGGCGGCGAAACGGTCGGCGTACGCGGGACGGGAGACCTGCACGCGGGGGCGCAGCTCGTCGACCAGCTCAGGCGGAATCTCGCCCAGGAATCGCGAGGGCCGGGCCAGCATTTCCGTGCCGTGCATGCGGCGGGATTCCGCGTGCGAGAGGTAGAGCCGCTCGCGAGCACGGGTGATGCCGACGTAAGCCAGCCGCCGTTCCTCTTCGAGCCGGTTCTCCTCCTCGGTGGAACGCTGGCTCGGGAACAGGCCTTCCTCCATGCCGACGAGGAAGACGACGGGGAATTCCAGGCCCTTGGCCGAATGCAGGGTCATCAACTGGACGCAGTCGTCCCAGGCCTCGCCCTGGCCTTCGCCCGCTTCCAGCGCGGCATGCGAGAGGAAGGCCGAAAGTTCGTTGAGCCCGGCGTCGAGATCCTCGGGTGTCATCTCGAAACGGCTGGCGACGTTGACCAGCTCGTCCAGGTTCTCCACCCGGGCCTCGCCGTTGCCGCGCTTGTCGTTCTCGTAGAAGTCGCGCAGGCTCGTATGGATGATGGCGTGCTCGATCTGTTCCGCGAGGTCGAGCGCGGAGGGGGCGTCGCCGGCTTCGTCCCTGCCGTGCCCTGCGAAGGTGCGCGCGAGATTGTCGATGAGGCCGATGAAGGCCTTCACCGCATTCTTCGCGCGGCCGGCCATCGACCCGATCGACACCTCGGTGAGCGAAGCCTCCCACATGGAGCTGCCGTCCGCGCGGGCGCGGCGGCGCAGTTCGTCGAGCGTGCGGTCGCCGATGCCGCGCGGCGGCGTGTTGACGGCGCGTTCGTACGCGGCGTCGTCGTGGCGGTTGGCGGCGAGGCGCAGGTAGGCCAAGGCGTCCTTGATTTCCGCGCGCTCGAAGAAGCGCAAGCCACCATACACGCGGTAGGGCAGGTCACGCTGGATCAACTGTTCTTCGAAGTTGCGCGATTGCGCGTTCGAGCGGTAGAGGATGGCGCAGTCGCGTGCGTTGCCGTGCTCGGCGATGTACTCGCGGATGCGCTCGATGACGAAGCGAGCCTCGTCCTGCTCGTTGTATGCCGCGTACAGCGCGATGCGTTCGCCCTCGTCGCCGTCGGTCCACAGCTGCTTGCCGAGGCGGCCGCCGTTGCGCGCGATCACCGCGTTCGCGGCATTGAGGATGGTGGAGGTGGAGCGATAGTTCTGCTCGAGCCGGATCGTCTTCGCCCCCGGGAAATCGCGCAGGAATTGCTGCACGTTCTCCACCTTGGCGCCGCGCCAGCCGTAGATGGCCTGGTCGTCGTCGCCGACCACAAAGGCCTGGCCGGTACTGCCGGCCAGCACGCGGATCCAGGCGTACTGCAGCGTGTTGGTGTCCTGGAACTCGTCGATCAGCAGGTAGCGCCAGCGTTCCTGGTAATGCTTCAGGACCAGCGGATCCTTCAGCCAGAGTTCGTGCGCGCGCAGAAGCAATTCAGCGAAATCCACCAGGCCAGCGCGCTGGCACTGTTGCTCGTAGGCTTTATAAATCTCGACGAAGGTTCGGGTGACCGGATGGTCGCGATGCTCGATGGCATCGGGCCGCTTGCCCTCGTCCTTCCAGTTGTTGATCTGCCAGGAAGCCTGGCGCGGCGGGAAGTGCGCCTCGTCCAGGCCCATCCCGGCGACGACGCGCTTGATGAGGCGCTGCTGGTCGTCGGAGTCGAGGATCTGGAAGCCCTCGACTAGCCCGGCTTCGCGCCAGTGCCGGCGTAGCAGACGGTGGGCGATGCCGTGGAAGGTACCGACGGTCAGGCCCTGCGTCCCGCCCGGGATGATTCCGTCCAGGCGGGAGCGCATTTCGCCAGCCGCCTTGTTGGTGAAGGTGACGGCGAGGATCGCCCACGGCGGCACCCGCTCCACTTGCGTCAGCCAGCCGATGCGGTTGGTCAGCACGCGGGTCTTGCCGGAGCCGGCCCCGGCCAGGATCAGGTAGTGGCCGGGCGGGGCACTGACCGCCTCGCGCTGGGCGTCGTTGAGGGAGTCGAGCAGGTGGGAAACATCCATCCGCCCATTGTAACGGCTCAACTCTTTCGGGAGATTCCCGCCACGGCCACGATGCCGCCGATCACGATGCCGGCAATGCCGACCCACTGCGGAATGGCCTTGTCATGCGTGGCCTCGATCTTTGCCGAGCCGATGGAGGCGACCGTATCGGTCTTGCTGTAACTGCCGTTGCCCAGGGTCACCCAGAGGCCAAGCCCGATCAGGATGACGCCGACGACGATGAGACCTGCACGCATGTGGATTTCCTCCCGGTTCGATGTGGCGGAGAGGATGGCGTCACGAATGTGCAGGGTTTGTGGACATGATCCAGCAACCAAAAAAAAAGCCCCGAGAGCCAGGGGAGCTCTCGGGGCCCGGTGGAAGGCCGGATCCAGGGGAAGATCCGGCCGATCCGCAGGGTGACTCCAGGGAGGTGGATTCCACCGATGGGACGCCGTTGCGTGCGTCCACTTGTATTGACGTCCAGCCGTGCCGAAAGTTGCAAAGTTGGCACAAAAAAAGTCAGCTTTCGTTCACGACTGGATTTGGCTAACGGAAAAATTACGTTTGGACGTCCAATCAGTGGGCTTCGTCCCAGTTGGCGCCGACGCCGATGTCCACCTGGAGCGGCACGCTGAGGGTTGCCGCGCCGGACATGCGCTCCTCGATGCCGGCTCGCACGGCGTCCACGGCGTCCGCGCGGACTTCGAACACCAGTTCGTCGTGCACCTGCATCAACAGGCGCACGTCGTCCCGGGGCTCGATCCAGGTCGCCACGGCGATCATGGCCCGTTTGATGATGTCGGCCGCGGTGCCCTGCATCGGGGCATTGATGGCCGCGCGCTCGGCGCCCGCCCGGAACGCCTGGTTCCGCGACTTCAGGTTTTCCAGGTACAGGCGCCGGCCGAAGAGGGTCTGGACGTAGCCGTCGCGGTGGGCCTGCTCGCGCGTGGCGTCCATGAAAGCGCGCACGCCGGGATAGCGCGAGAAATAGCGGCCCATGTAATCGGACGCTTCGCCCCGGTCCACGCCGAGCTGGCGGGCGAGGCCGAAGGAGCTCATGCCGTACATCAGGCCGAAGTTGATCGCCTTGGCGGCGCGCCGCTGGTTGGCGGTGACCTCGGCCGGCGGCACGCCGAATACCTCGGCCGCGGTGGCCCGATGCACGTCGCCCCCTTCCTGGAAGGCGCGCACCAGGCCCTCGTCCTTCGACAGGTGGGCCATGATGCGCAGCTCGATCTGCGAATAGTCGGCTGCGAGGATGCACCAGCCCTCGGGGGCGATGAACGCCTGGCGGATACGGCGGCCTTCCTCAGTCCGGACCGGGATGTTCTGCAGGTTCGGGTCCGATGAGCTGATGCGGCCCGTGGCGACGGCGCCCTGGTGGTAGCTGGTATGTACGCGGCCGGTGCGCGGATTCACGATGCCCGCCAGCTTGTCGGTGTACGTCGAGCGTAGCTTCGCTAGTCCACGGTATTGGAGGATCAGCCGCGGCAGCTCGTGCATGTCGGCGATGGCTTCCAGGGCTTCCTCGTTGGTCGAAGGCTGGCCCTTCGGTGTCTTGATCTTCGCGGCGAGGCCCAGTTCGTCGAACAGCACGCTCTGCAGCTGCTTCGGCGAGTCCATGTTGAAGTCGTGACCGGCCGAGGCATAGGCCTGCTTCTGCAGTTCCACCATGCGCTTTCCCAGCTGCTGGCTTTGCAGGCGCAGTTCGTGGGCGTCGATGAGCACGCCCGTGCGCTCCATCTTCGCCAGGACCGGCACGAGCGGGATCTCGATATCCGCATAGACGGCGCGCAGCGAGGGTTCTGCCTCGAGCTGTGGCCATAACGCGTGGTGCAGGCGCAGCGTGATGTCCGCATCCTCCGCGGCGTAGCGGCACGCGGCATCGCAATCGACCTGCGAGAACGGGATCTGCTTCGCGCCCTTGCCCGCGACTTCCTCGTACTTCACGGTGGTGTAGCCGAGGTAGCGCGATGCGAGCGAATCCATGTCGTGGCGAGTCGCCGTGGCATTCAATATGTAGGATTCGAGCATGGTGTCGTGCGCGAGGCCGCGCAGCGCGATGCCGTAGTGCGACAGGATGTTCACGTCGTACTTGCCGTGCTGGCCCACTTTTGGCCGGGACGGGTCTTCGAAGATCGGCTTGAGCGCGCCGAGCACGTGTTCCCTCGACAACTGTGTCGGAGCGCCGGGGAAATCGTGCGCGAGGGGCACATACGCGGCCTTGCCCGGTTCTACCGCAAGCGACAGGCCCACGATGTCCGCCTGCATCGCGTCGATGCTGGTGGTTTCGGTGTCGAAGGCGATCAACGGCGCTGTCTCGAGTTTTTCCAGCCAGGCCGCGAAGCGGTCTTCGGTGACGACGAGTTCGTACTCGCCCTCACCGGCGAGGCCCGGCGTCACGACGGATATCGCCGGGGCCGTCGCTACAGGAGAGGGCGCCGGCGCGGCCGTCTCGCCCGCGTCAAGGTCCTTCAGCGCCGCCTTGAAGTCGTAGCGCGTGTAGAGTTCGCGCAGTGCCTCGACGTCTCGGTCGCGCATGTGCAGGTCGGCGGGGCCGAGGTCCAGCGGCACGTCGGTACGGATCGTGACCAGCTCGCGCGACAACGGCAGGCGCGGGATCGCGGCGCGCAGGTTCTCGCCGATCTTGCCGCCGATCTTGTCGGCGTTGGCGAACAGGTTGTCGATGTTGCCGTATTCGGCTAGCCACTTCGCGGCCGTCTTCGGCCCGCATTTCTCCACGCCGGGCACGTTGTCGATGCTGTCGCCCATGAGGGTGAGGTAGTCGACGATCTGCTCCGGGCGCACGCCAAACTTTTCGATGACGCCGTCGATATCCATCGTGGTGTTGCTCATCGTGTTGATGAGCACGATGTGGGCGCCGACAAGCTGCGCGAAATCCTTGTCGCCCGTGGAGATGATGGTGTCGATGCCCTGGTCCGCCGCCTGGCGGGCCAGGGTGCCGATCACGTCGTCGGCTTCCACGCCCGGTACACAGAGGGTGGGGAAGCCCAGTGCGCCGACGATCTTCATCATCGGATCGACCTGCGCGCGCAAGTCGTCGGGCATGGACGGGCGGTTCGCCTTGTACTCGGGATAGAGGTCGTCGCGGAAGGTCCGCCCCGGGGCGTCGCAGACGAAGGCCACGTAGTCCGAGCCGGCCTTCATTGTCGTGCGCAGCATGTTGACGATGCCGAACAGCGCGCCGGTGGGCTCGCCGAAGGTGTTGGTCAGGGGAGGCAGCGCATGGAAGGCGCGGTACAGGTACGAGGACCCGTCGATGAGGGTGAGCGTAGGCATCCCCGGATTCTCTCATGGTCGCGCGCGAATCGTTCGTTCACGTGGCCGGAGGTACGGGAGTTGCTATCCTCGTCGTCCCGCAAGGAGGACTCCCCATGAACCGCTCGCACGCCCTCGTCGCCGCGCTCGCCCTGGCCCTGGCCTTACCCGTCGCCGCGCAGGACGCGTCGTCGTTCAAGCCGGCCCCGCCTCCGCCGGGCCTGAACGATCCAGGCGTGAAGGCAGGCGAGCCAGATCGTTCGGGGCGGAAGCCGATCGAGCGGCCCGTGCCCTACGACCAGGCCCAGGATGGCAAGACCACGCCGGCCACATCGGACGCTAACCGGACTTCCCAGTCGCCCGTCGCCCTTCCGTCCATGCAGGACGACGGTGGTGTCGACGCGCAGGGCAACCCGCCGGCGAAGCTGAGCAGGTCGTATGACAAGGAAGGCAACCACGTCGATGAGTTCACCATGGCCGGCAAGCCGTACATGGTGGTGGTGACACCGAAAAACGGCGTGCCCCAGACCTATATGCTCGATCAGTCCGGCAACCCCATTCATGACCCGAAGAACGGCCCGGTCAGTCCCGTTTTCTACAAGGTCTACGAATGGGGCAAGGCCCCGAAGCCCGCCGGTTCGGACTGATAAGCCGAGCCCTGTAGGAGCGCGCCTTGCGCGCGACAGATTTTCGCCCCTGTCGGGCCGTTCGCGCGCCAGCTCCAAGTCACAGCCTCAGAACATGTCGCGCGCAAGGCGCGCTCCTACAGGCCTATTCATCGAGTTCGGGGTAATGCCTGAAGATGCCGTTCGTGTTGAACGGCAACCGGCGCTCCGAGGCCAGGTAGGCGGCGACGTTCGGCCGGTCCGCCACGCGCCGCGCCAGATCACGCAGCAAGGGCAGCGTCTGCTTCGCCATCGCCTTGGGAAACGCGTAGTGCAGCCCTGCCATGACCTGGAGCAGCGAAAGGTCGACATAGGAGTGCGCGCGTAGCGGATGCTTCCCGCCGCCGCGCTCGACGGCTTTTTCGAAGTAACCGAGGAATTTGGGAGTCCTCTCCTCGCGGAAGTCCTTCGCGCGCTTCGTCGCTTCGTTGCGCTGATCCTCGTAGTACAGGCCGCTCGCCACCGGATGGTGCACGTCGTGCACCTCGGCGACGAGATCGGCGATCGTCAGTTCCAGCTGGTGGGCGTAAAGGCGCGCGGATTCGCTCTCGGGCACGAGGGCGTGGCGCGGACCCAGGTAGTGCAGGATGTTCGCCACCTGCGCGATCACGAGACGTCCCGAGGCGAGGAACGGCGGTGCGAAGGGAAGGGCGCCCGCATGTTCGCCCGCGATGAAGGCATCCATGACGTCGTCGCCCTCGACGCGCGCCACGTCGGTGTAGACGGCGCCGGCGTCCTCGACGCATAGCCGGACGAATTCGCCGCGGCCCTGAATGCCGGTCCAGTAGTACAGCCGGTAGCTCATCGCTTTTTCTTGCCGTAAAGCCAGGAACCGTACCATCGAGGCAATCAACCCGCCGTGAGAAGCCTCTTCGGCCACAGGTGCGCTCGCTTGGACGGGGACGGGGGGTCACACATCGTTCGGCTTCGTGGGCGTTGCAATAGTCGCCGTACCGTGGTCCCTTGTCGCATGCGCCGTTTCCTGCCTGACAGCTTCACCCTTTCCCTCGTACTGACCGTCGTGCTGGCAAGCCTGCTTCCTTGCCGCGGCATGGCCGCCGATGTGTTCGAGGTGATCACCGACCTCGCCATCGCGCTGCTGTTCTTCCTGCACGGTGCCAAGCTGCCGCGCGAGGCCGTGGTGGCGGGTACGAAGAACTGGCGCCTGCATGTGACCGTGCTGGCCAGCACCTTCGTGCTGTTTCCGCTGCTCGGCCTGCTGCTGCGGCCGGTGCTCGCGCCGCTGGTCACGCCTGGCCTATACCTCGGCATCCTGTTCCTCTGTACCTTGCCGTCCACGGTACAGTCGTCCATTGCCTTCACGTCCATCGCGCGCGGGAACGTACCCGCGGCGGTCGTCGCGGCGTCGGCGTCCAGTCTGCTGGGCATCTTCATCACGCCCTTGCTGGTGGGCATCCTGATCGCAGGAACGGGCCATGGCGAGCTGTCGTGGCATTCGATCGGTGCGATCGTCGTGCAGTTGTTCATTCCCTTCGCGGCCGGGCAGATAGCGCAGCGCTGGATCGGCCGCTGGGTGCATCGGAATGCCAGGCTGCTCGGCTTCGTCGATCGGGGGTCCATCCTGCTGGTGGTCTACACCGCCTTCAGCGCCGCCGTGTTGCAAGGCCTCTGGCACCGCTTGCCGCCTCCGGTGCTCGCCGGTCTCGTCGCGGTGAATGCGATCCTGCTCGCGTGCGCGCTGCTGATCACGCGCTATGGCTCGCGTGCGCTCGGCTTTTCGCGGGAAGACGAGATCACCATCGTCTTCTGCGGCTCGAAGAAAAGCCTCGCTTCGGGCGTGCCCATGGCGAAGGTGCTGTTCGCGGGGCATCCGCTTGGCATGATCGTGCTGCCGATCATGCTGTTCCACCAGATCCAGCTCATGGTGTGCGCGGTGCTGGCGCGGCGGTACGGGGCGCGCGCACGGTAGGAGCGCGCCTTGCGCGCGACAGCTTTTCGGGCCAGTCCCCAGGCTGGCGCGCCAGCTCCGGGTCACGGCCTCAACACATGTCGCGCGCAGGGCGCGCTCCTACATTTAATGCTGGAAAGGGCGGATGTTAATGGCGGAAGTGGCGGACGCCTGTGAACACCATCGCCATGTCGTGCTCGTCGGCCGCGGCGATCACTTCGCCATCGCGCATCGACCCGCCGGGCTGGATCACCGCGCGGATGCCTGCCGCGGCGGCGGCGTCGATGCCATCGCGGAACGGGAAGAAGGCATCCGAGGCCATGGCGCTGCCGGGCACGGCCAGGCCAGCTTCCTCGGCCTTGAGGCCGGCGATCTTCGCGCTGACCACGCGGCTCATCTGGCCGGCACCGATGCCGATCGTACGGTTGTCCTTCGCATAGACGATGGCGTTGGACTTGACCACCTTCGCCACGCGCCAGGCGAACAGCAGGTCGTCGAGTTCGGCCGGCGTCGGCTGGCGCTTGCTGACGACCTTGAGTTCATCGCGCTGCACCTGGCGGTGGTCGGCGGTCTGTACGAGAAGGCCTGAACCCACGCGCTTCACATCGTGCGTGTTGCGGCCATCACCCATGGGTATTTCAAGGATGCGCACGTTGGCCTTCTTCGCGGCCTCCGCCACAGCGTCCGCGTTGACCTGCGGCGCGATCAGCACCTCGACGAACTGGCGCTTCAGGATCGTCTTCGCCGTTTCCGCATCGAGCGGACGGTTGAAGGCGATGATGCCGCCGAAGGCCGACGTGGGGTCGGTGGCGTAGGCGAGTTCGTAAGCGGCCAGGGGATCGGTCGCCACGGCCACGCCGCAGGGGTTGGCGTGCTTCACGATCACGCAGGCCGGCGCATCGAACTGGCGCACGCATTCCCATGCCGCATCGGCGTCGGCGATGTTGTTGAACGAGAGTTCCTTCCCCTGCAACTGGCGGAAGGTGGCGAGCGTGCCGGCGGCTGGGTACAGGTCGCGATAGAACGCGCCGGCCTGGTGCGGATTCTCGCCGTAGCGCAGGTCCATCACCTTCACGAAACGGCCGTTGGACTGGGCCGGGAATTCCGCACGCCCGGCCACGGCCGTATGCGTCTCGTCGAGGCTGAGGCCCGAGAGGTAATCGCTGATGGCACCGTCGTAATCCGAGACGCGGTTGAACGCTGCGACCGAGAGACGAAAGCGCGTCGCACGCGACAGGCCGCCCCTGGTCTCGATCTCGGCGAGCGCGTCGTCGTACTGCGCTGGATCGGTAAGCACGCCCACGTCGTTCCAGTTCTTCGCCGCGGCGCGGAGCATCGCGGGGCCGCCGATGTCGATGTTCTCGATGGCGTCTTCGAGCGTGCACGCCGGATCGGCCACGGTGCGCTCGAACGGATAGAGGTTCAGCACGAGCAGGTCGATCGGGACGATACCGTGCTCGGCCATTACTGCGTCGTCAGTACCGCGGCGACCGAGGAGGCCACCATGCACGCGCGGGTGCAGCGTCTTCACGCGTCCGTCCATGATCTCGGGGAAGCCGGTGAGGTCGCCCACGTCGCGCACGGGAATGCCAGCGTCACGCAGCGCCTTGGCCGAGCCACCGGTGGAGAGGATATCGACGTTCGCGGCGACGAGGCGCCGGGCGAGTTCGGTCAGGCCCTGCTTGTCGGAAACGCTGACGAGCGCGCGGCGGACGGGGACGAGATCGGGCGTGGTCATGGGCACTTCCGGGTACGAAAGCGCGCCATTATAGCCGTCTGGCCGCTGGCCGGAGCCTCAGGAGATGCCGTGGGCGGCCAGCTTCTTGCGCAGGGTGGCGCGATTGATGCCGAGCGCGGCGGCGGCACGGCTCTGGTTGCCTTCGTGGAAGGCGAGCACTTCGCGGAGCAGGGGGCCTTCGACCTCGCGGATGACGAGGGCGTGCAGGCCTTCGACGCATTCCGTGTCACCGATGTCGGCCAGGTAACGACGTACCGTTCGGCTGACGCATTCGCTGAGGGCGCTCTGCATGGAGGTTTCGTTGGCGGCGGCCTCGGCAGTCAGTCTCACAGCGTTCAAGGCATTCCCCTCTGCAGGCCGGCGCGCGAAGCCCCGGTCGGTTCTTGTCGTATCGTCGCTTGGGTTGCGGCCTGGACACACCTCGCCGGGGTGGTCGACAGTCGCGAAGGGAACCGAGTGTACTCGCCCCGGGCGATGAAGTGCAGGCTTGCAAAAAGAAATTTTTTCGAACAGTTCAGTCGAAGCTGAATGCAAAGGCGACCGCTCGCTGGCCCGGGTCTTGCACCTCGAAGACCATCGCCGTCGTTGCGCCACCGGCAAGACCGCGTGTGCGCGTGGCGGCATCGCCCACGTAATCTTCCGGCTGGAAGCGACGCATCGCGAGGCGCTGGCCGTTCGCATCGGAAAGCACGATCGTCACGATCGGATAAGGCTGCGCGAATGCCGCATCGTTGCGCACGCTGGCGGTGATGAGCAGGCCATCGCTGGCCGATGGATGTTGCTCGACATCGCGAGCGAGCAGGCGAAGGCGCGCAGGCGCGGACACCAATGGAAGACGACAACCGATCGCCGCGCAGCCCGTCTCGATCAGCGGCCCGACCGTCGGATCGGCGATGAGGACATCTCGCTTCGCCCAGCCCAGCTGCGCACCGAGGCCAAGCACGAGCACCGTGCACACCGTGGCCCACGCCGCCGTGCGCCATGACCGTCGCCGTGGCTTGGCGAAGCGCGGGGTGAAGGTGAGCTGCGAGAAGTCTTCGCTGGGTTCCTCCGCGGCAAGGGGGCCGTGGATGGACTCCTCGGCAGGCTCGGCGGCGGGCTCCGTCATCAGGTCGTCGAATACCGGGCGCGGCCGGAATACGGCCACGTCGGCCAGCGGCGGCTCCTGGTCCAGCGCATGGCCCGCCAGCCGGGTGAAGGGCTCCGGAGGCAGGTGTGTCGCCAGGGTGCCCAGGGCATTGAATACGCCGTCGCAGTGGCCGCAGCGGAGGCAACCGCAAGCGGGAACCAGCAGTTCCGCTTCCAGCTTGTAGACCGTGAGGCACCCGGGGCACTGCGTATACATCGTTGAATCATAACGGCCGCGCCGCGTCCCTGCGCGCCCGGTAGAATCGTGGACCCGTCCCCGCACTGGTCCCACGATGCCCTGGCTCGAACTTTCCCTCACGATCCGCGCCGCCGAGCAGCCGCGTGTCGAAGCTGCCCTGGAGGACCTTGGCGCCCTGTCGATCACCCTGCAGGACGCCGATGCCGAGACGCCAGACGAGGAGGCCATCTTCGAGCCGGGGGTGGGCGAGGTTCCACTGTGGAACCAGATCGTGCTGAACGCGCTGTTCGACGCCGATGCCGACAAGCGCGGACTCACCGAGGCCATCGCCGACGACCTGCCTTTCATCGAGCCGGCGCAGATCGAATGGCGTGTGGTGGACGACCAGGACTGGGAGCGCGCGTGGATGGATCAGTTCAAGCCGATGCCGTTCGGGCGCCGGCTATGGGTGTATCCGTGGAACATCGAGCCACCGGTGGATGGCGACATCGTCGTGGTCCGGCTCGATCCCGGCCTCGCTTTCGGTACCGGCACCCATCCGACCACCGCCATGTGTCTCGAGTGGCTCGACGGCCAGCAACTGGCGGGCAAGCACGTGCTCGACTACGGCTGCGGCTCGGGCATCCTCGCCATCGCGGCGCTGAAGCTGGGCGCAGCCAACGCCGTGGGCATCGACAACGATCCCCAGGCATTGCTCGCCTCGCGCGACAACGCGGAACGCAACGGCGTGCACGACGATCTGGACGTCTATCTGCCGGTCGAAGCGCCAGCGGCCCTCGCCGACGTGCTTGTCGCGAACATCCTTGCCGGCCCGCTCGCGGAACTCGCGCCGACCTTCGCCGCCGCGGTCAAGCCCGGCGCACCGTTCGCGCTATCGGGCATCCTCTCTGGCCAGCACGAGGAACTGCTCGTGCGTTACGCAGAGTGGTTCGAGGGTTTGGAAGTGCGCACGCTGGAAGATTGGGTGCGCATCAGCGGATATCGCAGGTCGAGCTGAAAGGTTTTTGCGAGTCCCTGCGATGGGCGGAAGCCGAGCCTGCGGAGGCTCCTTCGAAAATGCCCTAAAAAAGTTCTTCACGCATTTCCGGGGGCTTCTGCGGCTCGGCTTCGCCATCGTATCGGCGCTCGTGCGTGGCGGGTGGGCCAGCAGCCGTCGCCCTCGCCGCGAAGGCTTACGTCGTTCCTTGGGAAAGGAGGCCGCTTCGCGGCAGTGTCTGATGGCTTGCGCCCCGGCGGACCCGGACATTCGGGCGGGGGTCTTCGACTCGCCATCCATGGCTCGACGAAGACGGCCGGCCGTCCAGGCCGGCCCCCTGACGGGCCTTGTCCGCCCGAACGCCCTCGACTCCAGACATCGCGGCGAGGGCGACGGCTGCTGGCCTCCAACGGTGAGGTGTCGTGCAGGATGAGCCTGGACGTGTCGCACGCCGATGCGTTGCGTGCTTTGGGTAGGAGCCGACCCTGTCGGCGACGCCTTTCGCGACCACCGGCACGATCCGAAGGAGCGTTTTCGCCTGCATGCGGCGTGCGTCGCGGGCTCGCGCCATGCCGGCGCACACGCCAATGGTGAGGGAGCAGTTGCATGCAGCCACAGCGCGCTCGCCGCCAGCTAGTTGGTCCGCACACTTTCGGGGAGCCACTTCAGCGGCGATGGGTGCTCGCAAACGGCGTCGCCGACAGGGTCGGCTCCCACCAAGCAAAGAAGCGGCTCTGTTGCGAGGTTTATCGCCGCTGACGCGGCCCCCACACATGCGGCAGCGCCGAAGCTCTTTCTACACGACGCCTCACTGGCCCACCCGCCACGCACGAGCGCCGATGCGATGGCGAAGCCGAGCCGCAGAAGCCCCGGAAATGCGTGAGGTACTAAAAAAATCCCGCCTCTCGGCGGGATTCTTCGTTCAGACCGGCGGCGGCGTTTCTTTCTGCTCGGCCATGCGCTTTTCCAGGTAGTGGATGTTCTGCCCACCCTGCTGGAAGCCCACGTCGGCCATGATCCGCTGCTGCAGCGCGATGTTGCACTTCACGCCTTCGATCACCGTCTCGGTCAAGGCCATGCGCATGCGCGCAATCGCCGTGGCGCGATCCGGGCCGTGCACGATGATCTTGCCGATCATCGAGTCGTAGTTCGGCGGGATGCGATAGCCGTCGTACAGGTGGGTGTCCACGCGCACGCCGGGACCGCCCGGGGCTTCGAAACGCTTCACCGTGCCAGGGCTCGGCATGAAGGTGTCCGGATCCTCGGCATTCACGCGGCACTCGATGGCGTGACCGTTGAGCACGATGTCTTCCTGGCGGATCGACAGCTTGTGGCCGCTGGCGATCAGCAGCTGCTCGCGAACGAGGTCGATGCCGGTCACCAGTTCGGTCACCGGATGCTCCACCTGGATACGGGTGTTCATCTCGATGAAGTAGAAGCGGCCGTTCTCGAACAGGAACTCGAACGTGCCCGCGCCGCGATAACCGATGCGGATGCACGCATCGACGCAGACCTTGCCGATCTGTTCGCGCAATTCCGGAGTGATACCCGGTGCCGGTGCTTCCTCCACGACCTTCTGGTGGCGGCGCTGCATGGAGCAGTCGCGTTCACCCAGATGGATGGCGTTGCCCTGGCCATCGGCGAGTACCTGGATCTCCACGTGGCGCGGATTCTCCAGGAACTTCTCCATGTAGACCTGATCGTTGCTGAAAGCCGCCTTGGCCTCCTGCTTGGTCATCACGATGGAATTGGCAAGGTGCGCCTCGGTGCGCACGACGCGCATGCCGCGACCGCCGCCGCCGCCGGCAGCCTTGATGATGACCGGGTAGCCGATCTCGCGCGCGACGCGGATGTTCTCGTCCACATCGTCGCCGAGCGGACCGCCCGAGCCCGGCACGCACGGCACACCGGAGCCCTTCATGGTGCGGATGGCCTCGACCTTGTCACCCATCAGGCGGATCACGTCCGCGGTGGGTCCAATGAAGACGAAGCCGGACTTTTCCACTTGTTCGGCGAAGTCGGCGTTCTCCGACAGGAAGCCGTATCCCGGATGGATGGCGCCGGCGTCGGTGATTTCGGCGGCGGCGATGATCGCGGGAATGTTGAGATAGCTTTGGGCCGACGGCCCCGGACCGATGCAAATCGATTCATCGGCCAGGCCGACGTGCTTGAGGTTGCGATCGACGGTGGAGTGCACCGCGACCGTCTTGATGCCGAGCGCGTGGCACGCGCGCAGTATCCGCAGCGCGATCTCGCCGCGATTGGCTATGACGACCTTCTCGAGCATATGTCGTGGCCTCAGGCGATGACGAACATCGGTTCGTCGAATTCCACCGGCTGGCCGTTTTCGACCAGGACGGCGACCACAGTGCCGGCAACGTCGGCCTCGATCTGGTTGAACATCTTCATGGCCTCGATGATGCCCAGCGTCTCGCCAGCCTTGACCTGCTGGCCGATAGCGGCGAAAGCCGGCGCGCCCGGGGTCGAGGCGGCATAGAACGTGCCGA
Organism: Luteibacter sp.; assembly: GCF_036499525.1. Lineage (GTDB taxonomy): Bacteria > Pseudomonadota > Gammaproteobacteria > Xanthomonadales > Rhodanobacteraceae > Luteibacter. Next base: position 6,852 of record NZ_DASYDO010000063.1, on the reverse strand, counting down.
CCATCGGCGCCTTCACGACGTGGCCGGGCGGCAGGCCCGGCTCGGCGGCGGGCGCGGCCGCTACCGCCACAGGTGCGGCGACGGGCGCGGTGGCCATGGGGGCGGCAATCATCTGCTGCGCGGCGACGGCGCTGCCCTTCGGCACGCGTGAAAGACGGACCACTTCTTCGCCTTCCTTGATTTCCAGCTCGGCGAGGTTCGATTCCTCTAGCAGGTCGATGAGCTTCTTGATCTTGCGCAGGTCCATGGGACAAACCTTCTGGTGGTTGAGCGGGCGCGCCAGGCGCGCCGCGAAGGGAATCAGGCCGCCGGTACGAAAAGGCGGAGCAGCGCGGCTTCCAGTGCCAGGCGGTAGCTGTCGCCGCCGAAACCGCAGATCGTGCCGGTCGCGATGTCCGATACGTAGGAGTGGTGGCGGAACGGCTCGCGGGCGTGCGGATTCGACAGGTGGATCTCGATGAACGGGATAGCCACGCCGGCGAGCGCGTCGCGCAATGCGATCGAGGTGTGCGTAAAGGCCGCGGGATTGATCAGTATCCAGGCCGTGCCTTCGTCGCGCGCCTGATGGATCCGGCCGATCAGCTCGTGCTCGGCGTTCGACTGGAACCAACCCAGTTCGTGACCGGCCGCCTGGGCCCGGGCATGGAGCGACGCATTGATATCGGCCAGGGTTTCATGGCCGTAGACGGAGGGTTCGCGCACACCGAGAAGATTGAGGTTGGGTCCGTGCAGGACAAGTATCCTGGCCACTGTTCACCTGATTACTGGGTCCGGCACCCCCGGCACGCCGCGCAGTGTGCGCCTGTCGCCCGGAGTTGTCCAGTTCGGTGGAGTTCGACGCAGTTCGCTGGAGATCGTGACTTTCCAGACGGTGCCGTATGGTTGCAGGAGCGCGCCCTGCGCGCGCCAGTTTTTCGCGTTGAGCAGCAGGACCTGTTGCATTTCGCGAAGAGCTGTCGCGCGCAGGGCGCGCTCCTACGGGCCGGATGCTTCGAAAAGCTTCCGCCACCCCGCATGCCCCAGCTTCTCCAACGTCTCCATATTGGTCGCGAAAATCGCCGAGGCATCGGGAAAGGCCGCCACGGCCCGGTCGATGCTGGCCTCGCGCAGCAGATGCAGGGTGGGATAGGGCGAGCGGTTGGTGTAATTGGTGATGTCGTCGACGGCCGTGCCTTCGAACTGGAAATCAGGGTGGAAGCTGGCCACCTGGATATCGCCTTCCAGGTGGAGGTCGGCGACCGCCGCGTCCGCCACTTCGAGGAATTCGTTGAAATCCATGAAATCGCCGAGCACGCCGGGATGGATCAGCAGCGTGGTGTCGACCGCGTCCGGATCGGTATCGCGCAACAGTTCCAGTTCGCGGACGAGGTCGGCGTGCAAGGGTAGCGGCTGGGTCGCCTCGCTGACCACATAACGAACCTGTCCCTTGCGTTGCACTGCCTTGGCGAAGGGACACAGATTAAGGCCGATGACGGCGCGCTCGAGCCAGAGGCGGGTGGCTTCGATCGCTTCGCCGGACGAAGGCAGGGCATCCATGGGCACGTCGTTCATCGTTCGGGGGCGAGCCATTCGTCGAGGTCGGCCTGGCTGAACGTGCCGGGCTTTTGCCGCAGGATACGCCCGTCCTCGCCGATCAGGACGCTGTAGGGCAGCACGCGGCGCGTATTGCCGAAGGAAAGCGAACCGCCGGGTGCGTTGGTGTCCGCGAGCAGCACCGGGTACTCCACCGGGCGCTCGGCGAGGTAAGTGCGTACCGCGTTCGCCGTGTCCTCTGCCACGCCGACGATGGCCACGTTGCGAGCGCGGTAGCGTGCCGCATTCTCGCTGAGCAGGGGCATCTCGCGGCGGCAGGGCCCGCACCACGTGGCCCAGAAGTTGATGAGCAGCCGCTTGCCGCGCCAGTCGGAGAGCTGGCGCGGCTTGCCGTCGACGGTGAGGAAGGTTGCTTCGGGCGGTAGATCGCCCACATCGGCCACGGTGATGCCTTGCGGTGGCGGCGGATGGAGGCGACGGTGCTCCAGGTAGAACCCCGTCGCCGCGGCGGCGATCGCAAGCGTGACGATCCAGAACGTCGGGCCGCGGATCATGGGTGCGCAGCGGCCTCAAGCGCCTTCTCGACGCGGTCGTAGGTGAGCACGGTGGAGAGCTTCGTGCCTTCGCCGCCGCCCTTCGGGTACACCACGTAAAGCGGCACGCCCACGGAGTGGTACTGCTCCAGGAAGGTGGCGATGGTCGCGTTCACGTCGGTCCAGTCGCCCTTCATGTAGACGGTGCCGGTGCGCTTGAGCAGCGCGCGGAACGCCGCCGTGTCGAGCACGGCGCGTTCATTCGCCTTGCACGTGATGCACCAGTCGGCCGTCATGTCGACCAATACCGGCGTGCCCGCACCGCGCAGTTCAGCAAGCTTCGCGGGCGAATAAGGCACTGAGTCGTCGGCGGCCACACTCACGGTCTGCGGCGCGGGCAGGCCGTGCACCGTCCACAGTGCCGCGGCGGCCCCCATGGCCAGCACGACGGTGAATGCCCAGGACAGCGCACGGCCACCGCGGCTGCGACCGTACCACCACAGCGCCATCGTCAGCAGCACGCCGCCGGCCAGCACAAGGGCCGTGGCATCCGCGCCGCGCTGCTTCGTCAGCACCCAGAGCAGCCAGACGGCCGTGAGGTACATCGGGAAGGCGAGCGCCTGCTTCAGCGTTTCCATCCAGCGGCCGGGACGGGGCAGCATCCGGGCGACCGCCGGCACGAAGCCGATCACGAGGAAAGGCAGGGCGAGGCCGAGACCAAGCGCGAGGAAGATCAGGAAGGCGACGACGAGCGGCGCGGCGAAGGCGAAGGCGATGGCCGAGCCCATGAAGGGTGCCGTGCAGGGGCTGGCGACGACCACGGCGAGCACGCCGGTGAAGAAGTCGCCGGACGGACCCGAGCGCGCAGCGAGTCCACTACCGACATTGCCCAGCGAACCGCCGATCTCGAAGACGCCGGACATGGACAGGCCGACGGCAAGCATGACGTACACGAGCAGGCCGATCGCCAGTGGCTGCTGGAACTGAGCGCCCCACTGGATGCCGTGCCCTGCCGCGCGAATACCCACGATGACGAGGCCGAGCACGGCGAAGGCGACGATCACGCCGGCCGTGTACCAGAGCGCGTGACGGCGTGCGGCCGCCTGGCTCTCGCCACTCTCGAGCACGGTGATCGCTTTTAGCGACAGCACCGGGAGCACGCAAGGCATGAGGTTCAGGACCAGGCCGCCGAGCAAGGCCAGGCCGATGGCCGCGATGAAACCGACCGGGGCGTCGCCACCCGGCTTCATGCCCGGGGGCGGCGGTGTGGGGGCCACGTCGGCGGGGGCAGCTGCTTGCTGCGATTCTTCTGCGGCAGCACCGACGGAAGCGGTGCCCGCGGCGAGGTCGATGCTGACACGGCGCTTCATCACCGGGTAGCAGATGCCGTTCTCCAGGCACCCCTGGTAGGCCACCTCGAGCGCCACGGACGTCGTGTTCGCTGCGCCTTCCAGCGGCACGGGCAGTTCCACCTGGTCGAAGTAGACGATGGTGTCGCCGAAGTGCTCGTCGTGGTGGGCAGTGCCGCTGGGCCATTCCGGCTCACCCACGCTGACGCCGGCCGGCGAGGCCACGGTGACCTGCGTCTTGTCCCGGTAGAGGTAATAGTCCTTTGGCATCGTCCAGCGCAGCAGCAGGTTGCCGCGGTCCTTGACCAGCGCCTCGAAACGGAAGGCCTGTTCCGCGGGCAGGGGCTGGGCGTCGGTACCTTGCCTGGCCGTGGCCGGCGCGCCGAGAAGGGCCGCGGCGTTGGTGGCCGGCATGGCCGGTTGCGCGGCAGGGATCGTGGACGGACCACCGATGGTGAGCTTCAGGTGCTCGGTGTTCGGCGGATAGCAGATCTTCGGCTCTACCTCGTGGCAGCCCTGGTACTGCACGTTCAGCGCCAGTGTCTTCGTCGCCGCGTCGGCCAGGGTGTACGGCACGCTTGCCTGGATGTCGCCGTGGTAGATCTCCACGTCGCCCAGGTACTCGTCGTGCTCCTTCAGGCCGTTGGGAAGGCTCGGCTCTCCCAGCTTCACCGCCGAGGGGTCGGCCGCCGTGATCTTGATCCGTCCGCGATAGAGGTAATAGTCCGGCGCGATGTGCCAATGGAGTTTCACCGTTCCGGGCTGGCTGGCGTCCGTCGTCAGGTGGAAGGCCTGGGTGACGGGCAGCAGTTCCTCATCGTCCTGGGCGAAGGCAGGAAGGGTGGCGGCGAACAGGCCAAGGCTGGCGAGAAGGGCCAGCGCGTGGCGGACAACAGACTTCATGTCGACTCCGTGGATCGGTGCGGCGACGGACCGCGATGAACGTCCATCATTATGACCGGGTGTTTCCGGATTGGCTTGCACCGATCCCGGCGATCGGCTCGGACATGGGGAGCATTGTGCCTCCTGAAATCACGCTTTTTGGGCCGGGGCCCTTGAACGGGTACGCCGCGGCGCCATCTGTCGATGACCCAGGGCCTTCCGATCAGGGGTTGGCTTTGGCTAAAATTCTGGCACTCACCCTGGCCAAGTGCTAACAGGGTGGAGCAATTCCTTTGTCCGTCAATCACATGGTTGGAGAAGTCATGAGCAAACTGCGCCCGCTGCACGATCGCGTCATCGTCAAGCGCCTCGAAGAAGAGCGTGTTTCGGCCGGTGGCATCGTCATCCCCGACAGCGCGACCGAAAAGCCGACCCGCGGCAAGGTCATCGCAGCCGGTAACGGCCTCACCCTGGCGAACGGCACCATCCGCGCCATGGGCGTGAAGGAAGGCGACGTGGTCCTGTTCGGCAAGTATGCCGGCCAGGAAATCAAGGTCGAAGGCGAAGAGCTGGTCTTCCTGAAGGAAGACGACATCGTGGCTGTCATCGAAGGCTGATCTTGCAAAAGGCTCGCCCTTGGCGCGATAGCCGCGCCTGGCGGGCCGCAAGATCAAGAATCCGTTACCTAATTCAAAATTTTTGAGGCACACATTTTATGGCAGCTAAAGAAGTCCGCTTCGGCGAAGACGTTCGCGCGCGCATGCTGAAGGGTGTCAACACCCTCGCCAACGCCGTCAAGGTCACCCTGGGCCCGAAGGGCCGCAACGTCGTGATCGAGAAGAGCTTCGGCGTCCCGACCGTCACCAAGGACGGCGTCTCGGTCGCGAAGGAAATCGAGCTTTCCGACAAGTACGAGAACATCGGCGCGCAGATCGTCAAGGAAGCCGCCTCGAAGACCTCCGACGTCGCCGGTGACGGTACGACCACCGCGACCGTCCTCGCCCAGGCGTTCATCCAGGAAGGCCTGAAGGCCGTCGCCGCCGGCATCAACCCGATGGACCTCAAGCGCGGTATCGACCAGGCCGTCAGCGCCGCCGTGGGCGAGCTGAAGAAGCTGTCCAACCCGACGGCTGACGACAAGGCGATCGCCCAGGTCGGCACCATCTCGGCCAACTCCGACGCCGACATCGGCGACATCATCGCCAACGCGATGAAGAAGGTGGGCAAGGAAGGCGTCATCACGGTCGAGGAAGGCTCGGGCCTCGAGAACGAACTCGACGTGGTCGAAGGCATGCAGTTTGACCGCGGCTACCTGTCGCCGTACTTCATCAACAACCAGCAGTCGCAGCAGGTCGAACTGGATGACCCGTTCATCCTGATCCACGACAAGAAGATCTCGAACGTGCGTGAGCTCCTGCCGGTGCTCGAGGCCGTCGCGAAGGCCGCCAAGCCGCTGCTGATCGTCGCCGAGGAAGTCGAGGGCGAAGCCCTGGCGACCCTCGTCGTCAACACCATCCGTGGCATCGTGAAGGTCGCCGCCGTGAAGGCGCCGGGCTTCGGCGATCGCCGCAAGGCCATCCTGGAAGACATCGCCATCCTCACGAACGGCGTGGTCATCTCCGAGGAAGTGGGCCTGCAGCTCGACAAGGCCACGATCACCGACCTGGGCCGTGCCAAGCGTGTCGTGATCACCAAGGAAAACACCACGATCATCGACGGTGCCGGCGAAGCCGAGCGCATCCAGTCGCGCATCGGCCAGATCAAGGCGCAGATCGAGGAGACCTCCTCGGACTATGACCGCGAGAAGCTGCAGGAGCGCGTGGCGAAGCTGGCCGGCGGCGTGGCCGTCATCAAGGTCGGCGCCGCGACGGAAGTCGAGATGAAGGAAAAGAAGGCCCGCGTCGAAGACGCCCTGCACGCCACCCGTGCGGCGGTCGAGGAAGGCGTGGTCCCGGGCGGCGGCGTCGCCCTGATCCGTTCACTCACGGCCCTCGACGGCCTGAAGGGCAAGAATCCGGACCAGGACCTCGGTATCGCCATCACCCGTCGCGCCCTGGAAGCCCCGTTGCGCGCCATCGTGGCGAACGCCGGTGAAGAGCCGTCGGTCGTCCTCAACAAGGTGAAGGAAGGCAAGGGCAACTTCGGCTACAACGCCGCCAACGGCGAGTTCGGCGACATGATCGCCTTCGGTATCCTGGACCCGACCAAGGTGACCCGTTCGGCGCTGCAGTTCGCGGCCTCGGTCGCGGGCTCGATCATCACGACCGAAGCGGCCGTGACCGAGCTGCCGAAGAAGGACGATGGCCACGGCCACGGTGGTCCGGGCGGCATGGGTGGCATGGGCGGCATGGACTTCTAAGTCCCGCCGTGCGCCAGCCCTGGCGTTCGAACGACAAGCCCGGCGAAAGCCGGGCTTTTTTTGGGTGCGCCCGGCAGGGCGCACCTGCTAGGAGGTGCAACTCCTCTACCCACCCGGCAAGGGGAAGGGTTAGCCAGAGGCAAGGGCGTTTCGGGTGACCGGACGTCCGGAGGAAGCCCGAGGCAAAACGCTGGCC